>NZ_JBGDUQ010000002.1:603445-681185 GCF_046552175.1 Salmonella sp. SAL00672 | reverse complement strand
CTGCTCCTGCTCCTGCTCCTGCTCCTGCTCCTGCTCCTGCTCCTGCTCCTGCTCCTGCTCCTGCTCCTGCTCCTGCTCCTGCAACGATTTTAAGGACAACAGAGAGAAGGGAAAGTATCGGTGGAAAAATTGCAGAACTGGAATTGCGGCTCAGAAAAGACAAACGAAACGAAATCATAGAAAAGATTCTTCAAAAAAATGCAGTACAACGGCAAAAGCATCTCAGATTCGTAGAGTGGCTTGCTTCCATAAAGCATTACATTGAGCTTCTGAGAAGCTTTGGTAAGACCATTCTTCACAAAACACACACGACCTTCTCAAATATTTATGCAATGCAACCTTTAAACAAGGCGAGAAAAATTCGTTTATAGACAGTCAATTGCAAATTCTTTTCGTAACCGCACCCTATCCTTAGTAAAGCATTTTTGTTTAGTCAAGAAAATATTGATCGTTATTACAGATCGATAACTCAATTACGATAGATATTACCTATCGAGTAACAATCATCGATCGGTACAAGTGATTTTACTTTAGCCAGCCAGCCATCGAGAATCCCTACAAACACGCAGTAAATCTTCCACCCTGGGGTTGCTATGAAAAACGAAACAATTAAGTGCCCGTTCTGCTTCAAAGAGAGCCAGTTTGGTGTCCGGGTTTGTACCGGCTGTCATTCAACCATCAAATATGGCGAAGTTTCACCCTGGTTATCGTTGTTCATAGGATTTATTTTATTAGCAATTGCCTACATCATACTTTATATAAGTCAAAGTTTTTTAGTCGCTTTCATTATTTTGTTGGTTTTAATGATTTCTACAAGATTGTATATTCGTAAAAAATTTGCACATAGAGCAATTTTCACGCACCAACATTAATAAAGGGATTTAAAATGAAAACATATGCTATCATAACAATCATTCTTTCAACTTTTTTATTAACAGCTTGTGATTCTGAACCTTCCGATAAAGACATCTATAATGTATTCAAAAGTGTTGTAGATAGGTCAAATGCAAGTATGAAAGCTTTTGATTCAAGAGTTTCTGAAAATGATCTTTTAAGAATCGATTATGTGAAAAAAGTTAGCTGTTCAAAAGAAGCTAATAATGTTTACAACTGTATAGTAGATGCTTCTATTAGCAACAATAAACAGACAAAGCCTGTTAAGCTTGTGAAAGCTGATGGTGTCTGGAAAGAGATACAACAATAAAAATTAAAAACTATCTGTTTTTAAAGCCCCTACCGTTAGGGGCTTTTTATTGTCTACAATCTAACACGATTAACACAAACGATCTCATGAATTATTTCTTTCTCTATGGCTCTCATTTCATATTGAGCTTTAAATGTTGCGTAGATCTCTTCCGCTCTTTCTTGATTGCTATCTATGTAGTTAACAAGAGAGTTTAGTTCACGAAGAACAGCTTCTTTATTGTATAACTGTCGCAACAGATTACTTGTAAGGGATTTATACACAGAACTAAACATCGTCATGATGTTGTCTATGTTTCTATTAGAACGTGTATATAACTGCCTGGGGTAGAAATACTTTAAGTGATAGCCAACGAACACCAAGTAGAGTTGATTAGAGAAACTTTTATCTCCGGGCTGGTATCGTTTCGAGATATACTTATCTACGATGACAACAAGCTGTTCTTCAAGTGTCGTTACTGAATTAAAATTGTTTTTGTCCATAAATTGCATCCTTGCAAAGTTTTTGTCTTCCTGACTGCATATACAAATACCATATTAACACCACCTGTCAATAGGTAAAACCTATCAATTGGTTATTTTCTTCCTCTATGCGTTATTTCTTCTTCGAGAATTGAGACAAGTATATTATGCCGGTAAGCATTCTCATGCATTTTCTTTATCATTAACAATAAATTATTATTCTCATGTTTTAATGCATTATTTTCATTTTCGAGCCTTTCAATTCTACTTGCAGCAAGACTTAAACTTCCTGGCAATTTTCTGTTTTGAGGTTTTACAGAACCAGCCCTCTTTCTTGTTTTGTATGCTACGACAATCTCAGTATGTTGACTCAGTGCTTGTCTGGTTGGAACTTTACCTAATGTTTTTTTACAAGCCAAACATACAGCATCCCATGTAAAATTTGGCCTTTCCCAGTTTTCAATAATTTTAACAATAGATTTTATTTCTTTATCATAAAACTTCTTTGCCATTTTGCTTCTCCTTTTTGATTATATTTTCTAACATTAATCTAAATGTTTTTATTTTTTCAGATATTTTTTCTTGCCCTGAAAAGTCTAAATCTAAAATCTTCTTTTCAAGTTCTTTAAAATTACTTTCAAGATTTATTCTAAAATCAGAATCAATACTTTTTTTCTGATTCGAGATTGAACTGCCTTTATTAACATGAGTATTCAAAACCTTTCTTGATAGTTCAGTTAATTCATCGTGAGACATATGATCATACACAACATTATCCTTAATATTTCTTCTCCCTGACCAGTGAGCTATTTGCACCTGAGACAATGCACTCCGTTGAGCCATAGTGTTAAGCAAATGCCTTATTTGATGACTGTGAAAACGGAGATTGGCACTATCAATGTTAGAGTTGGCATGTCTTCTGAATATATTATTAACATTGCGAATGCTAAAATCAGATCTGAAATCATTGGAAATGGCATTCAATGAAGTGAAAATGTCAGTTCCTTTTATTGAATTTAGTTGATCTTTATTTATTGCTAATAAATTTCTATGTGTAATGCGGTTGTCTCGTTCACTCGTAGCTTTCAATTCAGATTTTTTCCGCAACAGATAAACCCAGAATGCTTTGATGCTAATAACACCACTTTCAACACTTGACAGGAATATTTCATTCTCCTTTGAAATATCTTCTTTATTTATAACAAAACCAAGCTTATTGAGATCCTTAATTGTCAAAATTTCAAATGCACTTTTATTTAACCAACTATACAGATAGTCCTCCCCACTCTGTAAGAGATTAGATACAACCCTCGCATTATTAGTAAGTTTTCGTAATCGCACGATAGCTTCCTTTGCTATCGGAACCATTGATTCTGGTATCCATTTTGTGTTATACCCATAACCTTTTAATGAATAAAATCGCAGCCCATATCTGGGTATGCCCTTCATATCTTTGACTACAACTTCGCAATCATCTTCTAAAAGCATAATTTCAGTTATTCTTGATGGAGCACATAAGAGCAAGGCAAAAATTGAAGATATAAAGATATCTCTTGTGTTGATAGGTTCTGAAGTAAAAATTCCCCCTACAAAATCTATAACCCTTTCGTCTGGTAGTTTTATTTGCTCTTGTTCTGATAACGAGTCGATTGAGCCTATTTGTTTACTTTTATTTATCTCATTTCTTTTAAATGGATAAGACCAGCGAACGATCCATGGAGGTAACATATTCCTTTTTGACATAAATGAACAAAATGATATTAAGTCAGAGTAAATTCTATAAACAGTTGACTCTGCAAAATTTTCATATGCAATAATTATGGCTTCATCTAAAATTTTATGATTTATATCATAAATATTAGCCTCTTTATTCACTCGTAAAAGAGCGACTTCTAATACTCTCAGTAATCTTATGTTCCTTAGAGCCTTAGGCAAATCATAAAAAAATTTATTCCATATATAAGCTTTGGCAAATTCTATAATATTTTTATTCATAAGCCTCTTTTTTTCATTACTCTTATTAGCTTTTATTTCACTATAAAAAGTTATCCCCCTCCCCCAACTTGGATTTTCCCATTTGAAATCTTTATTGTTAGAAAGTTTTTTATTTTCAGAAATAAATTTATAAACGTTATCTTCATAATTATTATTCATTTATCACCTCGTAATTTATCAAGTCATTTAAGAGACTATCAATGCCATCTTTTATTAGTAAGTTTATTGCACTATCAAAAGATATCGATTCACATTCAGATGCAAAAAAGTACTTATCTATAAGATCTTTTAAAACAACCAACTCTCTTTCTGCCGAGTTTTTTTCTGTAAATTTTTTTGCTATTGGTTTTATAAACTCATTCATTGCTTCATTAATTTTTCTGCTGTTTTCAGCAGTGTTGTGTACATAACTCATTACAGAACTGGTTGAGCTATGATCAAGAATATTAGCTATCAATGATGGGCTATAACCCATCTGGGCTGCTTTTGTCCCTAATGTGTATCTAAATCTTCTTGAGTTAATCTCTCCAAAATCAATTTGGAGTTTCCCGATTGAACGTTTTATTGTTCTTCTGATTTTTGTAGTTACCTGATATGAAGACAGTTTTAACTCTCCATTTTCAATCATGTCCAAACTTACTGTGTTGTTTTTGAAATGATATGTATTCAAAAAAATAGGGAGCTTGTTTTTTTGTTTTTCATTTAATTTAGTATTTAGTGTTTCACTTACAATAGATTTCACTGCATTAATGAGATAAGTTAGGTTTTCAAAAAGGTTTTGGGGGATTTGTACTTTACTAAACTGCTTTCTATAAGCTCCTCTTTGTTTAACTTTTGGAATATTGATATAAAAAACCCCATCGAGTTTGAAAAGATCCCCTGTCTCAAGTTGAGCAATCTGCATCGGTCTCCGACCTGTATATATCAAAAGGAGCAGCATAAGATAGTTAGATAAACTAATCCTCTCAACCTGATAAGCTCTTGCTGTTAACTCTAATATCTTTTTTATTTGAGTATCATTAAATGGACCTTTTTGATAATTATGTGTTTTTAAATACTTCCCTGATAATTTTTTGCTAATTTCAATTTCAGTAATAAATTCAACAGAGTTAGAAGATAACAACGAGGGGAAAAGAGTATGCATTTTCAAAAGTAAATATTTCATAGATTCAGTATGGGTATAGTCTAATGGGCTAACCTTGCCAAAATAAAAACTTATATTGTTAAATGCAAATAGACTCTCCACATTATCTGATAATTTTAGAAAATGCTTCATGGCATAAAACATTTTCTTTGTATAGCTTGCACTATAATTCATAGCAAAATAAGCCAAGGTCGTTTTAACATGTATAAAATTCTCACCCATATTTTTCAGAGAATCTAAATTCAACATTATACTTTCATTAATCTTCCACTTCGGGTTTGAAAATGTTATTTTGAAACCACCGTATTTAGTTTCAAAAACCGAATATTGATTTTCTTGTAGATTTCTGATAATTGGTAACATTCATAGACTCCTCATTCAAATGTTTTATTGGATTAATGATCGCCATTATTTTTTGACTTTCTTGAATTATAAATCTTCTATTATAAATATCTGAAGTATCACTTTCATTTTTCCAGCCCATTAGATAATTTCTTACCTTCTCATAAAATGCATAATTATTAGGATTGCAGTTTAAGATCATCATTTCTGAAAATTTAACATTCCATATGTGCCGCAATGCATGACCTACGAGATTTCTTAACTCATTACTGTTTTTCCTTATTTGCTCAAAAATTTTTTGATAACCTGAAATGGTCAATGGATACCCTAAATTACCATTAGAACTATGGGTAACGAGTAGATAGTCATGCTCAACTGCTTTAGATTGCTTTCTCCTAAAAGTGCTAATGTATTCATGTACCAATTCAGTTAATTCAAAGCTTAAAGGGATTTGCCTTTCTAAAGTCTTGACAAGAGGCTGTCGCAGCCTTGGCTCATCTTTATTGTCAGGCCTTCTTACTATGCATAAATTTTTCTTCTTATAATTAAAATCAGCTATCTTCAGATTGAGTAATTCTCCTCCTCTCATACCAGTTTCAAGTAGAATCTTAATTATAAGATTATTGCGAAACCGTACATGTGGAGCATAAGGATTCGTCGCTGATTCTATACCCACTATGTTAAGCAAAGTCTTTTCCTGGTCTTTACTTAATGCTTTTTCTTCGTTTTCAATGTTGTAGTTCTTCGCGTTTTCAATTCTTGGCTTTATAAAATCAAATGCTCTACAGATCGATTCATAGTTATTAGACTCATTGAAAGTTATTTTATCTATAAACCATTTAATATAATTCTCTATAGTTACTATCTTAAAGTATAAAGATTTTTCTGTGATATGCCTTTTCTTATTTATATCAATAACATTCCCTTGGCTATTTTTGTATGACAGGTAATTCATTAAATCGTACAGATAACCATTCTCAGAGACAAGAACTTCCCAGTTTAAATGTAAAGAATTAAACAAAGATACCTTTTTTTCTGTATTGTATCTTTCAAACAATAGCAAAGAATTTGCTATTGACTCCATTGTTGAAAATGAATAGTTCTTTATGCGAAATACTACACTCATATATAGATTTGGATAAACCAATGGGATGCCTGTATCAGCATTCACTATCATGCAGTTACGAACTCCATTTCCATCTTTTACTCTTTTTATTTTGTAATTCATAGCTTCTCCTATTTACAATTAATAATAAGTGAAACTAAATAAAGCATAATGATTATGCAATTTACAAATTTATTTTACATAAATCTGAATCAATCTCTTTTGTATCAGTATATGTGAGAGAAATGCTCTAATATCCCTCTAGAGGGATATTAGACTCCACTCTTTCCACTTTAAATACATAAGTAATTAATTAAAAAGAATTTGTACTCAATATGTAAATTGAATTGTAAATGGCAGATTTGCTTTTTTAGTTTTATATGCAAATACAGATTAAATTTTGCTTTTACATAAAGTAGTTTCTTTATGTTAAGAAACTTTTATTCTGCTTCCTTCGATTGCTGATTGAATCCATTCTTCTATCTCATTTTCAACAAAAGCCACTGCCCGTAAACCAATTTTTATAGGAGTAGGAAAACGCTTTTCGCTGATAAGTCTATAAATCCATGCTTTGCTGAATCCAGTACGTTTTTGCACTTCTGGCAGACGGATAAGACGGGTTGTTTGATTATTCATTATAAGTTCCTCATGCTTCGTCGTTTCGATGGAGTCACTATACAAACGGTTGTTGAGAAAAAGGAGAGAGATTCCAGAGTCGAAAATTATTGATGTTCGTATCCACTGAAACAGAGGAAATTCAGGCACCATGAATCTCCTCCTTTTTTTGACATGAGGACACTCCTGGCTATAACCCTATGTTTTACATATGATATTTAGAATGTAACATTATAAAAAAAGGCACCATCACTGATGCCTTTTGCGGTATCTTAATCTAATCTACAAGTTTTATTACGTCAGATACTTTCACATCTTTTAGATGGCTATTCTTGTTCATGAAAAAATGCAATTGCCTGATAAAATCAATAGTAGAAGCTTTTAGAGCGAGAGGTCTGTCAGTATCTTTGATTTGCTGTGGCAACCTCATTTGAGTTTCTTCGTCTTCATCGGTGTAGAGCAGTCTTGATAATCTGTCATCGGAAATACGAACCTTTTTTATCTTTGCCCATATGAGAATGTCCAGCATAGGTATGATCCGATAATTGATTAGTTTCTTGATGGTACCATAACCAAAACGAACAGATTCAAGCGGGTTTTCTTCTATTCCTTTAAACTTTCGCCACTGGGGAAGTGCAGATTTGAGAGACTCTGCGATTTCTTCATCTGTACCACTTGCCAGGTCAATTTCGAACATGACCGTTCGTGTGAATTCATCAGGCATACTCTCAGAGACAGGCTTTTCTTCAAACTCCTTATTTACTACATATCCGTAATCACCATCCCAGTAGAACATACCCCTTTTCATGGAGAGAATGCTCAAACGGGCAATTTCATCTGTAGTAGTCAGCAAGAAGTGTGGAGGTTGAAAAAGATTGTCCTTCTGAGTCATGTATCCCAACCTTTCTTCTTCAATCAAGAAAGGGTTACCGCTGAAAATTTTTTCGAAATATTCCATTGCAGCTTGGTTTTCATAATCCCTGCGATATGATTTGAAAAAGATAGTTCTGGCCCACAACTCATGATAGAACCTTATCAAGGTAAGCTCTTCAAAACCCCAGTAAGTCTCAATGTTAAACCAGCACTTGATGTCCTTCGTATGTTCTGGTGTCCAATTTTTCAAATTTCATTCTCCTACCTTTGCCTTATGCGGGAACTTCCTGCGGATAGAATCGAACTATTGAGAAAAGTTACCGCATTCACCCAAACATGAAAAGCGCAACGGACCTTAACTATGAGTTCAGTTACTGACAGGGAGTTGAACTGAAGATTTTTATCTTTTTGATACAATCTGCTCATCGCGAGGACTCATACTAATAGCATTAAGATTTATGGTTCCTTTTTAGAACCATACGTAAAATTAATAGTTAAAAGAACCATATAAATCAATTTAATAAATGGTTAATTACAGGGACGCCAGCACCAAAATCCTTTCGCGGCGGTTCCAGAGCCGTCCGCAGAAGTCCTGAAAGCCCGCACGGCACAAGCCCTGCGGGCTTTTTTGTGTCTGTAACCTTCCGAGACGATCCGCCTGAATCCAGTGATAATTGGTATACGAATTGGTATACGCTAGAATGTAAGCCAATTCCGTATACCAATTAATGCAGGAAATGTAGACATGGCAAGGACTACACGCCCATTAACCAACACAGAAGTTCTTCGCGCTAAAGCAGATGATAAGGATATGACTCTGCATGATGGTGACGGGCTTTTTTTGGTCATCAAAACCAGCGGCAAAAAGCTTTGGCGCTTTCGCTATCAACGTCCCGCTACGAAACAACGGACAATGATCGGATTAGGTGCCTTCCCAGCCCTTTCACTTGCCAACGCCCGCAGCTTGAGAGCGGATTATCTTGCACTGTTAGCTAATGGGATTGACCCGCAAATACAGGCAGAGGTTGCAGAGGAGCAGCAACAGATTGCTCTGGACAGCGTTTTCTCAACAGTGGCTGCTAATTGGTTCCAGCTTAAAAGCAAAAGCGTCACACCTGATTACGCGAAAGACATTTGGCGCTCATTAGAGAAAGACGTGTTCCCTGCCGTTGGTGGAATTCCTGTTCAACAAATCAAAGCAAGGACTTTAATTGAGGCACTTGAGCCAATTAAAGCTCGTGGAGCATTAGAGACGGTTCGCAGATTGGTTCAACGTATTAACGAGATAATGATTTACGCGGTTAACACCGGTTTGATTGATGCAAACCCAGCATCAGGTGTTGGGATGGCTTTTGAAAAACCAAAAAAGCAGAACATGCCTACGTTGCGACCAGAAGAACTGCCTAATTTAATGCGATCTTTAACTATGTCGAATTTGTCTCTAACAACTCGTTGCTTAATAGAATGGCAACTCCTAACTTTAGTGCGCCCTGCTGAGGCTTCAGGAACAAAGTGGTCAGAGATAAACCTCAATGAAAAGCTTTGGACGATTCCGGCAGAACGGATGAAGGCAAAAAGAGAGCACATTGTTCCTTTATCGCCTCAAGCTTTAGGTATTCTTGAACTAATGAAATCTATAAGTTCACATCGAGAACACGTATTCCCAAGTAGAAATGATCCAAAACAATCCATGAATAGTCAGACTGCTAATGCCGCTTTGAAACGAATCGGATATGGTGGAAAGCTTGTTGCACATGGGCTGCGTTCGATTGCCAGTACAGCTTTAAATGAAGCTGATTTCAATCCAGATGTTATTGAAGCAGCTCTTGCACATAGTGATAAAAATGAAGTTAGAAGAGCATATAATCGTTCAACTTATCTTGAACAACGCATAGGATTGATGAAGTGGTGGGGAGAGTTTACGGTTAACGCTGGCAAAGTTATTCGCATAGCCTAATAATTTAGCATAATAGTGAGAAGGAGTCTTGAATGCCAAATAATTACCCTCAATATGTTGAAGATGTCAGTGATGACATAAAAACATGCCTTGAAGGAATGGGATGCCAACCTATACTTTTTGTAGGTTCAGGATTAACAAAACGTTATCTTTTAGGCCCGAACTGGGAAGAGTTGCTCCAACAGCTATCTGCTGAGTGCCCAAATATAGATAAAAGATTCGCTTACTACAAACAAAAATATCCTGAGTTAATTGATATTGGGAGTGTTTTTTCTGATTCGTATAACGAATGGGCTTGGGGGGCTGGAGAGAAAGAGTTTCCACCTGAATTATTTGAAGCAGGGAACGATCCTAGTATTTATTTCAAACATAAGGTCTCAGCCCTCTTTGACTCATTACTTAAAGAAAGACCTATTTCCGATAGTGATGAGATTGAACTCTTAAGACAAATACATCCACACTCAATTATCACAACTAACTACGACAAGCTCCTGGAATCAATATATACCGACTTCACACCTATTATTGGTCAAAAAATCCTTTATGCTAATCATGGCAGTGTGGGTGAAATACTCAAGATTCATGGTTGTTGTTCCGATCCAGAAAGTATAATTATCAACCGCAACGACTATGATGACTTCATAAAAAAGAAAAAGTATCTAAGCGCAAAACTTCTCACATTCTTTGCCGAGCACCCTCTATTATTTATCGGTTACAGCGCTGAGGATGTAAACATTAAAAACATACTCTCTGATATTGATGAATTACTATCTGAAAATGGCGACGTAATTCCAAATATTTACATATTAGAATGGGTTGAAAAACAGAGCGAAAATGAGTACCCACGCAGAGAAAGATTAATCCAAGTCTCCGCTAACAAAAGCATAAGAATAAAGAGCATTGTTGCGAATGATTTCTCTTGGGTATTTTCTGCTTTTGGTGCTAACAGAGCTCTTGATAATATAAATCCAAAGCTCTTACGTGCATTGTTAGCACGCACTTATGACCTCGTTAGAACTGACATTCCTAGAAACCCTGTTCAAGTTGATTATCGTGTTCTTTCTAACATCAGCGAGTCTGAAGGTGAGCTTGCTAAGCTTTACGGAATTGCGACATCGTCAGATGGAATGGCATTTAACGCGAGCTATCCTTTCACGCTAACAACTCTCGGCCAAGCTCTCGGCTACAAGGGGTGGCACGACGCCAATAAGCTTCTTGAAACAGTAAAAAACATAACTGGAGTAGACATTAAAACCTTCGATAACAAATATCATTACGCAATAATGAATGGCGAGGAAATACAATCCCATAGATATTCAAATTATCTTAGAGAGTTACTTGAAAAAGTGAGAGATGGAGATGAATTCGAATTGGGTATAAAGACACCTTAATAACCACTTGCTATCATATGGCTGCCAAACTGGCGGCCAATTTTTTATTATTGATTATGTTTGTAGTATTCATTTTCGCTAAGCACCATTACCCCGTTGCGCGCGCTCGTACCCCCGCCACGCCTGCCCACTTCATTGAGTGGTTTTCATGCACTTGCATGAAGGGGCTTATGCCGCGCCGCTGCTGGGCTGATGTGCCGTTCCTGAGTGCCTGAGACTCATGCGTTTTCATGCAGCATAGACATGCACTCGTGATCAGGACGGCCAGTCAGGAAAAAGGGGCGTAAAAAAACCGGCACAATAGCCGGTTCAGACTTAGCAGACGGGTTTCATATGGGTGACTGTTGCCGGTTAGACAGTTTACTGGCAGAACCGTATCTACCCAGCGTCTGCGGCTGTCGTGCCGCGCTGAGCGTCTCCGCTACGGGTGCTGACTCCGCAGGCTTTTGTGGCTTCATGATGATTTTCTCGACGCTCTCCAGCGCGGTGAACGTGCAGGAGCAGTCAAGGTTAGTGCACTGATACCAGGTGCGCTTGACGGTCGCTGACTCATAGGCGCTGGTGCGGGTGTGTGCGGTGGTGCCGCACTCCGGGCATTTTAGAGCCATTACACCCCCTCCTGCGGCAGCTGATTCAAACGCTGCGTAAAGCGCAGGTGCTGAGCGGGTGTATAGCTGCCCTGACAGTCGCGCTGCATATCAGCCTCCGGGGCCAGTCCCGTTTCAGCCAGCGCGTCCTGATAGGCTTCTGCCACCGCCGGGCGCGCCCGCTGCACCTCACGGGCTACAGCGCTGCGCATCAGTCGTGAGGCCACCTCCAGCCCGCCGGGGCCATTCAGCAACGGGGCCAGCGCGGAGGTAAGCGCCGGGCCGTGTTCGCTCATAAAACCGCTGAGCGCGTCCTCGGTGCAGGCTTCCAGAACAATCCGCTGTGCATAGACGGCCTCACGGGCGGCGCAGTTAATCTGCCAGTCCAGCACCGCGATGCGCTCGCGCAGCTGCGGCACGCGCTCACTGTAATCAGCCGTTTTTTCACCAGCCGTGAGCAGGGTATCCAGCGCCGTAACGGTCTCCTGACGCTGACTGCGGTGCGCCTGCCACTGGCTGCGGGCGGCGCGGAACTGCTCCAGCGCCTGCGCGGGTGTGGTTGCAACGGTCATTGTGCCTGCTCCTTCTGCACCATTTCGCGACGGGCCAGAATTTTATGTCGCGCTGCGGGAGAGGGGCTGTTTCTGTAGTCATCATGTGCGCCGCGCGCAGGGAACGTGCCCGCGAGCTTAAACACGTCGTCTTCAGGCAGGGCATCACGCACCAGCGCCGGGTCAGTGATGTTCCGGGCGACAAAAGTCTTCAGCACCGTCTCCGGGTCGTTCACGCTGTCCACTTTGCCAATACCGGCGCTGGCCTGACGCCCCAGCGTGATTTTCAGCAGGCTCAGCGTCTCAATAAGCTGCTGGCCGTGCGCGTCCATAAACATCTGCCAGAGCTGCATGGCGCGAAGATTCACAAGGTCGCTGTGCGCGCTGATGTAGGCGAGTGCGCGCTCGCTGGTTTCCCACGGCAGTAACTCATTCTCCTGCGCGTGCAGGGCCAGCAGAGCGTCAAACTCCTCCAGCGACTCGCGGTCGAGCGCAACCTCCGCGCGCAGCTTCTTCATCTCCGGCGTCATCACGCCGCCGTTTTCACGGAACAGCCTGCGCCATTCGTCATTCTGGGCGGTCGCATTTGCTTCGGTCTCAGCGCGACGCTGGCGGATGATGTCGCACTGAGAGGCTGCGGCCTCCTGCTTAGTGCGTGCGTCCAGCCATGCGGCCTTAGCGGCGCTGACTTTTTCCAGCGCGGTCTGGGTGCTGGCGGGGAAGTCGGTTGTCCGGGTCATATAAGCTCCTGTCGGGTCGGTTGGGATAAGTCAATTGTGCCGGGGCTGGCACAGGCGCTGCCACCGGGCGGCGTTGTTTGACGGACCAGACAAAAGCTTTTTTTCTGGCGAGCCAGGAAAAGGTCTCACCAGAGCCGTTTATCAGCTTTCGGTTTTATATAAATCCTTCACTATTCTTCACCTTAGTAAAAAAGAGAGTAGATACAGTGTATTAAAGGGTGAAGAATAGAGGAATGATTGTTCACCCACTGTTCACCATTCTTCACCGGGTAATATTTGAGAATTGTAAATTTTAACCACTCATGCCTTTTAATTATTAATTTTCGATAGTTAAATCCTATGTAAAATTTCGGGCCATCGGTTAATAAAGACTAATAAGCACCAATATTACTGAGAGGTTAAAAATCAAGGGGAAAGTGCCATCTGCTGCACAATTTCACCTTGTTGCTTTGGCAGTAAATATGCTGAAAATAAAGAGCTACCCGAAGCCGTTCGTATCCGTGCGGCGCTTAATGGACTCAGAAAGAGGTAGCTTATGCACACTGCTTTATCCGCTCATTCTTCCGCCCCGGCGGCCCCGGCTATGCCATTATCTCACCCGGTTCAGGAGCGTTTTATGCGCCTGCCGGAAGTGATCCACGTCTGCGGCCTGTCCCGCTCAACCATCTACGACCTTATCAGCCGCAGCGCCTTCCCGGCGCAGGTGTCATTGGGTGGAAATAACGTGGCGTGGCTGGCAAGTGAGGTCAGCGCCTGGATGAACGAACGTATCGCCGCGCGCGATCAGGAGCGTACAGTATGATCCGGCTGAACATTGAGGGCACGACTCATCACCTGTCCGTGGAGGACGCGAAGCAGCTGGCGCTGGCCATTGCCGCTGAGGTGGACATGCCCGGTCAGCCGCAACGCTTTCGCGGCACCGGCATCAGCTTTCGCATTTCGCGTAGCGAAGCGACACACTCAGACCCGCAGGTATTTACCCGCAACGGCATCACCCTCACCGACTGCTGAGGTGCTTATGCCGCTTTCTTCTTTCACTCCCGGCTTGCGCGCCGGGGGCTTTCCCTGGTACAGTAATTCCGCTGCCGTAAAACCGGCAGCCGGGCGTGGAAACCCGAGTTACTTCAAGGCGACACCAGACGCGCCAAGCGTCTTTTTTTGTGTCTTAGCCTCAGTGCACCCGTTATTCGGGCAACGGTTTCTTTTCCGTTGTGCCGTACTCGTAATGGTGGCCCGGGCGGGGCAGCCCTCGGGCTGGCCGGTTTCCTTGAAGGCCGGTTTTCCACCCCCGTTCGGGTCACCGCCAGAGCGTGGAAACTCCGGTGGTGGCGATAACCGCTACTTCAAGGAGACTGCCATCATGGCTACGGTCCTTATTTCCCCATACCCTCAGTTTGTCTTTGTTTTTGCCGCCGTGCGCCGTTGTGAGCGCCATTCCCGCATTCAGATGCTGCGCACCACTGCTGCCGATGAGCATGCCGCCCGCCGGACTCTGGCCCGAGACTACGTCCTCTCCTTTGCCTGCCGTCTGCCCGTGGCGGAGGTGCGCGCATGAGCCAGATTACGATTTCCATCGACGACCTGACGCGCCTTGAGCACCTGCGCAACGCCGGGCGCTTCGTCAGCGACATGACCGCGTTTCAGGAATGCCACGAACTGCCGCAGCCTGCACAGCGCGCGCAGCTGGCCTCGCTTGTGTTTCTTATCACCGAGCAGCTCGACGGCGTGCTGACCCGCTGCCACGACAGCTGGATGAATGACGAGGTGACGCCGTGAAAATCCGCACCCTTTCCCCCGACCTGCACGCCGCTCTGGCCCGTCGCGCGGTGGCCTGCGCCTGGCTCACCCTGTGCGACGAGCAGCAGCGCTATCCCGGCCTGACGCTTGCGCGGCTTGAGCGCGCCATTGAAACCGAGCTAGAGGGATTCTACCTGCGCCAGCACGGGCGCCTGCGCGGTCAGGAAATTGCCTGCGCCCTGCTCGACGACCTGCTGGCCGCCGGGCCGCTAAAGGCTGCGCCGGGCCTGAGCTTTTTAGGTCAGGTAGTGATGGACGAGCTGAGCGGGCGCATTCACGACGCACGCCCGCTGCACTGAGGGATAACAACATGAAAATGACAGTATCAGACGCGGCGAAGGCCGCGCAGGGGCAGTGGCCCCGCATCCTGCCCGCGCTGGGCGTAAAGGTGGTGAAGAACCGCCACATGCCCTGCCCGGTGTGCGGCGGGACCGACCGTTTCCGCTTTGACGACCTGGAGGGGCGCGGTACGTGGCTCTGCAACCAGTGCGGGGCCGGTGACGGCCTGGACCTGGTGAAAAAGGCGCTCAGCATTAACTTCACCGAGGCCGCCGAACGCGTCAACGCCCTGACCGGCAACCTCCCGCCCGTGACCGGGGCCGCTGGCGCTGGCGCTCCCGCAGAAGCTGAAGAAAACTCAGCCGCCCGCGCTGCCGCTGCCACGCTCGCACAGCAACTGGTCAGCTCAGCGCGTGAAACCAGCGGTAACGCCTACCTGTCCCGCAAGGGCTGGCCGGAGCATTCCTGCCTGACGCTTGCGAAACCGCACAAAGTCGCCCTGACGACCTACAGTCCCGGCGATGTTGTCATGCCCCTGCACGACATGACCGGCGCGCTCGTTAACGTGCAGCTGATTGACGCGGAGGGCATCAAGCGCACGCTGAAGGGCGGACAGGTGAAAGGAGCCTGCCACGTTCTCAGCAGCGATAAGCCCGCCAGGCGCATCTGGCTCGCGGAGGGCTACGCCACCGGCCTCACTGTGCACAACCTGACCGGCGATGAGGTATGGATTGCGCTGTCGTCCGTAAACCTTCTTTCTCTGGCTGGCCTTGCCCGTGAAAAACACCCGTCGCTCCAGCTGGTGATTGCCGCTGACCGAGACCTGAACGGCGACGGCCAGCGTAAGGCAGCACAGGCCGCCGCAGCCTGTAACGGAGTGGTGGCCCTGCCGCCGGTGTTCGGCGACTGGAACGACGCCTTTATGCAGCACGGCGAGGCCGCGACCCGGCAGGCACTGACGGAGGCCGCCGCGACGCCCGCTGCCAGCCCGTTTGACGTCATGAGTGAGGCGGAATTCTCGGCCATGAGCGCCAGCGAAAAGGCGGAGCGCGTGGCGGAGCACTACCGCAGCAATCTGGCCGTGGACGCCAGCGGGGAAATTCTCTGCCGCTACGAGGCGGGGGCGTGGAAGGTGATTTCGGGCAACCAGTTCGGGCGCGACGTGGCGAAGCTGTTCCAGCGCCTGCGCGCGCCGTTCTCGGCGGGCAAGGTGGCGGGCGTGGTGGACACGCTGAAGCTGATGCTGCCCCAGCAGGCCGCGCCGCAGCGCCAGCTGATTGGCTTTCGCAACGGCGTGCTCGATACGCGCAGCGGCACGTTCAGCCCGCACCGCCGGGAAAACTGGCTGCGCACCGTCAGCGACGTGGACTATACCCGTCCGGTAGAGGGCGAGACGCTGGAGAGCCACGCGCCCCACTTCTGGCAGTGGCTGGACCGCGCCGCCGGACGCAGCGCGGAGAAGCGCGACATCATTCTGGCCGCGCTGTTTATGGTGCTGGCGAACCGCTACGACTGGCAGCTGTTTCTCGAAGTCACCGGCCCCGGCGGCAGCGGCAAGAGCATCATGGCGGAAATCGCCACCATGCTGGCAGGGCCGGACAATGCCGTATCGGCCACCATTGAGACGCTGGAATCCTCGCGCGAGCGCGCGTCCGTCATCGGCTATTCGCTTATCCGCCTACCCGACCAGGAGAAGTGGAGCGGCGACGGCGCGGGCATCAAGGCGATCACCGGCGGCGATGCGGTGTCGGTGGACCCGAAGTATAAGGACGCCTATTCAACCCATATTCCGGCGGTGATTCTGGCGGTAAACAACAACCCGATGCGCTTTACCGACCGCAGCGGGGGCGTATCGCGCCGCCGGGTTATCCTGCACTTCCCGGAAATCATCCCGGCGAACGAGCGAGACCCGCAGCTGAAGGAGAAGATACAGAACGAGCTGGCCGTTATCGTACGCCAGCTGATGCAGCGGTTCAGCCAGCCGCAGGACGCCCGGGCGCTGCTCCAGTCGCAACAGAACTCGGGGGAAGCGATGCGCATCAAGCGCGACGCTGACCCGATGGTGGACTTCTGCGGCTACCTGTTTGCCACCGCAGAGCCAAACGGCCTGCATATGGGTAACGCAAGCATCCGCCCCCTGCAACCCCGTCGCTACCTTTACCACGCCTATCTGGCCTATATGGAGGCCAACGGCTACCGCAACCCGCTCAGCATGAAGTCATTCAGCCAGGCGCTGGAGAGTATCCTGCGCGAGTACGGGCTGAACTATCTGAAGCGTCGCACGAAGTCAGGTATACAGACCAACCTCGACCTGACGGACGACAGCAACGCCGACTGGCTGCCGAAGTGCGACGAAGCGACAGCGGCATGACTCACTGAACCGGCGAAAGCCGGTTTCTTTTTGCTGGTCAGTCACGAACCTTAGACAGCTTATGAAGATGAAGTGCTACCGGAATAAGTAACCCAAAGAAGACCAGTACGCCCAGGCTCATCATCGGTTCAGCAGGCAACCGGAATGCAAGCGCGATAATTTCACCGCCCCCTACGCAGACAAAAAGCAGAATGAAAACGATAAGCAGTGAGTTCAGTTCAAATAGCCTGTCCGTCAGCTTCATAGCAGTACCACCTTAATTGCAGGATTTCTTATGTTTTGGAAGGGTATGTTTATTTTTTTAGCCTACTATCAGCGGGATGGCAATAATAAAACTTAACGACGGCTAACATAAAAAAATTCATTCTGGACTGCTTTAACGCCTGTCAGATACCGCGTTCACAAGCATCTGGAGTCCACTTGATGGGGCTTCTTGCGGTGCATTTTAGGAATAAGGATGTGCATAAAACCATCACAAAGAAGGGGTTGAAACATTAAAATCATCATCTTATAGTCGCTGTATCCAATACCTGAGTGAAATGCTCAGGTATTGGATAACGACATACTCACATTGCTCTTATAGGTTCGCCCGCAGCATTCCTCCTGCGGGCATTTTTTTATGCACCGTTCAGCAAAATCCGCCAGCAAATGAGAGTGGGCTTAACCCGGCAACATCTGGCGTGACACAATGCTTAATTGCATGTGACTTGACTACCCGTTTGCATTTTACTTGACCTTCGCCAACAAAATGCAACCAGGTTGACAGACAGCTAAGAGCGATTAGCAGACAGGTTTAATGACCTTCACTATAATTGAAGGTAGCTGGTTATTAAATTGTGCGAGATACAGCTCTAATGAATAATAGGCTCTAATCGGAAGCATAATAATATATTGAAAATGCTATGAAATATCCCAGCTTCGATAGCAGGCATTAATATCGCGAGGTAATGACAACATCAGCTTTGGAATGGTTGCCTGCTCGAAAATTTTCCTGTGGACAAGGCGGTTTTTAGGCGCAATACGCACAATGTATTTAAGCATTTCCCATGTGACATTCTCCCTTCGGGTAGTGAGACCACCGATCCTGGGCTTTGACGAATAACATCGCCGAATATAGCGTTGCAATGCAATTGCTACCGGCACTTCAAGCAGTATCAACCCTGTAGCACGTTCAAGCCGGGAAGAAATACACTTTGTGTAATTGCCCTCTATTATCCATCTTTCTCCACTAACAGCCTCTTCATGTAACCGATAAAAATCTTCTGGTACACGGGGAACCCATTTTGTATCAGGTAAATGATGCAACTGGTCCAGATGAATTAAAGGGAATGACGTCTTAGAAGCAATGGCTTTTGCCAGTGTGGATTTACCGCTATTTGATGGCCCCATGATGCATATGCGTGGGCCAAGATCATCTAATGATAAAGTATTCACCCATTTCACCTAAAAGTTCAATTAATTCAGAAGATAACAAAAATACATTAACATCTAATGTAACTACAATGCTTCCTGGCAAAACGGTGGTTCGCTACAGTGTAATTAATACTACGCGGAATTAGCAACGTCCGCTCCTGGCACAGGCTGTGTGAAAACTGTTTTGGTCGCTTAATCTGTGTAAAACAGTGTTGAAAACAGCGCTCATACGTAAAATTCGGCTCAGCTAACCTGTCGACTGATTCAAGATTTTGCGTAGATGCGCGCACTTCAGTTTTAGGTCAGAGTTTTCACACAGCCTGGGCACACAGCTGCCGGTCACGCAATGCCAAGACTACCCCCCTCAGCAACAGTGGCGATTTTTTGTTGGCGATGGTCAAGTAAAATGCAAACGGGTAGTCAATTGAATGCAAATACCCAACATAGTCGCAGTGATCTGCCCGGGATGGAATTTGGCATCAGGGGCCATCCTTCACCACTGATGCATGATTAGTGCAATGCTTCACCCATCCATCACCCATCATCATATTGATTTTAAAGAATAATAATGAAAGGTGTAGAGTGTGAAGGATTTTTCATAAAATCATTTTTTATTACCACGCCTATAGAGCTGGAAGCTGCACGTTTTAGATGGAAAAAAGCCATTGGTATACGAATTGGTATATTCAAAAAGTTGAATTAATAAATAGAAGTTCATTTTCAATGATTTAAAAACAAAAATCAAACTCCGCCAGCCCAAATATTGATGTACTGAAGTTCAGTAAAGTCTACTAAGCCCGTATAGCACAAGCTCTGCGGGCTTTTTTACGTCCATTGCCGCCTGGTGAGGATTGCAGAGAACCTTAC
Organism: Salmonella sp. SAL00672; assembly: GCF_046552175.1. Classification (NCBI taxonomy): domain Bacteria; kingdom Pseudomonadati; phylum Pseudomonadota; class Gammaproteobacteria; order Enterobacterales; family Enterobacteriaceae; genus Salmonella; species Salmonella sp. SAL00672. The sequence continues at coordinate 661,493 of NZ_JBGDUQ010000002.1, read as the reverse complement.
GGACACTGGAGTCAAATGACGCGGTGGGTAAAGCGGCTGCGCGATGGGTGACAGGGCAAAACGCCAAAAGTCTCACCAATAACTCCTGAAAGAATTGGAATACGAGAGTCAAAGAAAATAGAACACTCACTGAGAGTCCTGCCTGGCTGGGGCAAAGCTCGCAGTCAGACTGTCGAGCATAAAGATAAGCAGTTGCCCGTGAGACGCCAGGATGTTGGGCTACGGTATCCATAGATTTGCGAAGATTCAGCAGACCTTCTTTGCGAAGCTTTAATGATCAATTCTTTTCTGTCAGCTGCTTTAAGCGTCCTGGCCGTAGTGGCACGAGCAGCGGCGAAACTATCTATGCGCTGTCGAATGGTCTCTGTTCCTCCAGGAGCAATATTTTCTCACGGAATTTTTTATTACCGTAGGCGTTATTCAGCGTAGTCCGAAGACGTGATCCTGCTCACCCAGTCAAACATAACTTGCATATGATTGCCATTGGACTTCCTCACACCAACCTGACACGCATTTACGCCTGTCGTTTTGCCAGTCAAAACCTGTCCATACTTCATATAGATTTTGATACCGACTCCCTGTTTATAGCACTTATTGCAAATCGAGAAATAATCTCTTCTTGATGGAGTATATTGCTGAAGATTAAATTCGTCAGCCGGCACCAGCGAAAGATTAAAAGCGTCATTACCTGATAATTCTTCAAGAATAGCCAGAGACTCTAGTTTAACTTCAATGCGCTTATTTCCTTTAGGTTTATCCGAAGCCAGAATCAAATTTTCCTTCGGATTAAACTTCGCAATGTAGCCTGTGATTATCCGGGCATTATTACTCACCAATCGAACAGGGATATTATTAAAACGTAGAAATTGAACTCGACGAGCAAGCATAGAATAATCCCGCGGCCATATTTCAGCTTCTCGCCCGTAGGAAATATCATTTACAGCTATACATTCCATAAAGATATATTCATCTATGCTGAATGAAAAAGCCCCGGATTCACGGGGCTGAATAAAACGAAATAAATTAACGTAACAGAGACAGCACGTTCTGCGGGACCTGGTTAGCCTGCGCCAGAACGGAGGTACCGGCCTGCTGCAGAATCTGCGCGCGAGACATGTTGGAGACTTCGGTCGCGTAGTCGGAATCTTCGATACGGCTACGCGCTTCAGACAGGTTGTTTACGGTATTGCCCAGGTTGGTGATAGCGGAGTTGAAACGGTTTTGTACCGCACCCAGATCAGAGCGCAGCGCATCCACCTGCGCCAGCGCGGCATCAATTTTCTGCAGCGGGTTTTCGGTGGTTTTAGCGGCTGCTTCAGCCAGCTCTGGTTGTGCTTTGAAATCATGACCAGCGGCTTTGCTGGCATTGTAGGTTTTACCGTCGATAGTAACGACTTCGGTTTTACCATCTACGCCACCCAGTTGGTTAGCCGCTGTTTTGGTAGTGCCGTCAGCAGCAGTATAACTTGTGGTTTTAGCTTTAATTGCTCCTGTCGCTTCATCGTAATCTGCGGCGTAATACTTATCGCCAGCTTTAAGCGCATAACCGCCTTCAATTGTCTTACCATTTTTATCGGTATAAGACATTTTGACCAATGTCGCGGCATTTGCATCGGCAGTGTCAACGCCGCCAGCGATTAAGGCATTCTTAGCATCTGCTGAAACAACTGCTGGTGTATCTTTTAACTCCTGTACTTCTGTTTTAGTTGCCGCACCAGCAGGCATTGTGGTTTTAGTTGCACCCGTAGCAAGTGTAACTTTACCGTCAGTAGCAACGTTAACTTCATAATCGCCATTTTTGGCGGCATCAGCACCAGTAAAGCCACCAATAGTAACAAAGTACTTATTATTATCTGCGTCAAATTTAACTGTACCACCCGTTACAGCAGCCGTACCAGTCGTACCACCAATGGCCGCTTTGATGGCCGCATCATCAAGGCCTGAGGCATCCAGTGTAGTACCATTATCGGCATAAGCTTTCGTTGTTACTGCTGTATCTTTCACATCATACGCTTTCTGCACGTTCAGTGAATCCAGGCCCAGGGTCTGAGAGTTGATCTGCTTCAGATCGATATCGATAGTTTCACCGTCGTTGGCACCAACCTGGATGGTCAGGGTGTTGTCCTGCGCCAGGACTTTCACGCCGTTGAACTGAGTCTGGCCGGATACACGGTCGATTTCGTTCAGGCGCTGGGTGATTTCAGCCTGGATGGAGTCGAGGTCAGACTGGGAGTTGGTGCTGTTAGCAGACTGAACCGCCAGTTCACGCACACGCTGCAGGTTGTTGTTGATTTCGTTCAGCGCGCCTTCAGTGGTCTGCGCAATGGAGATACCGTCGTTAGCGTTACGGGAAGCCTGAGTCAGACCTTTGATGTTCGCGGTAAAACGGTTAGCAATCGCCTGACCTGCCGCATCGTCTTTCGCGCTGTTGATACGCAGACCAGAAGACAGACGCTCGATAGCGGTGCCCAGTGCGGACTGGGATTTGTTCAGGTTATTCTGGGTCAGCAGCGACAGACTGTTAGTGTTGATTACTTGTGCCATAAAATTTTCCTTTTGGAAGGTTTTTGATAAAGCAATCCTCCATGAGAAAAGCGACTAAAATTCTTCCTTATCTGATGTAAAGGAGAAAATCATGGCTACTATTGGGTATATTCGGGTGTCAACAATTGACCAAAATATCGATTTACAGCGTAATGCGCTTACTAGTGCAAATTGTGACCGCATTTTTGAGGACCGTATCAGTGGCAAGATTGCAAACCGCCCCGGCCTGAAACGAGCGTTAAAGTATGTAAATAAAGGCGATACTCTTGTCGTCTGGAAATTAGACAGACTGGGCCGCAGCGTGAAAAACCTGGTGGCGTTAATATCAGAATTACATGAACGTGGAGCTCACTTCCATTCTTTAACCGATAGTATTGATACCAGTAGCGCGATGGGGCGATTCTTTTTTCATGTAATGTCAGCACTGGCCGAGATGGAGCGAGAATTAATTGTCGAGCGAACCCTTGCCGGACTGGCTGCCGCCAGAGCGCAAGGACGACTGGGAGGGCGCCCTCGGGCGATCAACAAACATGAACAGGAACAGATTAGTCGGCTATTAGAGAAAGGCCATCCTCGGCAGCAACTAGCTATTATTTTTGGTATTGGCGTATCTACCTTATACAGATATTTTCCGGCAAGCCGCATAAAAAACGAATGAATTAAAATAAAAATTACAACAGGATGGATATAACATTTTCGTAATACAGGCGTATGGCATAAATAAACCGGAAGGGTATACGAAAAAGACAGCATCTAATTAAAAAGAGAAAAAATTCAACGCATTAACATATATAGTGTAGCGCGCTCACGATAAGGCCTATGTTACATCCAGCTATAGACGATATCGCTCAAAACACTAGCAGACACTGCGTTCACATAGAAAGGCTTTTTAATCAAACTGTTAGGTGTAAGCAATTACAGACAGAAAAAGTAGTAAAGTTTATGCCTCAAGTGTCGATAACCTGGATGACACAGGTAAGCCTGGCATAACATTGGTTATCAAAAACCTTGGTTTTCAAGAACCAATAAATCGTGTGGCTGATGCGCTATAAAAATCGCAGAGCGGTGACGATATTCCGCATAAGGAGCTGTTCGTTCGCAACATTCGAACGGTGACGTTAAAGCTGGTTTCATTGGTTAATGAAGACGAAGGGGACAAAATTACTACAGAGTTGATACCACAGAGATAGTCCATGCTCGCAGGTGATACGGGATTTAACGCCGGAAAGTCCACACAGAACACGATCCGCCGCCGGACACCGTTAAATTGCCCCGCAACGTGTTATCAATACTACTCCCTACGTTTCCCGTTACCTTGTTGTCGGTACGTTTACCTCATTGTCTGAAAGGTTATTTGCGAAGTTATCATTAATAATCCACGGGCGTCTGGTATGCGAATCCAGTTCCCCAATCCTGGCGCTTTGCCTTTGCGACCATACGCGCGTAAATAAGCCTGAAACCAAACTTCACCGCTTAACGCTCTCCTCTTTCCCGATTTTTACGCAAAAAATCATCACATGATCAAGGGTCGTATTTGTTATTGCATTTTTCAAATGATATTGGTAATTATTATCATTCTCATTAACAACTTGTTCGATTTATGACGTGGAGAGAGAGGATTTCTCATGCGTATTCTGTTTGTCGGTCCACCACTGTATGGACTGCTATACCCTGTGCTGTCCCTGGCGCAAGCGTTTCGTGTTAATGGCCATGAAGTGCTGATTGCAAGCGGTGGAAAATTTGCACAGAAAGCAGCAGAAGCTGGGTTGGTGGTATTTGACGCTGCGCCTGGTTTCGATTCGGAAGCGGGTTATCGCCGTCAGGAGGCATTACGAAAAGAAAATAACATTGGAACAAAAATGGGGAACTTCTCATTCTTCAGCGAAGAGATGACCGACCCGCTGGTCGCGTTCGCCGGGCAGTGGCGGCCAGATCTCATCGTCTATCCTCCCCTTGGGGTCGTTGGACCACTGATTGCCGCTAAGTATGACATTCCGGTAGTGATGCAAACCGTCGGCTTCGGTCATACGCCCTGGCACATCAAAGGCGTGACGAAATCACTTTCTAACGCCTACCGCCGCCATGGGGTCAGCGCGCCACCAAGAGATCTGGCGTGGATAGACGTCACACCGCCCAGCATGAGCATACTGCAAAATGACGGAGAGCCGGTTATCTCCATGCAATACGTCCCGTATAACGGCGGCGCCGTCTGGGAAGAATGGTGGGAACGTACACCTGATCGCAAGCGTCTTCTGGTCAGCCTCGGCACCGTCAAACCGATGGTAGATGGCCTGGATCTGATTTCCTGGGTAATGGATTCTGCCGGCGAAGTAGATGCCGAAATCATCCTGCATCTTCCGGCAAACGCCCGCTCGGATTTACGTTCACTGCCGCCGAATGTCCGTCTGGTCGACTGGCTTCCGATGGGCGTTTTCCTTAACGGCGCCGACGGTTTTATCCACCATGGCGGCGCAGGCAACACCCTGACGGCGCTGCATGCCGGCATTCCGCAGATAGTCTTTGGCCAGGGTGCCGACAGACCCGTCAATGCCCGCGCCGTGGTCGAGCGCGGATGCGGCATTATTCCCGGTAAGAGCGGGCTTACGAGCAGCATGATCAATACCTTCCTCGGTAATCGCGCGCTTCGCGAGGCGTCGCAGGAGGTCGCGGCGGAAATGGCGGCCCAGCCTTGCCCGACCGAGGTGGCAAAAAAACTGATCGCCATGCTGCAACACGGCTAACCGCGGCAGCGCAATGACAATATGGCGGCTGAACCCAGCGTGTGTCGCCATATCTCATCTTTCACCGATAAGGAGGCTTAATGCCCGCGACTCATTCCCCCATGCCCGCTCGTGCCTGGATAGTTCGCCTTGCCCGCGTGTGTTGGGAACGTAAAACACTGAGCATCATTGTCATCGTAGCATCAGTATCGACCATTTTACTGGCTGCGCTGACGCCGCTAATAACGCGTCAGGCCGTCAATGACGCGATAGCAGGCGATACAACCCACCTGCCGTTACTTGCCTGCGGCCTGCTGTTAATTGCCCTTTTTGATTTTATCGGGAATTACGTGCGCCGCGGCTATGCCGGGGAACTCTCGCTGTGGGTTCAGCATACGTTACGTAGCCGTGCGTTCGACAGTATTCAGAAACTGGACGGCGCAGGCCAGGACGCCTTGCGTACCGGGCAGGTCATTTCGCGTACCAACAGCGATCTTCAACAGGTACACACCTTGCTACAGATGTGTCCGGTGCCGCTGGCGGTGCTCACTTACTATGTGGCCGGTATCGCGGTGATGCTATGGATGTCGCCATCCATGACGCTTATCGTGATTTGCGTACTGGCCGCCCTTGCTATTACCGCCCTGCGCGCCCGTCGCCGTGTTTTCGCGCAAACGGGGCTTGCCTCAGACCGGCTGGCGCACATGACGGAGCATATGCGCGAAGTATTGGAACAGATCTCAGTGGTGAAGTCCTGCGTGGCGGAGTTGCGCGAAACGCGTTGGCTCGATGGTCAGTCGCGGCAGATGGTGCGGGTACGCATCGGCGCCGCTATCTCGCAGGCGATGCCGGGCGCAACCATGCTGGCGCTACCGGTGATAGGGCAAATCGTCCTGCTGTGCTATGGCGGCTGGTCGGTAATGAATGGGCGCATCGATCTGGGAACCTTCGTTGCGTTCGCGAGTTTTCTCGCTATGCTGACCGGCCCTACCCGCGTACTGGCATCGTTTTTGGTTATCGCACAGCGCACACAGGCGTCGGTAGAGCGCGTCTTCGCGCTTATCGACACGCGTTCTCGCATGGAAGACGGTACTGAGTCGGTTGAAGGTCAGATTATCGGGCTGGACGTGGAGAAGATGAGTTTCCACTACGACAACGGTAACCGTATCCTCAATGAGATCTCGTTTTCCATTCACGCCGGTGAAACCGTGGCAGTGGTTGGCGCCTCCGGCTCCGGAAAATCAACATTGCTGATGTTGCTGGCGCGCTTTTACGATCCTACCTCCGGCGGGGTGTGGCTCAACACCACTGCGGGCCAACAGAATATTCGCGACCTGAAACTGACGGCGCTTCGTCGTCGCGTTGGCGTAGTTTTTGAAGACGCGTTTCTGTTTGCCGGTACGGTGGCGGAAAACATCGCCTATGGGCACCCGCAAGCGACTCAGGACGACATTCGACGCGCCGCCGATGCCGCAGGCGCCAGCGGGTTCATCAATGCGCTACCGCAGGGGTTCAACACCCGACTGACCGAACGCGGAAGCAACCTCTCCGGCGGCCAACGCCAGCGTATTGCGCTAGCCCGGGCACTGATTACCGCGCCGGAACTGCTGATTCTCGATGACACCACCTCGGCGGTCGATGCCGGTACTGAAGCGGAAATTAATACGGCTCTTGGTCGTTATGCCGATAATGAGCATATGCTGCTGGTGATTGCACGCCGCCGTTCAACACTGCAGTTAGCCGATCGGATCGTCGTACTGGATAAAGGCCGCGTCGTGGATATCGGTACCCAGGCGGAGCTGGATGCAAGGTGTCCGACGTTTCGCTCGCTGATGAGCGGCGAGGGGGATTTTCTCGCCCTCGCCCCGGCGGAACAACGTGAGCTATGGCCAACAACGCAGGCGGTAAAATCCGACGACGCGCATGAGCGCCAGACACCCGCTGGAAAAGGTTTTGTCGACCGAATGACGCGCGTTCCGGAACGCGCCGTACAGATGGCGCTGGCAGGCCACGGGCGTCAAGTCTCATCGCTGCTGACGCCAGTAGCCTGGATGTTCGTCATCGCCGCCCTGCTTATCGCGCTTGATTCCGCCGCAGGCGTTGGCGTGCTGGTGCTTTTGCAGCGCGGTATTGACTCAGGCGTTGCCGCAGGGGATATGTCGACTATTGGCATATGCGCTCTGCTCGCGCTGTGTCTGGTGGCGATTGGTTGGTGCTGCTATGCGCTGCAAACGATCTTCGCCGCCCGCGCGGCAGAGTCGGTACAGCATACGGTACGCTTACGCAGCTTCAGCCACCTGCTACGCCTGAGTCTTCCCTGGCACGAGAAGCACATCGACTCGCGTCTTACTCGCATGACCGTCGACGTTGATTCACTCGCCCGATTTCTGCAAAACGGTCTTGCCAGCGCGGCCACCAGCATCGTGACAATGGTCGCTATCGCCGCGGCAATGTTCTGGCTTGACCCCATTCTTGCGTTAACGGCATTAAGCGCCGTGCCTGTAGTGATGCTGGCGACGTGGATTTACCGCCGTTTGAGCTCGCCTGCCTACGCTCAGGCACGGCTGGAAATTGGTAAGGTGAACAGTACGCTTCAGGAAAAGGTCTCCGGTATGCGGGTAGTACAGTCACACGGCCAACAGAAGCAGGAAGCCGCCAGGCTACGGGCGTTATCAGATAACTTCCGCGCCACCCGCGTGCGGGCGCAAAAATACCTTGCCGTTTATTTTCCGTTCCTGACCTTCTGCACCGAGGCCGCCTATGCCGCCGTGCTTTTAATCGGGGCGACCCGGGTCGCCGGAGGCGAAATGACGCCCGGGATACTGGCGGCGTTCTTCCTGCTACTGGGACAATTTTATGGCCCGGTACAGCAGTTGTCAGGCATTGTTGATTCCTGGCAGCAGGCGACCGCCAGCGGCAAACATATCAATGCGCTATTGGCGACTGAGGACACGGAGAATATTGAACCGTCCTCCATAACGCCTGGCACTGGCGGCGCGCTACGTCTGGAGGCATTGACATTCCGCTATCCCGAAAAAACGCAACCTGTGCTTGATAAGCTCTCGCTCACCATTCCGCCAGGAACGGTAGTCGCGGTGGTCGGACGTAGCGGCGCTGGCAAATCGACGTTGATCAAGCTGCTGGCCGGACTCTACTCTCCCGGTAGCGGGCAAATCCGTGTCGGTGAGCGCCTAATTGATGCCGCGTCGCTTAGTGATTATCGTCGCCAGACGGGGCTGGTCACTCAGGATGTCGCATTATTTAGCGGCGATATTGCCGAAAATATCCGCTATCCGCGGCCAAACAGCAGCGACACGGAGGTGGAGAGCGCGGCGCGACGGGCGGGACTCTTTGAAACTGTGCAACATCTGCCGCTGGGGTTCCGTACTCCGGTCAATAACGGCGGCACGGATCTGTCCGCGGGCCAGCGTCAGTTGATTGCCCTCGCCCGCGCCCACCTGGCGCAGGCGCATATTCTGCTGCTCGACGAGGCGACAGCGCGTATCGACCGTAGCGCCGAGGAGCGCTTAATGACCTCGCTTACCAGGGTGACGCATACCGAGAAACGCATCGCGCTTATCGTCGCGCACCGGCTGACCACCGCTCGCCGTTGCGATGTTATTGTCGTAATCGATAAAGGATGTATCGCTGAATATGGCAGCCATGAGCAGTTGATAGCGACTCATGGCCTGTATGCTCGTCTGTGGCGGGACAGCATCGGCCAGACACGCGATACGCAAGGAGAGGTCATAGGATAGTTTTTATCGCCACGATTTACGCAAAAGAAAGCCCGCAAGCGGCTGTTCCTGTAACAGCCGCTTTAGCTATTAGTACTGACCGAAATATAAATGAGATGGAATACAAAGAATGAGACTGAGCCCGCCCGTCGCTCCTGTCGCTATACAGACCGCTACGCGCCTTCGCCGCCAACTCGCCGCCGGAAGCCAGGTTGACGCTTCTCACTTCTGGCGAGAAGCAAACTCGCTCGCACTGCCGCTGGTGACAGCCATTAACGGCGCAGACGATGAACGGGAAGTCACCTTCCTGTGGCGTGCCGCCTCTCCTCTGCGGGGGGTTTATGTTCGCCTGAACCGTGTCACCGATAAAGATAACGTGGCGAAAGGTATGATGACGCAACTGCCCACAACGGATATCTGGCATCTGACGCTTCGCTTACCGGCGTCCTACTGCGGTTCCTATACGATGGTCGAAATACCACCGGAAACCCCGGACGAGACGGTGTTGCAGCTTGGAAGCCGTTTCGCCTCCCTTGTCGGGAAGGCGGACCCGCTGAACAGCACGCCGGGAATAAATGTTCGGGGCAATGCGCAGGAATCCGTTCTGGCGCTGGATCATGCCCCGGCACAGGAGGAGTGGTCAGGCTGTCGCGCTTACGCCGGGCAGCTTTTCACCTCAGAGCATCGGCTCGCCGGACAACGTCGCCGTGTGCGGCTGTATCTTCCTGACGTTCCTGTCGTACAACCGCTGGGCTTGCTGGTACTCACGGATGGCGAGATCTGGTTCGACCATCTTGGGGTAAGCGCCGCCATTGACGCCGCCATCCGCAGCGGACGCATCGCGCCGGTGGCCGTACTCGGCATTGATAACATCAACGCGCGTGAACGCGTCGCAATACTCGGCGGTCGCCGCGAGCTGGTGCTCGACATTGCCGAACGCCTGCTGCCAACCCTTCGCGCCAAATACCCGGAACGGCGGTGGGCGGACCGTACACAAACGGTGCTGGCTGGGCAAAGCCTCGGCGGCGTGACCGCGCTGATGGCGGCCCGCCACGCGCCAGAGAGCTTCGGCCTGGTACTGAGCCACTCCCCCTCAATGTGGTGGACGCCGGACAACCGCAATCGCCCGCCCCATTTCAGCGCAGAAGAGCGCTCATGGGTCAGCGAACATGTGTTATCCGCGCCCTCGCCAGCCGTACGTACGCATCTGTGCGTGGGATCGCTGGAAGGTTCGACGGTCCCGCAGGTCAAACAGTTGCATGAAAAATTGCGCGCCGCCGGCGTTGAAAGCCATTGCAGCGTGTACACCGGCGGTCACGATTATGCCTGGTGGCGCGGCGCACTGATTGACGGATTACGTCTACTGCCCCGATAAAACTTCACCTGCCAAAAAGGAATCACATCCGATGTATGGTCGCCAGTACCACAACAAGTGCTATCGCATGGCGCTATTTTTAGTGAGTTTTTGTTTTAGCGCGCTGAGTTATGCGCAGCCGGATATGCAGCCATTAGGGCCGAATATCGCTGATAAAGGTTCGGGATATTACCATTTTAGGGTCAATGACTTTCAATCTGCCGATGGCGCAAGACATTACCGGGTATGGACCGCTATCCCCAATAAAGCCGCCCCGCCGTCGGGTTATCCTGTCTTATATATGCTGGACGGCAACGCAGTGATGGACAGACTGCCGGAGGCGCTGCTCAAACAACTGGCAGACCACTCGCCGCCGGTGATTGTGGCGATTGGCTATCAGACTAACCTGCCGTTTGATCTTAACGGCAGAGCTTATGACTATACGCCGGCGCCGGGAATCGATCGCGATGGCAGTGAAAATAACCCGCGTTTTCATCGTAAAACCGGCGGCGGGCCAGCGTTCCGCCAGCTACTGGAGAGGCATATCGCGCCGCAGGTGGAACAAGGAATAACCATCAACCCCGAACGGCGCGGGGTATGGGGACATTCTTATGGCGGCCTGTTCGTTTTGGACTCCTGGCTGTCGTCATCCTTCTTTCATATCTATTACAGCGCCAGCCCGTCACTCAGCAGGGATAACTTTGCCCTGTTGAATCGCCTTACGGCAGTGAAGCCGTCGCCGTTCTGCCATAAAAAACTCATCATAATGGAAGGTTCAGCGTCGAATGGGGATAACAGGCAACGCCAGATGGCCGAGCTCCTGCAAAAAGTTCAGGAGACCGTGAGAACGCTTGAGAACAACGGCGTTAACGCGGCCCTGCAGCATTACCCGGGCCTGGGCCACGGGCCCATGTTTAACGCCTCTTTTCGTAGTGCATTGCTGGATATCAGTCGCGAACCGGCAAGCCAAGAACCACGCTGCCATTAACCCGTCGCCAGAATATGCCCGCCAGCGGCGGGCATAACCCATCAAAACGAGGCCGTCACACCGGCATAATAAGCCCGACCCGGTTCGTTATAGGTATTTGCCCCTTCGGCGGAGCGATAGATCTGTTTATCGAAGATATTGCTGATACCGACATTAAGACGCAGGTTCTTATTGATATCGTAGTTAACGTTAGCGCCGACCAGTGAGTAAGCCCCCAGCGCTTTCCCGGACAATCCTTTGGTCTCTTCACTACGCGACTCCGCATGTGTTCGCGGTTTTTGCTTGCCGTATAACGTCCAGTTGACGTTAGCGGAGAGCGCGCTGGTGATAGTCCAGTCGAGGAAGGTATTCACCGTATATTTCGGGATTATCGATAAGGGATTACCGGTATCTTTTTGCTCAGAAGTGATCATATAAGTCGCATTGGTATTCCAGTTCAGACGGTCCGGCATCAGCGGAACAGCCATGCTGGCTTCAATACCTTCAATCAGCGCTTTACCGCCGTTCTGCCACTGCAATACATAAGCGCCAGATGCGCTTCTGCCAATAATCTGATCACCTGCGACAATCTTATTCTGATAATCGTTACGGAAATACGTGACGCTTGCGTGGTAATCGTCTACGGTAAATTCCAGCCCAATCTCTTTATTGATGCTAATTTCAGGATCGAGGTTCTTATTACCGACCAGGTAACAGCCGCCCGACGTAATATCTTTTGGACAACCGTTGCCTTTCGAATAGAGTAAATACCCCTCACTGGTTTGATACAAGTTCGGTGCCTTAAAGGCACGGGCAATACCGGCTTTCACCTTGACGTATTCACCTAACTCCTGGGAAAGGTTAAGACTGGGACTAAAATTACTCCCGGATTCGCTCAAATAGTCAAAACGCAGACCCGGAATAATATTGGTACCGGCCATGGGTTCGATATTATCTTCAACGTACAGCGCACTGATTTCCGATTTATTTTTGCTGCTACGGTTAGCCGCCGAACCGGAAATCCCGGCGATATTGCTATCCTTAACCGTCAGACTGGTAGAGGAAGGATCGTTCAGCTCATCGCGGTTCCACTCCGCGCCGACGGTGAGCGTTTGCTCAAATAGCCATATCACCGGGACATTCACCTCGCCGCTGGTGCGATACGAGGTCAGGCGGTTAGTGGTGAACGTCTGGTCGTTGGTAATACGCCCCTCGCCGCCGCCGGAGAGCCCCTCATTCATGCGGGTGTTATCGGTTTTTTCATAGTAGAACCCCAGGCGGCTTTGCCCCCAGTCCCAGATGCCGTTATGAGTTAGACCGTAATTCTGCCGGTACAGGCGATTGGTCTCCCGCCCGGACTGCGCCAGACTTTTGGTAACCGCGTTCGAAGTACTGTTTTGCGTATCGCCGGCATAGATATTCCCCTGCCGACTGTATCCCGCTTCAAAATCAAGGATTTGCTGCGGGGTCATTTTCCATGAGAAGACGCTATTAATATCTTTATTGGTGACCCCCTCCCGTCCGGCGGCATTTTTGGTACCGGCGGAGGAGTTAATATCCCAGCTGTCGGCATCGGTTCTGTTGAGATTACCGTACAGGCGCATCGTCAACGTATCACCAGCCAACGGACCGCTAAGGCTAAAGTTACCCCGCCGGGTGTCACCTTCTTTGCTGCTTTCCGGCTGGTTGGTATAGAGCGACAGCGAGCCGTGCCAGTCGTTAGTGGGGCGTTTGGTGATGATATTCACCACCCCGCCTGCGGCACCGGAGCCATAGCGCGCGGCGGCGGGCCCACGGATAACTTCAATACGTTCTACCATCTCCGGCGGTACCCAGTTCGTATCGCCACGGGTGTCGCGTTCTCCGCGCCAGCTATAGCGAACCGAATTTCGCGACGTCACCGGCACGCCGTCAATCAGCACTAAGGTATTTTCCGGCCCCATACCACGAATATCAATTTGTCGGTTATTTCCGCGCGTCCCCGAGGCGCTATTGCCGGTAAGATTAACCCCAGGCATCTTACGAATAATATCGGCAAGATCGTTAACGGGAGGATTCTTCTGAATATCGTCACGAGTAATAATCGAAACGCCCGGCTGTTGCTTTAATACTTGCTCGGCAGTGGATTCAACCACCATCGTTTCGCCGTTGTCGTCTGTAGATTCTGCTGCTGATAATGGACTATTAATCCCTGTAGAAACCACGGTTATTAACCAGATGAACTTCTTAACTCTCATACCCATTCCCTAAATAATGTCTAAAGTAGCGCTGTTGCCCTCAAGCTCACATCCTTGCCAGGTTACGGCTATATAGTAATTATTATCATATGCTAATGATAATAATTATCATTCAATTAAGAAAAAGGCAATCTTTCGACCGCAAAAATCTGGTCATAAGAAAACAGAAACGGGATTTTGCAATATGACTCTCTGTCCGGGCTCCGCTTTGCCAATAAATCCGGGAAGGGTGGCAGAATGCGCCTACTGAGCGGAGGTTTTACAAAACAGGAATAGATAAAATAAAACTATTTTTCAAAGCGTTAATGACAAGAAACAACCAGGAAAAATGGTATAGCACGGTTCAGGGTTCACCGCCGCTTCCCTGCCGACGGCGAACCGTTCTTACAGTTTGCCAGAGGCTTTCCGTCTGGGTAATGGCGGGATCGGATACGCTTGTAGTCATTCGATATATGACAATGAAAGTGATGTAGGCGCCAAAATACAAAGCGCCTGATAATATTTATCAGGCGCTTTGCAGACAGAAAACCATCAAACATCAGTTTCTCGTTCTCCAGGAACTACTGGAAAATATGGCAACCCACAGTTATTGGGTTTTACTGTCGGGTCTTGCCAGGGATTTTGTGTTACCCCCAGGTCTTTTAAAAGACCGCGTAACAGCACTAAATCCCTGGGTGTCATTTTTTGCTTTGGTTCACCCTCTTTAGGTGGACGAATATCCTCCTGACTAGTACATGTAACACAATAACCTTTTAACTCTATCCACTTAGGCTTAGGGGGGGCCTTAGGATCGGGAGGCGTCGAGCTGACAACGCACGAACAGGCACTTATACATCCAGGCATAGCGTTTTCCTTTTCAAACAATTCGCTTTAGTTGGAAGTTCTACTTGAGAAAATAGGAATGGTTATTCAGATATTTTTACCGTCGCATACTCCTGTAATAATAAAAGATACTGTAAATAATTTACTCTCACCTACTATTCAGTAGCAGATTGTTATTCTTACATTGCTTTTATTTCAGATTTACGTCAAATAGGGCTAAATATTTTCACTATAAAATACGTTAAAGAGTGTTTGTGTACTCGTAGACATTGTGGCGTCTTCAGTACGCAAATCGGTTAGTGTACAATCTTTAAAACTGGTATTTTTTAAATTAGCTTCGGACAAATCAGCCTCGCCCAGGTTCGTAGAAATGAAACTCGCCTTTTGCAGGTTTGCCCGGGTTAAGATAGCGCCTTCCATATCAGCAGCCATTATAGTAGCACCCTGTAATGTCGCACCGCTCATATCGGCACGTATAAGGGTTGCGCCTGAAACATTAGCGTGATCCATATTTGCACCGGAGCAATTACATTCTATCATGCTACAGCCTAACAGACTCGCGTGTTGTAAATTGGCGCCAGTAAGATTAGCGTGATCGAGGGTAGCGCCACACATAATGCTATCTTCCAGACAGGCGTTCTTGAAATTACTGTCGCCTAGTGATGTTCCCGATAGATTTGCGCCCTTAAAATTTGCACCTTCACAATCCGCCATAAACAGCACTGCCCCCTCTAAATTTGCGCCGCTTAAGTCTGCGTCACATAAATTTTCTGCCGTCAGATTTGCTCCGGTAAGGACAGCGCCTTTAAGATTCATGCCTCCCTGGGCAGTTAATATTACAGAATCCTGAGGGAGAGAAAATTCGCATCTGAATAGTAAAGCTCGACATATTTTTTCAAAAGAGACAAGCGGAATTTCTCTTGTCTCAGAATGGTCGCCTTTACTGACTCGTACAATAACTTGTCCAGCTTCGTTATTCTCACCAGGAAGATTAAATTCGACACGACACCCATCCATATCATCCAGGATGATGTTTTCTGGCAACGGAGCACCTCTGTCAGGCATTGTACTTTTCAATGTCTCAGCCATAGTCTCTATCAATTCCTGATATTGTGTTTCATTTCTCCGACGTATCCCACCACAGGTAAAAAAGTTAATGATATATTCCAGAATGGTTTTGGGCGAGGTAGCTTGCCGCATAGCAGCAGAAGTCCCCGCGCCAAAAGCAGATTTAGCCATACCAGCCAGACTATCGAGTGAACGCTCCATATATTTTCTCCCAGAGACAGCAACACAGTGCATGATAAAATTTATCATATAGATTTGCATTTAGAGATAAGGTGAATACCCCCTTTACGTCTGGTTACATAATAACGTATCACGACGCGTTGCTGTCTGGCTTACACAATAGCAGCCAAATAAATATATTGGCTTATACTCGTCATACTTCAAGTTGCATGTGCTGCGGCCGCGTTCCCTCACCCCAGTCACTTACTTTAGTAAGCTCCTGGGGATTCGCTCGCTTGCCGCCTTCCTGCAACTCGAATTATTTAGAGTATATAACATCATTTAAAATAATAAACACGGCATTCGTTTTAATACTACGTTCTGGACTCATCCCACTCATTAGCAGAAAACCTATTAAAAAGCGTGTTCAGGCGTTTTATTACCGCCATTGATAAACTGTTTAACAACATCGTCTGTACAGACCTTCTTCGTTGCCTTTACGTTTAACTCAATCAGGCTACCGTCTCGGTTATAAGTCTATCGAGTAGTAGGGACGTAGTATGACGATGCAGCAAAGTGATATGGAAAGATATAATCCATTATTAATGTTAAAAGAAGTCATGGCGCAGACGCCTTATCGCCATAAACGCTGGGGAGAGCGTAAGTTTCGCTATAAATTTGTATTACGTTGCCTTATTAACCCCGTAACGACAATTAAATACTTCAATGAATTATGCCATCTGTCTCAGCCCAGAACGCTGATTATTCATCGTCCACTGTTGCCGGCAAAAATCCAGCGGCCCTATTTGTATACCGGGCTTAGCATACGTTGCCGGGCAAAAGCTATTCTGGAACACTACCAGTTCGTTCAGTCCTTTCCGGAAAGTAAAATTAAAAAGATCCTCCTGTCCGAGGAACAAATCTTACTCGCTCACCTGGAAGGAAAAAACGGTGCTCTGGTAGATATCTACTGCGGTCCCTGTGGCTATGACAGAGAAGGTGAACTGACATTAACGCTGTGCTTCAATGATACGCCGTTGGCACGTTTATCATTTTCCTTTATCCGCCATGAAGGGAAGCAAATAGCGCTGGTTGCCGGGTTACAAGGGCCCAGTAAACATATCGGCCCACAAGTCATACGTAACGCCACCAAAGATTGTTACGGTCTCTTTCCTAAACGGATGCTGTATGAAGCATTTGCGACATTGATGCAGGCCTGTAATGTCGACGAGATTTATGCGGTCAGTGAAAACAACCATGTTTATCGTCAACTCCGGTACTTATTCCAGAAGAAAAAAACTTTTGTGGCCAGCTATAGTGAATTCTGGGAGTCGCTAAACGGCGTTAAGAAAGGTGCCTTATATCATCTGCCATCACAGGTGATGCGTAAAGCGCCTGAAAGTATCCCCAGCAAAAAACGCGCAGAGTATCGGAAACGCTATCATATTCTGGATACAATAATACAAGAGGTCAACAGCCTCTCCCGGTAGAACTATTTCATACGCGGATGTGCAGATCCTGCTACCGTTCAGCGGATCTTTTGAAATCTGTATCGCTACTGGATGGTTAAATACAGAATGGCTTGCGAGTGAATAGCGCGGCATTAAACCGTCGCTTTCACTCATGTTATGATCAACATCTTAATCTTATTCCCTTCACCATAACGTCATCGATTAGCATGTTAACCATTAAATACAAGCTAAACATTTGTCACATTTTTATTTGGTTAAGCAAAAAAATAATACAAAATAGCATTTTCAGTAAGCTAAGTCAGGAGTTTTGGTGAAAATACAAGAAGTTAAGCGTATATTAACCCGCTGGCAACCGTCTTCCTTTTCCCTATACCGGGAGGTGTTTACGCAATACGGCGGTAGTATCAATATGCACCCAGATATTGTGGATTATTTCATGAAGCGCTATAACTGGCATTTTAAATTCTTCCACTATAAAGAAGATGATAAGATTAAAGGCGCCTACTTTATCTGTAATGATCAGAATATTGGTATCCTGACGCGCAGAACCTTCCCGCTATCTTCAGATGAGATACTTATTCCGATGGCGCCAGATTTACGCTGCTTCTTGCCCGATCGTACTAACCGACTTTCGGCGTTGCATCAGCCACAAATACGCAATGCCATATGGAAACTCGCCAGAAAGAAACAAAATTGTCTGGTCAAAGAAACGTTCTCTTCTAAGTTTGAAAAAACACGCCGTAATGA
Source organism: Salmonella sp. SAL00672 (assembly GCF_046552175.1). NCBI lineage: Bacteria > Pseudomonadati > Pseudomonadota > Gammaproteobacteria > Enterobacterales > Enterobacteriaceae > Salmonella > Salmonella sp. SAL00672. Next base: position 643,666 of record NZ_JBGDUQ010000002.1, on the reverse strand, counting down.
ATATCAGCGGTTTCTTAAAAAAGGCGGAAGTGTAAAAAGCGTTGCTGATTGTTCTTCTGATGAACTGACTCATATTTTTATTGAGTTATTTCGGTCTCGTTTCGGCAATACTTCATCCTGCTATCCCGCTGATAACCTTGCCAACTTTTTTAGTCAACTGCATCACCTTCTGTTTGGGCATATTCTTTATATTGAAGGGATACCCTGTGCATTTGATATTGTACTGAAATCTGAAAGCCAGATGAACATCTACTTTGACGTATCTAATGGTGCAATTAAAAATGAGTGCAGGCCACTCAGTCCCGGCAGCATACTAATGTGGCTAAATATTAGCCGTGCCAGACATTACTGCCAGGAAAGACAAAAAAAATTGCTTTTTTCCATCGGCATACTAAAGCCTGAATGGGAATATAAGCGCATGTGGTCGACCCCCTATTTTACCGGAAAATCGATTTGCTAAAAAGAAAGCCTGGACGTAAATATGTTTTTTACGTCCAGATTTTTCATAAATCCTGATGAACTGATAAAAAACGAAATTTAATCAGAATTTAAAAAATAAGTTAACCACCATATAATCATAATGACAATTACTCGAAATTCACTTACACTATACTCGGTTTTATGGAATTGATTAACACGGTATGTTACAGATAACGTGCTAAAAAGCGTGCAGCGGTTATACATTTTCATATGTGTGTGTCATTAACCTGGCGTCAGGAACAGATGATGATGACAACTACCCTTTTATCTCTTCTGGCCTGGCATACCGTCAGTAGATTAAAGGAGTAGCCTTGCTTTATGGCATTACAAAAATGCGGGTGGGGTCTATGCTCAATGTATACGTTATTTGTAACAACGCTCTTGTGCATAAACAATACGTTATTGCCAACAGCACTGAACGGGTACAGTGGTTCTTGCTGACAACAGGCTTAAAGATCGCCTTAACACGGGATACCTGATAACTGGATTATATTATGACACATGCAGACTGGCTGATTCTTGGGTATACAACTGTTATTATTATTTTTGGTATTGTATGTTATATCGGATTGCTTAAATTGATAACGAAAGGCAAGCATGAAAAATAACGCACTTACCGGGAAGAATATACTCTCAGGAGATAAAATGCTTCGGCAATGATATGACACCACTGCCGAAATGTTATTTTTAAAGAAATCAATCAGGTATTGAGGGTGATTTTATCATAGCCGCGCCAGCGATAATTCAACAACGAGAGCAGCCAGAATAGCACAAAAGCACCCACTACCCAGAAGCCCACATTCCCCATATGATCGTTAAGCGTGCTGACGGTCTGCCAAAATGTTCCGCTTAACTGTAACGCATCATCAATCAACCCCAGCGCCTCAAGTCCGCCAATCGCCAGCGCGACAATGACGGATGCGGCGGTAATGGTCATATTATAATAAAGCTTACGTAATGGATGCGAGAAAGCCCAACCGTAAGCGCCGACCATGACAAAGTTATCCAGGGAATCTACCAGCGCCATCCCGGCGGTAAACAGCACAGGAAAAATCATCATTGACCAGAGAGATAGCCCCTGGTTAGCTGCTGAAGCGGAAATGCCCAGCAACCCAACCTCGGTTGCGGTATCAAATCCCAGACCAAACAGAAAACCGACAAAATACATATGCCAACTGGAAGTGACCAAACGAAACGTACGCTGAAATATACGCGTCATCAGCCCGCCAGGTATGGCCTCGTCATGCGCCCTCACTGACTCGCCGCGGGTAACCGAGCGAAATTGCCGCCAGACGTTGAACAAAATAAACAGGTTAAGCAGGGCCATCGCCAGCAGAAAAAAAGCGGAAACAGCCGTACCAATCAACGAACCATATTGATGCAAAACATCAATACGATCGCGAAATGCCATCGACGTCACAACAATCGCCAGACATGCCAGAACGACAATGGTCGAATGACCCAATGAAAAAAACGCCCCCACGCCTAAAGGCGTTTTACCCTGCTGCATCAGTTTACGGGTGACGGTATCGATGGCTGCGATATGATCGGCATCAACCGCATGACGCAGCCCAAAGCTATACGCCAGTATGGCTGCGCTTAGCATGACTGCATGGTGATGAAAAACACAGAACGCCCAAATCCAGGCCAGGATGTTAACCCCGACAAGAAAGACGGTTAATGCTATTCCCCGTCGTTTAGTATGATTATTCATGCCCCTGCACCCACTATATTTTTAATTAACGCTACGGTTTGTAGGGGGAATGTATGATCATTTGATTAAAACGTCACACCTCAAGATGCGACTTTTTGTAAACGTGCTTTACCGCTGACACATTTGTCCGCATTACTGCGGAACAAGGCTTAAAAAGCGTATCCGAACGTATAACCCTCCCAACGCTTCGCTACGGGAAAAATGGGGATGAGTACGGTGCAGGCGTGCGATATCATTGACCAAAGCCAGACCAATGCCCGCCCCGGCCACATTTCCTACGTTATCGAGCCGGTGGAACGGCTGTAGCGCCAGATGGATGTGTTCATCATCGATGCCGGGACCGCTATCTTCGACAACCAGCGTCACGGCATCGCCATCCCGTTCAAGCCGCGCGGTGACGATGCCTTGCTCAGGCGTGTATTTCAGCGCATTATCCAGCAAGTTTCCGCACAGCTCGCTAAGCAGTACCTCATCCCCCTCGATCCACATCGCTTCCTGTTCGCCTTCGTAGCCCAGGTCGATATGTTTACTTCGCGCCTGCGCCAGGCGGGTAAAGCAGCCGCTCTGTACGATATCGTACAGATTCACTGGGGAAAAACGCCGCTCGCCCTGCTCTTTATGCTTTACCGCAGAAAGTTGCAACAATCTTTCCGTGAGCTGAATGGTGCTATCCAGCGTTACGCTCATCGCCTGCAGACTTTCGTACCAGTGATGAGGATGCTGGCTGGCTAACGCCACCGCCGCCTGCGTTTTTAACACCGCCAGCGGCGTTTTTAACTGGTGAGAAGCATCGGCGCTAAAGCGTTCCTGCCGGGAGAGGATGCCGCGGAGCCTGTCAATGTAGCGATTAAACGCCACGATTAACAAGCGTGTTTCCGACCACGGCAGCAGTTCCGGCAGCGGCGTTAACAGACCCGGTTCGCGGCGTACCATTAATGACGAAAGTTGACGCATAGGGCGCAGGATCCGGCGTAATAACCAGCCAACCAGCACCAGGGTTAGCAGCACCAGCAGACCCTGTGAGATCCAGGAAGAGAACAGCAGTTGGCCCGCCAGATAACGACGGGACTGCAGCGTCTCTGCGACATAAATCTCCGCCATGCCGATAATGCCGCCTTCGTTGACCGGCTGTAGCAAACGCGCCACGCGGATCGCCTCGCCGCGATACTCGGTATGATAGAACCACGCCAGCGCCGGATAAAGCCGGGTACGGGGCGTAGCGGGCGGCATGGCAGGCAGATCGTCATAACCGGAAATGACCTTTCCGGAAGGGTCGACGACTTTGTAATAGAGTCGATCATTCATATTAAGCTCGAAGCTATCCAGCACCACCCAGGGCACGTTAACTTCCAGATGGTTATTGCGCACCACCAGCCGTTCCGATACCGTTCGCGCCGAGGAGAGCAATGTACGATCATAAGCCTGAGTGGCGGCCTGTAGCGCATTGACATAACTGTTAAACGCCGACAGCCCCCATAGCAGAATCAGCGGCAACCCCAGGAACAGTAAGAGTTGCAGGTACAACGATTGCGGCTTAACCCACTTCATCGCCGCGCTCCAGCACATAACCCAGGCCGCGCAGCGTCGTAATTCGTACATCGCTTCCCTGGAGTTTTTTACGCAGTCGATGAATATAAAGTTCGATGCTTTCAGGGCTTACCTCATCGTTCAGGCTGAACACCTGTTCAAAAAGCTGCTGACGCGAGACCGGCCGCGTTCGTCGGTACATCAATACGGTTAAGAGCGCCTGCTCACGCGGCGTCAGCGCTAACGGCTGCCCCTGTAACAGAAAATACCCTTCATCATGAAAGATCAATTCCCCCAGTTGCTGAACTTCATGAACCTGCCCAGCGCTGCGTCGCAGCAAGGCCCGTAAACGGGCATCCAGCTCTTCCAGTTCAAAGGGTTTCGGCAGATAGTCATCCGCGCCGACGTTGAGACCTTTTACGCGATCCGCCACCGCGCTTCGCGCCGTGAGCAACAAAACGGGCAAGGTCTGACCGCGTTTACGCAGCCGTTGCACCACCTCCAGTCCATCCATTCCCGGCATATTGATATCCAGCACCGCCAGCGCGTACATTTCACTGTGCAGAAGATGGTCAGCCGCCAGGCCGTCAAATACGCAGTCCACGGCAAAGCCGTTTTGCACCAGCGCTTTCTCCAGCCAGTGAGCCAGCTCACGGTTATCTTCCGCCAATAAGAGACGCATATCACATCCTGTAAAGTTTCTGCCGCATTGAAAGGGAATTGAAAGGTTATTGTTTTAACAATCACGCAACCGAACTGCTACATGTCGGCTCACATAATCACAAAAATCTTCTTCCGAACCTGAAAAATCCGGACGTCCGGCGTGAGGATAAAAAATGAAAAAACAATTACTTCGTACCCTTACTGCAAGCATTTTATTAATGAGTACCTCTGTTCTGGCGCAGGAGGCGCCGTCGCGAACGGAATGTATCGCGCCAGCCAAACCTGGCGGCGGCTTCGACCTCACCTGTAAGCTGATTCAGGTGAGTTTGCTGGAGACTGGCGCTATCGAGAAACCCATGCGGGTAACGTATATGCCCGGCGGCGTCGGCGCTGTGGCCTATAACGCGATAGTCGCCCAACGCCCTGGCGAACCCGGGACTGTGGTCGCCTTTTCCGGCGGTTCGCTGCTCAACCTGTCGCAGGGGAAATTTGGTCGCTACGGCGTGGATGATGTGCGCTGGCTGGCAAGCGTGGGCACTGATTACGGCATGATCGCCGTGCGTGCGGATTCCCCGTGGAAAACGCTGAAAGATCTGATGACAGCGATGGAAAAAGATCCCAACAGCGTGGTCATTGGCGCTGGCGCCTCTATTGGCAGCCAGGACTGGATGAAGTCGGCGTTGCTGGCGCAAAAGGCGAACGTCGACCCGCACAAGATGCGCTACGTTGCCTTTGAGGGCGGCGGCGAGCCGGTGACGGCATTAATGGGCAACCATGTTCAGGTTGTCTCCGGCGATCTCAGTGAAATGGTGCCTTATCTGGGCGGCGACAAAATCCGCGTGCTTGCCGTCTTTTCAGAAAATCGTCTGCCGGGCCAGCTTGCCAATGTCCCTACCGCTAAAGAACAGGGCTACGACCTGGTGTGGCCGATTATTCGCGGCTTCTACGTCGGGCCCAAAGTCAGCGATGCCGATTACCAGTGGTGGGTGGATACCTTCAAGAAGCTCCAGCAAACCGACGAGTTTAAAAAGCAGCGCGATCTGCGCGGCCTGTTTGAGTTCGACATGACCGGCCAGCAGCTCGATGACTACGTGAAAAAACAGGTTACTGATTACCGTGAACAGGCGAAAGCCTTCGGACTCGCGAAATAATCGCGGAGGCAATGATGAGCGATCGTATCTTTGCGGGTATCTGGCTGTTGCTCTGTATCGCCGGGCTATTCATCGCCTGGCAGATCCAAAGCGAATACAGCTATGAACCCGTCGGCCCCCGCCCTTTTCCGCTGGGGATTATCGGCCTGATGGCGCTCTGCGCGCTAGCGCTGTTATTGCGCCATCCCGACACGGTGAGCTGGCCGCGCCGCCATGTGCTGCAAAAGCTAATTACCATGATCATCATCCTGTTGATGTATGCCTGGGGATTCGAATGGCTGGGTTTTCCCATCGCCACCGCGCTTCTCACCATGGTTATCGGGATGCTGTTCGGCGCCACGATTCCGGCGGCGGGTATCTCCGGCGCGGTATTAGGCATTCTGCTGTGGTATGCCTTTGACCGGCTGCTTGATGTCACCTTACCTCTCGGCGCCTGGCTGAGTTAACGGAGCAACGATGGATACCTGGATATATCTTTCTCAGGGCTTTGCGGTGGCGATGACGCCGGAAAACCTGGTTATCGCGTTGATTGGCTGCTTCGTGGGCACGATCGTCGGTCTGCTGCCGGGCCTGGGACCGATCAACGGCGTGGCAATCTTACTGCCGCTGGCCTTTGCGTTGCATCTGCCTGCGGAGTCGGCGCTAATTCTGCTGGCGACGGTGTACATTGGCTGTGAGTATGGCGGCAGGATCTCCTCCATATTGCTCAATGTCCCCGGCGATGCGGCGGCGATCATGACGGCGCTGGACGGTTACCCGATGGCGCAGCAAGGGAAAGGCGGCGTAGCGCTGTCGATTTCCGCAGTCAGCTCATTTTTCGGTTCATTAATCGCTATCGGCGGCATCATTCTGTTCGCCCCTTTACTGGCGCAATGGTCGCTGGCCTTTGGGCCGGCGGAATATTTCGCCTTAATGGTTTTTGCCATCGCCTGTCTTGGCAGCATGATGGCGCAAAACCCGCTTAAATCATTTCTGGCAGCGCTGATCGGTCTTGGCCTTGCGACCGTCGGCGTAGACGCCAACACCGGGGTTTATCGCTTTACCTTTGACAGCGTTCATCTTTCCGACGGCGTACAGTTTATCGTCGTGGTGATCGGCCTGTTCTCGGTATCAGAAATACTTTTAATGCTGGAACATACCAGCAGCGGGCAAACAATGGTCCGCAAAACGGGTCGAATGTTGTTCAACCTGAAAGAAGGCGCGCAGTGTATCGGCACCACCCTGCGTTCTTCGGTAATCGGCTTTTTTGTCGGCGTATTGCCCGGCGCCGGGGCGACCATTGCCAGCGCCATTACCTATATGACCGAGAAAAAACTCAGCGGCAACAGCGATAGCTTCGGCAAAGGGGATATTCGCGGCGTCGCGGCGCCGGAGGCGGCAAACAACGCCTCTGCCTGCGGCTCCTTCATCCCGATGCTGACGCTGGGCGTTCCCGGTTCCGGCACTACGGCAGTGATGATGGGGGCGCTGACGCTGTACAACATCACGCCAGGCCCGGCGATGTTCACCGAACAGCCGGATATCGTCTGGGGACTCATCGCTGCGCTGCTGATTGCGAACGTGATGCTGCTGATCATGAATATCCCGTTGATCGGTCTGTTCACCCGTATGCTCACCATTCCGCTGTGGTTCCTGGTACCCGCCATCGCTGCCGTATCGGCGGTAGGGGTGTATGCGGTACACAGCACCACCTTCGATCTGGTGCTGATGGTCGCGCTCGGCGTGTTAGGGTACATTTTACGTAAAATGCACTTCCCCATGTCGCCGCTGATCCTGGGATTCGTACTGGGGGAAATGCTGGAGCAGAACCTGCGTCGCGCACTCTCCATCAGTAACGGCAATATGGCGATTTTGTGGCAAAGCGGCGTTGCCAAAGCCCTGCTGCTCATGGCGATCATGGTCATTGTCGTACCGCCAGTGTTACGTCTGATCCGTAAACACAGCCGTAAACCGCAGGTTGACGCCGGTTAATTGACTGCTGAAATACGTTGTACTTGTCCGGCCTACGCGCTCATGTGCCAGGCCGGGCAACCCCGCCAGCATCACTCTCCCCATAACTCGCTCATTTTACACCCCTTCTTGCCGTTGTCAGGCTCGTGGCGCCGTTAACCTCACCTTTCGTATTGTTAAATATTTGTTGTTTTTGATCACAATAATTAAACAAAAACGGTTATTTCATACGCGTTCCTGGAAAATGTCGATATTTTTAATTTATGGCTACGAAATGAGCATCGCCATGTCTCCCTGACCATCTACCGAGAGGAATGATTCTGATGAATGCACTGACTGCCGTAAAAGCGAACACAGATGATTTAGCCCAACGCCATACTGGTTTCACCCTTGCCCCTTCGGCGCAGTCGCCGCGTCTGCTGGCGTTAACGTTTACGGCGGATACCACAAGACAATTTCTCCATCAGGTTGCGCAGTGGCCGGTGCAGGCGCTGGAATACAAATCTTTCTTACGTTTCAAAATCGGCAAGGTCCTCGACGATCTGTGCGGCAATCAGCTACAACCGCTGTTGATCAAAACGCTACTCAATCGTGCACAAGGCGCGCTGTTGATCAGCGCCGAAGGGCTCGATGATGTCGCACAGGCAGAAGAGATGGTCAAACTGGCGACGGCGGTGGCGCATCTTATTGGTCGCTCCAACTACGATGCGATGAGCGGCCAGTATTACGCGCGTTTCGTGGTCAAAAACGTCGACAACTCCGACAGTTATCTGCGCCAGCCCCACCGCGTAATGGAACTGCACAATGACGGCACCTATGTTGAGGAGGTGACCGACTACGTGCTGATGATGAAAATCGACGAACAAAATATGGAAGGCGGTAATTCGCTGCTGCTGCACCTTGATGACTGGGAACATCTGGAGTCGTTTTTTACCCATCCGCTGGCGCGTCGCGTCATGCGCTGGGCGGCACCGCCAAGCAAAAATGTTAGCCATGACGTCTGGCACCCGGTGTTTGATGTCGACCAACAAGGCCGCCCGGTCATGCGTTATATCGACCAGTTCGTCCAGCCAAAAGACTTTGAAGAAGGCGTCTGGCTCAGCGAGCTTTCAGACGCGCTGGAAACCAGTCAAAACATCCTCTCCGTGCCGGTACCGGTCGGCAAATTCCTGCTGATTAACAATCTGTTCTGGCTACATGGACGCGATCGTTTTACGCCGCATCCTGACTTGCGTCGCGAACTGATGCGCCAGCGAGGTTACTTCGCCTACGCCGCCAGCCATTATCAAACTCACCAATAAGCGCCACGGCGAAGGAATTACGCGGATGTATGATTTTGTGATTATCGGCGGCGGCATTATCGGCATGTCGACCGCCATGCAACTTATTGATGTCTGCCCGGATGCGCGCATCGCGTTGCTGGAAAAAGAGTCCGCGCCAGCCTGCCACCAGACCGGGCATAACAGCGGCGTGATCCATGCCGGGGTGTACTACACGCCCGGCAGCCTCAAAGCGCAGTTTTGTCTGGCAGGCAATCAGGCGACCAAAACCTTTTGCGATCAAAACAACATCCGCTACGACACCTGCGGCAAAATGTTGGTCGCCACCTCGGAGCTGGAAATGGCGCGGATGCGCGCGCTATGGGAGCGGACGGCGGCCAACGGCTTAGAGCGCGAGTGGTTAAGCGCGGCGGAGCTGCGTGAACGCGAACCCAATATCATTGGCCTGGGCGGGATTTTTGTCCCTTCCAGCGGGATTGTCAGCTATCGCGATGTCGCGACGGCCATGGCGAACCGCTTTCAGGCCAAAGGCGGCGAGATCATCTACCATGCCGAGGTCAGCGCGCTAACAGAACATGCCGCTGGCATTGTTATTCGCACCTCGCAAGGTCGGGAAATAGAAACCGCTACGCTTATCAGCTGCGCAGGGCTGATGGCGGATCGGCTGGTCAAAATGCTGGGCGTGGAGCCCGGTTTTATTATCTGCCCTTTCCGCGGCGAGTACTTTCGTCTGGCCCCGCGACACAACCGGATCGTTAACCATTTGATCTACCCGATCCCCGATCCGGCAATGCCGTTTCTCGGCGTCCATCTTACCCGCATGATCGATGGCAGCGTCACGGTCGGGCCGAATGCGGTGCTGGCGCTTAAACGCGAAGGCTACCGTAAGCGCGACGTTTCCTTCACCGACACCCTGGAGATTTTCCGCTCCGCCGGCATTCGCCGCGTACTGCAAAATCATCTGCTTTCCGGACTGGGCGAGATGAAAAACTCGCTGTGCAAAAGCGGCTATTTGCGGCGAGTACAAAAGTATTGCCCCAGCCTGACCGTCAACGATCTCCAGCCCTGGCCGGCAGGCGTGCGGGCGCAGGCGGTTTCGCCGGACGGCAAACTGATTGATGATTTTCTGTTTGTTACGACGCCGCGTTCCATTCACACCTGTAACGCCCCCTCCCCGGCGGCGACATCAGCGATACCTATCGGCGCGCATATCGTCAGCAAAGTTCAGGCGCTACGCGCAAGCCAGAGCAACCCCGGACGTACGCTGCGTGCGGCACGCAGCGTGGACGCATTACACGCCGCATTTACCCGTTAACCCTTCAGACAGGAAGCAATTATGCAACTTAACGACTCTACCCTGTTCCGCCAGCAGGCCTTTATCGATGGCGACTGGCGCGACGCGCGCGGCGGCGATGTCATCCCCGTGAGCAACCCCGCCAACGGGAAACCGCTTGGCAATGTGCCCAAAATGGGGGCGGAAGAGACGCGCGACGCCATCAACGCCGCCAATCGCGCCCTGCCCGCCTGGCGCGCGCTCACCGCCAAAGAGCGAGCCAATATCCTGCGTCGCTGGTTCAATCTGATGATGGAACATCAGGACGATTTGGCGCGTCTGATGACGCTGGAACAGGGCAAACCGCTGGCGGAAGCGAAAGGCGAAATTAGCTACGCCGCCTCGTTTATTGAATGGTTCGCCGAAGAGGGGAAGCGTATCTATGGCGACACGATTCCAGGTCATCAGGCCGATAAACGGCTGCTGGTAATTAAACAGCCCATCGGCGTCACCGCCGCGATTACCCCGTGGAACTTTCCCTCGGCAATGATCACCCGTAAAGCCGGCCCCGCGCTGGCCGCAGGCTGCACGATGGTACTCAAACCCGCCAGCCAGACGCCGTTTTCCGCGCTGGCGCTGGCGGAACTGGCCCAGCGCGCCGGAATTCCCGCAGGCGTATTTAACGTCGTTACCGGTTCGGCTGGCGATATCGGCGGCGAGCTGACCAGCAACCCGCTGGTACGCAAACTGTCGTTTACCGGCTCGACGGAGATTGGCCGCCAGCTAATGGAACAATGCGCCAAAGACATTAAAAAAGTATCGCTGGAGTTGGGCGGCAATGCGCCGTTTATCGTCTTTGACGATGCCGATCTGGATAAAGCCGTCGAGGGCGCGCTGGCTTCGAAGTTTCGCAACGCAGGGCAGACCTGTGTCTGCGCCAATAGATTGTATGTTCAGGACGACGTTTACGATCGTTTTGCGGAAAAACTCAACCAGGCGGTAAATAAGCTCGCGGTCGGCGACGGTCTGCAAGCCGACGTTGCTATCGGGCCGCTGATTGATGAAAAAGCCGTGGCGAAAGTCCAGGAGCATATCGCCGACGCGCTGGAAAAAGGCGCCCGCGTCATTACGGGCGGTGAAGCGCACAAATTGGGCGGCAACTTCTTTCAACCGACCATTCTGGCGGATGTTCCTGATAACGCGAAAGTCGCCAAAGAAGAGACATTCGGGCCGCTCGCGCCTCTGTTCCGCTTCAGCGACGAGGCGGACGTCATCAGGCAGGCTAACGATACCGAGTTCGGCCTGGCAGCCTATTTTTATGCACGCGATTTAAGCCGCGTTTTCCGCGTCGGCGAAGCGCTGGAATACGGCATCGTCGGTATTAATACCGGCATTATCTCCAACGAAGTCGCGCCTTTCGGCGGCATTAAGGCCTCCGGATTAGGCCGAGAAGGTTCCAAATACGGCATCGAAGATTATTTAGAAATCAAATATATGTGCATCGGCCTTTAACAGGAGAGTCGCTAATGAATACCAATAACGCTTTAATGCAGCGCCGTCATAACGCTGTTCCTCGCGGCGTGGGGCAGATTCACCCGATTTTCGCCGAGCGGGCGGAAAATTGTCGGGTGTGGGATGTCGAAGGCCGTGAGTATCTCGATTTCGCGGGCGGCATTGCCGTCCTGAACACCGGTCATTTACATCCGGGCATTGTTTCAGCGGTCGAAGCGCAGTTGAAGAAATTGTCGCATACCTGTTTTCAGGTGCTGGCCTATGAACCGTACCTGGCGTTGTGCGAACGCATGAACCAGAAGGTACCGGGCGATTTCGCCAAAAAAACGTTGCTGGTCACGACCGGTTCAGAAGCGGTTGAAAACGCGGTGAAAATCGCCCGCGCGGCGACAAAACGCAGCGGCGCTATCGCGTTTAGCGGCGCTTACCACGGTCGTACCCACTACACGCTCTCTCTGACCGGGAAAGTACACCCGTACTCTGCTGGTATGGGATTGATGCCAGGCCATGTCTACCGCGCGCTTTATCCTTGCCCACTACACAACATCAGCGACGACGACGCGATCGCCAGCATTGAACGCATCTTTAAAAATGATGCCGCGCCGGAAGATATCGCCGCCATTATTATTGAGCCGGTACAGGGCGAAGGCGGATTTTACGCCGCCTCTCCCGCGTTTATGCAGCGACTGCGCGCGCTATGCGACCAACACGGCATTATGTTGATTGCCGACGAAGTGCAAAGCGGCGCGGGCCGGACCGGTACGCTGTTCGCCATGGAACAGATGGGCGTTGCGGCAGATATTACCACGTTTGCGAAATCGATCGCCGGCGGCTTTCCGCTGGCAGGCGTTACCGGCCGGGCAGACGTGATGGACGCTATCGCGCCGGGCGGTCTGGGCGGCACCTATGCCGGAAACCCGATTGCCTGCGCCGCCGCGCTGGCGGTACTGGATATTTTCGAGCAGGAAAATCTACTGCAAAAGGCAAATACGCTTGGCAACACGCTGCGCGATGGCCTGATGGAGATAGCGGAAACGCACCGTGAGATTGGCGACGTGCGCGGACTGGGCGCCATGATCGCCATTGAGTTGTTCGAAAATGGCGACCCCGGCAAACCGAACGCGACTCTGACCGCCGACATTGTGGCCCGCGCCCGCGAGAAAGGGTTAATTCTGCTCTCCTGCGGTCCTTACTACAACATCTTGCGCATCCTCGTTCCACTCACTATTGAGGCCTCGCAGATTCGGCAAGGCCTGGAGATTATCGCCCAGTGCTTTGATGAGGCGAAACAAGCGTAATGTCCAATAAGCAGCGTCGGGTGGCGACGTAACTGTCTTATCCGGCCTACAAAAACCGTTTCGATTGTAGGCCGAATAAGCCAGGCGCCATCCGGTAAACGAGCGCAATAACAATAAAGAGGTTTTAGGATGGGGCAATTGTCAGAATCACATGCATTAGGGGGCGGGCTGAAATCACGCCACGTCACCATGTTATCGATCGCCGGCGTTATCGGCGCCAGCCTGTTTGTCGGTTCCAGCGTGGCGATTGCGGAGGCCGGCCCTGCGGTACTGCTGGCCTATCTGTTCGCAGGACTTTTAGTCGTCATGATTATGCGAATGCTGGCTGAAATGGCCGTCGCCACACCGGATACCGGTTCTTTTTCCACCTATGCGGATAAAGCGATCGGCCCCTGGGCCGGGTATACCATCGGCTGGTTATACTGGTGGTTTTGGGTGCTGGTTATTCCGCTGGAGGCCAATATTGCCGCCATTATTCTGAATTCATGGATACCGGGTATTCCGGTATGGCTATTTTCATTAGTGATTACGCTTGCCTTAACCGGAAGCAATTTATTGAGCGTCAAAAATTACGGCGAGTTCGAATTCTGGCTGGCGCTATGTAAAGTAATTGCCATTCTGGCGTTTATCGCGCTGGGCGCGACAGCGATTAGCGGTTTTTATCCGTATGCTGAGGTAAGCGGTATCTCCCGGCTATGGGATCACGGTGGTTTTATGCCTAACGGCTTCGGCGCGGTGTTAAGCGCCATGTTGATCACCATGTTCTCTTTTATGGGCGCGGAAATCGTCACTATTGCTGCCGCGGAATCCGATACGCCGGATAAACATATCGTACGCGCCACCAATTCTGTTATCTGGCGAATTTCCATCTTTTACCTGTGTTCCATTTTTGTGGTGGTGGCGCTGATCCCGTGGAATATGCCGGGTCTGAAAAGCGTAGGTTCGTACCGTTCGGTACTGGAGCTGCTTCATATTCCGCACGCAAAATTCATTATGGACTGCGTGATTTTATTGTCGGTGACCAGTTGTCTGAACTCCGCATTATATACCGCCTCCCGGATGCTCTATTCCCTTAGCCGCCGCGGCGATGCGCCTGCGATAATGGGAAAAACTAACCGTAGCAAAACGCCCTGGGTGGCGGTTCTCCTCTCTACCGGCGCGGCGTTTTTAACCGTTATCGTCAATTATTACGCCCCGGCAAAAGTGTTTAAATTTCTTATCGACAGTTCTGGCGCCATCGCGCTGCTGGTCTATCTGGTGATTGCGATTTCGCAATTGCGAATGCGTAAAATTCTGCTGGCGCAGGGCGGAGAAATTAAGCTGAAAATGTGGCTTTATCCGTGGCTCACCTGGCTGGTTATCGGCTTTATCTGCTTTGTCCTGGTGGTGATGCTATTTCGACCGGCACAGCAACTAGAAGTCATTTCAACGGGGCTGTTAGGGCTGGGCATAATAGGTACTGTCCCCATTATGTCTCGCTGGAAAAAACTGATAAGGTGGCAAAAAGCCCCCCTGCAAAACCTACGTTAGTTATTCCCGGCGTCAGCCGGGAAGCTTCTCAGGAGTAAAAGATGACCGCCCTTTCCCAACCGACGGCCATAGATGGCTATCGCTGGCTTAAAAATGACATTATTCGCGGCACTTATCAGCCGGATGAGAAACTGCGGATGAGTTTATTAACCGCCCGCTATGCGCTCGGCGTAGGGCCGCTGCGTGAGGCGCTGTCGCAACTGGTGGCGGAACGGCTGGTCACCGTGGTGAATCAAAAAGGCTATCGCGTGGCATCCATGTCAGAGGCGGAACTCCTCGATATTTTTGACGCGCGCGCCAATATGGAAGCGATGCTGGTACGCCTGGCGATTGAACGCGGCGATGATGCGTGGGAGGCGGAGATCCTGGCGCGAGCGCATATGCTCAGCAAACTGGAAGCCAGCGATGCCAGTGAACATATGCTCGATGAATGGGATCAGCGCCACCAGGCGTTCCATTCCGCCATTGTCGCCGGGTGCGGCTCCCACTATCTGCTACAGATGCGCGAACGCTTATTTGACCTGGCGGCCCGCTACCGCTTTATTTGGTTACGTGAAACCGTTCTGTCCGTCGAGATGCTGGAAGATAAACATATCCAGCATCACACGCTAACCGAAGCGATACTGGCGCGCGAGGCGGCACGCGCCAGCGAATTAATGCGTCAGCATTTGCTGACGCCGATTCCCATTATTCGCCAGGCGATGGCAGGGAAAATGTAGCCTGGCGCGACCTGATAGCCATTATTCTTCAGGAATA
Source organism: Salmonella sp. SAL00672 (assembly GCF_046552175.1). Taxonomy (NCBI): domain Bacteria; kingdom Pseudomonadati; phylum Pseudomonadota; class Gammaproteobacteria; order Enterobacterales; family Enterobacteriaceae; genus Salmonella; species Salmonella sp. SAL00672. Next base: position 628,532 of record NZ_JBGDUQ010000002.1, on the reverse strand, counting down.
CGCAACACTTGTCCCGGATATATTTTTTCCGGGCTTTTCAGCATCGGTTTATTTGCCTCGAAAATTTTATTATACAGATTGGCGTTACCATACACTTGCTTTGAAATAGCGCTCAGGGTGTCGCCTGATTTTACGGTATAAAACTGACTTTCAGCCGCCGGCGTCGTGGTTTTAACCTGATCGTCAACGCTGCTAATCCCGGCGATATTCCCCACGGCAACCAGAATTTTTTCTTTTGCCTCCTGACTCAGCCCATCACCCGTCACTGTCGCTTTTCCATCAGCTATTTGCACATTCACTTTGTCAGCGTCGGGTATTCCCGTTTTATTTAAATGTTCCTGGACTTTTTTCGCCTGATCGTCCTTATCATGATTAGCGGTTACCGCGTCCCAGAGTTTTTCACCTGCATCTTTTACAAAATTGAAAAGTCCCATATTCACCTCGCTTGTCAAAAATACACACAAAGAAAAGTGTAGCAGAGGGAATGAGGTTATCCTGATAAGCGGCGCTTATGCGCCGCCGGTGGCCGGTAATTAATGACGCATCTGAACCCAAAATGCGTGGATAAGCCCCGGAATATATCCGAGTAATGTCAGCAGGATATTAAGGATAAATGCCCAACCGAACCCTTTTCCTAAAAGTACGCCGAGCGGAGGCAAAATAATCGTAAATACAATTCTCCAGAAACCCATATACACTCCATACAAGCAAAATTAGTCATTGTTTAAAAAGAGATTTTATCTCTAAGCATAGTCAGTTTACCTGAGCCTGCCAGTCGCGCGCCGCGCTTTTACCCTCCTTTACGCTCTTTACGCTGGCATTAGGTTGATGTTTATTTTAGAATTAACTAAATTTAGAAAATACTTAAATAACTATGACAGAGCTTGAACAACTTCAGGCCAGCGCAGAACAGGCGGCGGCCCTGCTCAAAGCGATGAGCCACCCAAAAAGATTACTGATTTTATGTATGCTTTGCGGTTCGCCAAAAACCAGCGCAGGCGAACTGGCGCGCATTACCGGGCTAAGCCCCTCCGCGACGTCGCAACATCTGGCGCGGATGCGGGAAGAAGGGCTGATTGATAGTCAACGCGATGCCCAGCGCATTCACTATTTCATTAAAAATGAGGCGGTTAATACGATTATCGCCACGTTAAAGAATCTCTATTGTCCATAAGGAGGCACGATGTCCATTGGGATAGTTTCCCCCCGTGAGGCGCAAGCGCTGATAGCGCAAGGCGCGAAACTGATTGATGTGCGCGACGCCGATGAATATCTGCGCGAGCATATTCCACATGCGCAACTGGCGCCGCTCTCCCGGCTTGAACAGGGCGATTTGCCCGCCAACCTGCGAGCGGAACAGATTATTTTTCACTGTCAGTCAGGTAAACGAACCAGCAGCAATGCAGCAAAACTACAGGCCATTGCCGCCCCTGCTCAGGTCAGTCTACTGGAAGGCGGTATCGACGGATGGAAAGCGGCAGGATTGCCCGTCACAGAAGACAAATCGCAACCGTTGCCGCTGATGCGTCAGGTGCAAATCGCCGCCGGCGGGTTGGCGTTGCTTGGGGTTATTATGGGCTATACGGTCCACGGCGGCTTTTTCCTCATTAGCGGTTTTGTCGGGGCCGGGTTAATGCTGGCAGGCATGACCGGCTTCTGCGGAATGGCGCGACTACTGGAAAAAATGCCCTGGAATACCCGTACTCATTAAGCGGTACCTTCACCACGCGTCGGTAAGTGTGTAGTAGACTGAAGGCGGGTTTATACCATTGTTCAACAGGAGGGCGTGATGTTCACACCAGGCGATATCGTACAGCCCCGAATGGGTGGGCCGAAACTGAAAGTGATTGAAGTCAACGAGGATCATATTGTCGCGGTACAGGTCGGTAATGAACCGGGCGAAAAATTGATCCTCAAAGCGGCAGATGTCACCCCCTATTGCGAAGAGGGCGATTTTGGCGTGTGCTGATTTATCAAAATGAGCATGGCGCAACGTTCCCTGAGTCCCGGTTAATAGAGACAGGAAACGAAGCGCCATCTGTTAAAAGCTATCCGTGATTAGATTAAGAAATCATCCAGAGATTTCCCCGCCGCCAGCGCCTGGGCAATCGGTTTAGGCGTACGACCTTGTCCGGTCCAGGTTTTTTCTTCGCCATTGAAATCAGTAAAACGATATTTTGCCGGACGCGGCTGGCGCTTTTTAGCAGAACGCGGCATTGCTGAATCCATGGCAAATAACTCTTCCGGGTTAATACCGTCTGCTTTCATCAGCTCCAGAAAGGCATTAATTTTCTCCTGCTTCTCGGCAAGCTGGCGTTGCTGCAATTCTTCTTCTTCGCGTCTTTCTTTAGTGACAACCCTGAATTTTTCGAGCATTTCTTCAAGAACGTCAATGGAGAATTCGCGAGCCATAGCGCGCAGCGTGCGGATATTATTTAAGTTCTGTAACATCAAATTCATATCAATAAAAACCTTTTAACGCAGAAAACAAAAAACTATTACAGGCGGTATTGTATGCGATTGTTGATTATATTTCCAGATCCTAAAGTTCATACAGATATACACAGCATAACTCGATTAATTATATTAATCTGTTAACCAGAAGGTTATATTCATTACCCCCTGCGTGTTTCAGGTTATTCTGCCTACGGTATATCTGTAGGTTTCCCGTTTGGCTGTTTATAGCGTATTGCGTATCTCAGTAACCGCGGTGACCCTCACGGTGGCTGACCTTATACAGAAGTGAATATTTCAGCACAATAAGAGATTAACCATTCAAAAATCATCATCAGAGCTTTATGCTAAAAATCAGTCTGCAATGGCTATAATTATGCTGAGAAAAGTAGAGCGCGTGCCGTTAGCCGAGAATACATCGCATCTGACAACATTTGGAATGTGGCTGAAAATCGCCAGAAAAACAATGCATTATAATGCATTAATTTAAAAGTAATTAATGACTAACAACAACGAAAATCTCGCCGCGAGCAAAAAACACACAATCACAGAGTATTTTATCGACAAAAAGCCTATAAATAAAAATATTACACTAGTTGATAGTTATTATATAGTGATATACTCTATGCAAAGACAAAAGTGCTTTATGATTTCACTACCAACCATCACCTCATTCTGATCGATACGCTACAAGGAGCATTAACATGTTCTCTCCACAGTCACGCTTGCGTCATGCCGTAGCAGACACGTTTGCGATGGTTGTTTACTGTTCTGTTGTGAACATGTTGATCGAGATATTCCTCTCCGGAATGAGCTTTGAGCAGTCGCTTTCTTCCAGGCTGGTGGCGATACCTGTCAACATTTTGATTGCATGGCCATACGGCGTTTACCGCGATCTGATTATGCGCGTCGCGCGTAAGGCAAGCCCGGCGGGATGGGCCAAAAACCTGGCGGATGTATTGGCTTATGTCACCTTTCAGTCACCCGTTTATATTATCATCTTGCTGACCGTCGGTGCCGGCTGGCATCAGATAGTGGCCGCCGTGAGTTCAAACATTGTTGTTTCAATGTTAATGGGCGCGGTTTATGGCTACTTCCTGGATTATTGTCGCCGCCTGTTTAAAGTGAGCAGCTATCATCAGGCTAAGGCGTAAGTTAGCGTCGCGACTGGCATTGCCAGTCGCGCTTTTAGTCGGTTTTTTCGTCGCCAAAAAGCCCATTCAGATAACGTTCTAACGCTATTCGGGAGCTAAAGCCGTGGGGAATACCGTAATGTTCGTGGGTCTCGCCGCCTAAATAGAGCGGAAAGTTTTGGTAATGATCGCAGGTTTTAATATCCGAAGCCGGGTCAGCCAGTGATGAGCTACGGTCTTTTAATCTGGGGTGAATGATCAGCGCGGTACGCCCCATACGCGCCTCGCGGTTAACATAAACATAATTCTCGCCGCGTCGATAACCATACGTCTTATTCGTCACCACATCGACGGTAAACCCTGCCTTTTCCAGTACCCGCGCCACCTCGTCAGGTCGTAAATACATATTTTATCCTCATTCTCTTGTACTGCGGGCTTACCTTACCCGATAGCGCGTTATCAACGCTTTCAGAAAAGTCCAGAAACGCATGATATCGCCGTAACAAGCCTCAGCAGGTAAAAATATGAACTACACTGAAAGCTACATCGAAATCAATGGAGGATCATATGCTTAACAAACCGAACCGAAACGACGTCGATGATGGTGTTCAGGATATTCAGAATGATGTCAATCGATTAGCCGACAGTCTGGAAGATGTCCTTAAATCCTGGGGAAGCGATGCGAAAGACGAAGCTGAGGCTGCGCGACGCAAAGCACAGGCGTTGCTGAAAGAGACCCGGGCGCGGATGCAGGGTCGTACTCGCGTAAAACAAGCCGCCTGTGATGCGATGGGATGCGCGGATACGTTTGTGCGTGAAAAACCCTGGTGTAGCGTAGGAACCGCCGCAGCGGTAGGGATTTTTATCGGGGCGCTGCTTAGCCTGCGTCGCTAACGACGTGCGCAGCCGGATGGCGACATACTTTATGGGGCCTGCATCATTGCCGCAGGCCCAGGTCGCGCCATTCGGCGAAACGGTTACCGTATCACCTGTCGAAGCTGCCATGCGACCTGTTTCGCCATGCCAGCGGAAGTAATATTGGTAAACGACAGTAGAATGCCCCCCTTTCCTGACGAAACCACTCGCCAACGGCTTAGCGCCTGTACCGCCAGTCCGGCCTGATTCGCTTTTGCTACCTGCGCTTTATCATCACCTTCAACTTCAATAACCAATTGAATACCGCCTTTCTGTAATGTCACGACAAATCCCTGTTCTGCCAGCGCCTCTTCAATCCATAACCGTCGCTGAGCATAATGTTGGCGCATCTTTTTCAGATGCCGCCAGAAATGGCCATCACGGATAAAATCAGCCAGCGTGTGCTGCCATAACAACGGTACGCTACAGGGCATCAGCGACGCCTGCTGGCGGAAATGCTCAATCTGCTTTATCGGCACCACCAGCCAGGCGGTACGTAATGCCGGAAAGAGCGACTTACTGAACGTTCCGGCGTAAATCACTCGCTGCGGGGCATCCAGACTCTTGAGCGGCGGAAGCGGTTTACCGTGATAACGAAATTCGCTGTCGTAGTCATCTTCAATAATCCAGGCCTGCACATTCGCCGCCCATGCCAGAAGTTGCCGTCGGCGAGTTAACGACAGCGCTACCCCCAACGGACTTTGGTGGGCGGGCGTCACCAATGCAAAGCGCCCCTGCGGGCAATCCCGCATCCCCGCCGCGACATTCAGCCCATCCGCATCGACCGGAATCGGCGCCAGCGTAATCCCCTCCTGCGTTATCACCGGGCGAATTAACGGAAAACCGGGATCTTCCACCCACATGCTGTCTCCCGGCACAGACAATGTACGCAGGATTAGCCGCATAGAATCCGCATATCCGGAGGTAATAAATACCTGTTCCGGCAGGCATTCAATGCTACGCGAAACCCGCAGGTAATCGACTATCGCCTGGCGCAAAATCACCTCGCCGCAGACGTCGCCTAATGCCAGATCGAAGCGCGTCTGCGTGCGCAACCGACGTCCCATCACTCGCGCCCACTTCTCGCGTGGAAAGAGATCCAGCGCCGGTAACCCCATCTGAAAGGGTTTCGGTTCCGGACTTTCTCCGGCAAAAACAGCGGGTATCGGCGGCGCCGTCTCAAACCGTAGAGCGTTGCTCACAAACGTGCCTGCCTGGCCACGTCGCTCCAGCCAGCCCTGCGCCACCAGCTCGCCATAGGCATTTTCCACCGTGGCGCGAGAAACGCCCAGTTCCTGCGCCCACGTCCGACTGGAAGGCAAACGCGTTCCGGGCGCGAGTTCTCCTTGCTCAATGGCCGTTTTTAACTGACGAGCAATGTGCTGATAGCGCGGCATATGGTCTGCTTTTTCTGTAAAAATATGGCTCTCTTTTACAGACCATTATAGTGCTACAGTGCTCGTCATCAACACGAGGAGAAACATGATGACAACGTTACGCCAACCCTATTATGAACTGAGCCCGGAGGTTTATAGCGCTCTGGTGCAGGCGAAAAACGCGCTGGAAAAGAGCACGCTTGACCTCACTCTGATGGAGCTGATTTACCTGCGTGTTTCGCAAATAAATGGTTGTGCATTTTGCCTGGAGATGCACAGTAAAGCGCTGCGTAAGGCTGGCGTGAATCAAGCTAAATTAGATGCGCTGGCAGGATGGCGGGTAAGTCACCATTTCAGCGAGCAAGAGTGCGCGGCGTTAGCCTGGGCGGAATCGGTGACGCACATTGCTGAAACCCACGCTGAAGATAATGTTTACCTGCCGCTGCTCGATCATTTCAGCGCGCGTGAAATCAGCGATCTGACCTTCGCTATTGGTTTAATGAACTGCTTTAACCGTCTGGCGATCGGTATGCGAATGTGACGCATTGTTGCCGGATGGCGCTGATGTCAGCCAACTCTGTTATGCGTCAACCTGCAGGCCGGAGCGGGCGTTCACGCCGCCATCCGGCAAAAATTAGCCATGCCGCCCCTACCCCGCTGCGTTCATCAGCGACGTTAAAATCAATCGAAAATTCCCATATCTTGTATGGTTGAATCTTAATTCAACTACATCTAGTATTTCCTGTATCAACACCCGACAATCCGACGCGTTTCATCGCGCCGTTTTCTCATTTTAAATGGAAATACGAATCATGAGCATTACTATTTACACTCGCAATAACTGTGTTCAGTGCCACGCCACAAAGCGGGCGATGGAAAGCCGTGGATTTGAATTTGAGATGGTGAACGTCGATCTGGTGCCGGATGCAGCGGATACGCTCCGGGCGCAAGGATTTCGTCAATTACCGGTGGTGATGGCAGGCGATTTGAGCTGGTCTGGCTTCCGCCCGGACATGATTAACCGTCTGCACCCGACACCCCACGCGGCAAACGCATGAGCGCGCTCGTCTACTTCTCCAGCAGCTCTGAAAATACGCACCGCTTTATGCAGCGTCTGGGGCTGCCTGCCACGCGTATTCCGCTCAATGAGCGGGAGCGAATTCGGGTAGACGAACCGTACATTCTGGTTGTGCCGTCATACGGCGGCGGCGGGATGGCCGGTGCGGTGCCGCGACAGGTGATCCGCTTTTTAAATGATGAACACAACCGGGCGCGCATTCGCGGCGTTATCGCCTCCGGTAATCGCAATTTCGGCGATGCCTGGGGATGCGCTGGCGATGTGATAGCACAAAAATGTGGCGTTCCCTGGCTGTACCGCTTTGAGCTCATGGGCACACAACGCGACATCGATAACGTCCGAAAAGGAGTAAATGAATTTTGGCAACAACTACCCCGGAGCGCGTAATGCAGGAAACCATGGATTACCACGCCCTGAACGCGATGCTGAATCTTTATGATAAAGCAGGCCATATTCAGTTCGACAAGGACCAGCAGGCGATCGACGCCTTCTTTGCCGCCCACGTCCGCCCGCATTCCGTGACGTTTGCCAGCCAGCATGAACGTCTGGAGACGCTGGTTCGGGAAGGGTATTACGATGACGCCGTCCTCGCGCGTTACGACCGCGCCTTCGTCTTCCGCCTGTTCGAGCACGCCCACGCCAGCGGCTTTCGCTTCCAGACGTTTCTTGGCGCCTGGAAGTTCTATACCAGTTACACGCTGAAAACCTTCGACGGCAAACGTTATCTGGAACACTTTGAAGATCGGGTGACAATGGTGGCGTTGACGCTGGCGCAGGGTGACGAAACGCTGGCCACCCAACTGACCGATGAAATGCTTTCTGGTCGCTTTCAGCCCGCCACCCCGACTTTTTTAAATTGCGGTAAACAGCAGCGTGGGGAACTGGTCTCCTGCTTCCTGCTCCGTATCGAAGACAACATGGAGTCGATCGGGCGGGCGGTGAATTCGGCGCTGCAACTCTCCAAACGCGGCGGCGGCGTCGCGTTTTTACTCTCCAATCTGCGCGAGGCGGGCGCGCCGATCAAACGCATTGAGAATCAGTCTTCCGGCGTGATCCCGGTGATGAAAATGCTGGAAGACGCGTTTTCGTATGCCAACCAGCTTGGCGCGCGCCAGGGGGCCGGCGCGGTTTATCTCCATGCGCACCACCCGGATATTCTGCGTTTTCTGGATACCAAACGGGAAAATGCCGACGAAAAAATCCGGATCAAAACGCTCTCTCTCGGCGTGGTGATCCCGGATATCACCTTCCGGCTGGCGAAAGAAAACGCGCAAATGGCGCTCTTTTCGCCCTATGACGTACAACGACGCTACGGCAAACCGTTTGGCGATATCGCCATTAGCGAACGGTACGATGAATTAATTGCCGATCCGCACGTGCGTAAAACCTATATTAACGCCCGTGACTTTTTTCAAACACTGGCGGAGATTCAGTTCGAATCCGGGTATCCCTACATCATGTTTGAAGATACGGTAAACCGCGCGAATCCCATTGCTGGGCGCATTAATATGAGCAACCTGTGCTCGGAAATTTTACAGGTCAATAGCGCCTCCCGTTACGACGATAACCTTGACTATACCCACATCGGGCATGACATTTCCTGCAATCTCGGCTCGCTGAATATCGCTCACGTCATGGATTCACCGGACATTGGTCGTACCGTAGAAACCGCTATTCGCGGCCTGACGGCGGTGTCGGACATGAGCCATATACGCAGCGTACCCTCAATAGCCGCCGGTAATGCCGCCTCTCATGCCATCGGTCTGGGCCAGATGAATCTGCATGGCTATCTGGCGAGAGAAGGCATTGCCTACGGTTCGCCGGAGGCGTTGGATTTCACCAATCTCTATTTTTACACCATTACCTGGCATGCCGTGCATACTTCAATGCGGCTGGCCCGCGAACGCGGCAAAACCTTCGCCGGATTTGCGCAGTCGCGCTATGCCAGCGGCGACTATTTTACGCAGTATTTACAGGACGACTGGCAACCGAAAACGGCGAAAGTCAGGGCGCTATTTGCCCGCAGCGGCATTACGCTGCCCACACGCGAAATGTGGCTAAAGCTGCGCGACGATGTGATGCGCTATGGCATCTATAACCAAAATTTGCAGGCGGTGCCGCCGACCGGTTCGATTTCTTACATTAATCATGCGACCTCCAGCATTCATCCGATTGTGGCCAAAATTGAGATTCGCAAAGAGGGCAAAACCGGGCGTGTGTATTACCCCGCGCCGTTTATGACCAATGAAAACCTGGACATGTATCAGGATGCTTACGATATCGGTCCGGAAAAAATTATTGATACCTATGCCGAGGCCACGCGCCACGTCGATCAAGGACTGTCGCTCACCCTGTTTTTCCCCGATACCGCCACGACCCGCGATATCAACAAAGCGCAGATCTATGCCTGGCGAAAAGGTATTAAGTCACTGTATTACATCCGGCTTCGCCAGTTGGCGCTGGAAGGTACTGAAATTGAAGGCTGCGTATCCTGCGCGCTATAAGGAAAGCCATATGAAATTATCTCGTATTAGCGCCATCAACTGGAACAAGATCCAGGACGACAAAGATCTGGAGGTATGGAACCGGCTGACCAGTAACTTCTGGCTGCCGGAAAAAGTGCCGTTATCGAATGATATTCCGGCCTGGCAGACGCTGAGCGCCGCCGAACAGCAGCTCACCATTCGCGTGTTTACGGGTCTTACGCTGCTCGACACTATCCAGAACATCGCAGGCGCGCCGTCGTTAATGGCAGATGCCATCACGCCGCATGAAGAGGCAGTATTGTCGAACATCAGCTTTATGGAAGCGGTACACGTCCGCTCTTACAGTTCTATTTTTTCCACGCTGTGCCAGACGAAAGAGGTTGATGCCGCCTACGCCTGGAGCGAAGAAAACCCGCCGCTTCAGCGTAAGGCGCAGATTATTTTGGCTCATTACGTCAGCGATGAACCGCTAAAGAAAAAGATTGCCAGCGTCTTTTTAGAGTCTTTTCTGTTCTATTCCGGCTTCTGGCTGCCGATGTATTTCTCCAGCCGCGGTAAGCTCACGAACACTGCCGACCTGATTCGTTTAATCATTCGCGATGAAGCGGTTCACGGTTATTATATTGGCTATAAGTATCAGATAGCGCTACAAAAACTATCGGCAATCGAGCGTGAAGAGTTAAAGCTTTTCGCGCTGAATTTATTGATGGAACTGTACGACAACGAAATCCGCTACACAGAAGCGTTATATGCGGAAACCGGCTGGGTTAACGACGTCAAAGCCTTCTTGTGCTACAACGCCAATAAAGCCTTAATGAACCTGGGTTATGAGGCGTTATTTCCGCCGGAGATGGCAGACGTGAATCCCGCAATCCTTGCCGCGCTCTCGCCGAATGCCGACGAAAACCATGATTTCTTTTCCGGCTCAGGTTCATCTTATGTGATGGGGAAAACAGTCGAAACCGAAGACGAAGACTGGAATTTTTAACCTTACGGGCATGGGAAATAACGTTACATTTTCCATGCCTTTATTTCAAGCAATACCGGGTTAAATCGCGCAAATATTACAACATGTTCTACACTCAATACGAGTGAGATTATTCACCTGGATTCCACCAATTCAGGTGGATTTTTGCTGGTTGTCTCAAAAAATATCTCTCCCTCCCCATTCGCGTTCAGCCCTTATATCATGGGAAATCACAGCCGATAGCACCTCGCAATATTCATGCCAGAAGCAAATTCAGGGTTGTCTCAGATTCTGAGTATGTTAGGGTAGAAAAAGGTAACTATTTCTATCAGGTAACATATCGACATAAGTAAATAACAGGAATCATTCTATTGCATGGCAATTAAATTAGAAGTGAAGAATCTGTATAAAATATTTGGAGAGCATCCACAGCGTGCCTTCAAATATATTGAAAAGGGACTATCGAAAGAGCAAATACTGGAAAAAACGGGGCTATCGCTTGGCGTTAAAGACGCCAGTCTGGCCATTGAAGAAGGCGAGATATTTGTCATCATGGGATTATCCGGCTCGGGTAAATCCACAATGGTACGCCTTCTCAATCGCCTGATTGAACCCACCCGCGGACAGGTACTGATCGACGGCGTTGATATTGCCAAAATATCAGACGCTGAGCTTCGCGAGGTGCGCAGGAAAAAGATTGCGATGGTCTTCCAGTCATTTGCGCTCATGCCGCATATGACCGTGCTGGATAATACGGCATTCGGTATGGAATTAGCGGGCATCGCGGCGCAAGAGCGTCGCGAAAAAGCGTTGGACGCCTTGCGTCAGGTGGGGCTTGAAAATTACGCTCATGCCTATCCGGATGAACTTTCCGGTGGGATGCGTCAGCGTGTTGGACTTGCCCGCGCGCTGGCAATCAACCCTGATATCTTATTAATGGATGAAGCGTTTTCCGCCCTCGATCCATTAATTCGTACCGAAATGCAGGATGAGCTGGTGAAATTACAGGCGAAACATCAGCGCACCATTGTCTTTATTTCCCACGATCTTGATGAGGCTATGCGTATTGGCGACAGGATTGCCATTATGCAAAATGGCGAGGTCGTACAGGTTGGTACGCCGGATGAGATCCTGAATAATCCGGCAAATGATTATGTCCGCACGTTCTTCCGTGGCGTGGATATTAGTCAGGTCTTTAGCGCCAAAGATATTGCCCGTCGCAGTCCGGTCGGCTTAATTCGTAAAACGCCAGGTTTCGGTCCCCGTTCGGCACTGAAATTATTACAGGACGAAGACCGTGAATATGGTTACGTCATTGAGCGTGGCAATAAATTCGTGGGCGTCGTGTCCATCGACTCATTAAAAGCGGCATTAAGCCAGGCGCAAGGGATTGAAGCGGCGCTTATCGACGACCCTTTAGTCGTTGATGCGCAAACCCCACTCAGCGAGTTGCTCTCTCACGTCGGCCAGGCGCCCTGCGCGGTGCCGGTTGTCGATGAAGAACACCAGTATGTTGGCATTATTTCAAAACGTATGTTGCTACAGGCTTTAGATCGCGAGGGGGGTAACAATGGCTGATCAAACGAATCCGTGGGATACCGCACAGGTGGCCGATACTACGACGCAAACGGCTGATGCCTGGGGAACACCGGCAGGCGTAGCCACGGACGGCGGCAGTACCGACTGGTTGAACAGCGCGCCCGCGCCAGCCCCTGAACACTTTTCTCTTCTGGACCCGTTCCATAAGACGCTGATCCCGCTGGATAGCTGGGTCACAGAGGGAATCGACTGGGTCGTCACCCATTTCCGTCCCCTTTTTCAGGGGATTCGTGTGCCGGTGGATTACATCCTTAACGGCTTTCAGCAACTGCTGCTGGGAATGCCCGCCCCTGTGGCGATTATTCTCTTTGCGCTGATTGCCTGGCAGGTTTCCGGCGTGGGCATGGGGATCGCAACGCTGATATCGCTGATCGCCATCGGCGCGATCGGCGCCTGGTCGCAGGCGATGATTACCCTGGCGCTGGTATTGACCGCCCTGTTGTTCTGCGTCGTGATCGGATTACCGATGGGAATCTGGCTGGCGCGCAGCCCGCGCGCGGCCAAAATAGTTCGTCCGCTGCTGGATGCGATGCAGACCACGCCCGCGTTTGTCTATCTGGTGCCGATTGTCATGTTATTCGGCATCGGTAACGTGCCGGGCGTGGTGGTGACGATTATTTTTGCTCTACCGCCGATTGTACGCCTGACGATCCTGGGCATTAACCAGGTGCCTGCCGACTTAATTGAAGCGTCGCGCTCGTTCGGCGCCAGCCCGCGCCAAATGTTGTTCAAAGTACAGCTACCGCTGGCGATGCCCACCATTATGGCAGGCGTTAATCAGACGCTGATGCTGGCTCTCTCAATGGTCGTCATCGCCTCGATGATTGCGGTCGGTGGGCTTGGCCAGATGGTACTACGCGGCATTGGTCGTCTTGATATGGGGCTGGCAACCGTCGGCGGCGTCGGCATTGTGATTCTCGCCATCATTCTGGACCGTCTGACGCAGGCCGTCGGGCGCGACTCGCGTAGCCGCGGTAACCGTCGCTGGTATACCACCGGTCCTGTTGGGCTAATCACCCGCCCTTTCGTTAAGTAACTCTCCTGACGCCCGGTGACGCTACGCTTACCGGGCTTACAACTCCCTACCATAATTAAAGGAACAACGATGCGACATACTGTGATATTTGCCTCAGCGTTTGCCACCCTTGTCACCGCCAGCGCTTTCGCTGCCGACCTGCCTGGCAAAGGCATTACCGTTCAACCTATCCAAAGCACGATTTCTGAAGAGTCCTTCCAGACGTTACTGGTCAGCCGGGCGCTGGAAAAGTTGGGTTATACCGTAAATAAGCCGAGTGAAGTCGATTACAACGTAGGCTATACCTCCATCGCCTCTGGCGATGCGACGTTTACCGCCGTGAACTGGCAGCCGCTGCATGATGATATGTATGCCGCAGCAGGCGGAGACAAAAAGTTTTACCGCGAGGGCATCTTCGTCTCCGGCGCTGCGCAGGGCTATCTGATCGATAAAAAAACCGCCGAGCAGTACAACATCACCAATATCGCTCAGCTAAAAGATCCGAAAATCGCCAAAATCTTCGATACCAATGGCGACGGAAAAGCGGACATGATGGGCTGCTCGCCGGGCTGGGGCTGCGAAGCCGTGATCAATCACCAGAATAAAGCGTTTGATCTGCAAAAAACCGTTGAGGTCAGCCACGGTAACTATGCGGCGATGATGGCTGATACCATTACCCGTTTTAAAGAAGGCAAGCCGGTGCTGTATTACACCTGGACCCCGTACTGGGTGAGCGACGTAATGAAGCCGGGTAAAGATGTCGTCTGGCTACAGGTGCCGTTCTCCTCTCTGCCGGGCGAACAGAAAAATATTGATACTAAACTGCCGAACGGCGCGAACTATGGGTTCCCGGTTAATACCATGCATATTGTCGCCAATAAGGCATGGGCGGAGAAAAACCCGGCGGCGGCGAAACTGTTCGCCATCATGAAGCTGCCGCTGGCGGATATCAACGCGCAGAACGCCATGATGCATGCCGGTAAATCGTCTGAAGCCGATGTTCAGGGTCACGTGGACGGCTGGATCAACGCCCACCAGCAGCAGTTTGACGGCTGGGTGAAAGAAGCGCTGGCCGCGCAGAAATAAGATCGTTTTTTATGCCGGATAAGGCGCAGTTCATGCGCCGCTATCCGGTCTATTCAATCTCTCCTCAAAGCGCACGATTCATCACGTCACTGTTCCCCTTTATTCATCAACATCCGCTATGATTGTTTTCCCAGGAAATAATTATCTAAATCACGATTACCATAATGACGAAACCCACTCATGGGCTTAGCCCGGCGCTGATCGTTTTAATGTCTGTGGCCACGGGTCTGGCGGTCGCCAGCAACTACTACGCCCAGCCGCTGCTTGATACCATCGCGCATCACTTTTCGCTTTCCGCCAGCTCCGCAGGGTTTATCGTTACCGCCGCGCAGTTGGGCTATGCCGCTGGCCTGTTGTTTCTGGTGCCGCTCGGCGACATGTTTGAACGCCGAACGCTGATTGTCTCCATGACGTTGCTGGCGGCTGGCGGAATGCTGATCACCGCCAGCAGTCAGTCGCTTAGCATGATGATACTCGGAACGGCCTTAACCGGACTGTTCTCCGTGGTGGCGCAGATTCTGGTTCCGCTGGCCGCCACACTTGCGACGCCCGCCACCCGCGGTAAAGTGGTCGGCACCATTATGAGCGGCCTGTTGCTGGGGATCCTGCTGGCGCGAACGGTCGCCGGACTGCTGGCAAACCTCGGCGGTTGGCGCACCGTATTTTGGGTAGCGTCGGCGCTGATGGCGCTGATGGCCGTCGCGTTATGGCGCGGACTGCCAAAGCTCAAATCCGACACCCATCTTAACTACCCGCAACTGTTGGGTTCTGTATTCAGCCTGTTTATTCACGATAAGCTGCTGCGTACCCGCGCACTGCTGGGCTGTCTGACCTTTGCTAATTTCAGCATCCTCTGGACATCAATGGCCTTTTTGCTCGCCGCGCCGCCGTTTAGCTACTCCGAGGGGATGATTGGCCTGTTTGGCCTGGCGGGGGCCGCCGGCGCTTTAGGCGCGCGTCCGGCTGGCGGATTTGCCGATAAAGGTAAATCTCACCTCACCACCACGTTCGGCTTACTGCTGCTGTTACTCTCCTGGCTGGCTATCTGGCTTGGGCACACCTCGGTACTGGCGCTGATTATTGGCATTCTGGTACTGGACCTCACCGTTCAGGGGGTACATATCACCAATCAGACGGTCATCTATCGTTTGCATCCGGATGCGCGTAACCGGCTCACCGCCGGCTATATGACCAGCTACTTTATCGGTGGCGCCGCGGGGTCGCTGATTTCCGCCTCCGCCTGGCAACATGCTGGCTGGGCCGGCGTTTGTCTGGCGGGTGTCACGGTAGCCTTACTTAATTTACTGGTCTGGTGGCGAGGTTTTCACCGACAGGAAGCCGTAAATTAAGCGGATAGTGAGCGTTTACCTTTGTTTAAGCTCCTTAGGGTGTTAAGGAGCTCCCCAGTCTGTTAAGGTTATGCTATTCATTTATCATGGTTATTTTTATACCGGTGAAGAATAATATAATTCTATGGAAAGCCCTGCATCCCCATCTGCTCCCAGGCCAATAGCGCCCGTTCAAGGATTCGAAGGTCGTTCACCGATAGCTATCCGTGATATTCCGGTGGCTTTTGCATCGGGTTGTAAGGCCGTTTACCCGGCTTTCGCCCCTCCCGCTTATCGTTCTCTCCTGATTTTTTCATGCAGGCACTCACGCTTTTCTCGTCATTCCTGGATTTGCCGCAGGCGGCGCTTTACCGGGCCCAATGTTCCCGCTGGCGTCTCAGTCTGCGTATCATTGGTTGCTTTATAGCCTGAAAGAATGATTTTGTATTAATAATACATTTACTTTATTTGTCACTGTCGTTACTATATCGGCTGAAATTAATGAGGTCATGCCCAAATGGATAGTTCGTTTACGCCCATTGAACAAATGCTAAAATTTCGCGCCAGCCGTCACGAAGACTTTCCTTATCAGGAAATTCTTTTGACTCGTCTTTGTATGCACATGCAAGGCAAGCTCCTGGAAAACCGCAATAAGATGCTGAAGGCTCAAGGGATTAACGAGACGTTGTTTATGGCGTTGATTACGCTGGAGTCTCAGGAAAACCACAGTATTCAGCCGTCTGAATTAAGCTGCGCGCTGGGTTCATCTCGCACCAATGCGACACGCATTGCAGATGAGCTGGAAAAACGCGGCTGGATTGAGCGTCGTGAGAGCGATAACGACCGCCGTTGCCTGCATCTGCAATTAACGGAGAAAGGCCAGGCATTTTTGCAAGAAGTGCTTCCGCCTCAGCATCATTGTCTGCATCAACTCTGGTCATCACTTAGCACAGCCGAAAAAGATCAACTTGAGCACATCACTCGTAAACTCCTGACGCGTCTTGATCAAATGGAGCAGGAAGGCACTGTTCTTGAGGCGCTGCGCTAAAGCGCCGACCCGCTCAAAAATCCAGATTAATAACAGGAAAGCGGACAGGCCGGCACGCATTACTGCTGGCCTTTCTGACAACAGGTCGGCTCAGCCGATGTGAATAATAAGATCGTGGAGAACAACATGAGCGCAAATGCGGAGATCCAACCCCCGCAGCAACCGGCTAAGAAGAAAGGCAAACGCAAAACAGCGCTGCTACTTCTTACCTTGCTCTTTGTTATTATTGCCGTGGCATATGGAATTTATTGGTTTTTAGTATTGCGTCATATTGAAGAGACAGATGATGCTTACGTGGCAGGGAACCAGGTTCAAATCATGGCGCAGGTGTCAGGCAGCGTGACGAAAGTCTGGGCTGATAACACCGACTTTGTAAAAGAGGGCGATGTTCTGGTCACGCTCGATCAGACTGACGCCAAACAAGCGTTTGAAAGAGCCAAAACGGCACTGGCCTCCAGCGTGCGCCAGACACACCAGTTGATGATTAACAGCAAGCAGTTGCAGGCGAATATCGACGTGCAAAAAACCGCCCTGGCGCAAGCGCAAAGCGACCTTAACCGTCGTGTGCCGCTGGGTAACGCCAATCTTATTGGCCGTGAAGAACTGCAACACGCCCGCGATGCCGTCGCCAGCGCGCAGGCACAGCTGGATGTCGCCATTCAACAGTACAATGCCAACCAGGCAATGATACTCAACAGTAATCTGGAAGATCAGCCTGCGGTTCAACAAGCGGCGACCGAAGTGCGTAACGCCTGGCTGGCGCTGGAGCGTACTCGCATCGTCAGCCCAATGACCGGTTATGTCTCCCGCCGCGCCGTCCAGCCTGGCGCGCAGATCAGCCCCACCACGCCGCTGATGGCCGTCGTGCCTGCAACCGATCTGTGGGTGGACGCTAACTTTAAAGAGACCCAATTAGCGAATATGCGCATTGGGCAGCCAGTGACGATTATTACTGACATTTATGGCGACGACGTAAAATACACCGGTAAAGTCGTCGGTCTGGATATGGGGACAGGCAGCGCCTTCTCCCTGCTGCCCGCGCAAAATGCGACGGGTAACTGGATTAAAGTGGTTCAACGTCTGCCGGTACGCGTCGAACTGGACGCCCGCCAGTTAGAACAACATCCGCTGCGTATTGGTTTATCGACGCTGGTCACCGTGGATACCGCTAATCGCGACGGTCAGGTACTGGCCAGCCAGGTACGAACGACGCCGGTTGCCGAAAGTAACGCACGCGAAATTAATCTCGCGCCGGTCAATAAACTGATCGACGACATCGTACAGGCTAACGCGGGTTAATCCTGAGGTGCGTGTGATGCAACAGCAAAAACCGCTGGAGGGCGCGCAGCTCGTCATCATGACGATCGCGCTGTCGCTGGCGACATTCATGCAGGTGCTGGACTCCACCATTGCCAACGTGGCGATTCCGACCATCGCCGGGAACCTGGGTTCTTCCCTAAGCCAGGGGACATGGGTTATCACCTCTTTCGGGGTGGCGAACGCTATCTCGATTCCCTTAACCGGCTGGCTGGCGAAACGTTTTGGCGAAGTCAAACTGTTCATGTGGTCGACGGTCGCCTTTGCCGCGGCCTCCTGGGCCTGTGGCGTATCCAGCAGCCTGAATATGCTTATCTTCTTCCGCGTGGTGCAGGGCGTGGTCGCCGGGCCGCTGATTCCGCTCTCGCAAAGCCTGTTGCTGAATAACTATCCGCCTGCAAAGCGCTCCATTGCGCTGGCGCTCTGGTCAATGACCGTCATTGTCGCGCCGATTTGCGGCCCGATTCTGGGGGGCTACATCAGTGATAATTACCACTGGGGATGGATTTTCTTCATCAACGTGCCGATTGGCATCGCCGTCGTCCTGATGACGTTACACACGCTGCGCGGACGTGAAACGCATACCGAACGGCGACGTATTGACGCCGTCGGGCTGGCGTTACTGGTGATTGGCATCGGCAGCCTGCAAATTATGCTCGATCGCGGTAAAGAGCTGGACTGGTTCTCCTCACAGGAAATTATCATCCTGACCGTGGTCGCCGTCATCGCCATCAGTTTCCTGATCGTCTGGGAACTGACCGACGATCACCCTATCGTCGATCTTTCTCTTTTTAAATCGCGTAACTTCACGATTGGCTGCTTGTGCATCAGCCTTGCCTATATGCTCTATTTCGGCGCCATTGTTCTACTGCCGCAGCTTTTGCAAGAGGTGTACGGCTATACCGCAACGTGGGCAGGTCTGGCGTCGGCGCCAGTCGGCATTATTCCGGTAATTTTGTCGCCGATTATCGGACGCTTCGCGCATAAACTGGATATGCGCAGGCTGGTCACGTTCAGCTTCATTATGTACGCCGTCTGTTTTTACTGGCGCGCCTGGACGTTCGAACCGGGTATGGATTTCGGCGCTTCCGCATGGCCGCAGTTTATTCAGGGATTTGCCGTCGCCTGCTTCTTTATGCCGCTGACCACCATTACGCTCTCCGGGTTACCGCCAGAACGGCTGGCGGCGGCATCAAGCCTGTCGAACTTCACGCGAACGCTGGCAGGTTCCATCGGCACCTCGATTACCACCACTATGTGGACCGATCGTGAGTCGCTACACCATGCTCAGCTCACGGAGTCGATTACGGCGTATAATCCAAACGCTCAGGCTATGTACGATAAACTGGAAGGCTTAGGGATGACGCACCAACAGGCGTCAGGCTGGATAGCCCAGCAAATCACGAATCAGGGGCTGATTATTTCCGCCAACGAAATCTTCTGGATGTCGGCGGGGATCTTCCTGGTGCTGCTCGGCCTGGTGTGGTTCGCCAAACCGCCCTTCGGTGCGGGCGGCGGCGGTGGCGGCGCGCACTAACTATCTGATAAAAGGGATCTGCGGATCCCTTTTTTAGTAGACCAACAATCAGAAGAAATATTTGAATCTCAGACGCCCGCCGTAACGCGCATCTTCACTGTTATCGCCATTATTCGGATTGGCCTCTACCCATGAAGCATAGGCGCCGAGGTAGATGTTAAAGTTTTTCATATCCATCACGTTGGGGAATAAATATGAGGCATGAATAGTGTGAATGTCATAATTGCCGGGATCGGTGACCCAGCAATCGTCCTCACAAACGGCATCGATATTGGTAGCATTAAAGGCTTCGATTTTGTTATGCGCATAGATATAACCCAGTTCAAATCGATGCCACAACGCATTCACCCCAGCAGTAAAATCTGTCTCATCGGTCGCATCCATATAGGCGGTATTCAGGTTAATCACTGCGCCATCTTCCGGGTCAGTTTTTTGACCATTCCAGGTCATGGTAAAACCATAGCCCGTACGATCTGACTGATCGATCCACTTCCCATTCTCATAATAGCCATAGGCGTTGTTAACGACGTTACTTTCCATCGCTATCGCCGTTGAAAAACGCCCGTTTTGCCAGGCGATAACCGGACGGACGTAAGCCACGTTTTTATCGTTGGTTAAATCCATTCCGTGGTACTGCTTCTCGGTATATAACGTACTGCCATTTTCCAGCAATGTGTTAACTTCGAAATACCAGTTGTCGATGGTTTTACTCAGCAGGAAGTTACCCCCACTGTCGCTACGTCCCCGTCCTTCTTTCATCATATAGATATAGCCGTAACCGTCACTGTAAAGATCGTTCGCTGTATTCCCCGAATATTCAATAAACGTATCCTGATTCAGCGGGAACATATCGTAGGCTTCAAAACGACCAACCTTAATTTTCCAGTCATTCTCACGACCAAAGAAGAAAACGGCATCATCAAGGTTCATTTTTCCGGTCAGGTCCGCCAGAGGCTGTACAGAGAATCCGGCAAAATTACCGTTGTCCAGCCGCTGGTAGCCATCAAAGCCCAGCAACAGGCGTCCGTTAATATCCCAGCGTTCATTGGTTCCTGATGCCCAATCTTTATTCGCTGACGTTCTCATCGAGGTCAGGCTACCGGAACGGCTTGCCGCATCCATATTAAATTCGACATCGCCATAGAACTTAATATCGCTGAATCCGGATAAGGTCAGCTTCGGCGGCGTTTTATCTGCTGCAATGGGCTCGGCGGACTGGACATTCACCGTCGGCGTAGCGGCGACCTGCTGCTGTTTCAACGAGCGAATTTGCGCCTCGGCATCGGATGCCCGTTTTTCAGCATTAACAACACGTTGCTCCAGTTCAGCCAGACGCTGCTCAATAGTGATATTATTCGCTGCCCAAAGGTTATGAGAAAAGCAAGCACCGATCATCAGCGCCAAATATTTAGCCTTCATTTTTTATCCCTTAAGTTTGATGTATACCAGATAAGATTTGCTAAAAACCCCATCGACCGGCTATTAGTAGAGTCTTGTTATTACCTGGATATCTGGCGCATTCCATTATGTTTTTCTATTAATTATTTATGATTTTTAGTTTATGTGATCAATACACTCTGGCATCGTGAGTTATCCGCCTTTTCTGTTTACCAGATCACATTTTATTATTTAACAGGCCAGGCATTACTTAATTTAAAATGTATTCTCGCCGCAAATATAATAAACGCAAATTATATTAAGCAATAAAAAACCCCGGCCATAAACCGGGGTTAATTTAAATACTGGAACCGCTTACCAATAAGACTAAATATGCAATTCCTGCAGTTTTTCTTTCGGCAGCGCCAGCTCTTTATTGCTGTTCACGCGCACATCACGCTCCAGAATATGACGGGCAATGTCCTGCGCTTCACTGAGCGAGTGCATCTGATACGTACCGCACTGGTAAACGTTCAGCTCCGGGATCTGGTTTTGATCCTGCACTTTCAGCACATCCGCCATCGCCGCTTTCCAGGCGTCGGCAACACGCTGCTCGTCCGGCGTGCCAATCAGGCTCATGTAAAAGCCGGTGCGGCAGCCCATCGGCGAGATATCGATAATCTCAACGCCGTTACCGTTGAGGTGGTCGCGCATAAAGCCAGCAAACAGATGCTCAAGCGTATGAATCCCTTTTTCCGGCATCACTTCTTTGTTCGGAATGCAAAAACGCAGATCAAACACGGTGATTGCGTCGCCATGCGGGGTGTTCATCGTTTTTGCAACCCGGACCGCCGGCGCTTGCATCCGGGTATGATCGACTGCGAAGCTATCTAATAATGGCATTTAGTCACCTCCGATAATTTTTTAAAAATAAACTGAACTCTTTGTTCCGGGGCGAGTCTGAGTATATGAAAGACGCGCATTTGTTATCATCATCCCTGTTTTCAGCGATGAAATTTTGGCCACTCCGTGAGTGGCCTTTTTCTTTTGGGTCAGGCGTGTTTTGCAAGCCACGCGGCAA
This sequence comes from Salmonella sp. SAL00672, assembly GCF_046552175.1. NCBI lineage: Bacteria > Pseudomonadati > Pseudomonadota > Gammaproteobacteria > Enterobacterales > Enterobacteriaceae > Salmonella > Salmonella sp. SAL00672. Next base: position 606,735 of record NZ_JBGDUQ010000002.1, on the reverse strand, counting down.
ACGGCTCGGTATCCGCCGCCTCAATCTCCTGCTGACGACGTACTGAAGCGTCACGTTCAGCAATAAACTCTTCTTCCTGTAAAATCTCCAGCGGCTCTTCGCGTAACAGATTACGGTAAGCCTCACCGAACGCTTTCCCGGTGCCGCCAATGCCTTCATCAATCATAGACCGTAAGATCCGGGCGGAGAATGTCAGTTCAGGATTATCAAAGCAGGCGACCAACTCGTCACACACCTTTTGATACTCCTCTCCCCCGTGGATACTGTCCAGCGTTTGCGCCACGCGTTTCAGATCGCGGAAGAGATCTTTCCCTACTTTGGGCAGCGGGAACTGCGCAGTTTCACAGCCAATGCCTAACGTCAGGCCCGGCTTACGCCCTTCCAGAATAACGCGATTCCAGTTTGTACGCGTACATAACAGCTCATCGCTACTCATTTCCGGCGCATCGGCCAATACGCACCAGACCATAAACAGATCGAGGAAGCGCACCTGTTGCTCGTCTACGCCGATCGGTGAGAACGGGTTAATATCGAGAGAACGAACTTCAATATACTCAATACCACCACGCAGAAGCGCGTCAGAAGGCGATTCGCCGCTGCGCGTCACGCGCTTGGGACGAATGGGCGCGTACAGCTCATTTTCAATTTGCAGAACGTTGCTGTTAATCTGTAGCCGCTTACCGTCTTTTTCCACACCAATCCGCGCGTACTCCTCGGAAGGGGTTTTAATCGCCCGCTTCAGACCTGCCACATACTCATGCAAATCGTTAAACGTAATTCCGAGATTGCTTTGCGACTTATTGGTATAGCCCAAATCACTCAAACGCAGCGACGTCGCATACGGCAGGTAGTACATGCCGCAGTCCGTTTTTTCAAACGGTAATGTGGTTGGCTTTCCTTGCAGGAAAGAGGAACAAATGGCCGGAGACGCGCCAAATAGATAGGGGATGACCCAGCCAAAACGGTAATAGTTGCGAATCAGACGAAAATAGCCGGCAGAAATTTTTTCTTTTGCCGCTTCGCCTTCCGTAACGCCGCATTTCGCCTGCCAGAACGCCATCGGTAATGAAAAATTGTAATGTACGCCGGAGATGGTTTGCATCAAAGCGCCATAACGATTTTTCAGCCCTTCGCGATAGAGCGTCTTAAAACGCCCGGTATTGGATGTGCCGTACTGCGCCAGCTCTATGTCCTGCCCTTCCGCAATATAGCAGGGCATACTTAATGGCCACATCCGCTCATCGCCCAGTTTCCTGGCCGTATACCGATGGAGATCGCGCATAAAAGTGAGCATATGCTGGATATCGCCATCGACTGGCGTAATAAACTCCAGTAGGGCTTCCGCAAAATCCGTGGTAATCCATTTATGGGTCAGCGCTGAACCTAACGCTTCAGGATGACCTGTTGTCGCCAGCGTGCCATCAGCATTGACACGCAGCGTTTCGCGCTCTAACCCGCGCTGTATCCCCTTTAACGCCTGAGGATGTTTTTCCAGCCAGGCCAGAGCCTGTGATACGTCCGGGATCAAATTGACCTCCCGCCTGTCCAAATCGTTTTAATAAGCATAACTGTAATGGCGGCCATACATGCCAAACCTACAATTATTACCACCACATCATGCCCTGAACCGTCGCCGCTGCGAGCGCAACATAGCGCAGCGCCTTACCAAGACACAAAAAAAAGATCGTCCGCCCCCACGGGATGCGCATCCATCCCGCTAACAGGCACAACAAATCACCGATGACCGGCATCCAGCTTAATAATAGTGTGGCTGCGCCATAACGCTTTAGCCAGCCAGTCGCTTTTTCCTGCCAGCGCGACGTTTTGCGCAGCGGAAAGAAACGCCCAAGAATAACGTTAGTTACCCCTCCAAGGCTATTACCCATTGTTGCTGTTAAGACTAAGACCCAGGGATGGCTGACGCCGGAGACCAGCATAGCAACCAAAACCACCTCAGAATTACCGGGTAACAGCGTCGCGCTGAGAAAACTACTGGCAAACAGAGACAGGAGCGACAGTCCGTCACTCACAATAGTCGGACATCCACGGCATCCATTCCCGCCGCCCGCGCCGCCTGTAAACCAAAATCGGCATCTTCAAATACCACGCACTGCGTCGGCATGACGCCCATCCGCTGGGCGCACAGTAGGAAGGTGTCAGGCGCAGGTTTGTGATGCTGTACGTGATCTGCCGCCACAACCGCATCAAAATAACGACGCAGCCCCAGATGCGCTAACAAGGCTTCCGCGATAGCGCTTTCGCTACCGGTACCGACCGACATGGGACGCCGCCCATGCCACGCTTTGACCACCTCAACCAGCGGCAGCGGTTCTACGCAGTCCAGCAGGATGCTTTTTACCGCGTCGGTTTTCTCACGCGCCAGTGACAGGGGATCAAGATCGGCATGGTTAAGCTCAATGATTGACTGGGCGATAAGCCAGGTTGGCGAACCGTTAAGTGCGACCATTGCCTGTTCATCAAAACGAAGACCATAGCGCCCCAAAACCTCACGCCACGCTTTGCGATGCGTGGGTTCGGTATCCAGGAGAGTACCGTCCATATCAAAAATCAAACCAGCATAACGTGCGTACATCGTGTTCTCGCAAACCGAATAACCAGACAGTACTTTATCGCAATTGGTTGATTTTGTCGCTAATAGAGATGAAGAGGTATATTCAGGATAAGGGGAAAAGCGATTGCGGGGCAGTGACGTAGCCGGGAGGATTATTCACCTTATGGGCCGTTGCTGACGCAACGTTATCCTTCCTGGTGCCAGCGGTGATTACCGCTATCTTATCTGCATTGCTGAAAGTACGGAGAATATGGTGCATCCGGGAGGATTCGAACCTCCGACCGCTCGGTTCGTAGCCGAGTACTCTATCCAGCTGAGCTACGGATGCATTGGAAATGATGTTTACTACAAGATTTGATGTCGCATTTACTGCCACACTAAATAAGATGGTGCATCCGGGAGGATTACTCGCCTTACGGCTCGCCCTTCGGGCCGTTGCTGACGCAACGTTATCCTTCCTGGTGCCAGCGGTGATTACCGCTATCTTATCCGTATCTTCATCACTGAAAGTACGGAGAATATGGTGCATCCGGGAGGATTCGAACCTCCGACCGCTCGGTTCGTAGCCGAGTACTCTATCCAGCTGAGCTACGGATGCATCGGAAAACTTGCTTTACTGCCGATATTGATACCGCGGTGAAAGCCGTATCAAGTAAGAGATGGTGCATCCGGGAGGATTCGAACCTCCGACCGCTCGGTTCGTAGCCGAGTACTCTAT
>NZ_JBGDUQ010000002.1:0-603351 GCF_046552175.1 Salmonella sp. SAL00672 | reverse complement strand
GATGGTGCATCCGGGAGGATTCGAACCTCCGACCGCTCGGTTCGTAGCCGAGTACTCTATCCAGCTGAGCTACGGATGCAAATGGCGGTGAGGCGGGGATTCGAACCCCGGATGCAGCTTTTGACCGCATACTCCCTTAGCAGGGGAGCGCCTTCAGCCTCTCGGCCACCTCACCACACGCCTCTTACGAGTGCTTCGAAGAACTTGTTCTGCTCATCGTCGCTGCGTGGCGCACATATTACTTTCTGGGACTTATAAGTCAAACAATTTTTCCAGAGCTTTTATCGTTTGCACACTTCACGCTCAATTAGTCTGTAAAAAAGCCAAAAAGAGTGTTTTATCAACAGATAATTTGATGACACGCTGGCCGCCAAAAGCGCACCATATCAACAGTGAGGTTGAAAAAAGTCATGAAGGGACAACGCGGGCGAGCGAGAAGAGAGGCTGCGTCTCACCCGAAAAGTGAGACGCGAAAACCTTAGTAACTGGACTGCTGGGATTTTTCAGCCTGGATACGCTGGTAGATCTCTTCACGATGGACAGAAACTTCTTTCGGGGCGTTCACGCCAATACGCACCTGGTTGCCCTTCACCCCTAAAACTGTCACGGTGACCTCATCGCCAATCATGAGGGTCTCACCAACTCGACGAGTCAGAATCAGCATTCTTTGCTCCTTGAAAGATTAAAAGAGTCGGGTCTCTCTGTATCCCGGCATTATCCATCATATAACGCCAAAAAGTAAGCGATGACAAACACCTTAGGTGTAAGCAGTCATGGCATTACATTCTGTTAAACCTAAGTTTAGCCGATATACAAAACTTCAACCTGACTTTATCGTTGTCGATAGCGTTGACGTAAACGCCGCAGCACGAGCTGCGGCGCCAACGAACGCTTATAATTATTGCAATTTTGCGCTGACCCAGCCTTGTACACTGGCTAACGCTGCAGGCAGAGCTGCCGCATCCGTACCACCGGCTTGCGCCATGTCCGGACGACCGCCACCCTTACCGCCCACCTGCTGAGCGACCATCCCAATCAATTCCCCTGCTTTAACCCGGTCGGTCACATCCTTCGACACGCCCGCAATCAGAGAAACCTTACCTTCAACAACCGTTGCCAGTACGATAACGGTAGACCCCAGTTGATTTTTCAGATCATCAACCATGGTTCGCAGCATTTTCGGCTCAATACCAGCAAGCTCGCTAACCAGGAGCTTCACGCCGTTGAGATCGACCGCTTTACTGGAAAGATTTGCACTCTCCTGCGCTGCGGCCTGGTCCTTCAACTGCTGCAACTCTTTTTCCAGCTGACGTGTACGTTCCAGCACGGCACGCACTTTGTCGCCCAGATTCTGGCTGTCGCCCTTCAGCAGATGCGCAATATCGTTTAAGCGATCGCTTTGCGCATGAACGGTGGCCATAGCGCCTTCACCGGTTACCGCCTCAATACGACGAATGCCCGCTGCGGTGCCGGACTCAGAGATAATACGGAATAGACCGATATCACCGGTACGACTGGCGTGAGTACCGCCGCACAGTTCAGTAGAGAAATCGCCCATGCTCAGAACGCGTACACGTTCGTCATATTTCTCGCCAAACAGCGCCATGGCCCCTTTCGCCTTCGCCGCGTCGAGATCCATGATGTTCGTTTCAATCGGCAGGTTGCGGCGAATTTGCGCATTCACCAAATCTTCAACCTCACGAATCTCCGACGGCTTCATCGCTTCATTGTGCGAGAAGTCGAAGCGCAGCACTTTATCGCTAACCAGCGAACCTTTCTGCGCAACGTGTGTCCCAAGCACCTGGCGCAACGCCGCGTGCATCAGGTGCGTGGCGGAGTGGTTCAGACGGATACGTGCGCGGCGCGCTTCATCTACGTCAGCCTGTACCGCATCGCCCACTTTCAGAGCGCCCGCAGACAATTTGCCGAGGTGACCAATCGCCTGACCATATTTTTGCGTGTCGTCCACAGCGAAAGTAAATCCAGCGCCTTTCAGCTCGCCTTTATCGCCAACCTGACCGCCTGATTCCGCATAGAATGGGGTCTGATCCAGCACGACAACAGCTTCCTGTCCCGCGTTAATCGCTTCAACCGCTTTACCATCGACAAACAGCGCAGTCACTTTGCCGTTCAGTTCCAGATGGTCATAACCTTTAAATTCAGAAGCGCTATCAACGCGGATCATCGCGTTGTAGTCCGCGCCAAAACCGCTAGCTTCGCGCGCGCGACGGCGTTGCTCTTCCATAGCGGCTTCAAAACCGGCTTCATCGACTTTGATGTTGCGCTCACGGCAGACGTCCGCCGTTAGATCGACCGGGAAACCATAAGTATCATACAGACGGAAAGCGGTTTCGCCGTCCAGGGTGTCGCCCTGCAATTTCGCCAGTTCTTCATCCAGCAGCGCCAGACCGCGCTCCAGCGTACGGGCGAACTGCTCTTCTTCCGTTTTCAGAACCTGTTCGACCTGCGCCTGCTGACGTTTCAACTCTTCGCCTGCGGAGCCCATTACCTCAATCAGCGGCCCAACCAGCTTGTAGAAGAAGGTCTCTTTCGCGCCCAGCATGTTGCCGTGACGAACCGCGCGACGAATAATGCGACGCAGCACATAGCCACGGTTTTCATTCGACGGCAGCACGCCATCGGCAACCAGGAATGCGCAAGAACGGATGTGGTCGGCGATAACGCGCAGCGATTTATTACCCAAATCGGTGGCGCCGGTGACTTTCGCTACCGCTTCAATCAACGTGCGGAACAGGTCGATGTCATAGTTAGAGTTAACGTGTTGCAGTACCGCGGCAATACGCTCCAGCCCCATACCGGTATCTACAGACGGTTTCGGCAATGGTTCCATCGTCCCGTCAGCCTGACGGTTGAACTGCATAAAGACGATGTTCCAGATCTCAATATAGCGATCGCCGTCTTCTTCCGGGCTTCCCGGAGGGCCGCCCCAGATGTGGTCGCCATGATCGTAGAAGATTTCGGTGCACGGACCGCAGGGACCGGTATCGCCCATCTGCCAGAAGTTATCCGATGCGTATGGCGCGCCTTTATTGTCGCCAATACGGATAATACGCTCGCGCGGGATGCCGACTTCTTTTTCCCAGATCTCATAGGCTTCGTCGTCGGTTTCATAGACGGTGACCCATAAACGCTCTTTTGGCAGAGCAAACCAGTTTTCACCGGTCAGTAATTCCCATGCGAACTGAATGGCGTCGTGTTTGAAGTAATCGCCGAAGCTGAAGTTGCCCAGCATTTCGAAGAAAGTATGGTGACGTGCAGTGTATCCGACGTTTTCCAGATCGTTGTGTTTCCCCCCCGCGCGTACGCAACGCTGGGAAGTGGTTGCACGGGAATAATTACGTTTATCGAGCCCAAGGAAAACATCCTTGAACTGGTTCATCCCGGCATTGGTAAACAACAGAGTGGGGTCATTGTTAGGCACCAGGGAACTGCTGGCAACTACCTGATGCCCTTTACTATGGAAAAAGTCGAGAAACGCCTGACGGATCTCAGCGGTGCTCTTGCTCATAATTATCCTGAAATCAAGCTACACTTCATCCTTCAGGCCGCCTCTGCGTTGGCTGCGAGTTTCCCGGTCACGCGTTCCCGAGGCTCACTTGCCGCTTTGATGCGGCTTGAATGATTTTGTGTATTTAAGGAATATTCGTCGCAGACGCTGTTCGCCGTTAAGCAACCCGCGTCCAGACGGAAAAAGTGGGAATAAGATAAGTTTTCTTTACCGGGAAGTAAAATCCCGTATGCGCTCAATCTGCAAAATTTCGCCATATTTGCTGGATATCGTCCATCAGATACCCGCGATAGAGCAAAAAGCGCTGTACCTTAACCTTTTCTGAAAAGTTTGAAGGGAGCGGCTCGCCATATTTGCGAACGGCCTGTTCACGTGCCATTTCACTCCAGTCAATTTCACATTCTCGCATCGCTTTTTCAGTCGATTCACGGGAAATGCCTTTCTGATTCAACTCCTGGCGAATACGTGCCGGGCCATAGCCTTTGCGGCTACGACTGGCGATAAAGCGCATCACGAAGCGCTCGTCATCAAGATAGTGATGTTCGTGGCACCAGGCGATCACGCGTTCATAATCGTCTGCCGTCGCATCAATCTCTTCCGGCCCATTTTTGCCCATCACCGGCGCGGAGAGTTTACGCCGTAATTCCTGCTCGCTGTGATCGCGGACAGCAAGAATACGTACCGCACGATCAAGGAGACGAGCATAAGCGGGACGGCGCGATGTGGGTTCACTCATAAAAAACCTTAACAGGGGTAAATGCCAAAAGGGCCGCATAAATGCAGCCCTTGATGGTAATTTAACGTTTTGCTGAATGGCGGCTTCGTTTTGTCCGACCCACCATCACCTGATGATTAAAAATCTTCGTTGGTTTCTGCAACGCCTTCGCTATCGTCAACGGCGAAATCGGGCGTGGCATTCTGATTACTCAACAGTAATTCACGAACCCTTTTCTCGATCTCTTTCGCTGTCGCCGGGTTCTCTTTCAGCCAGGTAGTCGCGTTCGCTTTGCCCTGGCCAATCTTCTCGCCGTTGTAGCTGTACCATGCGCCCGCTTTCTCGATCAGCTTCTCTTTCACGCCCAGGTCAACCAGTTCGCCATAGAAGTTGATGCCTTCACCGTAGAGGATCTGGAACTCGGCCTGCTTAAACGGCGCGGCGATTTTGTTTTTCACCACTTTCACACGCGTTTCGCTACCCACGACATTATCGCCCTCTTTCACCGCGCCAATACGACGGATATCAAGACGAACGGAGGCGTAGAATTTCAGCGCGTTACCACCGGTGGTGGTTTCCGGGTTACCGAACATCACGCCAATCTTCATACGGATCTGGTTGATGAAGATCAGCAGCGTATTGGACTGTTTCAGGTTCCCCGCCAGCTTACGCATCGCCTGGCTCATCATACGCGCCGCGAGGCCCATGTGAGAGTCGCCGATTTCGCCTTCGATTTCCGCTTTCGGCGTTAGCGCCGCTACGGAGTCGACCACAATGACGTCCACCGCGCCTGAACGCGCCAGCGCGTCACAGATTTCCAGCGCCTGCTCGCCGGTATCCGGCTGAGAGCAGAGCAGGTTATCGATATCGACGCCCAGCTTGCGTGCGTAAACAGGGTCAAGCGCGTGTTCCGCATCGATAAACGCACAGGTTTTACCTTCACGCTGCGCAGCGGCAATCACCTGCAGCGTCAGGGTCGTTTTACCGGAAGATTCCGGCCCATAAATTTCGACGATACGCCCCATCGGCAGACCGCCCGCACCGAGTGCGATGTCCAGTGAAAGCGAACCGGTGGAGATAGTTTCCACATCCATAGAACGGTCTTCACCCAGACGCATGATGGAGCCTTTACCAAATTGCTTTTCAATTTGGCCCAGTGCTGCCGCCAACGCTTTCTGTTTGTTTTCGTCGATAGCCATTATTACTCCTGTCATGCAACTTGGTATTGAACCGGATAGTGAATTCGTACTGTTGAAGCAATTATACTGTATGCTCATACAGTATCAAGTGTTTTGTAGAAATTGTTGCCACAGGGTTTGTAGCGCGTACGTCGTCGCCTGTCGACGCACCGATTCACGGTCGCCGCTGAAGCATTCCCGACGCGTAATCCCTTCTCCGCTGACGCTGGCGAAAGCAAACCACACCGTACCAACCGGCTTTTCTTCACTGCCGCCATCCGGCCCGGCAATCCCGCTAATAGCGACAGCAAAATCGGCGCGAGCGGCCTTCAGCGCCCCGATCGCCATTTCGACCACTACGGGTTCGCTGACCGCGCCATGCTGCGCCAGAGTCTCTTCACGCACGCCAATCATCTGCGCTTTGGCTTCATTACTATAGGTGACAAAGCCGCGTTCAAACCAGGCGGAGCTTCCGGCGGTGTCGGTAATGGCTTTCGCCAGCCAGCCGCCGGTACAGGACTCTGCTGTCGTTACGGTCGCCCCGCGCGCTTTTAACGCCAGCCCGACCTGCTCGCTAAGCCGCATCAGTTCACTGTCAGTCATCATGACCTCTGTCAGTTAGAAATCCTGCCGCACAAGATAGCACTTTCTCACCAGAGATGGGGACGAGCAGTCGATTTTACGAGTCGGATTCCGAAAAAATGCCAGCAGGTTATTTATGCAGAATGAAATGAGGTAGCACATGACTAAATAGCAGTACCATGTCGCTAAATTTACACGCACGGAGAGAAAGCAAGGATGTCACTCAAAAAAACGGAAAGCACACAGCACAAACTGAAACAAACCTGTCAACTACGGCTGTGGTTAATTGTGGGTGGAGTATGTTCATTAGGAATGGGAGTACTGAATATATTGTCGTCAGGCTATTTTGAACCGTATGATGGCGGTCAAATTATCTTAGGCCTGGGATGTCTGGGATATAGTCTGGCACTATCAAAGAAGATATCCCACTTGCAGGCAGAGAATCAGCCCAAAAAGCCATAATAATAGCGGAGGGGGGGCTCCCCTCCCTAAGCGTAAATTAGCGCACCCGCGCCAGCGCTACCGCCTGGCCCAGTTGCCAAACCGCCATCGCATAATGCGTGCTGTGGTTATATCGGGTAATGGTGTAGAAGTTCGGCAGGCCGTACCAGTACTGGTAGCCCGTACCGATATCCAGACGCAGCAGGCTGGCTTCCTGATGATTGCCCAACGATTGCTGCGGCGTTAAGCCTGCGGCGGCAAGCTGAGAGAGGCTGTATTTTGTTTTGAAACCATTCGCCAGTCCCGGCGCCTGACCATTCGCCGGCACCGCAACCGTATCGCCTTTCACCCAACCATGCGCCTTGAAATAGTTCGCCACACTGCCGATGGCATCTACCGGATCCCACAAGTTAATGTGCCCATCGCCATTGAAATCGACCGCATATTCTTTATAGGAAGATGGCATAAACTGGCCGTAGCCCATCGCGCCCGCAAAGGAACCTTTCAGATTGAGCGGATCGTCTTGCTCATCGCGCGCCATGAGCAGGAAGGTTTCCAGCTCACCGGAGAAATATTCCGCCCGGCGCGGATAGTTAAATGACAGCGTCGCCAGCGCGTCCAGAATCCGCGTTTTCCCCATGATACGTCCCCAGCGGGTTTCCACGCCGATAATCCCCACGATGATTTCCGGCGGTACGCCGTATACCTGCCAGGCGCGGTTCAGCGCGTCTTCATACTGATTCCAGAACGCGACGCCGTTTTGCACATTATCCGGCGTAATAAATTGTTTGCGGTAGCGAAGCCAGGCGCCATTTGGTCCGGCGGGCGGCTGAGTGGTCGGCGCTTGTCTGTCCATCAGACGCAGGACGTAATCCAGTTTTTTAGACTGCGAGAGGATCTCTTGCAACTGCTGACGGTCGAAACCGTGTTTACTGACCATTTTATCAATGAACTGCTGCGCATTAGGGTTGTTGGCGAAGTCGCCGCCCATTTGCATGACGTTATGCTGCGGCTCAAGCAGGAAGCCGCCGGAAGGCGTGCCCGTCGTCGCTTGAGTCTCGGAAGATTTTGGCGTGCTGCTACAGGCAGCAAGCAATACGCAAAGTGGAAGTAACGCTACATAACGACGCTTGAACATGAGACATCCATTAAACAAATTCAGCCAGGGAGAAGTATGGTAAAGCATCCCCCGCCGCACAAGGAAGCGGCACAAGAGAATAAATCACCTTTCTCCTCTTTTCAGTTTGTATCCGCTCCCCCACCCCGCAATCTTTCAACTTAAAATATTTTTCTTTTATTTTGCGATCACAATAACACTTTTGAATCTTTCAACATGATTACAATGAACAGGAAATTAGCAAGAAAACTAAAAACCCTACAGGAGAGAACAATGATCGAAACCATTACACATGGTGCGGAGTGGTTCATCGGGTTATTCCAGAAAGGCGGAGAGGTGTTTACCGGTATGGTGACAGGTATTCTTCCGCTACTGATAAGCCTGCTGGTTATCATGAATGCGCTCATCAATTTTATCGGCCAGCAGCGTATTGAGCGTTTTGCCCAACGTTGTGCCGGAAATCCGCTATCTCGTTACCTGCTTTTACCGTGTATCGGGACATTTGTTTTTTGTAATCCGATGACCCTGAGTTTGGGACGCTTTATGCCGGAGAAGTACAAGCCGAGCTATTACGCGGCGGCCTCCTATAGCTGTCACTCCATGAACGGTCTGTTTCCGCATATCAATCCCGGCGAACTGTTTGTTTATCTGGGTATCGCCAGCGGACTCACCACGTTAGGGCTTCCTCTCGGCCCGCTCGCGGTGAGCTATCTGCTGGTAGGTCTGGTGACGAACTTCTTCCGCGGTTGGGTCACCGATCTCACCACCGCTATTTTTGAGAAAAAAATGGGGATTCAACTTGAGCAGAAAGTTCATCTGACAGGAGCGGTATCATGACACGGGTTCGTATTGAGAAAGGCGCCGGCGGCTGGGGCGGCCCGCTTGAACTGGACGTTACGCCAGACAAAAAGATCGTCTATATCACAGCCGGTACGCGCCCGGCGATCGTCGACAAACTGGCGCAACTAACAGGCTGGCAAGCGGTGGACGGCTTTAAAGAAGGCGAACCGCCGGAAGCGGAGATCGGCGCGGCCATTATCGACTGCGGCGGTACGCTGCGCTGCGGTATCTACCCGAAACGCCGGATCCCAACCATTAATATTCACTCGACGGGTAAGTCCGGCCCACTGGCGCAGTATATTGTTGAGGATATTTATGTCTCCGGCGTAAAAGAAGAAAACATTACTCTTGTCGGCGAAACGCCTGCCAGTCCCCAGCCTGCCAAAACGACATTAGGACGTGACTACGACACCAGCAAAAAAATCACCGAGCAGAGCGACGGGCTGCTGGCAAAAGTCGGTATGGGAATGGGCTCCGCCGTGGCGGTACTGTTCCAGTCCGGTCGCGACACCATTGATACGGTCCTGAAAACAATCCTGCCGTTTATGGCGTTCGTTTCGGCGCTGATCGGCATCATTATGGCCTCAGGTCTTGGCGACTGGATCGCCCACGGCCTGGCGCCATTAGCCAGCCATCCACTGGGGCTGGTGACGCTGGCATTGATCTGCTCTTTCCCGCTGCTGTCGCCCTTTCTCGGCCCTGGCGCGGTTATCGCTCAGGTCATTGGCGTCCTGATCGGCGTTCAGATAGGCCTGGGCAATATCCCCCCGCATCTGGCGCTTCCCGCCCTGTTCGCGATTAACGCGCAGGCGGCCTGCGACTTTATCCCGGTCGGCCTGTCACTGGCGGAAGCGAAACAAGACACCGTTCGCGTCGGCGTACCTTCTGTGCTGGTCGGACGCTTCCTGACTGGCGCGCCCACGGTACTTATCGCCTGGTTTGTTTCCGGCTTTATCTATCAATAAGAGGTTCAGACATGAGCGTGATTTATCAAACCACCATCACCCGTATCGGCCAGAGCGCGAAGGAAGCGCTCGGCGAACAGATGCTGATTACGTTTCGGGAAGGCGCGCCGGCGGATATCGAAGAATTTTGCTTCATCCATTGTCATGGCGAACTGACCGGCGCGCTGCAGCCTGGCGCGCGGTGTGAATTGGGTCAACATTGCTATCCGGTCACGGCGGTCGGCAGCGTAGCCGAGCAAAACCTGCGTGAACTGGGGCATATCACTTTGCGCTTCGATGGTCTGCGCGAAGCAGAATTTCCCGGCACCGTACACGTTGCGGGGCCTGTACCGGACGATATCGCGCCGGGCTGTATTTTGACGTTTGTCGCTTAAGGAGAAAAAACATGAATCAAGTTGCCGTTGTCATTGGCGGAGGCCAGACCCTGGGGGCATTCCTTTGCCGTGGGCTTGCAGAAGAAGGATACCGCGTGGCGGTCGTTGATATTCAAAGCGATAAAGCCGCGAATGTCGCCCAGGAAATTAACGCCGATTTTGGCGAAGGTATGGCGTACGGTTTTGGCGCCGACGCCACCAGCGAGCAGAGCGTGCTGGCGCTTTCCCGCGGCGTAGACGAGATTTTCGGGCGCGTCGATCTGCTGGTTTACAGCGCGGGTATCGCCAAAGCGGCGTTTATCAGCGATTTCCAGTTGGGCGATTTTGACCGCTCGCTACAGGTGAATCTGGTGGGCTATTTCCTCTGCGCCCGTGAGTTTTCCCGCCTGATGATCCGCGACGGCATTCAGGGGCGCATTATTCAGATTAACTCTAAATCCGGCAAAGTGGGCAGTAAACACAACTCCGGCTACAGCGCGGCGAAATTCGGCGGTGTGGGGTTAACCCAGTCTCTGGCGCTGGATCTGGCGGAATACGGCATTACCGTACACTCGTTGATGCTCGGCAACCTGTTGAAATCGCCGATGTTCCAGTCACTGCTGCCGCAATACGCCACTAAACTGGGCATTAAGCCCGACGAGGTGGAGCAGTATTACATTGATAAAGTACCGCTCAAACGCGGGTGTGATTATCAGGATGTGCTGAACATGCTGCTATTTTATGCCAGCCCGAAAGCGTCTTATTGCACCGGGCAGTCGATCAACGTAACCGGCGGTCAAGTGATGTTCTGACCGTGAATTGCCGGATGGCGCCGTAGGCCGGATAAGACGGTTACGCCGCCATCAGGCAAAACAACAGGAGCACATTATGGTTTCCACTCTGATTACCGTCGCCGTTATCGCCTGGTGTGCGCAGCTGGCGCTGGGCGGCTGGCAGATTTCCCGCTTTAATCGAGCTTTCGATAAACTTAGCCAACAGGGACGGGTCGGCGTCGGGCGCTCCGGCGGGCGTTTTAAGCCCCGGGTGGTGGTTGCCGTGGCGCTGGACGAACAGCAGCGGGTGACGGACACTTTATTGATGAAAGGCCTTACGGTATTCGCCAGACCGGTTAAAATTGCCGCAATGCAAGGAAAACATTTGCATGAATTACAGCCTGATGTGATCTTTCCCCATGATTCGCTCGCGCAGAATGCACTATCATTGGCGCTTAAACTGAAACATGGGTAATTTCGTTGTGAATGCGTATAGCTTGCGAAATTATCATTTTGCAACCAATACCCTAAATAATTCGAGTTGCAGGAAGGCGGCGACGCAGCGAATCCCAGGAGCGTACATCAGTACGTGACCGGGGTGAGCGAGGAAAGCCAACGCACATGCAGCGTGAAGTATGACGGGTAAATACATAAGTCAGGGTAATCACGCCTATGAAACCTCGTCAGCGTCAGGCCGCGATTCTGGAGCACCTGCAAAAACAGGGAAAATGCTCGGTTGAAGAACTGGCCCAGTACTTTGACACGACAGGCACCACTATCCGTAAAGATCTGGTCATTCTGGAAAATGCCGGAACCGTCATCCGCACCTATGGCGGCGTGGTGTTGAATAAAGAAGAGTCCGATCCGCCTATTGATCACAAAACGCTTATCAACACCCACAAAAAAGCGCTGATAGCCGCAGCCGCTGTGAAATATATCCATGATGGCGATTCCATTATTCTGGACGCCGGAAGTACCGTGTTACAGATGGTGCCGTTGCTTTCGCGTTTTAGCAACATCACGGTGATGACCAACAGCCTCCATATTGTCAACGCGCTATCGGAACTGGACAACGAACAAACTATCCTGATGCCCGGCGGCACCTTCCGTAAAAAATCGGCGTCGTTTCACGGTCAACTGGCGGAAAACGCCTTTGAGCAATTCAGCTTTGATAAACTTTTCATGGGAACTGACGGTATTGACCTGAACGTCGGTGTGACCACGTTCAATGAGGTTTACACCGTCAGTAACGCAATGTGCAATGCAGCACGCGAGGTGATTCTGATGGCGGACTCCTCAAAATTTGGTCGTAAAAGCCCCAATGTGGTGTGCAGTCTGGAAACCGTCGACAAACTGATCACGGACGCGGGTATCGATCCGACATTTCGTCAGGCGCTGGAAGCAAAAGGGATTGAAGTAATCATAACCGGAGAAAGCAATGAGTGATGCACTACTAAACGCGGGCCGTCAGACCTTAATGCTGGAGCTACAGGAAGCCAGCCGTCTGCCGGAGCGTCTGGGCGATGATTTTGTCCGCGCCGCCAATATCATTATTCACTGTGAAGGCAAAGTGATCGTTTCCGGCATTGGCAAGTCAGGTCATATTGGTAAAAAAATCGCCGCGACGCTTGCCAGTACCGGTACTCCCGCTTTTTTTGTTCATCCGGCGGAAGCATTGCATGGCGATCTGGGGATGATTGAAAGCCGCGACGTGATGTTATTTATCTCCTATTCCGGCGGCGCAAAAGAACTCGACCTCATCATCCCGCGTCTGGAAGATAAATCCGTCGCGCTGCTGGCGATGACCGGTAAACCTCACTCTCCGCTGGGGCGAGCGGCAAAAGCCGTTCTGGATATTTCCGTCGAGCGTGAAGCCTGTCCGATGCATCTGGCGCCGACATCCAGTACCGTCAATACGCTGATGATGGGCGATGCGCTGGCGATGGCGGTCATGCAGGCGCGCGGTTTTAACGAAGAAGATTTCGCCCGTTCGCATCCGGCTGGCGCACTGGGCGCGCGTTTGCTCAATAATGTGCATCACCTGATGCGCCAGGGCGATGCAATACCGCAGGTGATGCTTGCCACCAGCGTGATGGATGCCATGCTGGAACTTAGCCGTACCGGGCTGGGGCTGGTGGCGGTTTGCGATGAGCAACATGTTGTGAAAGGCGTCTTTACCGACGGCGACCTGCGTCGCTGGCTGGTGGGCGGCGGCGCGCTCACCACGCCGGTAAGCGAAGCCATGACGCCCAACGGTATTACGCTCCAGGCGCAAAGCCGCGCCATTGACGCCAAAGAGCTCCTGATGAAACGCAAAATTACCGCCGCGCCAGTGGTCGATGAAAACGGCAAACTCACCGGCGCCATTAACCTGCAGGATTTCTACCAGGCGGGGATTATCTAATCCTTCAGTCCCAGACGCTTCGCCAGCCGATGCAGGTTGGCGACGTCGGTTTCCAGCGCCCGCGCACTGGCCGCCCAGTTGTGATTATTTTGCGCCAGCGCCTGGCGAATCATCTCTCGCTGGAAGTTCTCCGTCGATTCGCGCAAATTGCGGCAGGCCGGCAGCGCCAGAAAGCTTTCCGCAGGCGGCGCGGGTAAAACGTCCTCTGACAAGGCAAAATGCTGCTCCTCCAGTACCACCTCATCCCCTGCCCGGGTCGCTCTCGCCAGCACAACCGCACGGTGAATGGCATGTTCCAGCTCCCGGACGTTGCCCGGCCAGCCATAGTTGAGCAAATGGCGACGTGCGCCGGGACTCAGTACCACGCGGGACAGCCCCAGCCGCAGCCGGCACTGCTCGCAAAAATAGCCCGCCAGCAGCACCACATCATCGCCGCGCTCGCGCAGCGGCGGCACAAAGAGCGGGAAAACGCTCAGGCGATGGAACAGATCGGCGCGAAAACGCCCCGTCAGCACCTCTTCACGCAGGTCACGGTTGGTCGCCGCCAACACTCGCACATCCACGCGCAGGCTACGATCGTCGCCGACGCGCTGAATATCGCCATACTGCAACACGCGAAGTAGCTTGGCCTGTAGCGCCAGCGACAGTTCGCCAATCTCATCCAGAAACAGCGTACCGTTATCCGCCATTTCGAACTTACCGCTACGATTACTGATAGCCCCGGTAAAAGCCCCTTTTACATGACCAAACAACTCGCTCTCCGCCACGCTTTCCGGCAGCGCGGCGCAGTTGAGATAGACCAGCGGATTGACCGCTCTGGGGGAGCCCTGGTGAATAGCTTTCGCCACCAGCTCTTTACCGGTCCCCGTTTCACCGCCGATCAGCACGTTAAGATCGGAGCCCGCCACAATCTCGATCTCTTTTTTCAACTGCGTCATCGCCGGCGACAGGCCGATCATGTGCGTCTCTTTTATCGGTTCAAACACGCCTGACGACCCCGGCAGCATGTTCTGGCTTTCCAGTTGTTCAATTAACAGCGCATTACTCAATGCCCCGGCGGCCAGCGCGGCGACAAGCCGTAGTTCTTCATCGCTAAATACCTCGAACTGCTCCGGCGTCATAGCATCAAGGGTCAGCGCACCGATGAGGTTCTGTCCGGCAAACAGCGGCAGACCAACACAGGCGTGGACTTTCAGGCTTTCCTGTCCGGGAATTAACCCGTCATACGGATCGGGTAAATCGCTATCAGCCGGAAAACGCACCACGTCCCCCGCGCGGGCGATGGCTTCCAGGCGCGGATGCCCTTCCAGGGTAAAACGTCTGCCGAGGACGTCCTGCGCCAGGCCATCAATCGCCAGTGGAATAAATTGTCGTGATTCATAGCGCAGCAGCGCCGAGGCGTCGCACGCCAGCACCTGACGCAGCGTAGTAATCAGCCGCTGAAAACGATCCTGATGCCCAATGCCGCGTTGTAACTCAATGGCGATGCCCGCCAATACCTCCACGGAAAAACTCATGGTTACCTCATTGTCATTTTGACAACCTATAGTGTCATATTGACAGCATCATTTATAGTCTTTTTGACTACATCAAAAATACAAAACAAATATAACTCAATACAAATCAATAAGATGAAAAGTTGGCACACTAGCTGCAATAAGCAAAACAACTTTTTGTAAACGTTGAATGAATTGAGGTGGTTATGTCTATTCTGGTTAAAAATAATATTCATTGGGTTGGCCAGCGCGACTGGGAAGTACGTGATTTTCACGGCACTGAATACAAAACGCTGCGCGGCAGCAGCTATAACAGCTATCTCATTCGTGAAGAAAAGAATGTGCTGATCGATACCGTCGATCATAAGTTTAGCCGTGAGTTTGTGCAAAACCTGCGCAGTGAAATCGACCTCGCGGATATCGACTACATCATCATTAACCATGCCGAAGAAGACCATGCAGGCGCGCTGACCGAACTGATGGCGCAGATCCCGGACACGCCTATCTACTGTACCGCCAACGCCATTGACTCTATCAACGGCCATCACCATCACCCGGAATGGAATTTTAAGGTGGTGAAAACCGGCGATACGCTGGATATCGGCAACGGCAAGCAGTTGATCTTCGTGGAAACGCCGATGCTGCACTGGCCGGACAGCATGATGACCTATATGACCGGCGACGCGGTGTTATTCAGCAACGACGCCTTTGGTCAGCACTACTGCGACGAGCGCCTGTTCAATGATGAAGTGGACCAAACTGAACTGTTTGAACAATGCCAGCGCTACTACGCCAATATCCTGACGCCGTTCAGCCGTCTGGTAACGCCAAAAATTACCGAAATCCTCGGCTTCAACCTGCCGGTGGATATGATTGCCACCTCACACGGCGTGGTATGGCGCGACAACCCAACGCAAATCGTGGAACTGTATCTGAAATGGGCGACAGATTATCAGGAAGATCGTATCACTATTTTCTACGATACCATGTCGAACAATACTCGCATGATGGCGGATGCCATCGCGCAGGGTATCAACGAAGTGGACCCCAACGTGGCGGTCAAAATCTTTAACGTCGCCCGCAGCGATAAAAATGAAATATTGACCAACGTCTTCCGTTCGAAAGGCGTGCTGGTCGGCACTTCTACCATGAACAACGTGATGATGCCGAAAATCGCTGGTCTGGTGGAAGAGATGACCGGCCTGCGCTTTCGCAACAAACGCGCCAGCGCCTTCGGTTCTCATGGCTGGAGCGGCGGCGCTGTGGATCGACTGTCCACGCGCTTACAGGATGCCGGTTTTGAAATGTCCCTGAGTCTGAAAGCGAAATGGCGTCCGGATCTGGATGCGCTGGAGTTGTGCCGTCAGCACGGTCGCGACATCGCGCGTCAGTGGGCGCTTGCTCCGCTGCCGGAAACCACACAGCAAATCGCGCCAGTCGAAGAAACCATAACCTGCACCGCCGCAGACCTCGGCCCCAAAATGCAATGCAGCGTATGCCAGTGGATTTACGACCCTGCGCTGGGCGAGCCGTTGCAGGATGTCGCGCCGGGTACGCCGTGGAACGACGTGCCGGATAACTTCCTGTGCCCGGAATGTTCATTAGGTAAAGACGTGTTCGACGTACTGGCGACGGAGGCAAAATGAGTCGGGGGATCATCATTATTGGGTCGGGCTTCGCCGCCCGTCAGCTCGTCAAAAATATTCGTAAACAAGATGCGCATGTGCCGTTAACCCTGATTGCGGCGGACAGCATGGATGAGTACAACAAGCCCGATCTCAGCCACGTTATCAGCCAGTCGCAGCGCGCCGATGATCTCACCCGCCAGTTAGCGGGGGAATTTGCTGAACAGTTTAATCTGCGACTGTTCCCGCATACCTGGGTTGCTGACATTGATGCCGATGCCCATGTGGTGAAAAGTCAGGATAAGCAGTGGCAGTACGACAAGCTGGTACTGGCGACCGGAGCGACAGCCTTTGTGCCGCCGATTGCAGGACGTGAGTTAATGCTTACTTTGAATAGCCAGCAGGAGTACCGCGCCTGTGAGACACCACTGCGCGACGCGCAGCGAGTGCTGATTGTCGGCGGCGGTCTCATTGGCAGTGAATTAGCGATGGATTTCTGCCGCGCCGGGAAAACGGTAACGCTGATGGATAACGCCGCCAGCCTTCTCGCCTCACTGATGCCACCGGAAGTGAGCAGTCGCTTACAGCATCACCTGACCGATATGGGGGTGCATCTGCTGCTGAAATCGCAGTTGCAAAAACTGGAGAAAACCGAAGCCGGTATCCGCGCTACGCTGGTAAGCCAGCATAGTATTGAGGTCGATGCGGTGATTGCCACCACCGGCTTACGCCCGGAAACCGCTCTGGCGCGCCGCGCCGGGGTAGTCGTCAACCGCGGCGTCTGCGTGGATAGCTATCTACAGACCAGTCACCCGGATATTTATGCGATCGGCGACTGCGCGGAGATCAACGGTCAGGTGCTGCCCTTCCTGCAACCAATCCAGTTAAGCGCGATGTACCTGGCGAAAAATCTGCTTGGCGGCAACGCGCCGCTGAAGCTACCGGCGATGCTGGTCAAAGTCAAAACGCCGGAACTGCCGCTGCATCTGGCGGGAGAAACTCAGCGCCGCGATTTGAGCT
This sequence comes from Salmonella sp. SAL00672, assembly GCF_046552175.1. Lineage (NCBI taxonomy): Bacteria > Pseudomonadati > Pseudomonadota > Gammaproteobacteria > Enterobacterales > Enterobacteriaceae > Salmonella > Salmonella sp. SAL00672. Next base: position 586,313 of record NZ_JBGDUQ010000002.1, on the reverse strand, counting down.
GGCATATTACCGCAGAATCTGGCGGTATGATTGCCAAAGGCATGAGCGGAGAAGGCCAACTACGCGCCTTTGTGGTGAGTGAAGACCGCATGAAAGAGGCCTTTGCACTGCTAAAAACGTTGTCGGTATAAGCCTGTGATGCCGGATGGCGCCGCTTCGCGTCTTATCCGGCCTACGAGTGAGCATCTGTTTACAGGCCGGATAAGGCGCAGCCGCCATCCGGCGCCCTACACTTCACTTAACGCTCGCGCTGCGGCAATCACGCCCTGTCCAAACGACAGCCCGCCGTCGCCCGCTGGTAACCGCTGCGGAAATAACAATTTAAAATCAGAAAGATAAAAGGCAAGACGCGCGCGAAGTAAGCGGTTGTGTATCACCCCGCCGCTGAAGACCAGAGTGGTTATCCCCCGCGCCGTAGCCTGCTGGCGCATTAGCGTGGCAAACCCGCACGCCAGCGCATCATGAAAAGCCCAGGCGCGTTGCGCGGGCGTGGCCTGCCAGTTCAACCATTGCCGCCAGAAAACAGCGACGTCCAGTTGAGCGCCGTTAAGCGGCATCGTTACCGGATGCTCAACGTTAGCGCATTGAGAGGCCAGCGCCTCCAGCGCGCAGGCGGCCTCGCCCTCATAGCTAAGCGATGCTGGCGCGCAGCGAAGCGCGGCAGCCACCGCGTCAAACAACCGCCCGCAGGAAGACGCCAATGGGGCATTGACGCCGCGCTCAATGGCGCGCGCCAGGACATTCCAGTTTTGCTGTTGCAGCCCCGCTGTCTCCGGATAATCCTGCCAGTCCGGCACAAAGCGCAGGCACTGCGCCAACAGATTACGCCACGGATGTTTGGCAGCCAGATCGCCTCCCGGCAGCGCCACGGCGGGTAAACCGCCTAAATGTTCGCATTCGCGATAATTGACCCGCAAACATTCTCCGCCCCATAGCGCGCCATTCTCACCCATGCCGATACCGTCTACCGTCAGGGCAATCACCTCTCCGCCGTCCAGCGGCCAACCATGCTCGGCCAGGCAAGCCGCCGCATGGGCATGATGGTGTAACACCGTCTCTGTCGGCAGACGCATCTCACTGGCCCACTGACTGGAAACATAGCCCGGATGCGCATCACAGACGATACGCTCTGGGGTAAAATCGTAGATTGACTGGATCAGACGCAATGCCTCGCGCCACTGCGCCTGGATACCGTCATCGCTGAGATCGCCTAAATGCTGGCTGACAACCGCCTGTTCGCCGCGTACCAAACAGAACGTGTTTTTCAGATCCGCGCCCAGACAAAGTATCGGCGGCACATCGCGAAATCCGGGCGGCAACGCAATCGCGTCCGGCACGTATCCCCGCGAACGACGCAGCATTTCGCCGCTGTCGCGCACGACAGAGTCGTCCATGCGCTGTACAATGTCGCGATTGTGCAACAGAAAACCATCGGCAATATTGTGTAAATCGTCCAGCGCCTGTTCGTTGGTGATGGCGGGCGGTCTGCCGCTCAGGTTGCCGGATGTCATCACCAGCGGGTAATTGAGCGCCTGCAACAAGAGATGTTGCAATGGGTTGGCTGGCAGCATCACGCCCACCTCCGTAAGTCCTGGCGCGATGCCCTCACTCAGCGAAGGTACATACTGCTTATCCACCAGTACAATCGGGGCCGCTGGCGTGGTCAGCAGCGAACGTGCCGCGCTTGGCAGCGTTTGCGCCGTGGGCAACATCACCGCCAATGGTTTCGCCGGGCGATGTTTACGCGCCCGCAGCATCGCCACTGCGTTATCGTTGCGCGCATCGCAGGCCAGATGAAAACCACCCAGCCCTTTAACGGCAATAATGCCTCCGGCGTTCAGTTGGGCGACCGCCGCCTGCAAAGCCGCCTCTTTTTCCGCTCGTTCATGTTGGCTCCGCCACTCAAGATGCGGCCCGCATGACGGACAGGCAACGGGCTGGGCATGAAAACGGCGATCGTACGGATCGCGGTATTCGCTGTCGCATTCCGGACACAAGGGAAACGCCGCCATCACCGTAAATGGCCGGTCATAGGGCATAGCGCGAATAATGGTGAAGCGTGGTCCGCAGTGGGTGCAATTGATGAAAGGATAACGGTAGCGCCGCTCGCCTGGGGTATTCATCTCGGCAAGACATGCCGGGCAGGTCGCCGCATCCGGCACGATTTGCGTGTTCATCGAACCGCCTGCGCTCTGACGAATGGTGAAATCCGTCGGTGCGCGCTCCCATACCAACGACGCGTGTTCAACGCTGTCAATGCGCGCCAGCGGCGGGCAATCCTGATAGAGCGCGGCAATAAATTGCGACGGCTCTTCCAGCAGCCGAACGACGACGCCGTCGCCGTCATTACACACGTCGCCGTGTAATCGCAACTGCTGCGCCAGCTGCCAGACAAAAGGACGAAAACCGACGCCCTGTACTTTGCCCCGAATGCGTAGCTGTACGCCGGAAGGTGTGTCTATCGCCATCTTATTTTCCCGCCATCATCGAACCCGGATGCCTGATGGCGCGACGCTTATCAGGCCTACAACCGCACGGACCGTAGACCGGATAAGGCATTGATGCCGCCATCCGGCAATGCTTTGTGGCGTATTCTACGCGCAATCGCAGAAATCAGAAAAGCAGCGATGCCGTTGAATCCAGCGCCGCACGACGGCGTTTTTCCGCGCTTAGCTGTTCAAGCTTATTGCGGTCCACGCAGATGAGGGCGTGCGTTGGGCAAGCAGCCATACAGGCCGGACCGGCCTCACGGTGGTGACACAGATCGCACTTGTTGGCTTCGGCTTTTTCAGCACGCACGTTCAGCCCCGCGCCGCTATTGCGAACCACCGGACGTACCACCACTTCCATGGCGCCGTAAGGACATGCCACTACGCAAGTTTTACAGCCAATGCAGCGTTCCTGCATCACATGAACAAAGCCTTTGTCACGGCTGATGGCGCCATTCGGGCAAACGTTGGCGCACGGCGCGTCTTCACACTGGCGACACAGCGTTGCCGTGGAAACGTTCACGCCTTTGATGACATGGATACGAGGTAAAAAGGTTTCAGGGGTCAGCGATGCGCAATCCTGATTTTCCTGATGGGATACGACGCAAGCCACTTCACAGGTACGGCAACCAATGCATTTACTCGCGTCTGCAATGATGAAACGGTTCATCAAATTCTCCAGCAATAACAGATGATGTGCCGATATATACACGAATCGTGCCAATTTTTATTTCATTGTTATTTAAGAATATTATTTCTATTTTCGTGAGCATTTACGTGTCATCGTCACAAGTGTCGATGACACGTAATGTCGCCAGTGGTGGTCAAGATTTACAGTGATAGCCATCCGATTCTGCACCGAAACTGGCATCAATCCTGATTAACGCCCGGCAATACGTTACCGCGTATTAAACAGCGCTGCGTAAGGGAAAGATCGTCCGTTTGCGGATTCCTTCCGGCAATAGGTTTGATAATTAATTTACGGCCAGGATAGTGATTAAAGCGGGTCAGCGCCGGATAACTCAACCGGCCAAACCAGCCGTGTACGCGCTGCCAGCGGGCGTCCTTCACCTGATATAAATTGGTTATCCAGTAGCCTGAGTCAAACTGCATATCCAACAGTTGCGTGCGACCATTGCCCTGTAAATCAAGCAAATCATCGACGCCAGTATCGGTGGCGGTATAAAACCCCCACGGTTCAAAGACGCAGGGGCGGCCATTCTTGAGAAAGGTGAAAATGATGTATTGCGCGCTCGGCGCCAGGCCCAACCCAGGATTGCCCAACCAGATAACCAGGTCCTGAATGCCGTTACGATCGAGGTCAGCGCGATAAAATTGCGCATTACCCGCCAAATTAATCAGCCTTCCCACCGGGACAACCCACGAATTACCGGCTCTGTCTTTTCCGCTAATCCGCCATTCGTTATCTTTTTTCGGCTCCGGCAGTAGCGTCACGCCACTGACTCCGACCTGGCGAAAATGCCAGGTCTGGTCGGGCGATACAGAATAAGGCAGGATCAACAGCGGCTTCAGCGCACGCTTTTGCGCATATTCACCGTCGCTCATCGGCAGGTAACCGACAACACCGGTAGCCAGTGCGCGTGCGGCGAGGCAGAGAAATAGCAGTCCGCTCCATACGATAATCTTCACGTTCTTCTTACCGCCTATGCCGGGTAACACAAATCCATCCAGAATGGGTACGCATTTTACGCCTCCGGCGCGTCCAGCGCGGCAAATCCGCCGTTTCCCTGCCAGCCTTCCAGGCGCTGATAGACGATGTTTACCGCGTCCTTAATCGGTTGAGTCATCGGATAATAAAACCCGACGATATCCGGCTGGATACCAACAAAAATCACCTCGCCGACATCCTCTTTCAGCTGATCGATAAGGTAGTTCAGCGGCATATTGTGGGTGGTCATCATAAACATTTCGGCGATATCATCCGGATCGATGATGCGGATCTCGCCCGGATTAAGTCCCATATCGGTGGCGTCGACAATCAACAGACGCTGCGGGCGCAGTTCGCGAATCGCCACAATGTCGTTTTCCGGCGCGCTGCCGCCGTCGATGACAACCCAGTTGCCCTTCGGCTGCGCCGCGCACATTTCCGCCAGTAACGGGCCTGCGCCGTCGTCGCCCATCATGCTGTTGCCGACACAGAGTAAAACGTCAGTCACGAAGCCTCCTCACCATCAGGTAGATGGCGCTTTCCTGATGAATGTCATGCAGCATACTGAGCATCAGTTTGCTCCATTCTTGCTGCTGCGGGGTCTGCGCGGCGCGCGCCTCATCAAACGCGCGCGCCAGCATTTGCACATGGTTGAAATCGATAACGATCTCGCCATACTTCGGCACGCCTTCCATTTTACGCCGGGCATCGCTACCGGCTTCCAGGGTGGCGATCCACGCCAGATACTCATCCCATGGGCAGGTGAGCGCGGCCTCCAGACAATCGATGACCCCCAGGTGGTGACCAATCGCCAGGCTGTAATAGACAACCTGCTGCGCCTCGGCAGGCGTCGCATCGTTCTCATCAATAAACTTACGGCTCAGTTGACTGAACACCACCTGTTCGCTCATCGGATACGCGCCTCTTCAACAACATGATTGAGATGGGTGACAATTTCGGTTAAACGCGGATCGTTTTCCGCTTCCAGCCAACGCGCCACTTGCTGCTCGCCCTGCCCCAACTGTGTCAGGTAATCATCGGCGATCTGACGACCATAGCGATAACCCGCCAGCCGGCGCGCCGCGCGATCCACCTTCACGCGCAGCGGCTGCACCATATCCGGATGCAGGATCTCTGCGGGCTGATCGTCCAGCTCACCCGGCGCGCGGGCGTGGATTTTCTGCTCCAGCAGGCCAAGCGCCATCGCAAAGCCATACAGCGTCGCCGCAGGCGTTGGCGGGCAGCCTGGAATATACACATCCACCGGTACGATTTTATCCGTACCGCCCCAGACGCAGTACAGATCATGGAAGATGCCGCCGCTGTTGCCGCAGGCCCCATAAGAGATACAGATTTTCGGGTCCGGCGCCGACTGCCAGGCGCGCAGCGCCGGAGAGCGCATGGCGCGGGTCACCGCGCCGGTAAACAGCAGAATATCGGCATGACGCGGCGACGGTACCACTTTGATGCCGAAACGCTCGGCATCAAACAGCGGCGAAAGCGTCGCAAAGATTTCGATTTCACAGCCGTTACAGCCGCCGCAGTCCACGCGGTAAACGTATGCCGAACGCTTAATATTTTTCAGTAGAGACGCCTTCATGCTGGCGATGGATTCATCCACCGTCATCGGTACCGGAATGCCGTTGGCGTCACGCGGGCCTAATAAATTGCTCATTAGCTGACCTCTTTCATATGGCGAGTCAGTTCAATACGGTCGGACGGCACCAGGCATTTCTGACGCTTACAGTCCGGGCAGGTCTCAAAGCTTTCGCGGTGGTTTTCCGCGCGGCTGTCGCCGTTGTGCGCAAGCAGCGCAATGGCGTAGTCAATCTCTTTCTGTACCGCGAAAGGACGATTGCACACGCGGCAGTTGCACAGCGCGAAGCGGGACTGTTGCAGGAAGTCTTCTTTCTTCCACACTGCCAGTTCGTACTCTTGCGACAGCTTGATCGCCGCCGTCGGGCACACCTCTTCGCAGCGACCGCAGAAAATGCAGCGGCCAAGATTGAACTGCCACGCCAGCTCATTGGTTGCCAGTAAGGTTTCCACCGTCAGCGCGTTCGACGGGCAGGCATTAACGCAGGCGGCGCAGCCGATGCACTGCTGCGGATTATGTTCCGGCTTGCCGCGGAAGTTTTTATCAACCGCAATCGGCTCCAGCGGATAAGACGAGGTCGCCGTGCCGGTTTTGATAACTTTTTTGATAAAGGTAAACATGGCGATTCCTTATTTCAGCGGCGAGTTTTTACGCTCAATGCTGTAGCGCTCAAGTTCTTTGTACGGCACGATTTTGCTCTTCTTCTTACGCACATCGACCACGGTCATCCGGTCGGTACAGGAGTAGCAAGGGTCGAGGCTGCCGATAATCAGCGGCGCATCAGAAACGGTGTTGCCGCGCAGCATATAGCGCAGCGTTGGCCAGTTGGCGTAGGTCGCCGCACGGCAGCGCCAGCGGTACAGCTTCTGGTTGTCGCCGGTCATGCTCCAGTGGATATCATCGCCACGCGGCGCTTCGGCAAAGCCGAGCGCAAAACGGTGCGGAATATAGGTAAAGCCTTCCACCATCAGCGGGCCGCCCGGCAGATTATCCAGACCGAAATCGATCATATTCAGCGAGGTGTAAACTTCGTTGATACGGACTTTCAGACGAGAAATCACATCGCAGCCCTGCTCGCTGTGCACTTCCATCGGCAGCAGACCGTAGCCGACAAACGGGTGGTCGGCGCGGGTGTCGCGGGCGTGACCGCTGGCGCGCACCATCGGGCCGACATTACTGAAGTCACGGGCAATTTCCGGGTCCAGACGGCCGATACCCACGGTACGCTGTTCCATATTCGGCGTGCTCAGCAGCATGTCCACCAGCTCCTGCACGTCACGACGCATCTGCTGCGCCAGTTGACGGGTCTGGATCATGTCCTCTTTGAGCAGATCGCGGCGAATCCCGCCGATCAGGTTCAGACCGTAAGTTTTGCGCGCCCCGGTCAGTATTTCCGCCATCTTCATGGAGGTTTCACGCACGCGGAAGAACTGCATAAAGCCGGAGTCAAAGCCGGTAAAGTGGCAGGCCAGGCCAAGGTTGAGCAGATGCGAGTGCAGGCGTTCCACTTCCAGCAGAATAGCGCGGATCATTTGCGCACGCTCCGGCACCTGAATGCCCATCGCGTTTTCCACGGAAGTGGTGTAGGCGGTGCTGTGGGCGAAGCCGCAGATACCACACACGCGATCCGACAGGAAGGTGACTTCGTTATAACCCATGCGGGTTTCCGCCAGTTTTTCCATACCACGGTGGACGTAGAACAGGCGGTAGTCGGCGTCGATAATGTTTTCGCCATCGACGAACAGACGGAAGTGGCCCGGTTCATCGGAAGTAACATGCAGCGGGCCAATCGGCACCACGTTATTTTTCTTGTCACCCAGCTCGTTAATGAACTCGTAGGTTTCCGCATCGGTGGTCGGCGCCGGGCGCTGACGATAATCCATACTGTCTTTACGCAGCGGATAGAGTTCATCCGGCCAGTCGTCCGGCAGCACCAGACGGCGCTCGTCCGGCAGACCGACCGGGATTAAACCGTACATGTCGCGTACTTCGCGCTCACCCCACACGGCAGCCGGCACGCGCGGCGTAACGGATGGGAATTCCAGCTTATTGGCATCCACTTCAACGCGGACGGTAATCCAGCACTTCGTGCCCTGCTCCATCGACAGCACGTAATAAACGGCATAGTGGCCGCACAACTGGCGTTCGTCATTACCGAACAGTACCGACAGCCACCCACCCTGCTGGTAGTAAAGAAACTCCACCACTTCCGGCAGATAGTTTACTTTCACCGTAATAGTCAGCTGATCTTTGGTCTGCCAGGCTTCGTCCAGCACGACGCCCGGAAACGCCTGGTGCAGCGCCGCAAGGTATTGTTGACCTAATTTTTCTTCAGACATGCTCAAACTCTCTTAAATCACGCCGCCAGCAAGGAGACGAAGGCTAAAAACGCAAACCCAAAACCGGCCCAGGTCACGCGTGAAGTGGCGCAAAAACGCAGTCGCGCCATGCTGTTTTCAAACAGGGCGATCACCAGTACGCCGACAATCAGCTTGACGATGGCAATCACCAGCGCCAGCAACAGTCCGCCTGCGCTGAAGGTTTCCATCTGTCCCCACGGCAGAAACACGCCGACGAACATTTGCAGCACCACCAGTTGCTTAAGGCTGATGCCCCATTTCAGCACCGCAAAGCCGCTACCGCTGTATTCGGTCAACGGCCCTTCCTGCAACTCCTGCTCCGCTTCCGCCAGGTCGAACGGCAGCTTGCCCATTTCGATAAAGGTGGCGAAGGCGCAGGCGCACAGCGCCAGAATCAGCGGAATACTGCGCGCGACAGGCCAGTGATAAATGGTATCGGCGATATTGCTGATATGCGTTGAACCCGCAACCTGCGCAGCAACCCACAGACCCAGCAGCAGAATCGGCTCCACCAGCACGCCGAGCATCGCTTCACGGCTGGCGCCGATCGCGGTGAACGGGCTGCCGGTATCCAGGCCTGCAATAGAGAAGAAGAAGCGCGCGATGGCGAACAGGTAAATCAGGGTGATTAAATCACCCAGTTGCGGCAACGGAGATCCAACGGTGACAACCGGCAGCGCGGTGGCGATAGTCAGCATCACGCCGACCATCACAAACGGCGTCAGGCGGAAAACCCAGCCAGAATCAGCGGGCGCAATACTCTGACGACCGAGCAGTTTGATAATGTCGCGGTACTCCTGCAACACGCCCGGCCCACGGCGATTGTGTAGACGGGCGCGCGCCACGCGAGTAATACCGGACAGCAATGGCGCAACGGCAAATAGCACCAGCGCCTGAATTAACGGATAAAACACACTCATTTTCAGGCTCCTCGTGAAACCACAATCACCACCAGCACCGCCAGCTCAATCAGCGCCAGACGACGGAACAGCACCGCGGCCGCCGCGTTCTGCCAGCCCGGCACCAGCGATACCGGGTTCAGCCATTTACGCAGTTTGAGTACCGGGGCAAAGGCCTCTTTCACCGGCATGGCGAAACCGTGCGCGGTAATCACCATCGACTGCTCATGGTCGTAGCCGCACACCCAGGCCGCGCCGCGAGAACGCGACGGCAGACGGTTGCCTTTGAACATCGCCATAATGATGAACGGCAGTAGCGGACAGGCGACCAACAGCAGCGTGATCATCGGCTGCGATACGGTGGTGTGCGCGGTTTCCAGCGGCAACGGTACCGCAGTGGAAATCATCGGCAGCAGCCACGGCGCGGCAATCCCGCCCAGTACGCAGCAGATAGCCAGCGCAACCACGCTGACGCCCATCAGGATCGGCGCGCAGCTGGCGTTTTCAGCTTCCTTCGTGCGCGGCGCGCCAAGGAACGTCACGCCGTACACTTTCGCCATACACATCACCGCCAGCGCGCCGGTAATCGCCAGGCCAACCGCCAGCAGCGGTCCTAACAGACGACCAACAAACGCGCCGCTGTTGCCCAGTTTGAAGAAGGACTGGTAAATCACCCACTCGCCGGCAAAGCCGTTCAGCGGCGGCAGCGCCGCCATCGCCATCAGACCGACCAGCATGGCGATAGAAATAACCGGCATCCGTTTACCAATACCGCCCAGTTTTTCGATGTCGCGATGACCGGTACGGAACCAGATGCTGCCCGCGCCCAGAAACAGCACGCTTTTGAACAGGCTATGGTTCAGCAGATGATAGAGCCCGCCGGTCAGACCCAGCGCGATCAGTACCGGCTGATTGAGAGCAATCCCGGTAACGCCTGCGCCCAGACCGAGCAAAATGATGCCGATATTTTCCAGCGTGTGATAGGCCAGCAGGCGCTGAATGTTATGCTCCATCAGCGCGTACAGACCACCGACAAAGGCGGTGATCATCCCAAGCACCAACAGCGCCACGCCCCACCACAGTGGCGCATTGCCGCCAAGCAGAGATAGCGTGAGAATGCCCAGCAGCCCGATTTTCATCACCACGGTCGAGAACAGCGCGGCGGCGGGAGCGCTGGCGTTGGCGTGCGCCTGCGGCACCCAACCGTGTAGCGGGATAATCCCGGCCAGCAGACCAAAGCCGATAACGCCGAGCAGCCAGATATCGGAGCCCAGCGGCAGTTGCTGAGCGCGTTGATCCAGCAGCCCCAGATCCAGCGTGCCGTAGCGCTGCCACACCAGCCAGCAGGCGATTGCCAGCAGCAGCGTACCGAGACGGCCCAGCGCAAACCACAGTTTGCCCTCTTTGCTACCGCCGGTGAGGAACACGGCGCAGAGCGCCATGATTTCCGCCATCACCACCATCGTCCCCAGATTACTGGCGACCACGGCGCAGACGGCTGCCGCCATCAGCAGGTTGATCAACAGTCCGTTGGCTTTTACCTGTGGATGGCGATGCCAGTCGATATTGAACAGGCTGACGAACAGGCCGCACAGCCCCAGCGTAATCAGCCAGATAGCATTCAGCGGCGTAATTTGCAGCATGTGGCCGGTAAACGGCATCACGCCGCTAACCGTAACGGCGCTGGTCAGCGCGGTGAACCCCGCGCCTGCCGTACACAGGCTGCCGACCGCGCCGCCGATACCGGCAATCCAGCCGCTCAGCGCTTTATGAAACGAAAACAGAAACGCCAGAACGGCGGCGGCGGCAAACCACGCGACGCCGCTAGTAATCAGTGAAAGTGAACTCATTATGCATCCCCACTCTGAGCCTGCTGAAACAAGGTGAGATCGCCAAAATCGGTATTAAACGTCAGCTCACGTTTACGTTTGCTGGCGCGGGCGATATCCGTGTTCTCCACCAGGTGTAGCGCTTTAGTCGGGCACATCCGCACACAGGCCGGGCCTTGCTCGTCAAAGCTGCACAGGTCGCATTTCACCGCAATAGCGCGTACGCCCGGCACCCAGTCGAGCAACGTACTGACGCGCGCAGGCGCTGGCGGCGCGGGCGGCGCTTTCGGCGTATTGGCGTTCGCCGGAATATGCAGCGGACGGCTGCCGGAAAACTCAATAGCGCCAAACGGACAGGCAATACCACACAGTTTGCAGCTCACGCACAGGCTTTCATTAAGCTGGACAGCGCCGTCAACGCGATTAATCGCGTTAACCGGGCATACCGTGGCGCATGGCGCATCTTCACAGTGGTGACAAAGCTGCGGCGCAGATTCTTTTTCATTCAGCATCACTTTCAGGCGCGGCATTGACTGCAGGCCATGCTGGCGATGCGTCTCTGAACAGGCGGCCTCACAGGTGTGGCAGCCGATACAGAGAGTGGAGTCAGCAATTACAAAACGATTCACCAGGCATTCCTCAGGTGATTGTCATTTTTGACGAAAACATGCCGTTGAAATGTCATTTTCGACACTTATCGACACGCCCATCCCCAAAACATTCATGACATGGCGCAACGCCACATCGCGAATCAAAGCGGGCAACGCCTCAGGCTTATACCGCCGGGCTGTGTCCCTTTACCAATTGACGCAAATTAACCGGCGAGTTGGTTTCTACAGCGGTATAGAGGCTGTCGTAAACGCTGGCGATTTTTTCCAGATAGTGCTCCAGCACCTGCTCGCGATCGCGGTTGTTAACCCGTTCATCAACCTTGCCGTCGATATCGAGCTGCGCCTGTGCAATCAATTGTTTATCTTCGCCATCTTTGGTTTCAACGTAGTACTCAATGGTGTGGCTGTTAAAACCATCCGCCAACGCGACGTAAATACGAAAGTGCTCAAACAGGACAAAGCAAAGATCCCTTTCCGGCGCGCAGCTCATTGCGTGATGCAGGCGCGCTTTCGAGAGGGTGATCCCCTGAACCAGCGAGTTGCAGTAAATATGCCACTGGTCCTGTAGGCGACGATGCCGTTGCGCGATGTAATCGGCCTTTTCGCTTATTTCCCAAATAGTCATGTCAGGTTACCCGTTTAACAGAGATGCCTGCGTTAAGCATTTTCCATGCCAATTTTTAACTTATTGTTTTTAATGGCAGACGAGCACAGTCACTGCCGTTTCGACGCGGTGACGACATGTCATTTCGTCATCGTCGACATTAACCTGCCAGGGGATAAAAATATTGGCATAAATATTGCTTTGCAGGGGCAACCACTACGGGAGGCGATATGCACGAAATCACCCTCTGCCAACGGGCACTGGAATTGATTGAACAACAGGCTTCAGCATACGGTGCAAAACGTGTGACAGCCGTCTGGATCAAAATTGGCGCATTTTCTTGCGTGGAAACCAGCGCTCTTTCCTTTTGTTTTGATCTGGTATGCCGCGGCACGATAGCAGAAGGTTGTAAACTGCACCTCGAAGAACAGGAAGCCGAATGCTGGTGTGAGCATTGTCAACAATATGTCACGTTGTTAACCCACCGTGTACGTCGTTGTCCGCAATGTCATAGCGATACACTGCGAATTGTGGCCGATGACGGCTTACAAATTCGGCGCATAGAGATTGATGAAACTGAAGATTAATGCCGGATAGACGCTCGCGTCGCCATCCGGCAGAAAGCCTGTAACAAGAAAAAGATCAGGAGTAAGCGATGTGTACGACTTGCGGTTGCGCTGAAGGCAACCTTTATATAGAAGGCGATGAACATAATCCGCACTCAGCGTTTCGTAGCGCGCCCTTTGCCCCAGCGGCTCGCCCGGCGCTGAATATTACCGGCATTAAAACGCCTGACTTTGCCCCAAGTCAGACCGCAGAAGGCGATCTGCATTACGGCCACGGCGAAGCCGGAACCCACGCGCCTGGTATGAGTCAGCGGCGGATGCTGGAGGTTGAAATCGACGTGCTGGACAAAAATAATCGTCTGGCTGAGCGCAACCGCGCCCGTTTCGCCGCCCGCCAGCAACTGGTGCTCAACCTGGTGTCCAGCCCCGGGTCCGGTAAAACCACCTTGCTGACCGAAACGCTAATGAAATTGAAAGACCGTGTACCGTGCGCGGTAATTGAAGGCGACCAGCAGACAGTGAACGACGCCGCCCGCATCCGCGCTACCGGCACGCCCGCCATTCAGGTCAACACCGGTAAAGGCTGTCATCTTGACGCGCAAATGATCGCCGACGCCGCGCCGCGCCTGCCGCTGGATGACCACGGTATTCTGTTTATCGAAAACGTCGGTAATCTCGTCTGCCCGGCCAGCTTCGATCTGGGCGAAAAGCATAAAGTCGCAGTGCTTTCTGTGACCGAAGGTGAAGATAAGCCGCTGAAGTATCCCCATATGTTTGCCGCTGCGTCGCTCATGCTGCTCAATAAAGTCGATCTGCTGCCCTACCTCAATTTTGACGTTGAGAAGTGCATCGCCAGCGCGCGTGAAGTGAACCCGGAGATTGAAATTATCCTGATTTCCGCCACCAGCGGCGAAGGCATGGATCAGTGGCTGGCCTGGCTGGAGGCGCAGCGATGTGCATAGGCGTGCCGGGTCAAATCCGCGCCATTGACGGCAATCAGGCAAAAGTTGACGTCTGCGGCATTCAGCGCGACGTCGATCTCACATTAGTCGGCAGTTGTGATGAAAACGGTCAGCCGCGTCTGGGTCAGTGGGTGCTGGTTCATGTCGGATTCGCCATGAGCGTCATTAACGAAGCGGAAGCGCGCGACACGCTCGACGCGCTACAAAATATGTTTGATGTTGAGCCGGACGTCGGCGCACTGCTGTATGGTGAGGAGAGATAATGCGTTTTGTTGACGAGTACCGTGCGCCGGAACAGGTAATGCAGCTCATTGAACACCTGCGTGAACGCGCCGCCCTTCTTCCTTACACTGCCGAACGTCCGTTGCGCATTATGGAAGTCTGCGGGGGTCATACCCACGCGATTTTTAAATTTGGTCTCGATCAGTTACTGCCCGAAAACGTGGAGTTTATTCACGGCCCCGGTTGTCCGGTCTGCGTGCTGCCAATGGGACGCATCGACAGTTGCGTGGAAATCGCCAGCCATCCGGAGGTGATTTTCTGCACCTTTGGCGATGCCATGCGCGTGCCGGGGAAACAGGGTTCTCTGTTGCAGGCTAAAGCGCGCGGCGCGGATGTGCGTATTGTTTATTCTCCGATGGACGCGCTGAAGCTGGCGCAGGATAACCCGACCCGCAAAGTGGTATTTTTCGGGCTGGGCTTTGAAACCACCATGCCGACCACCGCCATCACGCTGCAGCAGGCAAAACAGCGTGACGTGCGAAACTTCTACTTTTTCTGCCAGCACATTACGCTGATCCCGACGCTGCGTAGCCTACTGGAGCAGCCGGACAACGGCATTGACGCCTTTCTTGCGCCAGGCCACGTCAGCATGGTCATCGGCACCGAGGCGTACCAGTTTATCGCCGCCGATTTTAATCGCCCGTTGGTGGTGGCTGGATTCGAACCGCTTGATCTACTGCAAGGCGTGGTCATGCTGGTTGAGCAGAAAATAGCGGCCCTAAGCCAGGTTGAAAACCAATACCGTCGCGTGGTGCCGGATGCCGGAAACATGCTGGCGCAGCAGGCCATCGCCGATGTGTTCTGCGTTAATGGCGACAGCGAGTGGCGCGGCCTGGGCGTGATTGAATCCTCCGGCGTCCACCTGACGCCGGAGTATCAGCGCTTTGACGCCGAAGCGCATTTCCGCCCAGCGCCGCAACAGGTCTATGACGATCCGCGCGCCCGCTGCGGCGAAGTGCTGACCGGCAGATGCAAGCCGCATCAGTGCCCGCTATTTGGTAAAACATGTAATCCAGAGACCGCGTTCGGCGCGCTGATGGTCTCTTCCGAAGGCGCATGCGCCGCCTGGTATCAGTATCGTCAGCAGGAGTGTGAAGTTTGAACAATATACAACTCGCCCACGGCAGCGGCGGCCAGGCTATGCAACAGTTGATTAATAGCCTGTTTATGGAGGCCTTTGCCAACCCGTGGCTGGCGGAACAAGAAGATCAGGCGCGTCTGGAGCTGGCGCAGCTGACGGCGGAGGGCGACCGTCTGGCGTTTTCTACCGATAGCTATGTGATCGATCCGCTCTTTTTCCCCGGCGGCAATATCGGCAAACTGGCGATTTGCGGTACGGCGAACGACGTAGCGGTGAGCGGCGCGATCCCCCGCTATCTCTCCTGCGGCTTTATCCTTGAAGAAGGGCTGCCGATGGAGACGTTAAAAAGCGTGGTCAATAGCATGGCGGCGACCGCGCGGGAAGCGGGTATCGCCATTGTAACCGGCGACACCAAAGTTGTGCAGCGCGGCGCGGCGGATAAATTGTTTATCAACACTGCCGGCATGGGGGCGATTCCCGCCGATATTCGCTGGGGCGCGCAAACGCTGAGCGTTGGCGATGTGCTGTTAGTCAGCGGTACGCTTGGCGATCACGGCGCCACTATCCTCAACCTGCGTGAGCAACTGGGACTGGATGGCGAGCTGGCGAGCGACTGCGCAGTATTAACGCCGCTAATTCAGACGCTGCGTCATATTGACGGAGTGAAGGCATTGCGTGACGCCACGCGCGGCGGCGTGAATGCGGTCGCCCATGAGTTTGCGGCGTCCTGCGGTTACGGTATTGAATTGTCCGAATCCGCACTGCCGCTCAAACCTGCCGTGCGCGGCGTCTGCGAGCTGTTGGGGCTGGATGCCCTGAACTTTGCCAACGAAGGAAAACTGGTGATTGCCGTTGAACGGCAGGCCGCAGATCGGGCGTTGGCGGCATTACGCGCGCATCCGCTGGGACGTGATGCAGCGCTGATTGGCGAAGTCGTGGAACGCAAAGGCGTTCGCTTAGCCGGACTCTATGGCGTGAAGCGAACCCTTGATTTGCCACACGCCGAACCATTACCTCGTATATGCTAGCAGCCTGTTGGCAGCATACTGTAGGCCGGATAAGACGCATTTGCGTCGACATCCGGCATTAACGCTGCATGAACGCCTGATGGCGCTTTGCTTATCAGGCCTACGGAGTGTGTGACCAGCGAGTTTGCGGTCAGCCATCCGGCAATAACTTACGACTTATACCTATAATTCATTTACCGTTTTCGCACCGTTTTGCGGTATTTTCCTGGAAAAGCAACATGTCGTATACACCCATGAGCGATCTTGGACAGCAAGGCCTGTTCGATATCACTCGTACCTTATTGCAGCAGCCCGATTTGGCGTCGCTCAGTGAAGCGCTTTCGCAACTGGTAAAGCGTTCAGCGCTCGCCGACAGCGCCGGCATTGTGCTATGGCAGGCGCAGTCGCAACGCGCACAATATTATGCGACGCGAGAAAATGGCCGTCCTGTTGAATATGAAGATGAAACCGTACTGGCGCACGGCCCGGTACGTCGCATCCTTTCTCGCCCCGATGCATTGCACTGTAATTTCCATGAGTTTACCGAAACCTGGCCGCAGCTTGCCGCGAGCGGCCTCTACCCTGAATTTGGTCATTACTGTCTGCTTCCTTTAGCCGCGGAGGGCCGTATTTTCGGCGGCTGCGAATTCATCCGTCAGGAAGATCGCCCCTGGAGTGAAAAGGAATATGACCGTCTGCATACGTTTACCCAAATTGTCGGCGTGGTCGCCGAGCAAATTCAAAACCGGGTAAACAATAATGTCGATTATGATCTATTGTGCCGCGAACGCGATAACTTCCGTATTCTGGTTGCGATTACCAACGCCGTCCTGTCGCGTCTGGATATTGATGAGCTGGTAAGCGAAGTCGCAAAAGAGATTCACCACTATTTCAATATCGACGCGATCAGCATCGTGTTGCGCAGCCATCGCAAAAATAAGCTGAATATCTACTCCACCCACTACCTTGATGAGCATCATCCGGCGCACGAACAGAGCGAAGTCGACGAAGCCGGCACGCTCACGGAGCGCGTCTTTAAAAGTAAAGAGATGCTGCTTATCAACCTCAACGAACGCGATCCGCTTGCCCCCTACGAACGCATGCTGTTCGATACCTGGGGCAATCAGATCCAGACGCTTTGCCTGCTGCCGTTGATGTCCGGCAAGACGATGCTTGGCGTGCTCAAACTGGCGCAGTGCGAAGAAAAAGTGTTTACCACCGCCAACCTCAAGCTGCTGCGTCAGATTGCCGAACGGGTAGCCATTGCCGTGGATAATGCGCTGGCCTATCAGGAAATCCACCGTCTGAAGGAACGCCTGGTCGACGAAAACCTGGCGCTCACGGAGCAGCTTAATAACGTCGACAGCGAGTTTGGCGAGATCATCGGACGCAGCGAAGCGATGTACAACGTGCTCAAGCAGGTTGAGATGGTGGCGCAGAGCGACAGTACCGTGCTGATTCTGGGCGAAACGGGAACCGGTAAAGAGTTGATTGCCCGCGCCATTCACAACCTGAGCGGACGTAGCGGGCGCAGGATGGTAAAGATGAACTGCGCCGCGATGCCGGCGGGGCTGCTGGAAAGCGATTTGTTTGGTCATGAGCGCGGCGCGTTTACCGGCGCCAGCGCGCAGCGGATTGGCCGTTTCGAGCTGGCGGATAAAAGCTCGCTGTTTCTGGATGAAGTGGGCGACATGCCGCTGGAGCTACAGCCTAAGCTGCTGCGCGTCCTTCAGGAGCAAGAGTTTGAACGTCTCGGCAGCAATAAACTGATCCAGACCGACGTGCGGCTGATCGCCGCGACTAACCGCGATCTGAAAAAAATGGTCGCCGATCGCGAATTCCGTAACGATCTCTACTATCGGCTGAATGTTTTTCCGATCCAACTTCCTCCGTTACGCGAACGTCCGGAAGATATTCCACTACTGGTCAAAGCGTTCACTTTCAAAATCGCCCGCCGAATGGGGCGTAATATCGACAGCATTCCCGCCGAAACGCTGCGCACGCTTAGCAGCATGGAATGGCCGGGGAACGTTCGCGAGCTGGAGAATGTCGTCGAGCGCGCCGTGCTGCTGACGCGCGGCAATGTGCTACAACTGTCGCTGCCGGATATTACCGCCGTAACGCCCGATACCTCGCCTGTTGCGACTGAAAGCGCCAAAGAAGGCGAAGATGAATATCAGCTTATTATACGCGTGCTGAAAGAGACCAATGGCGTAGTGGCTGGACCAAAAGGCGCGGCGCAGCGTCTGGGGCTTAAACGAACCACCCTGCTGTCGCGTATGAAGCGATTGGGTATTGATAAAGACGCGTTAGCGTAACGGGTTGCCGGATCTGATCCGGCCTGGAGATGATGCGCGCCGTAGGCCTGGCGCTTCCCCTTCACTTCTTGCGCTGATATTTTTCCGGCAATTCCGGAACGGGGCGCTTATCGTCGATAAGGTGCCGCACGGTCAGGACAGGATGCCGCCAAAGCATTCGCGGACCTGCCCAACGCATAATCTGCTTCATCTCCTCGCGTTTAGCCGGCTGATAGCAGTGCACCGGGCACTGCTTACAGGCGGGTTTTTCCTCGCCAAATACGCATTTATCAAGACGTTTTTGCGCGTAGGCGAACAGCGCCTCGTAATGCCCCTGCACCGCTGACGCCTGTGGGCACTGGCTTTCATACAGCGCGATCATTTTTTTGATCGTCAGTTTTTCACGAGCGATACGTTTACCAGGCATCGTGCTCTCTCCGAACATTAAGGTGTATTTATTTTACACCTTATCCCTCTTTAGCACTATCACTGCATATCGTCGCCATTTCGCAAATAAGAATTATTTTCATTTATTCATGCCTTGTGCTATATAACATAGCAAAGGCTATATTCGATGATTAATTAACCACATTGTTGCGAGGGATACTATGACGAATCTACATCGTCTGAAAACACTCCTGATTGCCGGTATTGTCGCGATACTCGCGCTATCGCCAGCCTATGCAAAAGAAAAATTTAAAGTCATCACCACGTTTACCGTTATTGCCGACATGGCGAAAAACGTGGCGGGCGACGCAGCGGAAGTCAGCTCAATTACCAAGCCCGGCGCTGAAATCCATGAGTATCAGCCAACGCCCGGCGATATTAAACGAGCGCAGGGGGCACAGCTTATCCTCGCGAATGGTCTGAACCTGGAGCGATGGTTCGCCCGATTTTATCAGCACCTTTCCGGCGTACCGGAAGTCGTCGTCTCTACCGGCGTCAAACCGATGGGCATTACCGAAGGCCCGTATAACGGTAAACCGAACCCGCACGCCTGGATGTCGGCAGAAAACGCGCTGATTTATGTCGATAACATTCGCGACGCCCTGGTGAAGTACGATCCGGATAATGCGCAGATCTATAAGCAAAATGCCGAACGCTATAAAGCGAAAATTCGCCAGATGGCCGATCCGTTGCGTGCCGAACTGGAAAAAATTCCCGCCGATCAGCGCTGGCTGGTCACCAGTGAAGGCGCGTTCTCTTACCTGGCGCGCGATAACGACATGAAAGAGCTTTATCTCTGGCCAATTAACGCCGATCAACAGGGAACGCCAAAACAGGTGCGTAAAGTGATTGATACTATTAAAAAGCACCATATTCCCGCCATCTTTAGCGAGAGTACGGTTTCCGATAAACCGGCCCGTCAGGTCGCGCGTGAATCCGGCGCGCATTATGGCGGCGTGCTGTATGTCGATTCTCTGAGCGCCGCTGACGGCCCTGTGCCAACCTATCTGGATCTGCTGCGCGTCACGACCGAAACCATCGTCAACGGCATTAACGACGGACTGAGGAGTCAACAATGAGTCAATCTGCGATTACCGTTGATCAAGTCACGGTGACGTATCGCAACGGTCATACCGCCCTACGGGACGCCACTTTTCAGGTGCCTGGCGGTTCAATCGCCGCGCTGGTAGGCGTAAATGGTTCCGGTAAGTCTACGTTATTTAAAGCGTTAATGGGCTTTGTGCATCTTGCGCAGGGCGATATCACTATCCTGCAACAGTCAGTCAACAAGGCGCTGAAAAAAAACCTCATTGCTTATGTTCCGCAATCGGAAGAAGTGGACTGGTCATTTCCGGTGCTGGTAGAAGATGTGGTGATGATGGGACGCTACGGCCATATGGGCTGGCTACGCCGTCCCACTGCGCATGATCACGCCTGTGTTGACGCCGCGCTGGCGCGGGTGGATATGCAGGAATATCGTCACAGGCAGATTGGCGAGCTGTCCGGCGGGCAGAAAAAACGTGTGTTTCTTGCCAGGGCCATTGCTCAGGATGGACAGGTGATCCTGCTGGATGAACCTTTTACCGGCGTGGATGTAAAAACCGAAGCGCGAATCATCGATCTACTGCGAGAACTGCGCGATGAAGGCCGCACGATGCTGGTCTCAACGCATAATCTCGGCTCCGTCACCGAGTTTTGCGACTATACGGTAATGATTAAAGGAACCGTACTGGCCAGCGGCCCTACCGAAACCACGTTTACCGCCGCGAATCTGGAACAGGCGTTTAGCGGCGTTCTACGTCATATCGCGTTAAGCGGAGGTGAAGAGCACATCATCACCGATGACGAGCGCCCCTTTATTTCCCGGCGCGTGGCCAGCGGAGGAAAATCGTCATGAACTGGCTTGTTGAGCCGTTTGGCTACCAGTATATGCTCAACGCGATGTGGGTCTCCGCGATGGTGGGCGGTCTGTGCGCGTTTCTCTCCTGCTATTTGATGCTCAAAGGCTGGTCGCTCATTGGCGATGCGCTATCTCACTCTATTGTGCCTGGCGTCGCTGGCGCCTGGATGTTAGGGCTGCCCTTCTCGCTCGGCGCGTTTCTTTCCGGCGGACTGGCGGCAGGCAGTATGCTCTTTCTTAACCAACGCTCACGCCTGAAAGAAGACGCGATTATCGGGCTTATCTTCTCCTCTTTTTTTGGCGTCGGCCTTTTTATGGTGTCGCTCAATCCGATGTCGGTGAATATCCAGACGATTATTCTCGGCAACGTGCTGGCGATCGCGCCAGCGGATATTGCGCAACTGGCGATTATCGGCGCAGTCTCGCTGACGATTCTGCTGTTAAAATGGAAAGATTTGATGGTCGTCTTTTTCGATGAAACTCATGCGCGTTCTATCGGGCTTAATCCGGGTCGACTAAAGCTGTTGTTTTTCACTCTATTGTCCGTCTCCACCGTGGCGGCCCTGCAAACCGTTGGGGCGTTCCTGGTGATCTGTCTCGTCGTCACGCCGGGCGCGACAGCCTGGTTACTCACCGACCGTTTTCCACGTCTGCTCATGATTGCCGTCGTGATTGGCAGCCTGACCAGTTTTCTGGGCGCATGGCTTAGCTACTGGCTGGATGGCGCCACTGGCGGAATTATTGTCGTCATGCAAACCTTACTGTTCATCACGGCCTTTATTTTCGCCCCGAAACACGGTCTGTTAGCCAACCGTCGACGCGCCCGCCTGCAGAAGGAGCCGACATGTTCTTAACAACGTTACTGGAACCCTTTCAGTTTGATTTTATGGTGAACGCCCTTATGGTTTCGGTCATTGTAGCGATTCCCTGCGCCTTACTGTCCGTGTTTTTAGTGTTAAAAGGCTGGGCGTTAATGGGCGACGCAATGAGTCATGCGGTATTCCCCGGGGTCGTGCTGGCATATATTGTGGGGATCCCCCTGGCGATTGGCGCTTTCATTGCCGGATTATTTTGCGCTATCGCCACCGGCTATCTGGACGATAACAGCCGCATCAAACGTGATACGGTGATGGGCATCGTCTTTTCCGGGATGTTTGGCGCAGGTCTGGTGCTCTATGTTTCTATTCAATCGGAAGTGCATCTGGATCACATCCTGTTTGGGGATATGCTGGGCGTATCGCTGGGGGATATCGTACAAACGTCGGTTATTGCACTGGGTATTGCGTTAATCATAGGGCTGAAATGGAAAGATCTCCTGCTACACGCTTTTGACCCGCACCAGGCGAAAGCCAGCGGGCTGAATACCACGCTACTGCATTATGGCCTGCTATGTATGATTGCGCTGACTATCGTCGCCACGCTGAAATCGGTGGGCATTATTCTGTCGATTTCATTGCTTATCGCCCCCGGCGCAATTGCCATTTTGCTGACGCGACGCTTTGCGCGCGCACTGGGATTAGCGGTGAGTCTGTCAGTTATTACCGCTTTTACGGGCGTCTATCTGTCTTTTTATCTTGATAGTGCGCCAGCGCCGACCATCGTGGTATTATTTGCCATCGTGTTTATTGCGGTATTTATTTACGCAACATGGCGCGACAGGCGTAATGAAATCGTACCAGAGGCGCAAGGTTAACACTTTTTGCCTGCTATTCAGGAAACATACGGTCATAATATAGAGTAGTCTTATGGCGCTGGAAGGATTTCCTCTGGCAGGCAACCTCATAATTTCATTACGGTTTAAGTAAAGACTTATATTCAGCTATCCTTTTTTTATGAGCGGATATAGAGAGTTTTTTATCGTTTAGCATAACGGCATTGTTATCGAATCGCTCATAAAGCGTTTCATTCTTTTTGTTTACTATACTGCTTCCCGCCGCCGGATTGGCCTGCACATATTCATTTAATCGTTGTACGCCTTGAGTATGTTTGTAAAAACTCACCGGCAGATAACGGTCTGCTTTATCGGACGGGAGAAAAGGTTCTTCACCACACAGACGTTCACAAATATTATCTTCATGAATTTTTACTAAGTTCATAAATTCAAGCTGAAGTTTTTTGGCGAGCGCCAGGCTAAAAATACCGCATTCAGAAGAGCTTCGTTGAATGTCCAGCTCGACCATAGCAAAATAACAATCAGGCAGTTGTTCACGTTCAAGAGCTGCTTTGGTCCTCAACGCCAGTAAAGCAGGTCCAAAAGCGCTACACGCTGCTGGCTCGAACAAAATCACCGATGTCTTTCCGTCCATAACTCTAAAATCGACGACTGAAATATGGATACCTGAACTTCCCATATTTACGAGAAATCGGGCAGATTCAACGCCTTCCATTCTGGTCTCCTTTATAGAGGAAACAAGCTCATGGACTGACATAACAAATTTAAGATTTAACTCTGGATACTTCTTATTGGCCTGTGCAACAAGAAAAGGCATCATTTCGATATCGGTTTCCTCGTAACTGATATGAATCCAGCTGCCATCTATAATTTCACTTTCCAGACGCTCAACAATACAGGTCAATGCTTCGGTGTTTAGCTCCCCGCTGACGTCAGGCTGAGGCGATAAACTCGCCCCCATATTACGAGTCGTAGGACTTAGCATACTTTTCCCTCCACATGATAGCTCCTGCACCGAAAATATCATCTTTAACTTTTCAGATTCAATATATTGCCTGCAAAAATATGCCTCAATGATTGAGCCAGGCTACCAACCACCTCCGGATGATTATATATAAGAATTACTACTCAAAAAATCTTTTTTATAATAAAAGCTCAACACATGGTCATAAATGATAAAAAATATTTTAATTCATTCCTACCGCAATCGGTAACGCGCAATTATCGTCAGGTACACCAAGGTTATGTGCAAAAGCAGTGCGCTGTAAATGCGCGTCTAGTTTCAGTCCCCGGAACAGCGATAGCGGTGAAGAGTCCATCCCCAAACGATACATAACCTTCTTACGATAAATACTGACGGTTTTTGTTCCCAGCCCAAATTTTTTCGCCAGTTCAATTGCCGGATGTCCGGAGGATAATAATATCAGCAGCGCATATTTCGCCTGCGTGACACCGGGAGGTAGATTCCACCAGGCGTATTGATTGATATTAAACAATACCTCTTCCGGCGTCTCGCCGGCATTAAAAGCATACGTAGCAGCCACGGTTTTCTTTTGTGGCCTGTGGCAGAAACGCAGCCAGGCTTCCGGAAGACGAAGCTTCTCTCGATCCGAGCGGATAGCGCAGGATAGTTCGTCTTTTAAAACATAATCCATAACGCCAAAATATTGCAGCACACAGCGATCGATATAATACAAGCGATCTGCCACTACCAAAACTTTACGGTTCTGCAACCGCGTCAGCAACGCATGAAAAAGATAAACATGCTCATGCGGGTTCAAAGCTAAAATCAGCCCGGCGTCCGGCATATCGGATAGAGAATGCAAAAGTGCAGTTAATGAGTTACACGTTTTAACGCACTTTTCCGGATATTTTTGCTTAAAAATAGACTGTAGGGCATAACAATTAGTCCAGTTAATACCGTATATAATTACATTTCTCATTTATTTATCCTTTTTTGAAAACTGACCACAGCTTCGGTAATGATTTTTCTTCCTGGGCGACTACTGCGCAAGTAGATAACGCCTTCTTACTACAAAGGTAATAAGACCAGATACGTTATTACATGCGCAATGTCGTTACCGAAATGAATTCCTTTTACAAATCTGATAATGATTAAATTTGCTGTTTTACTTTACTGTAATCTCTTAGAGTACAACGATTGCCCGGCGCCTGGTGGCCATGTATGTCTGACAATGAACGCTTTCGATTCCCTTTCATTAACTACATATCACTGGTGTAGCGATACTGAAATATACACTACGATTAAAAAAATATTTGGTATCTGTAACGCAAACAGATAGTAACGTTTAAAATAATTTCACAAATCAATGGTTCATTGTACGCATAAAGCTAAGCGGTGTAATCTTAAAATGCCGTTTAAAAATAGCGATAAAATAAGAAGGCGTATCATAGCCACACATCGTCGCGACTTGTGAAATATTTCCAGCCCCCATACGTAATAATTTTATAGCCTGATTCATACGAGCATCCAGGTATATTTTGCTAAAACTCACCTCTTCAGCGGCCAGTTTTCGCTTCAGACTTGATACGCTCATAAACAGCTTTCCTGCCACCTCAGCCTGTGACCATTTGCGGGTGAGATCGCTGATAATAATGTTATAAACTTTCTCTTTTGTCGTAATTTTTATTGCTCGCTCAAGGAAATCAAACCCACCGGGCTTACGTACAAATGCCGATATAAGATACATCAATGAGAAATATGAATAATCATGATCATCAATACTCACATTACTACAAACCCGTGGACATGCCACACCATGCAAAATAGAGTCAAAAGTATCACTCATCCCTGGCAACAAGTCCGCATGAAAAAAATACTTTGGTTTCGTTTTTAATGATAGCTCTCGATCATTATAGTTTCTTGTACTGTAAAAAACTTTGTAGAATTTTTGCATTAAGTCATAGGAAACTTCCAGTGAAGAAAAATCAATATGCCCTTCTATTTCGCTCATACTAAGCGTGATTGTTTGATCTTTTTCCAATAAAAATAAACACGGCGCAGATCGTTCGATGAACTCCCCAAATTCGTTTTCAATTCGCAAACTGCCTTTATTAAGTTTAAACAATAAGCAGTTTGCGACATAATAGTCTCTTACGTCAGCTAATCCATTTATTAATGGAAATTTGTTCGGCTGTTGAAGGTGATTATTGCTAATGGCCTCAACTGATTTATTCATTGAAGGCAATACCATATTTTATCCTGTGTGCTATAAGGAACTCAAAATCGTTATATTCTTATAAACAAATAATTAAAACTCACAGAGATGATTTAAATCCGATTTTTTTATTATTATAGCCAATAATTACATTCCAACGCGCGTTCATTTCGTCACAAAAAGATACCCTTACAAACTTTATGCACAATTTTGTAATGAAAGCTTACAATATTAATATAATCATTTCAGAATAAAACGGCTGGCAAACATCTTAATAATCCATATACATCAATAAGATAGACACACTGGCATGGTGCATTTTCTGCATTATTTGCTGATATATACACCATACCTTATCACAAATCGCCAGCAATGGGGGTTCACCAGTCAATTGCCTCTTTGTTTTCCCCGCCCGATAAAATAATCTCCTGCATCCAGGAGGTCATTTGTGACTGTGCATTCATTGTACCAACTAATACCCCGTTTAAAGCCTCATATAAATGGGTGCCCGGTTCAACTTTTGCTAACATGTTTTGTAGCATAGCCGTTTGCTGCTCAAAAGAAACAAAAGCCGAATCACCACTGTTAGGATCTTTGAAGGCATTCATCTCTTGATAAATGCTATCTTTAAGCGTTTCAGAAGAGGCTGACTCAGGAAGCGCCAAAAGTCGTTGGTAGAATGCATCATAAAGATCAACGTCGCCGCCATTGCTTAAAGGCGCGCTATCCACATTATTCAGCATAGCGGCCCTGGCACTCAACGAAACCACACCCGTCGCTTCAGTATCTGCTGTCGGGACCAAATAAGAAGTCGGAATCGTACCCGGTATCACCTTATAACCTCCGCTTGCGTTTTTGTCTTCCATTCATCAATAAGTGCGTTAATGGCGTTATCAGAAATTGTCCGGCAGTCTTGTGGAAGTTCATCAAGATGATGCTTAATGACGCCTACTGCCGTTTCAACAAATTGTTCAGGTGAAAATTCTGCGATCTGATCGCCGCAACTCATGATAAAGCGCTGTTCCTGATGATATTTAAGATTAAAAGTGCCTGGCCAGTTCTCCATAAGCAACACCATCAGTTTTTGGTGATCTTTTTTCGCATTAACTGGCAGTGTTAAAAAAAGTTGCCCCTCAGGCTTATCGAAATCCCTTAGCCACTCATCCAGGACGGTTAAAAGCGTTTCGGGATGGTCGACCGCAGCTGAAAATAACTCGCGGGCATAAATCTGTATTTTTTCCATCCACTTCCAGGCCATTGTCTGATTATCAGTAAGATAAGCGGCGACCTGCTGTAACGCGTCTATCATTCCCTGCTCGTAACCTTCCTGATAGGCGTACATCCGCAAGGTCTTTGCCTCTTCTTCCGCCTCTCGCAAAATACGCTTAGCCCGTTGATGCGCCTGCTGTTCTAATCTTTCAATAGAGAAATAACGTTCCAGCGTTTTACGCTTTATCAGTATCCCCTCAACAGGCGAAAGCGGGGACGGTATTGGGATATTTTTGAGCATATTGTAAGGCCAGTAGCAAAATTGACATTTCTACAGCATCCTGCTTCAATGCCTCCTCAATAAATGGAGGAAAAAGCAAAGGAAAACGCTGTGCTAAAGATTCAGGTAAAAATTCATTTAGGGCATTTAACTGTGCATACCCGACGCTAAGTAAAAACCGGTGATTCGGCGCCTTATTGCAGACAGATAAACTTGTTCCCTGATGCATTGCCAAAAATGCTTGCGCCCAATCCGGCAGGCCAAGCAAGGCTCCCTGCCTTGCCAGATCGGCTCTCAGTTTATGGCAACCGAGTAAATACGCTACTTGCGGCAGTCGGCGCCACTGACGCAGCCACAGCTGCGTCAGTGAGTTTTGAATACACTCCTTTTCTCCGTTCTTAAGCCGCCATGCCGCCAGTATTAACTCATTTGCCGCCGCCCTGGCGGCGGGTCTGACAATCATTTCCGGCGCTATCTGCAACCGCTGAGGATGGATATACGATAACGGATCAAAAATGATTCTTTGCCAGATAATGGGTAATGGCTGCCTATTCATTTGACGATTTCGCCTTATCATCAGCCGTTATGCCTTTCTTATTGCGGGCATAATGGTTTTTGTAATACCAGACGCCAAAGCCTGCTGACATCACGGATAACAAAATAATCAACACAATCCAACTGGTTGCAAAAGAATTACGTTTTACTGGTGTGCCGGGAGCCTGTAATTGGGCATCAGAACGTTCTGACAACACAACAGAAATGTTGTCATAATCCACATCGGCAAAACTATTCTTTAAGAAACGCTTGATATCGCTGATCTGATGCGCAAGCGGCGAACCTCGTTCATATACGGCTAATGCCGACAGATGAACAGGTTTTGGCGGGCGGCCATTTTCACCAGCATCAATATCATAACTAATATGGACCCTGGCGGAGAGCACGCCCTCCATCGTCTGTAATGACTGTTCCAGTCGCTGTTCAATAGCCGAATATAACCTGGCCTTTTCAGCTCGCGGAGACGATACCAGCGAATCCGCCGGGAACATCTGCGCTATTTCCACCCGTGGCCGGGGAGGAAGCTGATAAGTTTTAACCCAGTACACCGCAGCGGTAAAATCAGGCTCAGCAACGGTAATGCTATAGCCCAATTTTCCGCTATCAATTTTATTCGCCTCTATATTGTGCATTTGCAGAACGGCAATGACCTCATTAGCCTGTTCCTGGTCCAGTCCTTTTAAAAGATCCTTATCCTTACAGCCGGCAAGGGTCATTACCAGCAGAAAAGTATATAGATATCGACGAATCATGAGCGTAATAGCGTTTCAACAGCCCCGACTCCTTTACGAGTAAGGGTACTGACCATAGAAACATACAGGTTATAATCTGAAATCATCTCTTGCGAAATAGCCAGCTCTTTAGGATCCGTCACCAAATTAGGGTCCTCAATCCTGTTGGTAATCGTCTGTTTATCCACAGCCGTGGCAATCGCCGAACCAGAAAAAGCCTGGAGTAGCCGGTCATCCAGCGAGACAATGTCCGTTTCCATAGACCTGATATTGACCGCCTGCCCTATAACGGCATTCTCAGGGACAATAGTTGCAATCGACATAATCCACCTTATAACTGATTAACGGAAGTTCTGAATAATGGCAGCATCAATATCCTTAAAGACTTTTACCGTGTTCGATTGCGCGTTACGGTACAAGTTATATTCCGAGAGCTTACTCTGATACGCCGCCAGTAGCGCCGGATCGGAGGGTTTTGCTGCTAATTTATCCAGCGCCTCTGTTACCTGCGTTTGTAGATTATCAACGCCCGTATCAAATTTTGCTGAGACGTCATCCAGATAGCCTGACCAAGGTGTTGCCATAATGACTTCCTTATTTGCGTTAAATTAAAGTGGGCTTGGGAAATACCAATGGCCTGGGCTCATTTTGATATAACCTTCCGCCCCGTACTGAAATGAGCGCCCCTTGAGCCAGTCATCTTTTAATTCGATCGCAAACTGCACATAGCGTCCTCCCCATGTGCGGTAATAGCTATCGACAAATTGACGGGCTCTGAGTATTTCTACATCATCGAGCGCCCCCTGAATAACAAACGTTACGCCCCCCTTATGATTCCTGCGGGAATAAGGTAACGCCTGCTGTTTTAGCCCCGCTTCCGCCTGGCCTGCTGCGGTAACATCGTCCATCAACGTGATGTTAACCGAATCCGCGTAAGGCATTAGCGCTCTCAGCTTTTGACTTAACACCTCGAGCTCTTTCTTGCTCATCGTGTTTCGCTGGCGGCTTAGCCAGAAAACGGGTTTACGCGGCTCATCGAAATGAATCCGATAATAAGCCAGCTGCGGATAATAGGTATCCAGCCAGATAGAGATACGCTTATTTTCTTCGTTTTCGTTAATCACTCGCGCATTTTTATCATAATCGCCCCTCGCTAAAACCTGACGAGCCCACAACGTATCTCTTTCATTTTGCGCAGCGACATAGAGCATTTTGTCCCGGCCTGGCAACACCTGAAAACGCTCCTTCTCCTGCCCCAATAACGAATCGAGCTCTGCGGCCTGCCGCTGCGGCGAGTTAAGTATCCATAACGTCCCCACAGTCCCAATTCCCAATATAAAAAACCCGGCCAGTGCTGCTACAATTCCGTTTTTAAAACGCGGCTCGTTCTTTTTTGCAGACGTTTCTAACTTCTCAGGCTGCTCGGGCACCCACGGCTCGCTTTCCGGGCGAATCAGGATAAGCAATTCACCGACCTGTATTGGCGTATTTAATTGCACCGAACGAGATTCAGAATTTCCTTCTTTCAGCTCATGGAGTATAATTTCGGTCGTATCCGTATCCACCTGGATTTCAAAATTTACTCCGCCATGGTCCAGCGGGATAAAAAAGCTATCGGCAGGTATATCAGGGAGTTGGCCTGAAGCAGTGAGCGCATCACTCTGACCTACCACAAAGAGTGTTCGGCCTGTCAGCAATGGAAACTCACAGCCGTTCAGTGAGCTGTTAAGTAATCGAACTATGTATGGCCCAGGGCTTGTTATCGTCTTCTCTTTTGATGTTTCCATATATACTGTTAGCGATGTCTGTCGTTCTCGATAGCAGCAGATTACCGCACAGGACACAGGGATTCCTGATGAAAATAGAATGAAAAGTGAGAAATAAAATCAATTTATTCTGTATAATGCGTCTCAACACATATTAAAAGAACCATCATCCCCATTGGGGCTTAAACTACTGTAGATAAATTACCCAAATTTGGGTTCTTTTGGTGTAACAATCAGACCATTGCCAACACACGCTAATAAAGAGCATTTACAACTCAGATTTTTTCAGTAGGATACCAGTAAGGAACATTAAAATAACATCAACAAAGGGATAATATGGAAAATGTAACCTTTGTAAGTAATAGTCATCAGCGTCCTGCCGCAGATAACTTACAGAAATTAAAATCACTTTTGACAAATACCCGGCAGCAAATTAAAAGTCAGACTCAGCAGGTTACCATCAAAAATCTTTATGTAAGCAGTTTCACTTTAGTTTGCTTTCGGAGCGGTAAACTGACGATTAGCAATAATCACGATACGATTTACTGTGACGAACCTGGGATGTTGGTGCTCAAAAAAGAGCAGGTAGTTAACGTGACGCTTGAAGAGGTCAATGGCCACATGGATTTCGATATACTCGAGATACCGACGCAACGACTTGGCGCTCTCTATGCACTTATCCCAAACGAGCAGCAAACCAAAATGGCGGTACCCACAGAGAAAGCGCAGAAAATCTTCTATACGCCTGACTTTCCTGCCAGAAGAGAGGTATTTGAACATCTGAAAACGGCGTTCTCCTGTACGAAGGATACAAGCAAAGGTTGCAGTAACTGTAACAACAAAAGTTGTATTGAAAATGAAGAGTTAATTCCTTATTTTCTGCTGTTCCTGCTTACTGCTTTTCTCCGACTCCCGGAGAGTTATGAGATCATCCTTAGCTCGGCTCAGATAACGTTAAAGGAGCGCGTTTACAACATTATATCTTCGTCACCCAGTAGACAGTGGAAGCTTACGGATGTTGCCGATCATATATTTATGAGTACGTCAACGCTCAAACGGAAACTTGCAGAAGAAGGTACCAGCTTTAGCGACATCTACTTATCGGCAAGAATGAATCAGGCAGCAAAACTTTTACGCATAGGCAACCATAATGTTAATGCTGTAGCATTAAAATGTGGTTATGATAGCACGTCCTACTTCATTCAATGTTTCAAAAAATATTTTAAAACTACGCCATCGACATTCATAAAAATGGCGAACCATTAACATTTTTTGTATCTGTCACTTAAGTAAAGATTTTTATTAAAATTGTAATAATTTAAAATTCAGACTGCGCATTAACACGCTCTATCAGGATGGGAGGCTATTCAATATCATTGTTCTGTCCGGAAGACAGCTTATACTGATATCTCTGGTAATTTAAAGTAAGGCTGATTATATAACACGATTTTTGTGAACCTGTCATCGCTATGATGACTGGTAAAACGATATTGCCTTATTCACAGCGTAAGAATTCGTCCAGATGACACTATCTCCTTCCGGCTTTAACCCTGTGGATTAAGGCCGGCATTTTATTCATATTTATACATCATCCGTTCCCTCTGAGAACTATTTGCCTGAACGGTTTATACCGAAACAGTCACGCTTGTTAGCTTTCTGCCAGGCATACCTCCTCTCTTCCTCCTGATATCGATATAATGCCTGGGGCCAGCCTGAGGATGATACTGCTCATAAACCCCCTGCCTTTTTGACGCTATAGCTGAAGGGAGTAAAGAAAAGACGATATCATTATTTTGCAAAAAAATATAAAAATAAGCGCACCATTATAAACAGTCTTTCATTTATATTTTGGAACCTAAGACAAATTACACTCTTAAACTTTCAACGAATGGTCATTTAGTGGAAATCTTCGAGAAAAATGGTTCTGATGGTGTAATTATCAGACCATTAACCATGAAGATATAATAAGCAGCATTTACACCCAAAAAAAATGCAGTAAGATAGCTACAAAACTAATCTCTATTGCAATGAGGCCAAGTTAAATATGTAAATATTTAGATGCCCGGCGCTGACTCTCTCTGCACCAGGATATACGGCAGCGTCCATTCGATAATCACAGTTAGTTATAACAATATTATTACCAACATGTCAGTTATTTAAAGCACAGGCATAAGCTAAATAATCAAATGTTAAAAACATATAAACCCGAGCCCGTAGAATATGACATTAAGCTCATAATAAAAGCTCAACCTGACCGTTAGTACTAACAGCAGAATTACTGAAACAGTAGATTCTATCCTAACGACTTGTATTAGTTATTATAACTTTTCACCCTGTAAGAGAATACACTATTATCATGCCACATTTTAATCCTGTTCCTGTATCGAATAAAAAATTCGTCTTTGATGATTTCATACTCAACATGGACGGCTCCCTGCTACGCTCAGAAAAGAAAGTCAATATTCCGCCAAAAGAATATGCCGTTCTGGTCATCCTGCTCGAAGCCGCCGGCGAGATTGTGAGTAAAAACACCTTACTGGACCAGGTATGGGGCGACGCGGAAGTTAACGAAGAATCTCTTACCCGCTGTATTTATGCCTTACGACGTATTCTGTCGGAAGATAAAGAGCATCGTTACATTGAAACACTGTACGGACAGGGCTATCGGTTTAATCGTCCGGTCGTAGTGGTGTCTCCGCCAGCGCCGCAACCTACGACTCATACATTGGCGATACTTCCTTTTCAGATGCAGGATCAGGTTCAATCCGAGAGTCTGCATTACTCTATCGTGAAGGGATTATCGCAGTATGCGCCCTTTGGCCTGAGCGTGCTGCCGGTGACCATTACGAAGAACTGCCGCAGTGTTAAGGATATTCTTGAGCTCATGGATCAATTACGCCCCGATTATTATATCTCCGGGCAGATGATACCCGATGGTAATGATAATATTGTACAGATTGAGATAGTTCGGGTTAAAGGTTATCACCTGCTGCACCAGGAAAGCATTAAGTTGATAGAACACCAACCCGCTTCTCTCTTGCAAAACAAAATTGCGAATCTTTTGCTCAGATGTATTCCCGGACTTCGCTGGGACACAAAGCAGATTAGCGAGCTAAATTCGATTGACAGTACTATGGTTTACTTACGCGGTAAGCATGAGTTAAATCAATACACCCCCTATAGCTTACAGCAAGCGCTTAAATTGCTGACTCAATGCGTTAACATGTCGCCAAACAGCATTGCGCCTTACTGTGCGCTGGCAGAATGCTACCTCAGCATGGCGCAAATGGGGATTTTTGATAAACAAAACGCTATGATCAAAGCTAAAGAACATGCGATTAAGGCGACAGAGCTGGACCACAATAATCCACAAGCTTTAGGATTACTGGGGCTAATTAATACGATTCACTCAGAATACATCGTCGGGAGTTTGCTATTCAAACAAGCTAACTTACTTTCGCCCATTTCTGCAGATATTAAATATTATTATGGCTGGAATCTTTTCATGGCTGGTCAGTTGGAGGAGGCCTTACAAACGATTAACGAGTGTTTAAAATTGGACCCAACGCGCGCAGCCGCAGGGATCACTAAGCTGTGGATTACCTATTATCATACCGGTATTGATGATGCTATACGTTTAGGCGATGAATTACGCTCACAACACCTGCAGGATAATCCAATATTATTAAGTATGCAGGTTATGTTTCTTTCGCTTAAAGGTAAACATGAACTGGCACGAAAATTAACTAAAGAAATATCCACGCAGGAAATAACAGGACTTATTGCTGTTAATCTTCTTTACGCTGAATATTGTCAGAATAGTGAGCGTGCCTTACCGACGATAAGAGAATTTCTGGAAAGTGAACAGCGTATAGATAATAATCCGGGATTATTACCGTTAGTGCTGGTTGCCCACGGCGAAGCTATTGCCGAGAAAATGTGGAATAAATTTAAAAACGAAGACAATATTTGGTTCAAAAGATGGAAACAGGATCCCCGCTTGATTAAATTACGGTAAAATCTGAGAGAGGAGATATGCATTATTTTTTTATCATCGTAATCTGGTTGCTTAGCATAAATACGGCATGGGCTGATTGCTGGCTTCAGGCTGAAAAAATGTTCAATATTGAATCCGAACTACTTTACGCTATCGCCCAGCAGGAATCGGCGATGAAACCTGGCGCCATTGGCCATAACCGAGATGGTTCAACCGATCTTGGCCTGATGCAAATTAACAGCTTCCATATGAAAAGGCTGAAAAAAATGGGGATTAGTGAAAAACAGTTGTTACAGGATCCCTGCATTTCTGTCATTGTGGGCGCATCCATTTTATCAGATATGATGAAAATCTACGGTTATAGCTGGGAGGCCGTTGGCGCTTATAATGCCGGGACGTCTCCGAAACGATCGGATATAAGGAAGCGTTATGCTAAAAAAATTTGGGAGAATTATAGAAAATTAAAAGAGATGTCAGCAGAAGAGAAAAACAAAAGACTTTCTATCGCGGTAAACAAATAATTATACAGAAATAGCTTACTTTCAGATAGTTCTAAAAGTAAGCTATGTTTTTATCAGCTTGCCGTCGTCATAAGCAACTGGGCTTGCATTGCTTTTAGTTGTACAAACTGTGAGGCGTCTTCCAGCATTCTATTGTTCCGTGAATTCCGGAAATCTGCACGTACCTGCTCCAGATTACTATGAGGATTATCCTTAAGTACAAGGGCCGCCGCCATCGTTCCGGTTCTCCCCACTCCGCCCAGACAATGAATCATCGGTAAATGCTTATCTGATGAACTACGCCCCGGCGCGCCATTTTGGTTACTATTTTTCACCCTATCCGCCAGGTATTCTAACTGCTCCGTAGACGGTAACGGCTGGTGATCTGGCCAATTTTTCACATGCAATACCGGGATTGTATACCGCTTTTCCCCGCAGGACAGTTGCATATTGTATTGGTCTATCGCTTCTCCCTGACTGGCTGAGCTCACTTTTTGGCTGTTGGTATGCACCTCGCCAAAGGTGTAGCTCCCTCTGAAATAGGCTGGTAATTGTTTTGCCTGCATCTGATCTTCCGACGTTAACACCACCAGGCATGAGCATTCTTTTTCAAGAAGCATTTTCATATGCGCTTCCAGCGCATCCGGCGTATTTTTTGGGTACGAACCGGCTAATGCCACAGGCTTACCGTCAAAAGTTAACGTATTCACTGGCACAGGCATTCCATCGCTCAGTTTCACCTGGGTTTGCTGATTAATTGGAATGCTGCTGACCGCAAACCGTGCCAGGCCCAGTGTCGGTCCGCTCATCGTCTGTGGCATTGGCGCGCCGGCTTCTATTTTCTC
Source organism: Salmonella sp. SAL00672 (assembly GCF_046552175.1). Classification (NCBI taxonomy): domain Bacteria; kingdom Pseudomonadati; phylum Pseudomonadota; class Gammaproteobacteria; order Enterobacterales; family Enterobacteriaceae; genus Salmonella; species Salmonella sp. SAL00672. The sequence continues at coordinate 550,979 of NZ_JBGDUQ010000002.1, read as the reverse complement.
AAGTTCAGCTGTAACATTTTTCAGTTCTTTAGCAATAACGTGAATTTTTTTTACAGCCTGGGTTAATTCATGAGTAGAGGCTTTATCAATCCACCTCTCAACCTCTCCTCCACAGGTTCCCCATTGTGAGAACCGGGCTACACCGACCTGAATATTTGTTAACGTTGTAACATAATCATTAAGTTGTTTAGCCTCTGGAATTTTATTTAAATTCTGTAAATTCGTCATTAATGAACGCAGCGGGCCGTTACCTGAAGCCATCTCCTGGAAGTTTTCTCGCAGGCTATTTCCATCCATTTGTTCCAGTTGCGGTAATGTTCTTTTAAGTCCCTTTAGCGCGATATCGAGTAAAGGTTGCTTACTTTCTGCTCCAACATCGTTATTTTTTTCTGCCACTTTTGTATCGCCGCCTTTTATGACTAAAGCGGCATTCCTGACACCAACATTATCCTTGCTCTTAATAAGGTTTATAAACCCTTCGTCAGCAGCTTTTACACACTCCGTGATCTGCACTGCTAAACGTTGGGTAAGGGGTTTGTTCATATTTATACGGGACATTAACAGTGCGTCATTAACCGCTGTTTCCCCATATTTTTCCGTTAGTGCCTGGAGAAATGTCTGTAAAATCTTTTGGTCCTGTACTCTGATATTTTCCGTATGTTTTTGCACCACTTCAGTGTTTTTAAATAACGGCATTTTTCCAAGCCAGGTTAATACTTTTGACGAAAGTTTTTCAGGCGCAACATATGCCTTGTCAGTATTTTCCTTAGCAATATAAAGTCGGGCATCATTCGACACACCAACTTTTGAAAACGAAGACAACGTTAAATTATTCAATTTTCTCTCCTCATACTTTAGCATATTCCTGCAGTATGTTTTTGAGCGCTTCCTGCTGATTCACAAATGACTCAAGCTGCGATATAATATGGTAAGTATTTGTCAGATCGGTAATTGCATGTATAAACAACAACGTCTCTGCAGCATCAATATACGCTAACGTACCTTCATTATTCGCAGCCAGTTCACCATTAATCACCATAATCTGCCGCCAGATAGAATCGCCACAAACAGGCGATAACGGTATAATCATACCGTTCAATAACCAGATATCATCTTTAGCTTCAATAGACGTAAAAATATCGCTATCGAGTAGTAATAAGCACTGATTGTTGTCGTCAAAAGTGAGCGGTAAACCCAATTTCTCACCAATATTAGCGATAATATCCTGGTGTGCTTGCAATTTACTTTCCTCTTAAATTATATCTTTTATAAGATTGCTTCTTCAAATTTAATCTGGTTACACAATGTCTTGATATTTTTTCGCGCCCATCGCCGGGCGCAATATTTCTCTCCTTTAATCCAGTAGAATAGCCATTCACTACGCATCGGAACACATATCAGCAACTCCTTCGGATCATTTTCAACATGACGTAACTTGCCTTTAATAACAAAACGCGAACTGTCAGCAATATCATCATATATTGCAGCCATACCTGAACCGGGTACTACATGTGTGATGATTTTCATAACAATTAATCTTATTCAATTGTTGTCAAGCGAGAGAAAAATACTACACCCTGGACTCAAGACTTTTTTTAACAACACGGCATATATCCGCAAAGGTCGTCATATCAGGAAGATCGTTTTCATTGCAACTAATGTCAAACTCCTCACTAAGACCAAATACAATATCAATTAAATCCAATGAGTCAGCGTAAAGATCCTCAACCAGATGGGTCTGACCATTGATACTATCAACATCAACGGCAATACAGGAGGTGATCACTTTTTTGACTCTTGCTTCAATATCCATATTCATCGCATCTTTCCCGGTTAATTAACGCTGCATGTGCAAGCCATCAACGGTAGTAATAACCCGATCCACGCCAGGTTTATTCAGGTATGACTCGTAAGCCGGGCCAGCTCGCCAGCTACCGTCTCCGATAAGGCCGTCCAGCACATTACTTAACACATAGTCAGTTTCCCCTTTTAGCCTGGTCAGCCCCGCCTCTCTGGCAAACTGCAGTGCAATCTCAGCCAGTTTTTCTTTTTGTGGATGATGAGTAATGACCTCTTTGAGAGTCTCCATTTTCGCTTTCAATTCTGGGTGCTTGTCAATATCGCTACATTGCGCTTTCAACGCTGCACTCTTTATCGTGTCATTGGGTAATATTTCCGCACGCAAGCCGTCAAACGCTCTGCGTACAGGGAACGGTGTGGAGGTATCTGGCTCCAGGGCTTTACGTATCACACCCAAAAACGTCTCACGGGCGTCGAAATGCATTGAATGCATATTCGTAACGCTCGGTACTGTTGAGAGGAAACTATTTTGCTTAAACTTCAAACCAGAAAATGGGCCAGTCTTATCTGTCTGACTATTATCATTATCGGTCGTACCGGCTTTATTACCTGTAATTACCGTCGTGTCTGATTGTAAGGTATCGGTTTTAACATTCTCGACGCCAGCCAGTTGACTGGCAAGCGGCTTCACATTCACAATCTCTGCCGTCTGGCTTTGCTGTTTATTATCATCAACGCCGTGCACCGTGGCCTGTACCGGCTTGCCGATAATGCTCTTGCTGGTTACGCCATCGACTTCATCAAAAGAGGGTGTTTCACCCGTAGTGCCTTTTTCTGACGTGACCACCTTTCCATTTTTACTTTCGGATGAAGCGTTGGTCACAGCCTCTGCCGTCGCATGAGCCGTGACGTCAATTTTACCCGCGATGCCATGGTCAATTGCCCCTGTGCTGGCGCTGTGTGCCGTCTCCGTTTGATGCGTAGTCGAATCCACACGCGAATGACTATGACTTACGTTGCTGCTGTTAGTCGAATGGTGTGACTCGCCATGGCGTTGGCTGTTATCAATAAATGTTCGGCTATTATCAATCGTCTTCCGGCTATTATCATGGTTGCTATTATCGATATGGCGCTGGCTATTATCGACATGGCTTCGGCTATTGTTAATATGCTTACTGTTATCCACGCTATGGTTACTGCTATCAATATTAATATTGATATTAATACCCGTAGGTTCTGCTTTTTTCCCACCATCAGGTACTGGTCCAGCCGCAGGCTCCGGAATTTTAGGGTCAGGCAGTTTATCTGCAGGAATTTGTGCAAAAACATTACGTAGCAGCAGGGGTATCAACGTTTGCATTTCAAGGTGCCGGGCTTCCCGTCCTACGCTGGTACCCTGCTCTTGCGTTAATTTTTGGTGGCACATATCAAGCGCCTCAACCGCCTTCGCCGCCGCTTTGTCAACAAGGTGCGTAAGATTGCTGCGGGTTAACGGATCTAACGTACAGCCAAAGTTATGTTCAATGCAGCTGGCAATATAGGGCATCACCTCCTGCATAACAAGATTCGTCGATAATTTACTTAATTCACCGCCAGTGTTATTTTTGATGATATCTAACAGCTGCTTTTCCAGGTTTTCCAGCTTCGCTTCCGCTTTCTTTGTTTCTGGCAGCCATGGCCCAAAAGCTGACTTTTCTTTCAGGCCATCTTTTATGATTTGCGCGGTATACTCTGCCCCCACCTTCATCAGTAGCGTCTTCGCCTCAGGAGAATCACTGGTGGCGTTGAGCGCTGAACGAAAGAGCCCGGCAAACTCCATTATCGCTTTCTTACCGGCGACATTATTTGAATTGGTAAAAACTTCTTTTAACGCCTCAGCGTCTTTCCCGCATTTAAACAATGCATCCAGACTCGCCTGTTTGATCAGCGCGGGAAAATCTTCCAGTTGCGGGCCTTTAATTTCCCCTGACAGCGTCGTTGTGGCACTTTCTCTGACTGCGGAAAGATTCGCCGCAAGATTCGTGGCCTGCGTTTTGATCTCGGTCTGCATACCTGGCATTATGACGGGGGGCTGAGTCCTTACACTTGTAACCATTATTAATATCCTCTTCTGTTATCCTTGCAGGAAGCTTTTGGCGGTTTCCAGGCTGCTACTTATCGTACTGCTCAGCACTTTTACCAGGTTGTCGTACAATGAATTGGCATTGCTATATTTTTGCGTCAGCGTCTGTAATGTGGTTTTCATATTTTCTTCCTGCGCTTTAAAACCCGACTGCCAGGCTTGATATTTGGCGTTATCCATTTCGAGTTTTGAGTCTTTTCCCGGCGCGCCTAAACCATCAATATCCTGAACCATTTTTTGTAATGGCGTCAGATCAACGGTGACGACATAACCGGATCCATAAGATTTCAGGCAGCTATTCGGTAAATTCAATTCACTGAGCCACTGTCTCGCTTCCGCTTCAGTGGCTACTTTAACGCCGCTGCCTGACTGCGCTGGAAATAAAACGGTATTACTGTTTATTTGATTATATTTATTGACTAAACTGTTTAAGTCATTTTTGAGTGAGGTAACATCTAGCTTAACGGTATTACCGTCCTTACCTGGTAATAACCAGCCTCCCATTTTGGAAAGAATATCACTGAAGGCCTGATAAAAATCGGTATAGACTGCGACAACGTTTTCATAAACGCCCAGATAGCTGTCACCTATCGCCGATATATTTTGGGAAACCATATCCCAAATCTCAGCATCAGAAATGGTTGTTCTCGGCTGCGCCATAGGCGAAGCGCTAAATAAGGCCGACGTCGGCGCAGAAAACGCGCTCCGCAGGTTCTCATTTTGTTCTGCGGATAATGACACGCCAGACTTCGCCAGCGCATTCAGGCTGCTGGTCAACTGTTGGCGCGCCAGCGTGCGCTCGTCATTATTCTCTTCAGAGATCGGTGGCGTTGACTGCAGCGTCTGCTGTGCCTGCTGGATTTTAGTAGCCGCCTGCGATAATGAAATGATATCTGTACCGCGATGTTCTGTGGTAGACGGTACCACGGCAGTCTCGACGTGCTCGCTCGCCGAGGGAGTCTGCGGCCGTTCGGCAACGATCCCCGGATGAGGAGAAGCGGAATAATTTTGAATATTAAGCATAATATCCCCAGTTCGCCATCAGGAGCGCGATTAAATCACACCCATGATGGCGTATAGATGACCTTTCAGATTAAGCGCGAATATTGCCTGCGATAGCAGCGAGTGCGGATGCTTTCGACTGGTTAATGCTCTCCATTGTTTTCAGCATTTCCTGAATCAGGCTGGTCGATTTACGTGAACTTTCACGGGCTTCGTCCGATGCGGTGCTGGCAACCCGGTTATTCACCTGGCTAATTTGCTGCTCGGAACGTTCCTGAGTAGCGGCGTACTGCCCGGACGCCCCTGCAATACCACCGACCGTGACCGAGTTCTTCATAATCAGATCGCCCGTCATCTGCATCTTGCGCGCATCGATTCGGGTCATATCCATGGTATTCTGCTCAAGACGAATATCGGATTCGACAGACTCAAGACGTTTCGACAGAATAGCCTGATGTTCAGGGGAGATTTGTTTATTACTGTCTTTAATACCCAGACTTTCCGTGGCGCTGGTTCCGGCATTAGATTTAAGCGTCGCATCATTAAGATTTTTCGTCGCATCGGTACCGGTTTTCTTCATATTTAACGATTTCAGAGAATCGACGCCTTCAGCACCGAGTTTGACGCTATTCTGCCCGTTCAGCACGTTTTTAATACTGTGGCTTTCAGTGGTCAGTTTATCGATCTTCGCGGCATTATGTTTAAGCGCGCCTCTTTCATTCTGCAGCCCCTTATATTCCAGTTTGGCGCCCACGCCAGTGATCCCCAACTGAAGCGCGCTCTGGGAAATACTACCGGACAACGCATTCATCCCTTCGCGCATCATGGAGCTTGCCGTCGTTTTAGCTGCATCAAAACTGACTAATGACAACTTACCAGACAGTTTGCTATCAGCCTGGTTCAACGTCAGCATTAACGTATTCGCGGCAGCCAACAGCGCAACGGCACTGGAAGACATTCCGCTAATATCAAAAAACTTTCCGACTTCTGCCTGCTGCTCGCGTAACTGGGTTTGCACAACCTCATTCGCTTTAGTCGTGACATTATTTGCCAGAGCATTCAAATCCTGATTCATGTCGGTATTTTGAATACTGGCTTTTAAAAAGGACGTGATCGTTCCGGGGGTTTGCGTTAATACCCCTGGCGCAGGCGCGCTCAGTGTAGGACTCAACCCCAGGTCACTGACTTTACTGCTGCTAATACCAATACTATTCAGAATATCTTTAGCGCTAACGGATTGCGAAGCTGTCTGTGAACTATTCTCAACAGAATGATTATTTAAATAAGCGGCGGGATTTATTCCCACATTACTAATTAACATATTTTTCTCCCTTTATTTTGGCAGTTTTTATGCGCGACTCTGGCGCAGAATAAAACGCGAAGCATCCGCATTTTGCTGTACCGCAGAAGACATGGCTTTTTGCAGTTCCGCCGTTACCTTCTGGTTTTCACCAAATATTTCTACGGATTGTTTAAGCCACTGCTGAATTTGATCCATGGCAAAACGGGCGAGCATAAAATCAGCAAGCGCCTCGCTGGCATTTTTAATAAATACGCCCTCGGCAACACCACCGGCTGACTGGGCTGCGGTATTCGTGACTTCCATGCCCAACGCCACTTTATTTAGGGTATTACCTACCAGCTCTTTACTTAAGGCATTCGTTTGCAGGCCCATCTTGCTACCCACATTACCCAGGCCGCTAGTAATACGTTGCATCCCCTGGGTAAAGAGTTTGCTGCCGTTTTGCGCCAACTGTTTCAGCACGTTAGGCACCAACTTCTTAATCGTTTCGCCCATCATTTTGCTCAGCGCGTTACCCAGTTTCGCCGCCGCGCCTTTCCCGACAACTGCGACCACCACAATGACCGCTACCATCGCAATAGCGGCAACAATCGCACCAACAATGCTGCCTGCCATCTCTGCCGTTTTCTTATCGACGCCTAATCCTTCCAGCGCTTTGGTAATCGCCTTGCCAATCAGCTCCATTAACGGCTTCAGCACATGCTCCATAATCGGGTTTAGCGCCTGCTGAATAAACGACACCCCCGTCGCCGCCTTCACAATTTCATCGGCCACCATTACCGCAAGTCCCACCGCAGCCAGCGCCAGACTCGCCCCACCGGTAAAAACAGCGGCCACAACGCTGACAATGGTTAGCAGCGCGCCGAGGACTTTCCCGATACATCCCATAATGCGGTTCGTTTCCTCGGCTTTGCGCGTCTCTTCCTGGAATTCAGCCGATTTCTTTTCCATCTCCGCCTGACGCCCTTCCTGCAAGGCGTTGAAAAGCGCAAGATCGTTTTGCAGGCTTTCTTCCGTATTTTTGCCCACAATCTCAATAAACATGGCCATGAGCATAGTGAGGCGGGCGACATTTGACAGATTATCCTGCTCACCCTGGGAAACCTGATTCTGAGAGGCGGCATTAGCCGTTCCCTGGAATTTGGTCAGAATGTTATCCGCTTTCTCGGCTTTCGCTTTGGCGTCTGTGCCTGCTTTAACCGTCGCATCCGTGGCCTTATCTAAGGCCTCTTTCGCCTCTGTCGCTTCTTTTCCGGCCTGTTCTACCGCGGCTTCAGCTTGTGCATAGCCGGGGTCAGCCGGGTCCAGCGATTGCAATTTATTTTGCGCCTGCGTCAGTTTTTTGGTCGCAGCGTCATAAACACTCTTGGCGGTATCCGTCTTTTTGATACTGGCTTCATAGAGATCCGTCGCCTCCTGAGCCTCTCCCAAAGCCGTCTGGAATTCTTTCGATACCTGAATCCCCATCTCTTTTTGTGACTCAATCATCGCCTGCCATACCGCCAGACGAGACTCCAGTTGAGACAGCGAAACATCGCCCAGTAGGGTCATTAACTTGCCAAGCAGTAATGTCAATTGCCCTTCGCTGGAGAGTTTTTCCCGGGCGGCGTCCGTAGGCGGCTTTAGACCCACCGTATTAATAGCGCTCTCGCCGGACTTTGTTCCGGCTTTAAGGTCGCCCGCTTTCGTTGCCACCACATCTTTAAAAGCTTTATCCGCCGCTTTTAAAAAGTCCGTGTTCTTACGAACGCCTTCAAAAGCCGCCTCAGCGAGGCGCGGATTTTGGGTATATCCGCTACGGCTAATGCTACTTGCGTCATTTACCATAATTATTCCTTTTCTTGTTCACTGTGCTGCTCTGTCTCCGCCGTTTTTAGCGCCTCCAGATAGACCAACGCTTTTGCCCGCAGAGACTCATCTTCAGTACGTTCATTGACAAGTTCAAAACACTGTCTGGCTTTTGCTGCCTTACGCATTAATAATTGACACTGCCCGGTAAAAAAAACGGGGCGATAATCATTTTTAAGTAACGTAAACGCTACTGCATAAAGGTCACATGCTTTCTGAAATTGTTTTTTCAGTTGGCATACCGCCGCCAGTCCCATGGTGTAATCGGGATTGTAAAAATCATAAATGCATAAGAAACGAAAGAATGTCTCAGCTTCATCCAGTCGTCCCTGGTTATAAAACTCATAAGCATGAGCATATAAACCGTCCATCATATCTTGAGGGATCCCATGAACGTCTTTTAGCGTGGCGCCTTCACTAACGGCATCCCAAATCATTTCCGCAACACGTTCTTCGCTGACATTATTTTGATAATCCATTACTTACTCCTGTTATCTGTCACCGACTTTGTAGAACTTAACGACTGCGTTTATCTGATGCAGTTATTAAACCCCGACGGTGGTTAGTGAACATTCAAAAAACGCCCAATGAATACATCGCTACTGCTTTACGCGGCTCAATGCCGTACCTCGTTTTCTTGTGGCTGAATAACGTCTTTGCCCGCGTTTTCTACCTCTTCCAGCCAAACCAGAAGACGTAAAACTTCATCAATTTCTTCCAGACTCACCAGATCATAACGGCGATGGGTTTTGAAAAGACTGCGCGCCAGTTTGATATCGACGATCACAGGTACGCCAACCTTCTCCGCATAGGCGCGGACGGCCAGTGCGCGCTGATTCGTTTCATACACCGAGATCATCGGAATCGGCATCAGTTCGGGTTTAAAATAAATCCCGATCGTAATATGCGTGGGGTTGGCAACAATCAGGCGTGAGTTTTCAATATCGGATTTCACCTGTTCAGACAGAATTTCCATATGAACTTCACGTCTTTTAGATTTAACCTCTGGGTTCCCTTCCTGCTCCTTCATTTCACGCTTCACTTCTTCCTTATCCATTTTCATATCTTTCATGGTCAGGAAATATTCCGCAATAGCATCCAATAATAAGACAATCAATGCGCAAGCAAGGCAAGTTAATACCAATGCGAGGAGAAGTTCACGCCAAATGACGGCAATACCTACAATATTGCCATTTAGCTGAGAAAAGATTTCAACCTTATATTTCTTCCAGCAAATGATGGCGGCCACCACAAAGGATGAGAGATACAGTAGGGTTTTGACCGTATCTTTAACCGTTCGCATACTAAAAAGTTTTTTCGCCCCTTCTACCGGGTTTAACGCCGATAAATTAGGTTTTAATGCTTCTGTCGCCAGCACAAAACCGGCCTGTAATAACGCCGGTAATGCGGAACACACTAAGCAGAGCAGCATAAATGGAATCAGATATTTTAACCCTATCCCAAAAACAGCTAAACTGTAGTCAGCCATGCTCTGATCAAAATTATCCGCAATAATGATCTTAATTATCCCCATAAACTCATTAAATGAGCCATACGACACCAGATAGGCAATTCCTCCCAGCGTCAGGCAGGCGATAATGAGATCTTTACTTTTAAATGACTGGCCTTTTTTAGCGGAGTCTTCCAGCCGTTTTTTAGTCGGTTTTTCTGTTTTATTCGAGGACATGCGTCGCCCCTCGCTCGTAAAACCAACTGCTTAACCCTGTGGCCTGGAAAGAGAGTCGCAGTACATTGTCCGGTAGTACCGGAGAGAAATAAAGCAGCATAATTAAAACGGCAATGCCGCTTTTTACCGTCAGTGAAATCGCAAAGGCGTTCATTTGCGGAGCAAAGCGCGACAATAAACCCAGGAATACTTCTGACAGCAACAGCACTAATACCACCGGACTGGCCAGAACCAACGCGTTTTGAGCCACCTGATTAATAAACGTTAATAGCGGCGGTAATGAAGGCGTGCACTCGTTCATCGGATCGCATAGCTGATAGCTTTTATTTAACACGTCAACCATCGTGACCAGACCGCCGTTTTGTAAATAAACGACAGCGGCAAACATATTCAGGAAATTAGCCATTTCCGAGGTATCAATACCGTTTGCCGGATCGATACTGCTACTTAGCGTTGCCCCTCGCTGGTTATCGATAATACAACCCAGCGCATGCATAACCCAAAAAGGCCATGACAGCAGACAGCCCAGCATGACGCCTACCGCCGCTTCTTGCAGAACTAACGGGATCATCGCCACCGATAAAAACGGCGGCGCCTCGTTCAATGCATGCGGCCATACTCCCAATGCCACCAGGATGATAATGGCGTTTCTCGGCGCACCGCTTAATACCCCGCTATTCAAAAACGGCAGGAAGAAAAAAATCGGCGCCACGCGAGCAAACCCCAGTGCCGCAGACGCAACCAGGTGATGAATTTCAAAGTACAACGCGTAAAACATTTTTTACCCCTTAGCCAACGCCAGGAATATCACCTGACGCCCGTAAGAGAGTAAAACTTCGCCATACCAGCCAGACAGTAAAAACAAGCATAAACACACGCCAAGTAATTTAATGCCAAAAGGCAGCGTCTGTTCCTGTAATTGCGTTACCGTCTGGAATAACCCTACCAGGAGGCCGATAATCGTTGCGACAATCGTCGGCCACCCTGACAGGATCAAAACAAGATAGAGCGCCTTATTACCTGCAAACACTAAATCATCCATTTAACTATCCCGTCTCGTAATGATGTCATGTTGCAATGTCCATATACTGTAATATCAATCCCTTAGACAGTAAGGTCCAGCCATCAAGCGCGACAAAAAGCACCAGCTTAATAGGTGTAGATATCGTCACCGGACTCATCATCATCATCCCCAGCGCCAGTAGCACGCTGGATACCACCAGGTCGACGACAACAAAGGGCAAATAGAGATAAAAACCAATTTTAAACGCGCTTTTTATTTCGCTCAGCGCATAAGCAGGTAATAACGCAAATATTGATGGTTTTTCAATTTCATCTTTGTCACGCTTTACCGTCTCGGTCTCTTCTCCATACTGACGCTTCAGTTGCGCGTTTTCAAAAAACTGAACTAACTCGCGATCTGAATATTTGATCAGATAATCGCGATAACCATCCAGACCTTCATCAACGTGTTTACTTAATGACGAAATATCATTAAAGGTGACATCTTCGTCCTCAAAATAGACGTAGGCATCATGCATTATGGGCCACATAACAAACATAGAAAGCAGCAATGCGACGCCGTTAAGCGTCATATTTGAAGGTATCTGCTGCAATCCCAGGGCGTTACGCACCATGACAAATACAATAGAAAATTTAACGAAACAGGTTCCTGACGCAATAATAAATGGCAACAGGGTGGAAAATGCCAGTAAGGCAATTAATGAGATATCATTCCCCATTACCAGACTCGCTCAGCCATTCATGGATCTCAACGCCTAAGGTGTCATTCATCTGTACCAGTTCGCCATTACCCAGCAAAACACCATTCGCCATAATTTCAACGTTAAGTTCAGCATTGGTCGGCAGTGATAATAGCTGTTGCTGCCCCATGGCTTCGAGTTCGGCGAGGGTAACGTTCTTACGATACAAAACAAATTCCAGTTTGACGGGCAATTGATTCAAGCCAGGCAGAGTTTCTGCAGTTTCAGTTGTATTATTTTCTTCTTCGATATGTTGAATATCTAACGTTTCCACAATAATTCCCCCTTCAACACGGTTGAAATGACCTAACTTTTTCGCGTAGCAATAAACTTCCGCACGGGAAGTACGAATCAGGAGTACATCTCCGATCCCGATTCGGCCCAGCAACGAACGCTGCGTATCACTGCTACCGATTACAAAGCGCAACGGCCAGCGCAGCATTTTCGGCCTGCCGCCCCCGACTGCAGGCAGTTCAGGAAGATATTCAAACCACAGGCCGCCCCGATCGCTCATAATGTGCAACAATTTCCCTTCCGGCAGCGCGCTTCCCGGCACGGGGTTCTCTACGCATAAACGCCGACAGGACAAATGCGGCACGGGCAACTCAAACGGTCGCTCTGTCGCAGCAAGCCAGGGAACGACCAGGTGCTCAGCGCCAGCAGAAACCGCCGCCCCCGCCAGAGCGGGAGAGACATGCTCAAGCCAGTCCCCAGGTTGAATCCACGCCGACCACCGTTTTTCTGCATCGCTCAACCGAACCCACATTCCCTGTCGCGTCGGATATTCCAGCGTCGCTTCCCGGCCATGGCGCTGGCATTCTGTCGCGGTTTGCGCCAATAGCCATTCGCGACGATCAATCTGTCTCACACGCAATGACATCAGGCGTCATCCTCCTCGCCAGATTGTTGTCTGTGCTGTTGCTGCTGCGGATTTTGTTGATCGTCTCGCGTCAGGTGCCAGCGCTGGGGATTACCGTTTTGCCATTGATCATGCAAACGATGTTCAACCTGCGTATTTGACGGTATTAACGAAAACTCCCCTGCTTGCCGCGCCTGAATATTGACGGAATAGTCATTTCCCCAGCGCTGAAAACGGTAAGTCAGCGAGCTATCCTCTCCTTTCACGCCATCGGCAGTGGGAAAAATAGTCATCATCGGCTTTGATTGCGCCGCTAAAGGCATTTTTTCATCGCCGCCGGTTAATTGGCTAAGATCGGCGATAGTGGTTGGTTGCAGCGGAAGCTGAGAAACATCTTTAACCTTTTTATGATCTTTATCTTCAGGCTTACCGGTATTGGCTGCGGCCATTCGGGCAGGTGCGACATCCCGCGCCAGCGGCGCGCCCTCTTTACGAACGCCTTCGCCCGCGATGGCTTTATTATCCCCAGGCAATGCCTTGATATTATCGTCAGAGATTCCCGTGGCGTTATCGGTTACTTCACTAACGGATTCCACAGCTTTTAAATCAGCAGATAATTTTTTACCGCTTACGCTTTCTAACGGCCTATTTTTAGGCGATAGCAACGCTGCGGATTTATCTACTTTGGCCTCCGCAGAGATCAAACCGACAGATTTTTCAGCAGTGACTTTCAACAGTTTTTCAGCAATCCTGAGTTCGCCTTTTCCGTTATGATGCAGACCAGAAACGTTGCCATTGTGATGTTCTGATTTCGCTGGCGCGCCATGTCGCCATGCCGCCAGTAATACCGGTAAAGCCGTTTCTTTATGCATTACGAAAGCATCGCCATAGTCGCGATCTTTTTTATCACCGGAATATTCTGTCTTATGTTTTTCCACCGCTTTTTTTAATGCTTCTGATAAACCGCCAACCTCATCCTGCTGCGGCAGTAAAATGTTCCCGGATGAACAGACAGCTGACACATCGCCCATTAAATTATCTCCTCTGACTCGGCCTCTTCCTGCTGTATCTCTCGCTGGATATAGTGTCTTTTCTGACGGATTATCCAGCGTTGATAGTTCCCTTCTTTGCGCAACCAATATTTACTTTTTTTCTGAAACTCTTCCCTTTTCTTTTCCAGCTCGCTCCGTTTTTCCTGAATTTGTATAATCTGGAGTTCTAAATCTTTTATCTGCCGGCGAACAATAGACTGCTTACGTAATAACGTATAAATTTCCTCACGACTGAGCTGTCTGTTTTCTGCACGCAGCGTATCTAATAACAATTTCAGACCCGCTATTTGTTCAAGGATCGCCTCCTCCTCGGCCTGCAGCCCGCGGTCCTCATCCTGATAGCGAAGTAATATCGACTCACACTGTGAATGAAATACCGTACAGCGCCGCTGCAATACTTTAATTCTGGTCAGCGAATGCATTCATACCGCTCAACGTGTCATCAAAGGATGAATATTGCGCTACCGGCTGGCATAACCAGGCTTTCAGGCTATCCCGCATCTGCATCGCCCGATCGTTATCGATATTTTCGCCAGGACGATATTCTCCCAAGTCAATGAAAAGCTGGAGCTCTTCCAGACGCGTCATTAATTTACGCACGGCAGATGCCTGTTCAGCATGTGTCGGCGTCGTGACTTGTCCAAAAACGCGGCTTACGCTTTTCAGTACATCGATTGCCGGGTAATGTCCCTGCCCGGCCAGCTTTCTGCTCAGATACAGGTGACCGTCAAGGATAGAGCGAATTTCATCCGCCATCGGGTCCGCCTCTTCCTCGCTTTCCAGCAGTACCGTATAAAAGGCAGTAATGCTTCCCTCGCTGGTCGCCCCAGGGCGTTCCAGCAAGCGGGGCAAATTATCGAATACGGAGGCGGGATAACCTCGACGAGCCGGACGCTCTCCCGACGCCAGTGCCACGTCTCGCAAAGCACGCGCATAACGGGTCATGGAATCGATAAAAAGCACGACCCGTTTTCCCTGGTCGCGAAAATATTCCGCTACGGTTGTCGCCAGTTGCGCCGCATTGCAGCGATCGACCGAGGGGAAATCGGAAGTGGCAAAAACCAGCACGCATTTTTCTTTCTTATGTGAAGCGCGCAACATATCCACGAATTCAGTGACCTCACGGCCTCGTTCACCGATAAGACCGATAACAAAGACATCCGCCTCCGTTTGCTCGATCAGCATATGCATCAGCATGGTCTTACCGCATCCTGCGGAGGCAAAAATGCCCATTCGCTGGCCTACGCCACAGGTCAATAACCCGTCAATCGCGCGCACACCGGTAATCAGCGGTTCACGGACGCCAACGCGCGAAGCGTAAGAAGGCGGTGCGACATCAATAACGCGTTCTTCGCTAATCGGCGCCACTTCAGGGGTAAAACGCTCAACGATTTTCCCCGTCGGATCCAACACCGCGCCTAATACCGAGTATCCCACCCACGCCGATAACGCACGTCCAGTGGGATAAAGCACGACATCGCGGCTCAGCCCCTGGGCGTTGCCGATAAGGCTCAGCACAGTGCGTTCCCGCTGTAAGCCAACCACCTGCGCACGTGCAACAACCTGTTTTTGGTGCCAGCCACGGCGTATTTCACACAGTTCGCCAATGGCTACATCGCGCAATTCCGCCTCAATAATTGGGCCGGTTATTTTTTGTGGGTAGGCCAGATATTGCAGTAAACGAGGTGTTTTCATCTCATTAGCGACCGACTAAAAACTTCCAGATAGTTGTAAAACCCATTCAAGGCAGTAGAGAACTTTTCACCGTCAGATAAAAAATCCGGATGCACTAAGGCTTTAAGCGTTAGCTCCCCATTCTGCTCCCCCAGTAGTAATTGCCCGCCGCGGGCAAAATGGCATCCTTCCATTATGGTCATTAAGATTTCATAAGCCCGCTGTTGTAATACCACCATGCTGTCAGCACCCAATTGCGCCCAGATCCATACATCATCGTCCTTGACGCTGATACAGATACTTGGCAATGCAAATAAATCCAGAACAATTGTTGAATGGCTATCTATTCCTCCGATGAGTGAAGGATCGCAACCACTTACTTCCAGTGCGGAACGAACTAATTCAGCGATATCCAAATGTTGCATAGATCTTTTCCTTAATTAAGCCCTTATATTGTTTTTATAACATTCACTGACTTGCTATCTGCTATCTCACCGAAAGATAAAACCTCCAGATCCGGAAAACGACCTTCAATCATTTTCTTAATAAATCGACGGACATCGACAGACGTAAGGAGGACAAGATCTTTATGTGCAATCAATAAATCATCCAACTTAAGTGTAATGAGATCCATCAAATTAGCGGAGGCTTCCGGGTCAAGGCTGAGGAAGGTACTGCCAGAGGTCTGACGGATCCCTTTGCGAATAACATCCTCAACTTCAGCAGATACCATTACTGCTCGTAATTCGCCGCCATTGGCGAATTTATGGCAAATATAACGCGCCATTGCCCCACGAATATGCTCCACAAGGTTAATGACATCTTTTTCTCTTGGCGCCCACAATGCGAGCGCTTCCATAATTAATTTCATATTACGCACGGAAACACGTTCGCTTAACAAACGCTGCAAAACTTCAGATATACGTTGTACCGTGGCATGTCTGAGCACTTCTTTAAGTAAATCAGGAAATTTCGCTTCCAGTTGGTCCAGCATATGTTTTGTTTCCTGAATACCGAAATATTCATTGACGTTGCGCGCCAGCGTCACCGCCAGACAGTGGTAAAGCTCATCAAGCGCGTTCCGCAACACATAGCCAAGCTCCCGGAGTTTCTCCCCCTCTTCATGCGTTACCCAGAAATACTGGCTGCTACCTTGCTGATGGATTGTTGGATTAATACCAAAGGACACGACTTCATCGGAATAATTTACCACTCGCATCAAATCAAAATAGACCGTAAATTGTTCAACACGGATCTCATTAATCAACAATACGATGCTGTTATCGTCCAGGCCCTCGCCATCGCGTAACAATACTTCCGGCAGGCGCACGCCATAATCAATAAAGAACTGACTACGTAGACGCTCCGCAAGTTGAGCTTTTTCCAGATCTTCACGCCGGCTCTTCGGCACAAGTAATATCAACGGTACGGTCTCTGTAGAGACTTTATCGAGATCGCCAATCAGTCCTAACGACGACCCTTCTTTTTCCTCAATACTGAGCGGCTGCTCGCCTTTACTGGTTTTAGGTTTGGCGGCGCTACGTTTTGCTTCACGGAATTTAAAATAGAAGAGTACGCTTAAAACCACCGATAAAATAACAAATACCGGCAGCGGGAATCCCGGCAGAGTTCCCATTGAAATGGTCAAAATAGCCGTAACAACCAATACAAATGGGTTGTTCAACAGCTGCGTCATGATATTCCGCCCCATATTATCGCTATCGCCATTTACGCGAGTCACGATAAAACCGGCACTAATCGCAATCAACAATGCGGGGATCTGGGCGACAAGACCATCACCAATGGTCAGCATGGTATAAGTAGACAGGGCGGAGGACAAATCCATACCATGGCGGGTCATCCCCACCGAAATACCGCCAATAAAGTTCACAAAGATGATAATGATGCCGGCAATAGCGTCACCTTTGATAAACTTCATCGCACCGTCAAAGGAACCGTAAAGCTGGCTTTCTCTTTCCAGTACGCTTCGCCGTTCGCGCGCGGCATCCGCATCAATAATACCGGCCTTCAAATCGGCATCAATACTCATCTGTTTACCGGGCATACCATCCAGAGAAAATCGGGCCGCAACTTCCGCGACGCGTTCTGAACCTTTGGTAATAACGATAAACTGGACCACGGTGACAATAGAGAAGACAACAAAACCCACCGCCAGGCTATCGCCAATAACGAATTGCCCGAACGTGGCGATAATTTCACCGGCATCGGCTTCAATCAAGATAAGACGGCTGGTACTGATTGATAATGCCAGACGAAAGAGCGTGGTAATTAACAGTACCGCAGGAAACGTTGAAAAACTGAGGATTCTGTCAATGTAGAACGACCCCATAAACACCAATATCGCCAGTACGATATTCAGTGCGATCAGGAAATCAACCAGATAGGTAGGTAATGGAATGACGAACATAGAAATGATCATCACCATTAGTACCAGAATCAGTAATTCAGGTCGTAAACGAGCACTGTTAAGTAGAGAAAGCAGCACTATAGGTATCCTGTTAATATTAAATTAAGACAGCTTTTCAATAGTACGACGCTGTTCTGCCATTTCATGCTTGTAGGCAATATCGGTCATACTACGTAACGCCATTAACAATTCTTCCTGCCAATATTCTTCATAAAAGAGTGAAGAGGGTATGGCTTTACATACTTGATAAAATATCTGCAAAAAGGATGCATGTTCTTTATGACTAAGCAATAACGCATTCAAACCTATAATATCGGCTAACAGCGAATCCACTTCATGTGGCTGTTGCAATAGCGAAAGCATCAGTAGTAACCACGACGACTCCTCCGCATTAAACGCTTTGGTAAACGAATACGACAACAATGTACTCACAAACAGTAGGTCAGCGGAGCGCAACATTTTAAGTTGCGTCAGGCGTCGTAAAAGCTGGCCAAACTCCAGGCGCGAACAACTGGCGTCATTCGCGTCAATATCGGTTAATAGCGAACCCTCAATAAAATCCAGTACCACCAGTCGACGTTGATAGCCATAACTGGCTATCCAGTCAGAGTAAATCTCCACTTCATGTGATTCACTCTGGATAAATTGCCGATAGCTGGCGCGCAATAAGCCTGGTTTTAACGATAATGTTTTCCCAAAAAGCCGGGCCTTCAACGCACAATTAATCCCTGCCTTGAGGGTCTTCGGATCGGTTTGCTCTTCAACGTGCTTAAGTAACGACTCCAGCTTTTTCCGCACGATCTCTTCCAGATCTTTACGACGAAGCAATTCGCGTAACACAAGGACTAAATCACTGGGGTCAGGAAATAAGCTACGCGCCTGACGTAAAAAATCTTCTAACGCGCCGCCATGTACGCTAATTAGCTTTAAGATTTGCTTCGCCTTCGGTAAAGCCTCATCTTCCAGCACGCGTTCAAAACTGTTAGATAAATTACTGGATTTTTTTTCATAATCGCGACGGTTACGAAATTGCGCCAGCGCCGCTGACATTTCGTCCGTCGACTGGACAAATTTTTGTACTTCCGCCCCTGGAGACGAATCCTCTGCGGCCTGTTGTATTTCCGCCTGTTGCGCATCAGTATGCTGGGTCGCATCCTGATGAGATGTCTGCCGGGACAATATTCTGGAAAATGAAATACCGGAGGTTGAGCCAGGAATCATTTAATTGCCTCCTGACCTCTATCCAGATAAACACGAACCCATTTCTGTAACTTATCGTCCCCACTCCAGGCACCGCTTTGCTTCAGAATATTGTTTACCGATTCGCTGGCATCCGGCGTTAACGGGTCGACAATTTCTTTTGGTTCAATCATGAACACACGAACAACATTACTTTTATTCTTACTGGAATAGCGGAACAGGCTACCAATAAGCGGTAATTTGCCTAAAAACGGAATACTTTGGACAGTATCGGTATTTGCATCCCGTGTATAACCCCCGACCAGCAAACTTTTTCCGTGCGGCACTCTCGCAATAGTGCTAATTAACGTTCGCCCGACTTCGGGTAACGCATCTACGGAGGTGGTAGTATCGGATTGCGGCGTCTTATCGTTGCCATCTTCAATGTCCAGCGACATTTCTATCTGACCATCTGCGGAAAAACGGGGCAGCACTCGGATCATTGTTCCGTATGTTACATGCTCAAGCGCCACATTACGTTCCCCAATCAGCTTGGTGTAAAACGTTCTGTTGTTATCAAAAATAGCGGGAACATTTTCCTGGGTCAGTAATACCGGGCGTGAAACCACCGTCGCCTGTTTCTTCTCTTCTAACGCATTGACCGCGGCGATGAATCGACTGCCATCGAGGGTACTTATTGAAGACTGGTTTAATGACACGCCAAGTTTGTCCCCAATAGTAATGCTGCCGCTCCATGAAGTGCCCAAACGCTCCAGATCGCTTTTATTAAGATCGACAATCCACAGGGATAATTCTACGTGACGTTTGGCGACATCCAGCGCTTTAACCAGCATTTCGATAAAATGCACCTGCTCAGCCGTTCCCTTTACTAACAAACTGTTGGTATCCGGATAGGCCACGATTTTAATATTGCCCGCCGCGGCATTTTGCTTTAAAGCTTCCTGCAGACTCATGCCACCGGCATAATTTGCTGCTTTACCTTTTTCTCCATTCGCTGAAAACGCTGGCATCGCCGGGGGTTCGCTACTGACAATATTACCTAAAGGTTGCTCTTCTCCCTGCAACAACCTTTCAATGGCCGTGGCAATACCGGGGATAACCATTTTCTGATCGCGCAGATTATAGGTACGATCGCCCACGAAGGTATTGTTCAGACGCATCACCCCTATTTTCTGACGTCCCAGCTCAATACCATCGTTTTGCTTGTCCATCATGGTGGCGGCGTTGACCACCATATCAACATAGACGGGTGGCCCTGAAACATAGAATGTTCCTTTACGGTTATCGCCACGTAGCGGGTAATTTTTGTTATATAAACCTGAGCGTTTTAGAAAATTGTTGAACTCATTGAGTGAGACGTTGCGTAAAGAAACCACGGCATTGCGCATTTCACTGGCGTCATAAATATAGATAGCCTGCCCATCGAAATACCAAATCAGCCCCAGTTGTAGGGAAAGCTTCTCCAGTAATGCGTTAGGATCGTGAAACTCAAAGTTGCCCGTAATTTTTTTTCGTGCCGCCATTTTGCTAACAATGACAGGCTCCTTTAGCTGTAGCGCCATGGCATCGAAAAATGTCCGCAGGCTATCGTCTTTCGCAACAAACCCACTTCCCGTTACAGGTATTTTTTCACTAGAATAACCAGGTGCAACCAGAACAAGAGCGGCACATGCCAGCACTCTGGCCAAAAGAATATGTGTCTTCATTTGTCTGCCAATTGAATAATATTTGATAATTTCCGCGGCGAAACGCCGATCAGCTCTTTGATCTCACTAGAAAAATGTGAAGGCGATGAGTAACCATGATTAACGGCTAATTGGGTGATGTTCTCGTGGCCTTCTACACTATTCAGCAGCGATTGCGCCATACGCCAGTTTCGTAATTCACTCTTCGCTTTTCCGCCCAACGCTCTGCTGCACAAACGACGAAAATGGGTATAAGAAACGCCATAGTCTTCTCCCAGCATTCTCATCGTGTTGCCGCTGGTTGACTGAGCGAGTAAATAGCCAACCAACCAGTAACTCTCGCTTTTTCGTAACAGCGCCAGTACCTTATTGAAGGCCGGAGAAGGCGTAATAATTTGCTGCAAAAACCAGTACTCGCAGCGTTTACGATCTTGCCAAATAGCGCGAAACTCGGGACTCAGCAAAACCCATTTATCGGATTCAGCATATGTCGTGTCCACTAACCCTGCGCCATCGATAAATGCCAGTAATTTGCTGAGTACTTCAATTTTTAACGGTCGAAAAACCAGGTCTCCTGATACTGGTGCGACAACAGCCTGCTCGCAAAAAAGCAGCGCGCCTTCCTGAATCAGGCAGTTTTCATTGTGTCGGCCTTCAGAAAATGACATATGCAGCTTTTGCGCGGAACACGTCTGTATAAACCATGCTTCCGGGCTGCGGATTTTCCGCTTCTCTCCTTCTTTAAGTACTTCCTGCGTATTTAGCATAGTTGTCAGCACCAGTTAAAAATCATTTTAATATGTAAACAATACCGGGAGCGGGTGGCAAAATCCTGATGCAAACATTATGAAACTGATGCCACCCGCTAATTAAATTAGCCAACTTGCACAGCGCTCGCTGATTTAAAATAGAAAATCAGCTCATAGTATATAAATTCTGGCTTATTGTTCTACAGCCGCAAAAATTCAGATATTGTCATCGGGATGGAGAATTAATTATTTATATCAGGAGTTTTTTTTGCTAGCATTCCTGAAACGCATTCGCCCCTTATAACTATTGTCAGATAACGTTCTGGCGGTTGTGTAAAAACATTGCGCCTCATTCTTCTGTAGTTGGAGTTAATATGAAAAAATTTTATAGCTGTCTTCCTGTCTTTTTACTGATCGGCTGTGCCCAGGTGCCCCTCCCTTCCTCCGTGAGCAAACCGGTACAGCAACCTGGCGCTCAGAAAGAGCAACTGGCCAACGCAAATAGTATTGATGAGTGTCAGTCTCTTCCGTATGTGCCGTCAGACCTTGCGAAGAATAAATCATTATCAAACCAGAACGCTGATAATTCCGCATCAAAAAATAGCGCAATCAGCTCAAGCATTTTTTGCGAAAAATATAAACAAACCAAAGAGCAGGCGCTCACCTTCTTCCAGGAACATCCACAATACATGCGTTCGAAAGAAGATGAAGAGCAACTCATGACCGAATTTAAAAAAGTTTTGCTTGAACCCGGAAGTAAGAATTTAAGCATATATCAGACGTTACTTTCTGCCCATGAAAGACTGCAAGCCTTATAAGGCCATATCACCGTTGGCTGAACTCATCATGATATAATTAAGACCATATTTTGCATTGCCACTTAATATCAATATAATTATTATAGCTATGGTCACTTTTACGGTTGGCCATTTGTCTCTTACGTTGCATTTATCAATCTGCTTTTTGATACAGCAGCACCTCGCTGCTGCTTTTTTTATTGGCGATAAAGAACTGTCTTCCAGACTCGGGAAAATAGCCGAAACTTATACTGACAAACTATCGTCTCGTATATCGCGGTAAACTGACATCCCCCTCTTGCCCCACATGTTGGCATTCTTACGATACCCCATCCACTTTTCGCGGATAACGTTCTTTTTACCCGTGACAGCGTATTGACGACCAGGCTAGTATAGCGGCAGAAACGTCCCGATGCCTGGAATGAATGGCAAACAGTCTATAAGGTGATTGAATGGATACGACAGAAGAACTAAACGGAACCTACTTCTACCACGGACAATCGAACCTGTCAGCAGGTGAACTATTTGATGTAATTTTCCTTGAGCAATTTTGTGATGAACCTGGGATTGGCATTGAGTCAGGTGCTGCTATCCTCGCCGGGCAACCGTGGTTAAAAACCAGAACGAAACCGGGAGAGGCAATCAAAGGGACAAGTGTTATCTCCAGGTATGGGAGAATGCTTTTACGAAATGCACGAACTCCTTTTGGTATTAGAGTTCCTACACCCGTTGGTATAAGAATGCGAAAAACAAATAATCTTGCCGCAGTCATAGCACGATATGTTCCATGGTTAGGTTGGGTTGGTCTTGTGAATTCAATTTACCAGGTATCAAGGAGAACTCAGGCAAAATACAACCTAATAGCACGCCCTAAAGATCGTATACAATGGACATCCTTTTGATGGACACAATTCAGCAAGAGGTGTTAGCACTCTTCCGTGAAGAGATTCCCGGATATTTAGACAGCAATTGGAAAGAAATCCCATTAGAACTTGATTCTGATTTATTTGAAGCTCCAGGCGATGACCTGCATGAAGCTTTGGATAAATTTGAAAAAAAATTTAATGTAGATTTATCACAAGTTAAATGGTCGTGTTATTTCCCTTGGGAGAATACTCCACTGCTTACACGATGGTTTAAATTAAAACGGGAAGATGTAGAACGAACTCGTAAGCCTTTAACAATCAGAATGTTTTCTGAATCAGCGAAAGCTGGGAAATGGCTTTATGATTAATGAAAAATATGTCGAATTAATCAGGAGCTAATTACTATGAATTTTGTTAATCGATTAAAATTAAAAGTAGTAAATTTCATATACTTTTCAAATTAAAATAATGTGTTGTATCTACCTTTCGACCACCAGTAACTCTGACGCCATCCGTTTTAAATTGACCATTTGGTTCTGGTGGTATATCGCGAGTAGATATTTCTGAAGTACTTGACTATTCACTCTTTTTTAGCCTGCATGTATGGTGGCGACGATGCTGTTACATAGGTACCGGTATATTACCAAATTGATTCTGCCAGATATCCCGCCTCACGTAGAGCATTCATAATTTTATTCGCTAATTCATACTGATATTCATACGAGGTATTCTCCATGGAAAATACCGTTAATTCATATTTATAATACAGCCAACCATCATTCTCATTTATCAACTTAGGATTACAGTCATAATTTATTTCTATTGTAATCATTGTATTTTCGTATCTTAAATATAATAAGTTCACTTTTATTATGTCTGGAATCCCTTGGGATAAAAAATCAATTAACTCATATTTATCTAGATCAGACTCAACAACGATTGTGAATTCAGAGTTAACTTCTTCCATTATGGAACCTCAATATATGGGCCTCTATTAAACGGTGATGATTGTTTCATTACCGATACCTGTATTTTTGTTACATCATCCGGATGAAAGTGTAGGATATACATCCTCCCATATGCCACCTTCATCACCAGGGCCTAATGCACGCCGTTGAGCCTTTGTTGATTTTTAACCTTCTGATCTTACTCAGCAATAGTGGACACACAACTAAGTGAGTAAACGCTCAAGCAAGAGGTGACTCACATGACAAAACCAGCATCAACCACCAATAAGCCACGCAAGCAGCACACGCCTGAAAGCCCTGAAACTGGCGGAACGCATTGGGGTGGCCGCTGCCACCCGCGAGCTTAACCTGTATAAATCACAGATCTACAGCTGGCGAAGCAAACAGCAAACTCAGCTCTCTTCTTCTGAACGTGAGCAGAAGATGTCCGCCGCTTAGGGTTGTGTCCCTATTACGCGGGTAGGATCAATCAAGCAGTTACGGCAAAAAAGAGAATCATGAATATATTTAGCAAACTCCCTGATGATACGTAATCAGTGAGATTAAAGTAATGCAATCGCGATAAACCGAAGTTAATCCCCTGTTTAAAGACAGTGAACGACCTTCTTGCCATGCCTGGACTATATCAGCCTCATATGTACGCCTTGAAAGCGTACATATATGTATTATAATTGTACATATTGTTCATAAACAGGAGGATGAAAACCATGCCTCAGATAGCTATAGAATCTAACGAAAGGCTGTCGTTGCGTGTATCGACGGATGCCAAAAAGTTGATAGTCCGCGCTGCGGCAATCCAGCAAACCAACCTGACGGATTTTGTGGTCAGTAACGTACTACCTGTCGCACAGAAGATTGTTGATGCCGCCGAACGGGTATATCTGACGGAGCGCGATACTCAAATGATCATGGAAATTTTAGATAACCCGCCAGCGCCGAATGAAAAGCTTCTTGCCGCTGCTTTCGCCCTGCCGGACATGAAGAAATGATGTTTACAGACTGGCATGAGGCCGCGATAGGGAAAACCCACAATCGAATGAATTTTGATTGTGGGGATGCCGATCTGAACCAATTCCTGCAACGCCATGCACGACAAAATCATGAGAAAGGGACAACGAAAACCTATGTTGCACTTGATAATTCGGATGTTACACGTATCCACGGCTTTTACTCAGTCAGTCCTGCATCACTGATATATGCACAGGTTCCCGGCGCAATCAGCAAAGGATTAGGGAGATACGATGTGCCAGTGTTTCGTCTGGGTCGTTTAGCCGTAGACAAATCTATGCAGGGGCAAGGGCTGGGAGCACAACTTTTGTTATCTGCCGGAAAGCGTTGCATACAGGCGGCTTTGCAGGTCGGTGGCGTAGCCCTGCTTATTGATGCCAAAAATAAACAGGTCTGCGACTGGTACAAAGGATTTGGCGCAGTACCATTAAACGATCAACCCCTTTCCTTGTTGCTGTCGTTTAAAACGCTTTATGCTGCTTTATCTGCATCTGGTAGGTTATGACAACATGAGGCTTTGTTGAATAATTCAGAATCGGCCAACGATAAGGATACAGGACTCCCACCGGAGCACTCGTTATACGGGCCTGACGCTGGTCGGCATTGCTAACAACGTCATCCGGTTCAGCGCGTTGACCATCGCCATCGCTTCACCCACCTGCGCACCATAGTTCCGCAGGCTCAGATGGCCGCCCAGCAAGGTTTTGATACGGAACATGACCGTTTCCGCTACTGAACGACGGTGATAGCCACTTTCTTTTCCAGACCTCATTGCTGCCGCTCCGATGTTGATTCGCCACCGCGTGGTTACGCTCATGGTACTTGCCCGGCCAGTATCGCGCACCGCTTCGTGGCGGGATTAGCGGCCTGATTTTTTTCCTCAATAACACATCATGGCAATAGCGCGTGTCATAAGCGCCGTCAGCCGAGGCTTCCCTGATTTTACGGTGAGTCTGGCTAATCAGCCCCGGCAGTGCCTGCGCATCTGTCGTGCCGCTGAGCGGGAAAGTATGCCTTTGCAATTAATCAGGAAAGTGTTGCGCGAGAAATAGTGCATCTTTCAAGCACATCGTCTACTTTAATTAACCGATTCATAAAATATATATTCTCTGTTCATTTCTAGCTTGTAGGCTATTTTAATAACTGTGTATTTTAAAGAATAAAAATTAATATTACCCTACTTCTTTGTTATAATACCAGCCTCCAAAATTGTGCTATAGGAACATCATGGAATTAATCCGTTATGCTGACATCAACAGCGATCTCTATCGCCACATTTGGGTCGTTGGTGATATTCATGGATGTTACTCCTTATTGTTAACCAGACTGGCTCAATTAAATTTCTCTCCTGATACCGATCTCTTGATCTCTACTGGAGATAACATTGATCGAGGAAAAGAAAACCTTGAAACACTGAGACTGTTAAATACCCCATGGTTTATTTCTGTAGTGGGTAATCATGAAGCTATGGCGCTTGACGCTTTTGAAACACAGGATGGCAATTTCTGGTATGTAAACGGTGGTTACTGGTACGACTCGGTCACCGAAAAAGACAGGCAAGAAGCCACTGAGCTATTACTAACTTTTAAGCAGCGTCCTCACATCATAGAGGTTGAAACGTCCTCAAAGAAGTACGTGATTGCCCATGCCGATTATCCAGATGACAGCTACGATTATGGGAAGCAAGTTGATATTGATAGCGTTCTATGGTCACGCGATCGTCTGCTTGGTTCGTTACAGGGGAATATCCATCCAATACGCGGTGCGGATACTTTTATCTTCGGCCATATGATTGTTGACTACACAACAACATTCGCCAATCAAATCTACATTGACACCGGTTCTTTCTGTTCAGGCAATCTGTCTTTTTTTAAAATAAAGTAATCTGGAAATAGAATTATATAATATACGCAACGATAGCGTTACTTTATTTTGTATTCTGAGGATATATATTCAAACATAGAATTCTATCATAGCATATTAACCCTCCCTGCATTATGGGCAATGATATAACCTTCAATAAGTACCATTGCCCATTCGTAATAGCGTCTAAATTTCGCGTTTTTCTGCCCATTTCAGCATTAAGATCGCAGGCCAAAAAAACGAAGCCGTAATCCGACGCAGGTAGTTACCCGATCGCCTGAGACGAGTAAAGATCGCACATCTCCAGATACCTATCGGAAGAAAGCGCAATAACCGTGGTGGCGAAATTGATCGGCTTGCCTTCATGCAACACAATCTTAATACCGGCGGCGGCCGGGATGAAGTTAATGCTCTGTGAATGCCAGGTGTTTTCGGCGATATTTGTCCAGGCCGCGAATTTGCCATTACAGAAGCGAATACCTTCACGACTGATGGTGACTGCCGGCTTTGCCGCGCTTAAAAATGAGCGAGCCAGGCGCACAATAAATAACAGACTGCCGCAACAAATAAGCCCCATAAAGACGGCACCGCCAGTTTTGGGCTCCTCGGGATCGGTGGCCATACTCACCGCCAGCGCAATAAAAACTCCCATCATACAAATCCAGAACACAATACCAACCAACGTTTTAGATCTGGAATAATAGATATTGAACTCCACAGGCATGTTTTGCTGGCTGGTTTTTGATACGTACAGTTCCATTGATTCATCCTTGTATAAAAATGTCGTCAGGCGGGTAAACGCTGGGAAAGAAAGTTGAGCAGCAGCGGCTCATTGACGATAGTGGAGCGGTCGATTTTGCAGATCCGGCCCGTAGCGGTGCTAATCATCAGATAGCTCATTGAACTGCCAGCCCCCTCCTCGCGCTGGGTGCGAATACTGGCGATCTGCGCATACGGCACCGCCCGGTTTTTGTGTTCAAGCCGATCCGCCAGCGCGGTCACTTTGCCGAATTTAAGACGTCCATCGGCGGCGAGGCGCGCCCCCAGCGCAGAACCGTGTCGCCGGACAAGTTCAGCAGCCAGTCGGTCGTAAATTCCGTTGCCATCGTTCCAGAAATCAAGGTAGATGACGTACTTCTTGCCGCCACTGTGGCGCAAGATGAGTTTGTCGGATTGGTGGAGCAGACGCATTGATTCAAGCGCATCGTAATGGATAACACGATGCCCGGCCTGCAACGCGGTTTCGGTTAACGTCATCCTCCGCGGCGTAAACAGAAACAGAACTGTGACGCTGAATTTCCAGATGATAAACAACAGGCCCACCAGTAGCGATATACCGGAAAGCCGATAATTCACGGTGGCTGTTGCTATGCTGAGAATAAAAAAACCGATCCCGATAGCAAACCATTTCAGCTCCGAAAGCGAAAGATGCCGGGTGTATTGACGACTTTCCATGATGGTATGGTATCCCTGATTTTACTGTCGGCGTATTACGTCAGGTTGAGTAAGGAAGCTATATCCGTTATGTTTTAGGTTATATACACTTCATCCTTCAGGCTGCCGGAGCAACTATTGTACGCTCCCGGAGATTAATGAGAGACATCCTGCCTCTCACCGAAGACCAACCACAAGCCTATACACCATTCGGTGTAAATGCCTTTCTCGGAAGTGAACGTCCAGGCGGCTACCGAACCCGAGCGTGATAATAAAGCGACTCGTTGTCATGAGCCAGTCCCTTAGCGACATTGTCCATTTTCGGATGTCGGCCTGAATTGCCAGTCACACAACCTTTTTCACTGACTCGTCCGTCGGAAACACCGTACGCTTTTGATAGCATGTTGGTTATCTATGCCGGAAATGCGAGTCTGGTTTTTCTTCAGCAGACGATCGAACGGGCTGAGATCTTCAGGTATTTTGAGATTTTGGCCAGTTCATTAGCCAGAGCCTGCAACTCTTTTTCGTCCATAAAGCAACCAGCTTTTGATGTTGAATCGAACATATCAAAATCAGGTAATTACACAATTTTAATTACAGTCTCATTTTGAGTTTGGAAGCATCCGTTTCCCTCTTAATTTTGTTGGGATTTCTCTTTGTTGCGAGCATGGTCTGAACTAATTGCCTGGCTACTTGCCTTGTTTCGTCAATATTTGGAAAATCGAACACATTTCCAACTTTTACTTTCAAGACAGAACTTGGCTTCCTACCCTCACTGACATTACGATCTGACGAGGCTACTCTTCGCTGGATTACGTAGGTTTTTTTCGTCAAACTGGCTTTTACCCCGAAACCAGCAGGAGCTTGTCTGTGGTCATCGAAAACAATGTAGAGTTTTTGAGCTGGGTTAGCTTCGAAAACGATTTTTCC
The DNA here is from genome assembly GCF_046552175.1 of Salmonella sp. SAL00672. Classification (NCBI taxonomy): domain Bacteria; kingdom Pseudomonadati; phylum Pseudomonadota; class Gammaproteobacteria; order Enterobacterales; family Enterobacteriaceae; genus Salmonella; species Salmonella sp. SAL00672. The sequence continues at coordinate 521,941 of NZ_JBGDUQ010000002.1, read as the reverse complement.
AGAGCGACTGAGTGCAGGCTTAACATTGATACTTAACTTGTTGATAATGAAAGGCTGGCTGAGAGTTGTTTTCAAAGTATCACCCCTGTTGTAGTCCAGGAATGATGAGAATGTAACCTGTCACATTTTAGGCTACAGGTGAGCTACAAATTTATGGGTTTATGTGAGTTTATAAGGGTTTTACCCGGGGCCACATGAGCACTTGAAAGAATAAAAAAACGAGTAAAATCAATATGAATGAGTCATTTGATAAGGACTTCTCCAACCACACACCCATGATGCAGCAGTATCTCAAGCTGAAAGCCCAGCATCCGGAGATCCTGCTCTTTTATCGTATGGGAGACTTTTACGAGCTGTTTTATGACGACGCAAAGCGTGCGTCGCAGTTGCTCGATATTTCGCTGACCAAACGCGGCGCATCGGCTGGCGAACCTATCCCTATGGCGGGTATCCCGCACCACGCCGTCGAAAACTACCTCGCGAAACTGGTCAATCAGGGCGAATCCGTCGCTATTTGCGAACAGATTGGCGATCCGGCCACCAGCAAAGGTCCCGTTGAACGTAAGGTCGTGCGTATCGTTACGCCTGGCACCATCAGCGATGAAGCCCTGTTACAGGAGCGTCAGGATAACCTGCTGGCGGCTATCTGGCAGGATGGTAAAGGCTACGGTTACGCCACGCTGGATATCAGCTCCGGGCGCTTTCGGCTGAGCGAACCCGCCGATCGTGAAACGATGGCCGCAGAGCTGCAGCGCACCAATCCCGCCGAACTGTTGTATGCCGAAGATTTTGCTGAAATGGCGTTAATAGAGGGACGCCGGGGTCTGCGCCGTCGCCCGTTGTGGGAGTTTGAGATTGATACCGCCCGCCAGCAGTTAAATCTGCAATTCGGTACGCGGGATCTGGTCGGTTTCGGCGTCGAAAATGCCTCGCGTGGATTATGTGCGGCAGGCTGCCTGTTACAGTACGCAAAAGATACCCAGCGCACCTCCCTGCCGCATATTCGTTCCATTACGATGGAACGCCAGCAGGACAGCATCATTATGGATGCCGCGACCCGCCGCAATCTGGAAATTACCCAAAACCTGGCCGGTGGTGTCGAAAATACCCTCGCCGCGGTGCTTGACTGTACCGTGACGCCAATGGGTAGCCGAATGCTTAAACGCTGGCTGCATATGCCGGTACGAAATACCGACATATTGCGTGAACGCCAGCAGACCATCGGCGCCTTGCAGGACACCGTCAGCGAACTGCAACCGGTGCTGCGTCAGGTCGGCGATCTGGAGCGTATCCTTGCGCGTCTGGCGCTGCGCACCGCGCGTCCGCGCGATCTCGCCCGAATGCGTCACGCCTTCCAGCAGTTGCCGGAATTGCACGCTCAGCTTGAAACCGTTGACAGCGCGCCGGTACAGACGTTGCGTAAAAAAATGGGCGATTTCGCCGAACTGCGCGACCTCCTGGAACGCGCCATTATTGACGCGCCGCCGGTACTGGTCCGCGACGGCGGCGTTATTGCGCCCGGCTACCATGAAGAGCTGGACGAATGGCGCGCGCTGGCGGACGGCGCCACCGATTATCTCGATCGTCTGGAAATTCGCGAGCGCGAGCGTACCGGGCTGGATACGCTGAAAGTCGGCTATAACGCGGTACATGGTTATTACATTCAGATTAGCCGTGGTCAAAGCCATTTGGCGCCCATCAATTATGTGCGTCGCCAGACGCTGAAAAATGCCGAACGCTACATTATTCCTGAGCTAAAAGAGTACGAAGATAAAGTTCTGACCTCGAAAGGCAAAGCGCTGGCGCTGGAAAAACAGCTATATGACGAATTGTTTGATCTGCTGTTGCCGCATCTGGCCGATTTACAGCAGAGCGCCAACGCGCTGGCGGAGCTGGATGTGCTGGTTAACCTGGCCGAACGCGCCTGGACGCTGAATTACACCTGCCCGACATTTACCGATAAACCCGGTATCCGTATTACCGAAGGTCGCCACCCGGTGGTTGAACAGGTACTGAATGAGCCGTTTATCGCTAACCCGCTCAACCTGTCGCCGCAGCGCCGGATGTTGATCATTACCGGCCCCAATATGGGCGGTAAAAGTACCTATATGCGGCAAACGGCATTGATCGCCCTGCTGGCCTATATCGGCAGTTACGTTCCGGCGCAAAACGTGGAAATCGGCCCCATCGACCGTATTTTTACCCGCGTCGGCGCAGCGGATGACCTGGCCTCCGGGCGTTCGACCTTTATGGTGGAGATGACCGAAACCGCGAACATTCTGCATAATGCCACGGAAAACAGTCTGGTATTGATGGATGAAATCGGGCGCGGTACCTCCACGTATGACGGGCTGTCGTTGGCCTGGGCCTGCGCGGAGAATCTCGCGAATAAGATTAAAGCGTTAACGCTGTTCGCTACCCACTACTTCGAGCTGACCCAATTACCGGAGAAAATGGAAGGCGTGGCGAACGTCCACCTGGATGCGCTGGAACACGGCGATACTATCGCGTTTATGCACAGCGTGCAGGACGGCGCGGCAAGTAAGAGCTATGGCCTGGCGGTCGCGGCGCTTGCGGGCGTCCCTAAAGAAGTCATCAAACGCGCGCGCCAAAAACTCCGCGAGCTGGAGAGCATCTCGTCCAATGCGGCGGCAACGCAGGTGGACGGCACGCAAATGTCGTTGCTTGCGGCCCCGGAGGAGACATCGCCTGCCGTTGAAGCGCTGGAAAATCTCGATCCGGACTCTCTGACGCCACGCCAGGCGCTGGAGTGGATCTATCGGCTGAAAAGTCTGGTGTAAACGTGTCAGACCCGATAGCACCGCGCTATCGGGTCCACGTCCCGGAACAGGCTTTTCAGGCTGTGACTGTCGTTTCATGTAAATGACGCCAGACTATCCGTCCTCTTTCCCTTTTTAAAATGACCGTCGACCAGCGTACCGTCTCGGCCTGGCCCGGCAGTTGCTGGCGCTCACGATAACGCAGCGCGGCGCCTTCCGGCCACTCCGCCACAAGGTCAATGTGCTCAACCACGATAACCAGCCCCGGGCGACACCCGCGCTGCGCCTGGAAAAAAGCGCCCAGCGCCGGATAATCCAGACAAACACCGCCTGGGGTTATCATCGTAAAATCAGCAGCGAAACGCGCTATCAACGCCTCCAGGCTCCCCATCCCCTTGCTAAGCCAGTTCTCAATCGCCGCATGGGCGTGAATAATTTCATCTTTATATGGATTCATGATCTTTCCTTTTTCAGGCACAGAAGTGCTTGTCTATTGTTTAGACAGACAGCGTAAATAAGGGGCAGCAGGGTGATACCGGCGGCGGCAATAAAGGTCCAGCGATAAGCAACCTCAAGCGACATAACGCGCTGGAGCGCATTTAACAGCAGCGTCAACAGCGTCGCGCCAAGGAAAAAGCTGATCTGACGATTAAGATTCCATAGCGCGCTGGCGTCAGGCATGTCCCGGCGAGCAATAGTCAGGAAAGCGCCACTCTGCGCGGTACTGCTGCACAAACTGCCGCCAGCGCCCATTAAGGCGAATATCATCATCAGTACACGGTGCGATGTCGCAGGAGTAACGTTAGTTAAAAGCAGTATCCCTGCGGCCTGAAGAAGACAGCCGACGATAATCAGCGGACGCGGCCCAAGCCGATTGAAGTAACGTCCGGTAAGCATAATGGCGACAAATGAAGCGATCGACCAGGGGAGCATCAGCGACCCCGCCGCCGCAGGCGATAGCTGGGCGACGTTCTGTAGATAAAACATCCCGACCACGCTGATACCAATGAACATACCCGGTACGCACAGATAGACGATCATGGCAAAACGCAGCAGCCTGTCCGTCAACAACGGCAGATGGAGTAATCTTGCTGACGCCATTGTCGTCGACGCGACGTTCAGCCAACGATAAGCGAGCAATAAGGTGAGAACGGCCACCGGCAGCGTGGCAAAGAATATCCAGCGCCAGCCGCACGTTTCCACCAGCAGCCCGCCAATCGCAGGCGAACATGCCGGCGCCAGTAGCGCCACCATCATGACAACCGATGACACGCCAGCGCGTTCATGCGGTTTAAACTGTTGCCAGGTTAACGCCTGACCAACCGGGATCAATAAGCCACCGCCCGCCCCCTGCACAATACGCCAGAAAACAAGGCTGTGTAAGGAATCGGCAAAACCTGCGGCAGCGGCGGCAACGCTAAACAGAATGAGCGAAAATATAATCAGCCGTCGTGCGCCGAGATAACGCGAAAGAAACGCGCTAAACGGAACGATCAGCGTTAATCCTGCGATATAACCGTTACTCACCCATGCCAGCGCCGATATGGACGTATGCAGATCCACGGACATCGCAGGAAAAGCCACGCTGGCAATAAACAGATTAATCAGATCAAGAAAGAAGCCGAGCAGGTAAACCACTGCCACTTTACTGCGATACGTCATTATGCATCCTCCGTCAGAGGCGCTAATGTAGCCGTCCGGAGAAAGCCAGATAAGTCCGCGCTTCAACGATATACTGTCAAAATAATTTTGACAGTAAAGGAGCTCGCCATGCTCAATTTGCAGCGTATGTCGCTGTTTATCGCCGTGGTAGATAGCGGCAGCTTCACGGCCGCCGCCGCCGCATCGGGCCAAACAAAAGCAGTAGTGAGTTTTAATATTCGGCAGCTTGAAAAAGAGCTTGGCGTAACGTTATTGCTACGTTCCACCCGACGACTGACGCTCACAGACGCCGGCGTCCTCTTTTACCAAAAAGGCGTGAATTTACTCAACGCAGCGAAAAATTTGCAGGATGAAGTGCGTGCCAGCCATAGTGGGCTGGGCGGCGAGTTACGTATTACCACTACGCCCGAGTTTGGCGAACAGGTGGTCATTCCGGTACTGGCGCAGTTTAGTCAGCGCCATCCCGATCTCCGTATTCGGCATATGTCCTCATCACATCATGCCGATTTAATTGCCGAGCGCTTTGATGTGGCGATTCGGCTTGGCTCGCTGGCGGACTCCCGCTATCGCGCCGCGCTGATATCCCGCTTTACCATTCTGCCGGTCGCCGCGCCGCAGTGGCTCGCCCGCCACCCCGTGTCGTCACTGGAGTCGTTGGCCCAGGCGGAATGGATTATTCATGAGCGATTACCTACGCCGCTACGGTGGACAGTAACGAATAATCATGGCCAACACTCACGCCTGGAGATAAGCAAAGCCGGCAAAATTTCTGTCGACAGCGCTCGCTCGCTGATGGCCTTCGCTCTCGCGGGAAGCGGCGTCGCATTACTGCCGCAATGGTTAGTCAACACCGCACTGGAGGATGGAACGTTAATTCACCTGTTACCCGACTATCATTTTCCCCGTCAGGGCATTTATGCCGTTTATCCGGACGCCCGCCATGTATCGACAAAAGTACGCGCATTTATTGATTTTTTACGTTCGCAATGGGATTGCGGGGAGCACGCCCCATCATTGTAGCCAGTCCGGGAGCATTGCGCTCCCGGACGGATAATACCGTCTTAATCCTTAACTACCAGCTTGTCTTTGATCCCCTGCGCCTGCCAACGCACCCACAGCATAATTGCCGCCAGAATGACGATCGGCAGTAACGGATCGAGCCAACTGCCGCCGGAACCGAACAGCAGGTTAATCAGCGCCACGCCGGTGCCGCCAATCGCCCAGGCAATGGTCGTCGGTACAGACCAAACCACCATCTGCTGTTTGACATCAGAGACGCCCATCATGCGGTTAACCACCCAGAACAGGCTATCGTTGAAGTAGCCGAAGAACAGCGACCCCATCGTTGCGGCCTGAGCGGCAAGCAACATATTGATGCCGGGGATCTGCGCCAGGATCGGCGCGGAAATCGAGGCGGCAGTGATCATCGCCACCGTCCCCGATCCCTGAATCAGGCGTACCAACGTCGCCACGATAAACGGGATCAGGATCGGCGAGATCGGCAGGTTGGCAACCTGCTCCGCCAGCTGTTGCCCCGCGCCGCTGTCGCGCAGGATCGCGCCCAACGCGCCGCCAGCGCCCGTGACCAGTAAGATAATCCCGGCGCTTTGCAAGCCCTCTTCCAGACGCTCTGCGGTGGTATGTTTATCCATGCGCGGCACCAGCGTATATACCGCCAGCAGAACGCTGATGGCCAACGCGATCACCGGGCTTCCCACAAAGTTGATTGCCTGTACCACCGGATGCGTCGCCAGGCCGGACCATCCTTCTACAGTGGCGAGGGTGGAACAGATAGCCTTCAGGAAGATCAGCACGATCGGCACCACAATAGGCAGCAGAGAGAGCGTCAGGCTCGGCAGATCCTTTTGCTCTTTCTCTTTATTGTACTGCTCCAGCGCGGCATTGACTTCATCGGCGTTCAGCGTACGCGGCACGAAATCAGGGTAGCGTTTATCCAGCCACTGCGCATAGAACACAATGCCGATCACACAGGGCACCGCCAGCGCCATCCCGGTCAATAACATTGCGCCGATGTCGACGTTAAAAATCCCGGCTACCCCCAGCGGACCGGGCGTCGGAGGTACCGTATGGTGAGTGACCACCAGCCCGCCCGCCAGCGCGACGCCCAGCGTCAGTAGCGAACGCTTACCGCTTTTCGCCAGCGCTTTCGCCACCGGATAAAGAATGACAAAAGCGGAATCGACGAAAATGGGGATGCTGACAATATAACCCGTGATCGCCAGCGCCCACTCTTCACGGCGTTTCCCCAGCCATTTGATAAAGCTCCAGGCGATACGCTCCGCCGCGCCGGAAACCTCCAGCAAGCGCCCCATCATTACGCCGAGACCAATCACCAGGCCAATGCTGCCCAGCGTCGTACCGAATCCGCTGGTGATGACAGAGAGCGTTTTATCAATGCCCATTCCCCCCAACAGACCGGCGATACAGGCCGCCGCCAGCATCGCGATCAGCGCATGAACACGGGTGCGTAACACCAGCCATACCAGCACGAAAACGGCAACGATCAGGCCGATAATTGGGGTCGGTAAACTTGTCATGACCTCCCCTCCATATCATCTTGTCGAAAGCGTTCGATAATGTCATCGAAGCGTTTATCGGCGACAAAACCTAACGCCAGCGCACGCTGGTTATCGATACGTCCCGGCCAGGAGGCGACAATTTTCTCGACGCCTTCGTCGCGCTGATGCGTAACCCGATCGCGCGCCGCCTGGCCGCCCGCCTGACACAACGTTTCCAGCATCTCGCCCACGGTTACGCTGATCCCGGGTAAGTTGATGCTGCTCGCCTCGCCAGGCGCGGGTAACGTTGCGGCCAGCGACAGGTTATGGATCACCGTCGCCGGGCTGGAAATCCACAGCCGCAAACTTTCCGACACCGGGCAGACGGTCGTCTCGCCCTGCAACGGTTCACGAATAATCGCGCTGACAAAAGAAGAAGCGGCGCGGTTTGGTTTACCCGGGCGAACACAGATCGTCGGCAAACGCAGCGCCAGCCCATCCACATAGCCTTTGCGGGTATAATCGTTGACCAACAATTCACAGGCGGCCTTCTGCGCGCCATAAGACGAGCGCGGCGTGAGCGCGGTGGTATCGGTGACGCATTCCGGCAGCGTACCGCCATAAACGGCAAGCGAGCTGGAGAAGACAAAACGAATTTTCTGCGGTTGTCGACGACACGCCTCAAGTAACTGGCGGGTAAGATCCAGGTTAACTTTCCATCCCAGATCGAAATCGTCTTCCGCATGACTGCTGACAATCGCAGCGAGATGATAAACAACGGAGGTATTAGCGGTAATCACACTCTCCAACACGCCCGGCTGGGTTAAGTCAGCTTCCAGGCAGCGTAAACGAGGGGAATCTGATAACCGTGCAGGCATTTTTAAATCAACAAGAAGCAGTTCGTTAAACGCCAGCGATGAGTTTAATAAGGCGCTTGCGAGTTTCTGGCCTAAAAAGCCGCCCCCGCCGGTAATGATAATCTGCATCCGGATGTCCTCTTTATTGTTGTGTAGGGTAGTTCAGGGTTAGCGCCAGGCGTTAAACCAGCCAAGCCCGTCCTGAGTGGTATTCCGTGGTTGGTATTCGCAGCCTATCCAGCCGCGATAACCTACGTCATCGAACAGCCGGAACAGCCACGGGTAGTTGATCTCGCCATCATCCGGTTCATGTCTGTCCGGTAGCGAGGCGATTTGTACATGGGCATAGCGGCCCGCGTACTCGCGAATCAGGTGACTCAAATTGCCATCCACTTTTTGCGCGTGGAAAGTGTCGAGCTGGATGAACACATTCGGGCGGTCAACCTCTTCTGCAATGCCCAGCGCCTGATATTGGCTGGAAAAGAGGTAGCCGGGTTTAACGCCGGGACTCAGCGCTTCGATCAAAATACGTTTATCGTGGGCGGCAAACCGGTCGGCGGCATAACGCAAATTATCGATAAACGTGGCGCGATAACGTGCGCCATCAGCGCCATCCTGCACTACGCCCGCCATGATGTGAACCTGCTCGCATTCCAGCGCCAGAGCGTATTCCAGAGCCAGTTCAATATCGGCGCGCGCGTCGCGTTCGCGCCCCGGTAGCGCGGCACGTCCCCACTCGCCCGCCGCGGTATCGCCCGCCGAAGTATTAAACAGCGCCAGCGTCAGATCATGACGCGATAGCTGGGCTTTAATCTCGCTGGCGGCAAAGCCGTAGGGGAACAGAAACTCAACGGCCTGAAAACCGGCTTCGGCAGCGGCGGCAAAACGCTCGATAAACGGCACTTCGGTAAACATCATCGACAAATTGGCGGCAAAACGCGGCATCGGGTTATCTCCTTAACTGCGCAATTTCTTCGGTGGTTAAATAACGAATCGGGCGTTCGCCAAGGATGAAAATCAGCTTTGCCGTCTCTTCCAGCTCCTCGGTATTATTAGCGGCTTCCTGCAAATTCTCCCCGCACACGACCGGCCCATGATTAGCCAGTAAAAAGGCCTGATGCCGGGCCGCCAGCGCGGCCAAATCGCGGGCAATTCGGTCATCTCCCGGGCGATAGTAGGGAACCAGCGGAATGTCCCCCATCCGCATCACCACATAGGGGGTAAACGGGCGAATCACATTTTGCGGGTCCAGTCCTTCGAGACAGGAAAGCGCCGTTGACCAGGTGCTGTGCAGATGAACCACGGCCTTGCAGCAAGGGTTATTGCGATACAACGCCAGATGAAAACGCACCTCTTTAGACGGTTTATCGCCGCTGAGCCATTCGCCTTGCGGGTCCACTTTGGATAGCCGCTGCGGGTCGAGATTACCCAGACACGAACCGGTGGGCGTCGCCAGAATATTGCCGTCCGGCAGTAACAGCGAGAGGTTGCCTGCCGAGCCGGTGGCATAGCCGCGCTGGAAAAACGAGGCGGCTATCCTGACCATCTCTTCTCGCAAAGCGTGCTCTTCTTTTGCCAGTATCGTCATACCTGAAACTCCCTTTGAGCGCGGATGAAAAAGGATTCATCGCCAAAATTGCCTGACTTTAGCGCCAGCGAGACCGGCGCATGGAGCGCGTTGACCCACGGCACGCCGGGTGAAATGCACGGTCCAATGTGAAAACCGGTAATACCGAGGCTTTGCGTCACCACGCCCGAGGTTTCGCCGCCCGCCACGATAAACCGGGTGATACCGCCTTCCGCTAAGCGAGCGGCCAGCAGGGAAAAGAGCGCCTCTACCGCATGGCTGGCTTCGGTAGCGCCATATTGCTGCTGGATGGCGGCCAGCGCCTGCGTGGAGGCGGTGGCGCTAATCATTGGCGCCAGTTCGCTGTCCTGACTGAGCACCCACTGCGCCAGCGCTTCAGCGTAGGCCTCGCGCGTCTCGGATGACAGGCAGCGCGCCACATCAACGTCGCGTGTGGGAGCATGTTGTCGATAGAAAGCCACCTGCTGATTCGTCATTTGCGAACAGGAACCGGAAAGCACCACCGCGCGACCGCTCAGCGGATAGCCTGCGGAACGGGCCTGAGAAACGCCGTGCTTCGCCCACTGACGCGCCAGCCCCATTGCCAGCCCGGAACCGCCGGTCACCAGCGGGACATCACGCAAAACCTCGCCCTGAATTTCCAGGTGTCGCTCATTGAGCGCGTCAAGTACCGCGTAGCGATATCCTTCCTGCTGTAAACGCGACAGCGCCGCACGGGTCGCGGCAACGCCTTCATCAAGCGTCTGAGCCGGAATAACGCCGCAGCGCCCTTGCGCCTGCGCTTCCATCAGACGCGGCAGGTAGCTGTCGGTCATCGGATTGATAGGGTGGTGGCGCATACCGGACTCCGCCAGCAAGTGGTTCATGACAAACAGATAGCCCTGATAAACCGTGCGTCCGTTAACCGGCAGCGCGGGAGAAATCACGGTAAATGAGGTATCCAGCGCCACCATCAGCGCGTCGGTGACCGGGCCGATATTGCCTTCGGCGGTACTATCGAAAGTCGAGCAATATTTGAAATAGACTTGCTGGCAGCCCTGTTTTTTTAGCCATACCAGCGCCGCCAGCGATTGTTTTATCGCCTCTTGCGCCGGGCATGAGCGGGTTTTCAGGCTGATAACCACCGCGTCGCATCCTTCCGGTTGCGTCCCGGTTGGAACATCATTGATCTGCACTGTCGGCATCCCGTTTTCGACCAGAAAACTGGCGATGTCAGTCGCGCCGGTAAAATCATCGGCAATGACGCCAATTTTTAACATGACGGCTCCTCAGGCGTGACGCCAGGCAGAGTAATCCCTGAGAAAATTTTGATCACAGCGCTGTCATCCTCTTTGCCATAACCGGCGTTACTGGCGCTGGTGAACATATTTAACGCCGTAGAGGCCAGCGGTAAGGGGAAGCGCAGCGCTTTCGCCGTGTCGGCAACCAGCCCCAAATCTTTGACAAAAATGTCGACGGCCGAACGCGGGGTATAGTCGCCGTCAACGACATGCTGCATACGGTTTTCAAACATCCAGGAGTTGCCGGCGGCATGGGTCACAACGTCATACATCACGTCCAGAGGAATACCGGCCCGCGCGGCCAGCGCCATCGCTTCGGCCGCCGCCGCAATATGCACGCCAGCCAGCAGTTGATGAATGATTTTGACGGTTGAGCCTGCGCCCGGCGTATCGCTGATGCGATAAACGTTGCTGGCAACGGCGTCCAGCACAGGCTTCAGGCGGGTAAACGCCGCCTCGCTCCCGGAGGCCATCACCGTCATTTCGCCCTGCGCCGCTTTTACCGCGCCGCCGGAAACCGGCGCATCCAGCATGTTAAGATTCAATGCCGTCAACGCCGCGGCGATCTCTTGCGCGTCGGCGCTTGAGATCGTGGACGAAACCATCACCGCGCTTCCGGGTTTCATCAGATGGGCGACGCCATCCTCACCGAATAACACCTGTCTGACCTGGGCGGCATTGACGACCAGAATGACTAACGCATCCACGACGCCGGCGAACTCCCTGGCGCTGGCGGCAGCCCCACAAGCCCCTTCAGCGAGAAGATTCGCGCACGATTGCGGGTTAAGATCGGCCCCCCATGTGGAAAGCCCGGCGCGCAGGCATGAACGCGCAGCGCCCATTCCCATTGAGCCAAGCCCCACAATGCCGACATGAAAATCGGTTCCTGTTGTCATTATCACTCCATGTTAATTTACGTGATATTATGTTTTGTTATGTGAATATAGGCGTTTTTGTAAACAATTGCGGTGAGTTGTTTCACAAAAAATAACAAAATGTGTTATTTTTTGTGAAGGCAATCCTCATAGAACTTCACACGCTGTGACGAGAAATCGCGTAAAATCGCGACAGGACTAAAGAAAGGAGCAGACGTTGATACCTACTGAGCGTCGACAAATCATTCTTGATATGGTGGCGGAGAAAGGCATCGTCAGTATCGCTGAACTGACCGAGCGCATGCATGTATCCCACATGACTATCCGCCGTGATTTACAAAAACTGGAGCAGCAAGGCGCGGTAATCCAGGTCTCTGGCGGCGTGCAATCATCGACTCGCGTGGCGCACGAACCCTCGCATCAGATCAAAACCGAACTGGCGACGCCGCAGAAAGCGGCGATTGGCAAACTGGCCGCCAGCCTGGTACAGCCAGAAAGCTGTATCTACCTTGATGCAGGTACGACCACGCTGGCGATTGCCAGGCAGCTGGTTACGATGAATAAACTTACGGTGGTGACGAATGATTTCGTTATCGCCGATTACCTGATGGACAATAGCAATTGCACAATTATTCACACTGGCGGGGCGGTATGCCGGGAAAACCGGTCGTGCGTCGGTGAAGCCGCGGCGACGCTTTTGCGCGGGCTGATGATTGACCAGGCCTTTATTTCCGCCTCTTCCTGGAGCGTGCGCGGTATTTCAACGCCGGCAGAAGATAAAGTCACGGTGAAACGGGCCGTCGCCAGCGCCAGCCGCCAAAAAATTCTGGTGTGCGACGCGACCAAATACGGCCAGGTCGCTACATGGCTGGCGTTACCGCTGGCGGAATTCAACCAAATCGTCACCGATGACGGCCTGCCGGAAAGCGCAATTCGGGCGCTGGCCAAAGTGGATATCTCACTGCTGATGGCCAAACAATAGCGAAGCGGCGCAAGCCGCTTACGTCATCATCTTGCGAACCAGTTGCGTAAACTGTTCGCGTTCTTCAGTGCTCAGTCGCCCCAAAAACTCATCGTCAACGCGATCCCCCAGTGGTATCGCGGCGGCGAGCAACGTTTGGCCCTGAACGGTGAGATAGACAAAACGCCGACGTTTATCCAGCGGATCGTTTTCTCGCTTTACCAGCCCACGATTTTCCATCCGGCTTAACATCTCCGCCAGCGTCGCTTTAGTGCTGACCGCCGCTTCGGTCAGATCGACCTGTTCAATACCCGGATGTTCAGCAATAACGCGCATCACCGCATATTGAGGTTTGGTGAGCTCCGGTAGTTCATGCTGCCAGCGTGCGGTATGTTGCTGAAAAAGTTGGCGTAACAGATGAAACGCGGTGTTTCGTAACTCCATGAGCGCTCCGGATAAATTAACTTTTTCTATCATAACGACTTATGCGCGGTTTTTTAATGACGAATGCTTTAGCTAAACGTGCGCAGGCGTCGGGAGCGATCTTGTCGCAAAGGCCGTGTGGGCGTATTTTGATCAAAATGTTCGTATACGAACGATATTTGAGGTAAGAAATGAGATTGATTGTGGGGATGACCGGTGCGACCGGCGCGCCGCTTGGCGTCGAGTTACTCCAGGCATTGCGGGCGATACCTGATGTTGAAACGCATCTGGTAATGTCAAAGTGGGCGAAAACCACTATTGAACTGGAGACGCCCTACACGCCCGCTGAGGTAGCCGCCCTGGCAGATTATTGTCATAGCCCGGCCGATCAGGCGGCGACCATTTCCTCCGGCTCATTTCGTACCGACGGCATGATTATTATCCCCTGCAGTATGAAAACACTGGCGGGGGTTCGCGCCGGCTATGCCGAGGGGCTGGTAGGACGCGCTGCCGATGTCGTGTTGAAAGAGGGTCGCAAGCTGGTGCTTGTGCCGCGGGAAATGCCGCTCAGCACGATTCATCTGGAAAACATGCTTGCGCTTTCTCGTATGGGGGTGGCGATAGTGCCGCCCATGCCCGCGTTCTACAACCTGCCGCAAACCGTTGACGATATTATCCAGCATATCGTAGCGCGCGTTCTCGACCAGTTTGGTCTGGAGCATACGCGCGCGCGTCGCTGGCAAGGACTGCGACAGGCAGCAAATTTTTCACAGGAGAATGGATAATGGCATTTGATGATTTGCGCAGTTTTTTACATGCGCTGGATCAGCAGGGACAACTGCTGAAAATCAGCGAGGAAGTGAATGCGGAGCCGGATCTCGCAGCCGCTGCCAACGCAACGGGACGAATCGGCGATGGCGCGCCCGCGCTGTGGTTTGACAATATTCGTGGTTTTACCGACGCCCGCGTGGCGATGAATACCATCGGTTCCTGGCAGAACCATGCCATCTCACTGGGTTTGCCGCCTAACACGCCGGTTAAAAAACAGATCGATGAATTTATTCGCCGCTGGGACAATTTTCCGGTAGCGCCGGAACGGCGGGCGAATCCGGGCTGGGCGGAAAATACCGTCGACGGCGACGCAATCAACCTGTTTGATATCCTGCCGCTGTTTCGTCTGAACGACGGCGACGGCGGATTCTATCTGGATAAAGCCTGTGTGGTATCACGCGATCCGCTCGATCCCGATAACTTCGGCAAGCAGAATGTCGGCATCTACCGCATGGAAGTTAAAGGCAAGCGTAAGCTGGGTCTGCAACCAGTGCCGATGCATGATATCGCATTGCACCTGCACAAAGCTGAAGAGCGCGGGGAAGATCTGCCGATTGCGATCACGTTGGGTAACGATCCGATCATTACCCTGATGGGCGCAACGCCGCTGAAATACGATCAGTCAGAGTATGAAATGGCAGGCGCGCTGCGTGAAAGCCCCTATCCTATCGCCACCGCGCCGTTTACCGGTTTTGATGTACCGTGGGGATCTGAAGTCATTCTTGAAGGGGTCATCGAAAGCCGTAAACGTGAAATTGAAGGACCGTTCGGCGAATTTACCGACCACTATTCCGGCGGTCGCAACATGACCGTGGTGCGTATCGATAAGGTCTCTTACCGCAGCAAACCCATTTTTGAATCGCTCTATTTAGGTATGCCGTGGACAGAAATCGACTACCTGATGGGGCCGGCGACCTGCGTGCCACTGTATCAACAGCTGAAAGCCGAATTTCCGGAAGTGCAGGCGGTAAACGCCATGTACACCCACGGCTTGCTGGCCATCATCTCGACCAAAAAACGCTACGGCGGCTTTGCCCGTGCGGTGGGCCTGCGAGCGATGACGACGCCGCACGGTCTGGGATATGTGAAGATGGTGATCATGGTCGATGAAGATGTCGATCCATTCAATCTGCCACAGGTGATGTGGGCGTTGTCGTCGAAAGTGAATCCGGCAGGCGATCTGGTACAGCTACCGAATATGTCCGTCCTGGAACTGGACCCGGGCTCAAGCCCGGCGGGGATTACCGACAAGCTGATCATTGACGCCACCACGCCGGTTGCGCCAGATAACCGTGGTCACTATAGCCAGCCGGTTGTTGATTTACCGGAAACTAAAGCCTGGGCTGAAAAGCTGACCGCCATGCTGGCCAACCGTAAATAAGGAGTAACCGATGATTTGTCCACGCTGTGCCGATGCACATATTGAACTCATGGCGACTTCGCCGGTAAAAGGAGTCTGGACGGTATATCAGTGTCAGCATTGTCTGTATACCTGGCGCGATACCGAACCGTTACGCCGTACCAGCCGCGAACACTATCCACAAGCGTTTCGCATGACGCAAAAAGATATTGATGACGCGCCAATGGTGCCGAGTATCCCGCCGCTGCTGGCAGAAGACAAACGGTAAAAAAAAGGCCAGTCGACAGACTGGCCTTTTTTTGACAAGGGTACTTACTCGCGGAACAGCGCTTCGATATTCAGCCCCTGCGTCTGCAGAATTTCGCGCAGACGGCGCAGGCCTTCAACCTGAATCTGACGAACACGTTCACGCGTAAGACCGATTTCACGGCCTACATCTTCCAGTGTCGCAGCTTCATATCCCAGCAGACCGAAACGGCGCGCCAGCACTTCACGCTGTTTGGCGTTCAGTTCGAACAACCATTTGACGATGCTCTGTTTCATATCGTCATCTTGCGTGGTGTCTTCCGGACCGTTCTCTTTTTCATCGGCCAGGATGTCCAGCAACGCTTTTTCGGAATCACCGCCCAGCGGGGTGTCTACCGAGGTAATGCGCTCGTTGAGACGAAGCATACGGCTGACGTCATCAACCGGTTTATCCAGTTGCTCTGCAATTTCTTCCGCACTCGGTTCGTGGTCCAGTTTATGCGACAACTCACGTGCGGTGCGCAGGTATACGTTCAGCTCTTTAACAATGTGAATCGGCAAGCGAATCGTACGGGTTTGGTTCATAATCGCCCGTTCGATTGTCTGGCGAATCCACCAGGTTGCGTATGTTGAGAAGCGGAACCCGCGTTCCGGGTCAAACTTCTCGACTGCACGGATAAGCCCCAGGTTGCCCTCTTCAATCAGGTCCAGCAACGCCAGTCCACGATTGCCATAACGGCGGGCAATTTTTACCACCAGACGCAGGTTACTCTCAATCATGCGACGGCGAGAAGCGACATCTCCACGCAGTGCGCGACGCGCAAAATAGACTTCTTCTTCGGCTGTTAACAGTGGTGAATACCCAATCTCACCAAGGTAAAGCTGAGTCGCGTCCAACACACGCTGTGTGGCCCCTTGCGATAACAGCTCTTCTTCAGCCAGGTCGTTATCACTGGGTTCCTCTTCACTCAAGGCTTTTTCGTCAAAAGCCTCTACTCCGTTCTCATCAAATTCCGCGTCTTCATTTAAATCATGAACTTTCAGCGTATTCTGACTCATAAGGTGGCTCCTACCCGTGATCCCTTGACGGAACTAGCAAGTCAAAGCCTGGTTCCGCCGCTTTATCGCTGCGGTAAATAACGCAGCGGGTTTACGGATTTCCCCTTGTAACGAATTTCAAAATGCAAGCGTGTAGAGCTGGTGCCGGTGCTACCCATAGTAGCGATTTTTTGCCCCGCCTTAACTTCCTGTTGTTCCCGGACCAGCATCGTATCATTATGGGCGTAGGCACTCAGGTAATCATCGTTATGTTTGATGATAATAAGATTACCGTAACCACGCAGTGCGTTACCGGCATATACGACGCGCCCATCAGCGGTTGCGACGATAGCCTGTCCCTTACTGCCTGCAATGTCGATCCCTTTATTGCCCCCTTCGGAAGCGCCAAAGTTTTCGATCACTTTGCCATCCGTCGGCCAGCGCCATGCGGAAATCGGCGCGCTGGTTGACGTACTGCTTGCATTTGGTTCGGTCGTGCTTACCGTTGGTGCCGTTACAGGCGCTGTGACAACCGTCCCAGCAGGCTTGTTGTTTGGCAACATTTTGTTAGCACTTTGTTCACCTGAGCCCTCAGAATACGTAATTGTTGGTTGAGACGCAACTGCAACGGTGGAATTTTGTGCAGACCTGGTCACAACTCCTTGCTGTGCTGCATCCGCCTGGGTGATCGCATTTCCGCCAGTAATTGGCGTACCGGATGCGTTACCAACTTGCAAAGTTTGCCCTACATTCAGGCTATACGGGGCAGAAATACTGTTTCTCTGGGCCAGATCGCGGAAATCGTTCCCGGTAATCCAGGCGATGTAAAAAAGCGTATCACCCTTTTTCACGGTGTAAGTACTGCCGCCCGTATAGCTACCTTTCGGAATATTCCCATACTGGCGATTGTATACGATTCGCCCATTTTCCATCTGCACGGGTTGTTCCGTGACCGGTTGAGTTTGCATGGGCTGCGTTACAGGACGCTGAACGGGTTGAATTTGCGGCGCTTGTTGCGGCGTCGCGCCCATTTTTGGCGGCGGTGTGATCAACATCCCGGAATTGGTATTTGATGACGAACCACTGTCCACAGACGTGACCGGCGCCGGAGGGTTTGACGAACTGGTACAACCTGCCAGCCATAGTGAAACCAGTGATAGTGCCGCAATGCGACTAACGGTGAATTTTGGGCTTCCCGCGCTCATTTATCCCCCAGGAAAAAATTTGGTTAACAACCAGTGACGTAAGAACCGTGCAACGCATTAAGTGAACACGGGAAAATGTGTTCACGATACGCTTAACCCACCGGGAATAACCAGGAAAACTCCAGGTATTCGTTTCGGCTTCATCAGGCGTAAGAGTGGGTGTTTGCAGGGCAAACTAGGCCAGCTCTCCCTTGACTAACGGGACGAAGCGAACGGCCTCCACGGTATCGATAATAAATTCGCCGCCCCGGCGACGCACGCGTTTCAAAAACTGCTGCTCATCGCCCACGGGCAGAACAAGAATGCCGCCTTCATCCAACTGTGCCATGAGCGCGGTAGGAATTTCCGGCGGCGCGGCCGTCACAATGATAGCGTCAAACGGCGCACGCGCCTGCCAGCCTTGCCAGCCATCGCCATGACGGGTAGAAACATTATGTAAATCGAGCTGCTTCAGACGGCGGCGCGCCTGCCATTGCAGCCCCTTAATCCGCTCAACGGAGCAAACGTGATGCACCAGATGCGCCAGAATCGCCGTCTGATAGCCGGAACCGGTGCCAATTTCCAGCACCCTGGATTGCGGCGTCAGTTCGAGCAGTTCCGTCATTCGCGCCACCATATAGGGCTGCGAAATCGTCTGACCCTGGCCTATCGGCAAAGCGATATTTTCCCAGGCCTTATGTTCAAACGCTTCATCAATAAATTTCTCGCGCGGCACTGCGGCAAGCGCATTAAGCACCTGCTCATCTCTGATGCCCTGCGCGCGCAATTGTTCAAGAAGAGCCTGTACACGTCCACTTACCATTGCGTGCCAACTCCCACGCTGTCTAACCAGTCTGAAACCACATCATGCGCGCTGTGCGCGGTTAAATCCACATGCAACGGCGTGACGGAGACGTAGCCTTCATCCACCGCCGCGAAATCGGTATCCGGCCCGGCATCGTATTTATCGCCCGGCGGGCCAATCCAGTACAATGTATTACCGCGCGGATCTTCCTGCGGGATCACTTTATCCGCTGGATGGCGACTACCGCAGCGAGTCACGCGGATGCCTTTAACCTGCGCTAACGGTAGATCCGGGACATTCACGTTGAGAATACGCCCGGTACGCAACGGCTCCCGGCTTAACCCTCGCAAAAGCGCGCAAGTCACGGCCGCCGCCGTATCATAATGCTGATAGCCGTTAAGGGAGACCGCTAATGCCGGAAAGCCGAGATGACGACCTTCCATCGCCGCGGCGACAGTACCGGAATAGATCACATCATCGCCCAGATTCGGACCCGCGTTAATACCGGAAACGACAATATCCGGACGCGGACGCATTAAGGCATTAACGCCCAGATAGACGCAATCGGTCGGCGTCCCCATCTGTACAGCGATATCGCCATTATCAAAGGTAAAAGTACGAAGCGAAGATTCCAGCGTGAGGGAATTAGACGCGCCGCTGCGGTTACGATCCGGGGCTACGACCTGTACATCAGCAAACTCACGCAGCGCTTTCGCCAGCGTTTGTATACCGGGCGCGTGAACCCCGTCATCGTTACTCAGCAATATGCGCATAATCACCCATTGTGTTGATCAGTTCCCTTACTACGCTGGTGGCAAAACTGCCTGCGGGCAGCCAGAAACGTAACTCGACGGTAACGTCATCCCACCAGTTCCAGCTTAATTGTTGCGGATAAAGCAGCATCGCTCTGCGCGACGCCTCTACTTTTTCGCGCAGCAACAGCGATTGCAACACCGTTTCCTGGGCAATGGCATCTTGCTCAAACGCCAGCGCCGCACGCTGTGTTCCCCACTCTCCGCTGCCCGGCAACGACGCTGTAATCATCAGCTCTTTTTCGTCTACCCGGCGCTGCAATTCAGGCAGTTCTTCAGATGTCGCGACGAACCAGCTTCCACGCCCCGCTAATTGTAGCGCATCGCCGTCAACAACTTGATTAAAGTCTGGTTTCTTCAGCCGCTGGTGAACAATTTGATTAAACAACGCGCTACGCGCCGCCGACAACCAAAAACTGCGTTTATTGCGATCGCGCACCGGCGCGTTACTTTGCGCCCAGCGCAGCGCGCCCTGCAAGTTGCTGCCGCCAATGCCGAATCGTTGTGCACCAAAATAGTTCGGCACGCCGCCATCGCGAATCGCCTGCAATCGTGTTTCGACATCGCGGCGATCGCTTATTTCACGCAATACCAGCGTAAAGGCATTGCCTTTCAGCGCGCCTAAACGCAGCTTACGCTTGTGACGCGCGTATTCCAGCACTTTACAACCTTCCAGCTGAAAGGCGCTGAAATCGGGCATCTCTTTCCCCGGCACGCGCGCGCACAGCCACTGCTCGGTAACGGCGTGTTTATCTTTTTGCCCGGCAAAGCTCACTTCGCGAGCGTGAATTTTCAGGAATTTCGCCAGCGCGTCAGCGACAAAACGGGTATTGCAACCGTTTTTCAAAATACGCAGCAGAATGTGCTCGCCTTCACCATCCGGCGTAAAGCCTAAATCTTCAACCACCACAAAATCTTCCGGATTCGCTTTCAGCAATCCGCTACCTTGTGGTTTTCCGTGCAGCCAGGTGAGATTGTCAAACTCTGTCATTTCGCCGCCTTCATCAGCAACGCGACCGCTTCGCAGGCAATGCCTTCTCCGCGTCCGGTAAATCCGAGCTTTTCCGTCGTCGTCGCCTTCACGTTAACGTCATCCATATGGCAACCGAGATCTTCGGCGATAAAGACGCGCATTTGCGGAATATGCGGCAGCATTTTCGGCGCCTGCGCAATAATGGTGACATCCACGTTGCCGAGGGTGTACCCCTTCGCCTGAATACGACGCCAGGCTTCACGCAGTAGTTCGCGGCTATCCGCTCCCTTAAATGCCGGATCGGTATCCGGGAAGAGCTTGCCGATATCGCCAAGCGCCGCCGCGCCCAGCAGCGCATCGGTCAGCGCATGTAACGCCACATCGCCATCGGAATGCGCCAATAGCCCTTTTTCATAAGGGATACGCACGCCGCCAATAATAATCGGCCCTTCTCCGCCAAACGCGTGTACGTCAAAACCGTGTCCAATTCGCATTATGCTTTCTCCTGGTGGATGGTTCGGGTCAGATAAAATTCCGCCAGCGCCAGATCTTCCGGACGGGTGACCTTGATGTTATCCGCGCGACCTTCTACCAGCGCCGGATGAAAACCACAATACTCCAGCGCTGACGCCTCGTCGGTGATGGTCGCGCCTTCATTCAGCGCACGCGTCAGACAATCGTGCAAGAGTTCGCGGGGGAAAAACTGCGGGGTGAGCGCGTGCCATAAATCGGCGCGCTCTACGGTATGGGCAATCGCGTTTTTCCCCGGTTCGCCGCGTTTCATGGTGTCGCGCACCGGACTGGCGAGAATACCGCCGACCCGGCTGTTTTCGCTGATGGCCAGTAACCGCGCAAGGTCATCCTGATGCAAACAGGGTCTTGCCGCGTCGTGCACCAGCACCCACTGCGCCTCTGCAACGGCCTGTAACCCGGCCAAAACGGAATCAGCGCGTTCGTTGCCGCCATCCACAACGGTGATTTGCGGATGATCCGCCAGCGGAAGTTGGGCAAAGCGATGATCGCCAGGGCTGATAGCAATAACAACGCGTGTCACCCGAGGATGCGCCAGCAGCGCATGAACTGAGTGCTCCAGAATGGTTTTATTACCGATTGAGAGATACTGCTTAGGACATTCTGTTTGCATTCGGCGGCCAAATCCGGCCGCCGGCACCACGGCGCAAACGTCCAATAAAGTGGCTGCCATGTTAAATCCCTGGATGGTTTATCGATGAGTTTGCCCCGCCGTTGCCGCGCGTTTTGAGGCGTCAGGCACCAGACGATAGAAGGTTTCGCCCGGTTTGGTCATGCTAAGTTCGTTGCGCGCGCGCTCCTCAATCGCTTCCTGGCCGCCATTGAGATCGTCAATTTCGGCAAAAAGCTGATCGTTACGCGCTTTAAGTTTGGCGTTTGTCGCCTGCTGCGCGACCACATCATCGTTGACGCGGCTATAGTCATGTATGCCGTTCTTACCGAACCACAGCGAGTACTGTAGCCAGACCAGTAAAGCCAGCAACAGCAGCGTTAGTTTACCCATCCTGCCCCCTGAAAAACGGCATCATCATCCCATAACGTCCTCTGTGACTCCACATTCAGGACGGGATTGCCGCGACAACGCCGGCAAATGTACCACATTTGCCGGATGTTACGTATACCCGAGTAAGGAGAACATAATCTCATTGTTGGTTACGGTTTGAATTATGACCGGAGGCGCAGTGATAACCCGTCTACCCTAATAGCCATATGAATAACGCGCCGAACAGCGCGCCTACGGCCAGTAGAGTAAACATGATGCTAAAAAGTATTTTGCCCTTTACCAACAGATGCAACGCAATGCCGATAATCACCGATACCGGCATTAACGCGAGGAAAAAGGGCCAGGTATAGAGGAAAAAAAACAGCGGGTTAGGGCCATAAAGCAGAAAAGGGATCCCCAACGCCAGCAGCCATGACACAAAGCCGACCACCGCCCCCGGAAATGCACTGGTGGCGTCATCGTCGACCATGAAGGCGTCTGACCTTGTGAAAGTAATGTTATGGCTATTACGCATATTAAATCCTGTAACCTTGACCATACCAGGCATACAAGCCCGGTGGTGTCTCAGGATCTGATAATATCGCGCCGTCTCAGCAGGTCTAATAATTGGGAAACCAAATTTGTTACTAATTGTTCACCATTAAGATGAACCTGGGGCGAGTCAGGCGCTTCGTAAATGGCGTCGATGCCGGTAAAGTTACGCAACTCGCCCGCGCGCGCTTTTTTATACAACCCTTTAGGATCGCGCTGTTCACAGATAGCCAGCGGCGTATTGACATAAATCTCGATAAAACGATCGTGGCCGACGCGCTCTTTTACCAGTTGCCGCTCGGCGCGGTGCGGAGAAATAAATGCCGTCAAAACAATCAGGCCGGCGTCCGCCATCAGACTGGCCACTTCGCCTACCCGCCGAATATTTTCCTGGCGATCGGCATCGCTAAAACCTAAATCACGGCACAAACCGTGGCGCACATTATCGCCATCCAACAGGTAGGTACTGACGCCACGCTGATGTAACGCCTCTTCCAGCGCGCCGGCCACCGTTGACTTTCCCGAACCGGAGAGTCCGGTAAACCACAGCACCACGCCACGGTGGCCGTGGAGCTGTTCACGGGCGGCGACAGTAACGGGATGAGAGTGCCAGACCACGTTCTCATCATGCAGCGCCATGTTTATCTCCCAGCAAATCTCGGGCGTCCCAGTGCGGAAAATGACGGCGTACCAGCGCATTCAGCTCCAGCTCAAACGCACTGTATTCCACGGGCGGCGTCGCTCCGCGTTCATCCAGTTCCCGCACCATGCCAGCGCCCACGGTAACGTTAGAAAGTCGGTCGATAAAAATCAGTCCGCCCGTCACCGGATTTTGCTGATAAATATCCAGCGCGAGCGGCTCATCGAATGTCATCTCCACCAGACCAATACCGTTTAACGGCAGGCTCTCGACGTCTCGTTGGGTCAGATTGTTGATATCAATCTGATAGCGAATAGCCTCGATACGCGCGCGGGTTTTCTTACCCGCAAGTTTAACATCGTAGCTTTGGCCCGGCGCCAGCGGCTGTTCCGCCATCCATACCACGTCGATCGCAGCGTGCCGCGCAGGTGCCAGCGTCTCGTTTGCCGCCAGCAGCAGATCGCCGCGGCTAATATCAATGTCGTCGTTGAGTACCAGGGTAATGGCTTCGCCCGCACAGGCTTCTTCTTTGTCGCCATCAAAAGTGACGATACGCGCCACGCTGGATTCCACGCCGGACGGCAGCACTTTAATGCGCTCTCCGACTTTGACGCTACCAGACGCCAGAGTGCCGGCATACCCCCGAAAATCAAGATTCGGGCGATTGACGTATTGTACCGGAAAGCGCATCGGCTGACGGTCTACCGCACGCTGTATGTCTACCGTTTCCAGGACTTCCAGCAGCGTCGGACCGCTGTACCAGCGCATATTCGCGCTCTGCGCGGCGACATTATCCCCTTCCAGCGCCGAAAGCGGGACAAAGCGAATGTCCAGATCGCCCGGCAACTGTTCAGCAAAGGTCAGGTAATCTTCACGAATACGGGCGAAGGTCTCTTCGCGGTAGTCAACGAGATCCATTTTGTTGATTGCCACCACCAGGTGTTTGATCCCCAACAGAGTGGAGATAAAGCTATGGCGACGCGTCTGATCCAGCACGCCTTTACGCGCGTCGATCAGTAGGATCGCCAGATCGCAGGTGGACGCCCCGGTCGCCATATTCCGGGTATATTGTTCATGGCCCGGCGTGTCGGCGATAATAAATTTTCGTTTTTCCGTGGAGAAATAGCGGTACGCGACGTCAATAGTAATGCCCTGCTCACGCTCGGCCTGTAGCCCATCTACCAGCAGCGCCAGATCGAGTTTTTCTCCCTGCGTGCCATGACGTTTACTGTCATTATGCAGAGAAGAGAGCTGATCTTCATAAATTTGCAGAGTATCGTGCAGCAAACGACCTATCAGCGTACTTTTACCGTCATCAACGCTGCCACAGGTTAAAAAACGCAGCAGGCTTTTGTGCTGTTGGGCAATCATCCAGGCTTCGACGCCGCCTTCATTGGCGATTTGTTGTGCAAGTATGGTGTTCATGGCGGCTCCTTAGAAATACCCCTGACGTTTTTTAAGCTCCATCGACCCCGCCTGATCGCGGTCAATCATCCTCCCCTGGCGCTCGCTGGTGGTAGAAACCAGCATCTCTTCGATAATTTCCGGCAGCGTTTGCGCGTGGGATTCCACCGCCCCGGTGAGCGGCCAACAGCCAAGTGTACGGAAGCGCACCATCCTTTTTTTGATGACTTCGCCAGGCTGGAGATCGATACGATCGTCATCCACCATCATCAACATGCCGTCACGTTCCAGAACCGGGCGTTCAGCAGCCAAATACAGCGGCACGATGTCGATGTTTTCCAGCCAGATGTATTGCCAGATATCCTGCTCTGTCCAGTTGGAGAGCGGGAAGACGCGTATACTTTCGCCTTTATTAATCTGACCGTTATAGTTACGCCACAACTCTGGCCGCTGATTTTTCGGGTCCCAGCGATGGAAACGGTCACGAAAGGAGTAAATACGTTCTTTCGCGCGGGATTTTTCCTCATCGCGCCGCGCGCCGCCGAACGCGGCATCAAAACCGTACTTATTCAGCGCCTGCTTTAACCCTTCGGTTTTCATAATGTCAGTGTGTTTAGCACTACCGTGAACGAACGGATTGATGCCCATCGCCACGCCTTCCGGATTTTTATGTACCAGCAACTCGCAGCCATATGCGTTGGCGGTACGATCGCGAAAGGCGTACATCTCACGGAATTTCCAACCGGTATCAACGTGCAATAGCGGGAACGGCAACGTACCCGGATAAAACGCCTTACGCGCCAGATGCAGCATGACGCTGGAGTCTTTACCAATGGAGTACAGCATGACCGGGTTAGCGAATTCCGCTGCCACTTCACGGATAATGTGGATACTTTCCGCCTCCAGTTGCCGCAGGTGGGTGAGTCGTTTTTGATCCATAACCGTTCCTTTGCAATACCGTTTTTTGCTAAACATTTCGATTACACGACTATAGGGAGCGCAGGAGAGTGAATGAAATGACGAATTGGAATGAGTAGTTCCTCAAAGGAATAACGCGGCCCAAAAACCAATATCAAAAAATGCTTAACGTACCGGATTGCCAGCATTTAGGAGCAAATGAAATTGTATTAACACGATCGCGGTTTCATACTAGCCACGTAAAATTTTGTTCTGTATTTAAGGACTCATTATGTTTTCCGCAACGCGCCGCTTTGCCGTCATTCTGGCGCTCGGCGTAGGCTTTATCCTTCCTGCACAAGCAGCATCACCAGGGCCTGGTGAAATAGCGAATACTCAGGCACGACATATCGCCACCTTTTTTCCCGGGAGAATGACGGGCTCCCCCGCCGAGATGTTGTCTGCCGATTATTTACGCCAACAATTTACCCAGATGGGATACCAAAGCGATATTCGAACGTTTAATAGCCGATTTATTTATACCACGAAGGATAATCGCAAAAACTGGCATAACGTGACGGGCAGTACGGTCATCGCCGCCCATGAAGGGCGCGTGCCGCAACAGATCATCATTATGGCGCATCTGGATACGTACGCTCCGCAGAGCGACGCTGATGTCGATGCCAATCTGGGCGGTTTAACGTTACAGGGAATGGATGATAATGCCGCGGGATTAGGCGTTATGCTGGAACTGGCGGCGCGTCTGAAAGATATACCGACCCATTACGGGATTCGTTTTATCGCCACCAGCGGGGAAGAAGAGGGAAAGCTAGGCGCGGAAAATTTACTCAAACGAATGAGTGACGCTGAGAAGAAAAATACGCTGCTGGTCATTAATCTCGATAACCTGATTGTTGGCGACAAGCTCTATTTTAATAGCGGGAAAAATACGCCGGAAGCGGTGCGTACACTGACCCGCGATCGGGCATTAGCGATTGCGCGCCGTTATGGTATCGCCGCCAACACCAATCCGGGACGCAATCCATCCTACCCCAAAGGAACGGGTTGCTGTAATGATGCGGAGGTTTTCGATAAAGCAGGAATATCGGTGCTTTCTGTTGAGGCGACGAACTGGAATCTGGGTAAAAAAGACGGATACCAGCAACGCGTGAAAAATGCATCCTTCCCGAACGGCAATAGCTGGCACGACGTACGGCTTGATAATCAACAGCATATTGACAAGGCGCTGCCAGGGCGGATTGAGCGCCGTAGCCGCGATGTAGTGCGGATAATGCTGCCGTTGGTAAAAGAGCTGGCGAAGGCGGAAAAAACGTCCTGATATGCTGTTGAAACGTGTTTATCCCCGCTGGCGCGGGGAACACGCAGGATGACCGGCGGCTGGTTCTCCTGCGTTCGGTTTATCCCCGCTGGCGCGGGGAACACTCTCTTGTCCCGCAGAATTCATCTGGCGTCTCCGGTTTATCCCCGCTGGCGCGGGGAACACGATGAGCAACACGCCCGCACTGGCGTAACTTACGGTTTATCCCCGCTGGCGCGGGGAACACATATCCAGCCTGCGATAGAGATAGTTTTCCGGCGGTTTATCCCCGCTGGCGCGGGGAACACTTTTCAGCTCGCCGCAGAATATCAGTGAGGCGCGGTTTATCCCCGCTGGCGCGGGGAACACGATAAGAACGTGACCGTCAACGCAATCTAATGCCGGTTTATCCCCGCTGGCGCGGGGAACACAAAGAAAGCGTTTGGGGTGATCTGACGCACGGCCGGTTTATCCCCGCTGGCGCGGGGAACACTGATTTCCCTGTTTTGTTCGTTTTAGTTAACGCGGTTTATCCCCGCTGGCGCGGGGAACACACTGCTACAGCAATAAGAATAGCGATTTCAAACGGTTTATCCCCGCTGGCGCGGGGAACACAAAAACCAGGACTTTCCTTGTTTCCCCGGCCACGGTTTATCCCCGCTGGCGCGGGGAACACCGCACCGCCATGCTCCGGGGTAATCACAGAGACGGTTTATCCCCGCTGGCGCGGGGAACACGCAATAACAGAACGATAGTCACTCACGATTTTCGGTTTATCCCCGCTGGCGCGGGGAACACGTAATTTTTTATAATCAGCCAAGGATCAACCTCGGTTTATCCCCGCTGGCGCGGGGAACACGTAGCGTCTATCATTTTCAGCACAAGTTGGGTCGGTTTATCCCCGCTGGCGCGGGGAACACGCCAGTCTTTAAGCGCCATCCCCTCAGCCATGCGGTTTATCCCCGCTGGCGCGGGGAACACTCTAAATCTACCCAATTGAATTTAAATACTTTTTTAGCGCACAAAAAACCCACCAACTTTTCCTAATTTTTAAAGATCTATAACTTATTGATTTTCAACAGGTAGAAACGACACCAATCGCAGTCCATCAAGATCTACCGGAATACGTCGATTTACACCAAAAGTCTGAAACTCAAAACTTGATTCTGTATTTGTCGCCCACGCCATAACAACATTTCCCTCATCTGCCAGAACGGAAACCTGTTGCCATATCATCTCGCGGATCTTTGTGGAAACATCACCAACATACACACCAGCTCGAATTTCCAGTAACCAGACGGCCAGCCTCCCCCGCAGACGAGGAGGAACATTTTCGGTAACGACAACCAGCATACTCATCGTTAGGTACTCCGATGACCGGAATCTCCCAACGCAACAGGAAGAGGGATCGCTATGGGTTGTGAATCTTCAGGAGGTAACGGCGGTTGAATTTCCCCTGCCGCGAGAACATCTTCAATAAGAGGAATCAATTTCGCCAATGTTTTTCCACTGCGGAAGATATCCCGGCAGGCAATACGGACATCACGATCAGGCTCGGCAGGATTACGTCGCGCAATTTCAAATGCTTTCGGTACAACGGTCTCAAATTTAATGATATCGGCAATATCATAGACAAAAGAAAGCGGCTTGCCGGTGTGCACAAATCCAATCGCGGGCGCATATCCGGCAGCCAGTATTGCCGCCTCCGTTACGCCATAGAGGCAGGAGGTTGCCGAGCTGATACACTGATTAATGACATCGCCTTTCTCCCAGTCTTTCGGATCGTAGCGACGTCCCTGCCATTTCACGCCATACTGCTTAGCAAGTAGTGCATAGGTTGCCCGCACACGGCTCCCCTCAATACCACGCAATTGATCTACAGAACGACGGCTCGGCGCGGGTTCGCCAAAACGTAATTCAAACATTTTACGCACGACCTTCAGCCGCAAATCTTCATCCAGTGCAAGTTTCGCCTGATAAAGCAATTTGTCGGAACGGGCACCACCAGGCTGCCCCGAAGCGTAAACGCGTACGCCCGCTTCCCCCACCCACACCAGTAACGTACCCACCGTTGCCGCAAGTCGCACGGCGGCATGGGAAACCCGCGTCCCCGGTTCCAGCATGATGCAGGCCACCGATCCAACAGGAATATGGGTACGTACACCCGTTTTATCGATAAACACAAACGCACCGTCGATCACATCTATTTGTCCGTACTGGAGAAATATCATCGAAACACGGTCTTTCAACGGGATGGGATTCAGCGGCAGCCAGCTCATCAGCGTTTCCTTTTTACCATCAGCATTCCGCAGCCCAGCGCTTTACTTTTACCTAATCCGGAAAATAAAGCCTGTTTAAACAGTGCTGCATCGGTGATACAGAGCGCACCGTTAAAATCAACGCTACTGAAAGTGATCGGTTTTTGCTGGTCTTTACGGACAAAACGATGCTGCTGATACGCTTGCACGCATCCACAATGCGCCTGCAATTCACTGTACTCGTCACCAGCCCACATAGCGAAATCATCAGGTTCCGGTGCAATCAACCGGAAACCATGCTGCTGCCCTTGTTGTTCCAGCCACGCCTGCGCGGCCTGCTGTTGAAGCTCCCACCACCGCTCTTTCTCCACACCATTCGCCTTCGCCTGATGTTTCGCGTTCATCATCACGTCACTGCGCTTACCGTTACGGGTTATCACCGGGTTAGCTCGTAGTTGAAAATCAAGCTCAAGACCATTTGTCAGTTGCGGATTAAATAGTTTGGTTTCAATAAGAAACAGGGAGTGCTGCAATAACGGCGGTATTGCCGAGAGCATAAAAAAGCCGCCATGCGCCTCTTCGCGAAACAGAAACTGACGCAATTCCTGTTCCGGAAAGAGCTGCCATAACCACTGGTGGCTGGCATAAGGCCTGGCTGAATTCCACTTTGCCAACATCTCCGGTCGCAAATTATTAAACCGGAGTTGAATACGAGAAAGATACATTATGTTCTCTCCTGCAACGGCCCATTGAAGCGGGTGTAGCCGCCAAACTGCCAGCGTTGGCGGCTAACTGGCTGGTTATTGCTATGCTGCTTTTGTTGCCAGACCAGACTCTCCTCATCAGGATCATCCCAATAACAAATGCCCTCACGCAGGGTAAATCCACTTAATTCCGCTGCGGAAATCTCCTCCACAGCATGGGTGAATACCTCTTTTAAGGTGCCGGTCATTAAACGCGCCGCTAACGGTAACGCCAGCGGGCAGGATTTTCTCCCCAGATAGAGCGGAAAATGCGGTGTCAGCAGCGCCTCTCGCAATTCGCTAAGCGAATGTGGTGCATCAGGCGTGGCGCTTATTGCCACATGCCAGTAGCCGTCGCAGCGATATTCTCGCTGCGAGATAAGCGTCCCCACTTCATCCGGCGCGAGAGTCAGTTCATCCCGGCGCGTGTAATAACGATACTTTTTGTTTTCTCGCGGCGCGCTAACCGTGTGATAATCCCGCAACCAGCGATCTTGTGAAGCCAACGCGTGCACCGCCAGATGATAGTGCCGGTTAAAGTTATTCAGCCGCGCTTCTTCGTCGCGACGAATTCCTAACGCTGCGGCAAGCAGACCCAATAGCGCAGAGCGCGTGGGAACCGTAGCTGAGTGGCGAATCTCGCCAGACGCTTCTTCCCCCCACGACGCCAGCGGCGCATAGAGCTGAAAAACCAGATATTCCTTCATTATTCATCCTTACTGGCTAACAAAGGCCAGTAATTCCGCCAGAGATCCCGTACCTTCCTGAACGTTCAACTCGCGATAATCGTCTGCACAGTTTCCGTATACGCTATCGAAGCTGGCGCGCTGCTGTTTTAAACGGGTTATTGCCGCAGGAATTTGATCGGTATCGCGTACCGGCTGGAAAAATGCCGCCGCCAGAGAACGCGGTTGTTTTTGCCCGACTTCGGCCAACGCATAGATGGCATAGGCACGAGAAGCGAAGCTGTTTTGTTTACCGGTTGGCGAGACGGTTAACGCTGTTTCAGTGAGTGCCGCGATAGTACGCTTCGCCAGTTCTTCGTTACCACCCAGGTTTTCCACCAGCAGATCGCGGCTGATACAGACATAGGTATAGAAAAGCGCCGAGGCAAAACCCTGCTCGCCCATATGTCCGGAACCTGCGTCTTCCTCTTTATTATTCAGATCGTCAACGGCGGTGAAAAAATCAGACTCAACGGTCACGGCACTTACGCCCAACGCATGGGATACCTGACAAGCAGCCTCGACGTTGAACTCAGGCGATGACGCCAGCATACGGCCAAACAGCGCCATATCTACGCTACGCTGCTTTTTGCGCAACAACTCCACTTCTTCATCGTTAGGTTCGCGTTTGTCGGCAATTAGCGTATCAACCAGTTGCTTAATCAAACTAATTTCATGGTTACTGACGTGAACGATCTGCTCAATTTCGAGATTTTTTTCCGGTTTCGCATCTTTATCACTTTTAAGCTTGCCAAATTGCTTAGCGATTAACTCAGACGAACTCTTAGCAATTTTTTCTTCAATTCCGGCATCTTTCATCGGACGATAAACATAATCCACGCCAATTCGACGAGTACGCTTACCCATAAAGCCATCCATTGCCGCTTCAAAAGTTTCCGACACCCGCCAGGCACGCTTCAGACTTTGCGACGATACGCGTAAACGCTCAACTCCTCCCATAAACGCGGTCTTCGGTCTGCCAGACTCATCACGGTTCAGGTTAGCGGGCGCATAAGCAGTCAATAAATGCAGTTGAATAAAAGTTGTCATTATCAAATCCTTCTAAAAATGATTATTTGCCACGCGACGTGGAAAGATATTCGTTCGCCCAACGAATGCGATTTCGTTCAAAGGGGTTACGGAATTCCGGCTGATGGTTTTCGCGTCG
Organism: Salmonella sp. SAL00672; assembly: GCF_046552175.1. Lineage (NCBI taxonomy): Bacteria > Pseudomonadati > Pseudomonadota > Gammaproteobacteria > Enterobacterales > Enterobacteriaceae > Salmonella > Salmonella sp. SAL00672. Next base: position 490,529 of record NZ_JBGDUQ010000002.1, on the reverse strand, counting down.
TTGCCACTCTTCCATCCACAGGAAAATGCCATCGGCAAGTGAAAGAACATTCACCCCCTCCGTACCGCGAATCTTCACTGCCTGAATCAACAACTGGCAAAATGTTTCCGGGTCGGACGCTTTTTGCAAACGTTCAAAACGCAGACCAGAAACGCACGACGTGGAACCTTTAAGCTTTTCCCCTAACTGCGCAGCGAAACTAATATTCGCCTTATGACTCTTAATATGCACAGCGACGCTGACAAACAGAGCCAGAGCCATCTCATCAAGAGGTTGCAGTCGCATATGTTTAAGCAGAGCCTGGCGGAGAGCGTCATGCCCTTCACATATCATTACGCCATATGGCGGCGCCATTCTTTTCAACTCAGCCCGCCAGGCGCGACCGTTGACTCGTTTACCATCCTTGCGCTCATAACGCTCAGACAGCGTAGCAAACCAGTCAAGTAGCGCCTTCTGCGCATCGGGGTGGAGAATTCTGCATAACACTGCTGTATTGCTATTCAGCATATTTGGCTTCCTTCTGTTATTCGACCAGCGCCAACACATCCTTGCGCGCTTTATGTTTACGATAGCTGCTGGCTAACTCCTGTCGGGCCGTCAGCTGGCGCTGCAGGATATCGTCCGGGCAGTCGGGGTTGGTCAGGGCATCACGGTCAAAAACGTGAAATAGATAGTGTGCTAATTCCGCCTCCCACTGACTTACTGCGTGACGAGTCTGTGTATCCTGCCGAAGCGGATCGACAGCCAGCGCCTCTTGCAACGTCCGAAAAGCGGGTTCGGTTTCCTGCCAGAAGGCGATATCCACCATACTAAAATCCATTTTGGCTTCTTTCGGACAATCGAATTTGGCGCTCTTTAACGCGTTCCGTAACAGCGACAGCGACTCACTAGCCAGCACCAGCACAATGTTAAGCGCAGCGAGAAATTGCTCTTCGTGCGAAACGCTAATGAGCGGAATTCGGTGCTGATACCAGCAGCGGACCTTGGCCTTATCCATATCCCAGGCAAAGCACCACAGGCTCATTTTGTTCCGCTGACCAGCGGCACGAACGACCTTTGCAGGCTGCATTTTGTTGAACTTATCCTCACGATTGAGCATCAGCCCCAACCAGTCTTTATAACTTAACCCGCCCGGCTGCCCTTTAAACGCCAGCCAGGGTGCGGATGGATCTTTCAATGCCTGCCGATATGGGGAGAAGGGATGTAGCCAACTGTCGTACTGAACGCCATAATTTTTACTACGCATTTGCAGTAGCAGTGATTCGTGATGCTCCCCGCACAAATCGCAGATACCTGCCACAGTGTGGGTGAAATCCAGTTCTATGCGCCGCGGCATCCCCCAGTAGGCTTGCAAGGGGTGCGCATTATCCGGTGTGACCACATTCCCCGCTTTTTCGCTGGTTTTCGTCGGCGCAAGCCAGGGAAAAATGAGTGGATGCTGTGTAACATTCGGCGGCTCTTCCTGCGGCAAAACGTTAAGCCAAAGTTTTTTCCATAGTGGATATTTATCTTCTTCCTGCGGTACCACCAGCGTAGTCAGCGGACCACCGCCGCGCATCCCTACCCGGTAACCCGCCCCGCCGGCAGGTGAATTGGTTTGAATCGCAAATAGCGCTATCGCCGCGCAGTGAGGACATATTTGTTCTACGTTGCCACGTTTTACAAAATGATCTTTATTGAGCTTGAGCGCATTCCCGCCCGGCGCATCCACCAGCAGCCCGGCAATAGAACCATATTCACTATCGAGAGGATCAAAACTTTGCAGGAAGGAAGGTTTTTGCTCGCCGAACTGTAGAGCCAGAGAAATCGTATTTAACGCCTTCTCCCATTGTTCGAATTCGATACTTTCATGCCAGATATCTGCCCATTCTTCTTTATCTTCCGGCGCGACGGTACATTGTAAAATACCAATCAGCATTTGCCATGCCGCCCCCTGAAAGTCAGCCCGAGGATAGGCAAGATCCTGAATGCGGTTATCCAGAAGATCGCGTAATGATATTTTCTTTTTATCGCCGTTTGAGAATATGACGGGAAGCCATTTCTCTTTGGTTAAATCCATACCTTTACTCCTGCAGGGCTATTTATTAAGCCAATTTGGAATATTACCTACCTATAGGTAGGTTCCGTCCTGAGGTATCTCTTAAATACTGTCATCGGAGTTATACTACATTTTCTCGAAGACGAAAATATAAATAAAAAGTAGATACAGTCTTAAATCAGACTATGTATTTTTTATAGTTATCTGTTATCTTTAATACGTTCCCTAAAATTATGGGATAAACCGTAGATGCAGTCTTAATAGCGCAGCGTTCCCCGCGCCAGCGGGGATAACCTAATCCAGACAAAAAAACTGGCCAATTACCCGTATCCCAATTTATTATCGATTTCATTGTAATCCCCCTGCTACAGGAAAAAGATGACACAGATAGAATATCTGGACTACCTCTGCTATTGGGGGAAAACTGATAAATCAACAAAAAACATAATCTGTAATTATCATTTACTGGCATACCATTGCCTGGACGTTGCTGCATGCGGGAAATACATAATAAAAAACAATATATTCAATTCATGTAATATATTAAAGGAATGTAATATCTCAGGTACAAATGCAGAAAACTGGATAATCTGGTTTCTTGCCAGCCACGATATCGGAAAATTCGCCAGAGGATTTCAAAAATACGCCGAATTCCCAGACTCTCCCTTAGTCTCTCCCGTTAGCGGTGTTTCCGCATTTGAGAGACATGATTCCTTAGGCTTCTATTTATGGGGTAAATTATTTGAAGCGTGGAGTTCAGGAAGTAATGAAATTATCGCAGGCATTGAACCAGAAAACCGCAACAGGTTTGAAAGCGCTTTAAATAGCTGGATGCTTATTAGCACCGGGCACCATGGCATCCCGCCGGACACCATGAAAAACAGAAGCTCGCTGGCATTCACCGATGAAGACATTGTCGCAGCAACGCATTATCTGGAAGCATTAAGTGAATTATTTCCTTTCACTCTACCTCAGGAGTGGAAAACCAAAGCAGGGAGAAAATGTTTAAAACAGCACAGTTGGTTTTTCGCTGGGCTTGTCACCCTTGCCGACTGGATGGGCTCGGATGAAAGCCAGTTTCCACTGCTCAGCAGCGCCATGCCATTGAAAGATTATTGGCCTCTCGCTTGTGAAAAAGCCCAACAGGCCATCCTCCGAATGCCGCCGTTATCTCAGCACAGCCATTATCAAGATCACCGGGCATTATTTCCGTTCATTCAGACACTCACCCCTCTTCAACAACGAGCAAGCGAACTGGATATTTCAGCACCCGGTGCACAACTGGTTGTCCTGGAAGACGTTACCGGAGCAGGCAAAACAGAGGCCGCGCTGATTCTGACTCACCGCTTAATGTCAGCCAATAAAGGCCACGGTCTCTACGTTGGGTTGCCGACAATGGCCACCGCAAACGCCATGTATCAGCGCCTGGCATCGGCTTACCATGCGCTATTTACCGATGAGTCCAGGCCATCGCTCATCCTGGCACACGGTGGGCGAGAAATGTCGGACTCTTTCCGACAATCCATCTGGCAGCCAACAGAAAATATAGCTGAAGATTATGCCCGTGATGATGGCAACGCGACTACTGAGTGCCATACCTGGTTTGCAGATTCACGCAAAAAAGCGCTGCTGGCGGAAGTCGGCGTAGGTACTCTGGATCAACTCTTAATGGCGGTGATGCCTTTTCGCCATCAATCACTCCGATTGCTAGGGATGCGCGACAAAATCCTGCTGCTGGATGAAGTGCACGCCTATGATGGTTATATGGTTAAATTGCTGGAAGGTTTATTGCGCTTCCATGCCGCCCAGGGCGGTAGCGCTATTATTCTGAGCGCCACTCTTCCCGCCGCTTTACGGGAAAAATTACTTAATGCGTTTAGCGATGGCGCGGGATTTATGAGCGCTGGTGGTAGCGATAACGCGGGTTATCCATGGTTAAGCCACCTCACTTCCTCCGGTCTGTTAGAGCAACCACTGGCCACACGTCCCGAAGTCCAAAGGACTGTAGCCGTTAATTGGATACAGCAGCGCCAGGAAGCACTGGACATTATTTATCGCGTTGTGGCAACCGGACAGTGCATTTGTTGGATCCGCAACACGGTTGATGATGCGCTGGATACTTACCAGCAGTTGCTACACGAGGGAATCGTTCCACAGCAGGATCTTTTGCTTTTCCACAGCCGTTTTGCTTTTATCGATCGTATTGCTATTGAAAATAAAACGTTAAACTGGTTTGGTAACAATGCCCCCGTTTCTGAACGACGTGGTAAGGTATTAATCGCCACACAAGTCGTTGAACAAAGTCTCGATCTGGACTTTGACTGGATGATCACCGATCTGGCGCCGATTGATTTATTGATCCAGCGCGCCGGTCGCCTGCAACGCCATATCCGCGATGCCCATGGGCAACGAAAATCTACGCTTCCGGATGAACGCCAGCCACCAGTATTGCATATTCTGGCCCCTCACTGGCAGGAGCAGGCAGAAGAGGGCTGGTTGGTGCAAGAGCTAAAAGGTACCGGCTTTGTTTACGCCGATCATGCCTGCCTGTGGCGTACACAGGCGCTGCTGCGTCAACATGGTGAGATCCGTATGCCGGATAATGCCAGAGCACTCGTTGACGGCGTATACGAGCAGAAAATTGCTGCGCCAGCAGGCTTGCAGACGATCTCTGACGTTGCCTTTGGCAAAGTCCTTAGCCAACGTTCAGTGGCTGCGCAAAATTTATTACGTTACGATCTCGGTTACGATCGGGAAGCCAGCGACTTTTTATGGGATAAAGATAGAGAATTTTCTACCCGTCTGGGTGAAGAGAGTGTTGATGTTTATCTCGCCAGAAAAGACATTGATGGACAGCTACGCCCTTTAGTTGATGAAATAGATTTCTGCTGGGAAAAAAGTCGCTTATCCGTCCGAAAATCATGGTGGCAAAAAAATTCTGGTACATTCCAATGTCCAGATGAGGAAACATTAGCCTGTTTCAGAAAACGCCACCATCGCCCTTCCGGACAGATTGTGCTGGTATCTGATGCCGGAGAAGCTAGCTATTACAGTAAACGTTTTGGATTGGTTGGATAACAGGTATTATTCTAACTCCGTTGTATAGAGAAGTTATTACATTAGATTCACTAAAATCTTTGTAGCTTCTCTATCTACATCCATTTCCATGAATACCTTTAATTAATTAAATTTAACTACTTCATTTCATCATACTTTATCTCTCAGCATCAACACCATTCATGACAAACCAAAATTTAAAAAAACGACCATTTGCGGCGAATAATCTACCTTTTGTCTGAATTATCGTCACCACAAAGGATTACCAACCATAAATGTGCTGTATTAATAATGTCGTTCAAATTCTCTCCTGTAGTAAACTTTATCTGTTTAATAAAAAAGAGAGAATTGAACGATATATTTTACTCCGGATATTGAATAATATAAATTTGAAGGAAAATATTATGCCAGTCACTTTAAGCTTCGGTAATCATCAAAATTATACGCTTAATGAAAGTCGGCTTGCTCATCTGTTAAGCGCAGATAAAGAAAAAGCAATCCATATGGGGGGTTGGGATAAAGTCCAGGATCATTTTAGAGCGGAAAAAAAGGACCATGCGCTGGAAGTGTTACACTCCATCATTCACGGGCAGGGCCGTGGTGAACCTGGAGAGATGGAAGTTAACGTAGAGGATATAAATAAAATTTACGCCTTTAAACGGCTACAACATCTGGCCTGCCCGGCTCATCAAGATCTGTTTACTATCAAGATGGACGCTTCTCAGACACAATTTTTACTTATGGTCGGCGACACGGTGATCAGCCAAAGCAATATTAAGGACATCCTTAATATATCAGATGATGCAGTGATAGAATCTATGAGTAGAGAGGAGAGACAATTATTTTTACAAATATGTGAGGTGATTGGTTCGAAGATGACCTGGCACCCGGAATTACTTCAGGAGTCGATTTCAACTCTACGAAAAGAAGTGACGGGAAATACACAAATCAAAACGGCGGTTTATGAGATGATGCGTCCCGCAGAGGCTCCAGACCACCCGCTTGTCGAATGGCAGGACTCACTTACTGCAGATGAAAAATCAATGCTGGCCTGTATTAATGCCGGTAACTTTGAGCCTACGACTCAGTTTTGCAAAATAGGTTATCAGGAGGTACAAGGTGAAGTCGCTTTTAGCATGATGCATCCGTGTATCTCCTATTTACTACATAGCTATTCACCGTTTTCAGAGTTTAAACCAACAAATTCTGGTTTTTTAAAAAAACTTAATCAGGATTATAACGACTATCATGCAAAAAAAATGTTTATTGATGTAATTCTTGAAAAGCTATATCTAACCCATGAACGTTCTTTGCACATTGGTAAAGATGGGTGCAGTCGTAATATATTACTGGTATAAAGATAGTCAGTAATATACCCTTCATACTTCAAGTTGCTTATGTGTTGGCTACGCTCGTTCACCCCAGTCACATAGTTATCTATGCTCCTGGGGACTCACTCCCTTGCCGCCTTTAAGCAACTCGAATTATTTTGGGTATATAACCAATTTAAAATCCGGCTGCCTGCCGGATTTTTCATAGCAGCAAGTATAATCATACCGCGTAAGGACAATCACCCTTCATGCAGCCCGCACTCGCGCTTCAGCCCGAAGAACCGCGTCTCTTCTTCCGCCATGCCCGGCTCCCACTTGCGGGTAGTATGTATATCGCCCACCGACAGATAGCCCTGATCCCACAGCGGATGGTATTTCAGACCGTGCTTTTGCAGATACTGGTAAACCGTGCGGTTATCCCAGTCGATAATCGGCAGCACTTTAAACACGCCGCGCTGGATAGCGAGAACGGGTAAATGCGCGCGGCTGCCGGACTGCTCGCGACGCAGACCCGCAAACCACGTCTGCGCTTTCAGCTCTTTTAGCGCCCGGTTCATCGGCTCGACTTTGTTGATGTCATTGTATTTCTCAATGCCCTCAACGCCCTGCTCCCACAGCTTGCCGTAGCGCGCTTCCTGCCAGGCCGGACTTTCGCCCGCGCGGTAAACTTTCAGGTTGAGTTTGAGTTTGTCCGTTAGCTCATCAATAAACTGGTAGGTTTCCGGGAACAAATAGCCGGTATCGGTGAGGATCACCGGGATATCTGGGCGAATCTGGTTCACCAGGTGCAGGCTCACCGCCGCCTGGATACCAAAGCTTGAGGAGAGCACGTATTCGCCGGGCAGATTTTCCAGCGCCCATGCCACGCGTTCTTCGGCGCTCAGTTTTTCCAGTTGGGCGTTGGCTTCTGCCAGAGCCATTACGCGATCGACTTTTGGCAGGTCGTTCAGGGCATTTAGATCGAGTTGGGACATGAGTTCCTCACTGTTTGCCTTGCCTGATGGCGCTGTGCTTATCAGGCCTACACAGACGCCATCCGGCAATTCAGGTTATTCCCAGAAATCACGCGCGGGATCGAGCACCGGGCGAATGATGCCCGCACGCACCGTAAAGTCGCCGAAGCCTTCACCCGCTTCACGCTCTTTCGCCCAGCGCCCAATCAGTTCATCCAGCGAGGCCAGAATATCCGGCTCGGCGATATTTTCTTTATACATCCGTGGGATACGACTCCCGATGCGGTTGCCACCAAGATGCAGGTTATAACGACCAGGCGCTTTCCCTACTAAGCCAATTTCCGCCAGCATCGCGCGGCCACAGCCGTTCGGGCAGCCGGTCACGCGCATCACGATATGCTCATCAGGAATGCCGTGTTTTTCCAGAATCGCTTCCACTTTGTCCGTGAACGACGGCAGGAAACGCTCGGCTTCCGCCATTGCCAGCGGGCAGGTTGGGAACGACACGCAGGCCATTGAGTTTTCACGCTGCGGTTTCACCGCATTCATCAACCCGTGGTCGCGCGCCAGCGTCTCGATCTTCGCTTTCTGGCTTTCCGGCACGCTGGCAATAATCAGGTTCTGGTTAGCGGTGATACGGAACTCGCCCTGATGAATCTTCGCGATCTCCAGCAGGCCGGTTTTCAGCGGACGCCCCGGATAATCCAGGATACGGCCGTTCTCAATAAACAGCGTCAGGTGCCATTTATCATCAATGCCTTTCACCCAGCCAATCCTGTCGCCACGCCCGGTAAACTCATACGGGCGGATCGGCTCAAATTTGATCCCCGCGCGACGCTCGACTTCCGCTTTAAATGTCTCCAGTCCCACGCGCTCAAGGGTGTATTTGGTTTTGGCATTTTTCCTGTCGGTACGGTTACCCCAGTCGCGCTGCGTCGTCACTACCGCTTCGGCCACCGCCAGGGTGTGCTCCAGCGGCAGATAGCCAAACTCGCTGGCCGTACGAGCGTAGGTTTTCTTATTACCATGCTCAATAGACAGACCGCCGCCCACCAGCAGGTTAAAGCCGACCAGCTTGCCGTTCTCGGCAATCGCCACAAAGTTCATGTCGTTGGCGTGCAGATCGATATCATTTTGCGGCGGGATCACCACCGTGGTTTTAAATTTACGCGGCAGATAGGTCTGCCCGAGGATCGGTTCTTCATCGGTGGTCGCGACCTTCTCCTGATCGAGCCAGATCTCCGCATACGCACGGGTGCGCGGCAGCAGATGTTCGGAGATCTTCTTCGCCCACTCGTAGGCTTCCGCGTGCAACTGCGATTCGTACGGGTTGGAGGTGCACAGCACGTTACGGTTCATGTCGTTAGCGGTTGCCAGCGCATCCAGCCCCACCGAGTGCAGCATCTGGTGCACCGGCTTGACGTTCTTCTTCAGAATGCCGTGAAACTGGAAGGTCTGGCGGTTGGTCAGACGGATACTGCCATAAATCGTGTTATCCGCCGCGAATTTATCGATCGCCTGCCATTGCGTCGTAGTAATCACCCCGCCCGGCAGACGGCAGCGCAGCAGCATGGCGTGGCGCGGCTCCAGCTTCTGCGCCGCACGCTCGGCGCGAATATCGCGGTCATCCTGCTGATACATGCCTTGAAAGCGTATTAGCAGGAAGTTGTCGCCTTTAAAACCGCCGGTGAGACCGTCGTTCAGATCTTCCGCAATGGTACCGCGCAGGTAGTTGCTTTCCAGCTTCATGCGCTCGGCATCGGACAGTTTACCTTCGACCACTAAAGGCCCTGGGTGTTTTTCGCTCATTAGTAGACATCTCGCTGATAACGGCGCTCGACGCGCAGCTCACTTAAAAATTCATCCGCCGCTTCGATGTCCATTGCACCGAACTCAGCAATCACTTCCAGCAACGCTTTTTCGACATCTGCGGCCATGCGCCTGGCGTCGCCGCAGACATAAATGTGGGCGCCGTCATTGATCCAGCGCCACAGCTCCGCGCCCTGTTCGCGCAGTTTGTCTTGTACGTAGATTTTTTCTTTTTGATCGCGAGACCAGGCCAGATCGATCCGGCTCAGCACGCCTTCTTTCACGTAACGCTGCCATTCAACCTGATAAAGGAAATCTTCGGTGAAGTGCGGGTTACCGAAGAACAGCCAGTTCTTGCCTTCCGCACCGTCGGCGGCGCGCTGCTGCATAAAGGCGCGGAACGGCGCGATGCCGGTGCCCGGGCCAATCATGATGACCGGGGTCTGCGGGTTCGCCGGCAGGCGGAAGTTGTCGTTGTGTTCAATAAACACGCGCACTTCGCCCTCTTCTTCCACGCGGTCGGCGAGGAAGCTGGAAGCACCACCCGCGCGGGCGCGGCTTTCAATATCGTAGCGCACGACGCCGACGGTTACGTGTACTTCGCTTTCGACTTCCGCCTGCGCGGAGGCGATGGAGTACAGACGCGGCGTCAGCGGACGCAGCAGGCCGATTAATGCTTCAGCGTCGAGCTGCGCCGGGGAGAAACGCACCATATCGACGATTGGCGTGGTAGCTGCATATTGCTGAAGCTGCGTTTTATCGCCCACCAGCGGCAGCAGAGACTCGCTGCGCGTCAGCGTAGCGTAGTTCTCCACGATATTCGCGGTGTTGACCGTCAGTTCGAAGTGCCACTGCAGCGCTTCGGCCAGCGGCAGGGTTTTACCATCAACCGTCACCGGCTCATCGCCTTTCAGCCACAGCAACTCAACCAGCTCCTTCACCAGAGCCGGATCGTTCTGATACCAGACGCCCAGCGCATCGCCCGGCTGATAGCGCAGGCCGGAGTCGCCGAGGTCAATTTCAATATGACGAACGTCTTTTTCCGAGTTGCGACCGGTGATTTTCTGATTCACGGAGAGGGTCGCGGTCAGCGGCGCGTCTTTGGTATAGGGGCTGGTGTGGATGTCGTTTACCGCGCCAGTAGCGACGGATTGCGAAGGTGCCGCGACAGGTGCGCGGGACTTCAGAACATCAACCACGCGGGCGCGCCATTCGCTGGCAGCTGCCTGATATTCAACGTCAGCATCGACACGGTCGAGCAGACGTTCACCGCCCAGTTCCGCCAGTTTGCTGTCGAAATCTTTTCCGGACTGGCAGAAAAATTCATAAGAGGTGTCGCCGAGGCTAAACACGGCAAAAGCGGTGTTTTCCAGTTTCGGCGCTTTTTTCGAGAACAGGAACTTATGCAGAGCGACGGCCTCTTCCGGCGGCTCGCCTTCTCCCTGGGTGGACGTCACTATCACCAGTAGTTTTTCACTGGCAATCTGTTTGAATTTGTAGTCGCCGGCGTTCACCAGTGTCACATTAAGGTTGGCCGCCAGCAGATCATCACGCAGCGCTTCCGCCACACGACGCGCATTGCCGGTTTGCGAAGCGGAGATAAGCGTAATCCCCGGCATCTTCCCCTCAGGAGCAGGCGTGACTGCAACAGCGCCTGAGCGCGGGTTCAGTACGCCCCAAAAATAGCCGGAGACCCAGGCAAGCTGTTCGGGAGTAAGGTCGGTTGTCGCGGCCTGAAGGCGCGCCAGTTGCTCCGGATTAAGCGGAAGCAACCCAGTCAGTGGAGCCGGTGTCGTCATGCGTCGTTATGTTCCAGTAAGCAAAGCGGATCTATACACAAAATCATTCAAGTTCGCCGTAAGCTGAGCGCGCCCCAGGAGCGTACATAAATACGTGACTGGGGTGAGTAAACGCAGTCAACACAGATGCGGCTTGAAGGATGAAGTGTATAAGCGATAAATCCCAAACTAAGGATAAGGGTAACGGTGAGAGGAATAACAATTAAAGAAGGGTTGGAAATAACAAATAACCAAATGAACTAACCTGTTTTAGTTATCGTTATTAACGCCAAAATCGATTTTATAATTGATTGATAATTATTAAATTTTCTGGAAATTCTTAAATTAATTGCCCGTCACAAGGCGGAGAATGGTTTTAGTTAATGATAAAAAATGCGCTTTCCGTTACCCTACGGCGGTTTTTTTATTGCCTGAGAGTTCATCATGTCCACCACGTTGTATAAAGATTTCACCTTTGAAGCCGCTCACCGCCTGCCTCACGTGCCTGAAGGGCATAAGTGCGGCCGCCTGCACGGACACTCGTTTATGGTGCGTCTCGAAATTACCGGTGAAGTCGATCCGCATACCGGTTGGATTATGGATTTCGCGGATCTCAAAGCGGCGTTTAAACCTACTTACGATCGTCTTGATCACTACTATCTGAATGATATTCCAGGGCTGTCCAATCCCACCAGCGAAGTGCTGGCAAAATGGATTTGGGATCAGGTTAAACCTGTCGTGCCGCTACTGAGCGCCGTGATGGTGAAAGAGACCTGTACAGCCGGCTGCGTCTATCGCGGCGAATAAGGTTTATTAACGCGTGGGCTGGATGGCAGATTGATTCCAGCCTATCCACACGACGTTTTATCAGTGAAAACATTGTCCAGCGCGGTGTTAAAAGCGCAGCACATCACCGGTTGCAGGTGCGGTTATTTCCGGTAGCCACAACCGCCCCCAGGCTCCTGTACAGTGACAACCGCATAGTTTTTCAGGTTTTTGTTCTTGCAGAAAGCGCCTGACTCGCCACAGCGTGAACGGTGATGCGCAGCGGAGATGAAATCCGCCGATAAGCGCGTAAATCCGCTTTATACCGGTAATGTTCTGACAGTGCCGGACAATATTTACGATCCCCCGATGCCCGCATCCCGTAATGATGACTAATCCTTTTGTCGATTGGTAAATCAGTACGCCCTCATCCAAAATGGAGTCCGGCTCCGCATCGTGGCCGCCAAAAATGCCGTAGGCTTCAGGCGCAACCACCGGTATTTCCCCTGACCAGATAAAGTTTTTGCCAATCGGCAGGGGGTCACGCGTGTACATCATTCGGTAGCGTGAATAGTCTACCTCACACGACAATTTTTTTATTTTTCGGGTAATACCGAGAAAAGTCATTGCCGCATAACGTTCGCGCGCAATATCGGGATGGCAGATGATTCGACTGTTATCAGGAAGCCACGGCACGCCGCCGCAATGATCGTAATGACCATGCGAAAGCACCACAGCAGACACATCGGACAGGTCGATCCCCATCGCCAACGCGTTTTGCATAAAACTGCCATCAGGGCCGGTATCGAACAAGATAGACGTAGACTCATCCTCGACCAACAGGCTTAACCCTGGCCGGACCTTCAACGATTTATCCGCTCCAGCTCCCTTATGATTTTCGAGCAATACCCTGATCCTTAACGCCATGGCCTTCTCCTGTCTAAAAGCCTCCCCGGGAAAACGCGGCCTTTTTACTTTACAGGTTTGTAGCTGCCATTACTGGTACACAGATTATGATTATGCAACGGCTATCCTTGTTGGCGCGGGGAACACATCTTCATATTGCGTGACGCTGCCGATGAACGCGGTTTATCCCCGCTGGCGCGGGGAACACTGCGTAATGGGCTACCTGAACTTCACATATCCCGGTTTATCCCCGCTAGCGCGGGGAACATATTAAGCGCGCAAAGTTTGGGTTAATTGGACACGGTTTATCCCCGCTGGCGCGGGGAACACCGTATTCGTCACACAGCCCCGTCCAGAAATGACGGTTTATCCCCGCTGGCACGGGGAACACTAACGAACTGAATAAAATGTCAGAAAGTGACGCGGCTTATCCCCGCTGGCGCGGGGAACACGCAGCTTAGCGACGAAATTAAAACCGAACTCACCGGTTTATCCCCGCTGGCGCGGGGAACACTGCCAGTGACTACAGAAGCGTCGCTATCGGGGCGGTTTATCCCCGCTGGCGCGGGGAACACTGCTCAATAACGTCGTAAATAGCGTAAGCTGGCGGTTTATCCCCGCTGGCGCGGGGAACACTATTTCGCCTTCGGCACTGACGTCACCGTCAACGGTTTATCCCCGCTGGCGCGGGGAACACATCGAATCGAAACCCCAGCCACAGAAATAATTCGGTTTATCCCCGCTGGCGCGGGGAACACGCTCATGTCAAACGCCATCAGCGTTCCGGCATCGGTTTATCCCCGCTAGCGCGGGGAACACAATCGCCAGCCTCGGAAATATTCCATCCTCCGCGGTTTATCCCCGCTGGCGCGGGGAACACCAATATTTATATTTTGTCTGTTGTACGGTTTTCGGTTTATCCCCGCTGGCGCGGGGAACACAGGAACTAAACAACCTGACCGTTGAGGATCTGCGGTTTATCCCCGCTGGCGCGGGGAACACTGAATCAGGTTCATGCTCAAAACTGAAATGTCCGGTTTATCCCCGCTGGCGCGGGGAACACGTGTTGTTTAACGGGATTCTTTAAAATGACCGCGGTTTATCCCCGCTGGCGCGGGGAACACTTCGTCGTCGCCATTATCGAGAACATCCCATTCGGTTTATCCCCGCTGGCGCGGGGAACACACCGGACAAATCTTTTTTTTCCTGTTCCTGTTCGGTTTATCCCCGCTGGCGCGGGGAACACGGGCGGTCCCCGGCCTCAATACCGCGCTGACGCGGTTTATCCCCGCTGGCGCGGGGAACACGGAAACCGACTGCATACCCTGCGCAATGAAAGCGGTTTATCCCCGCTGGCGCGGGGAACACGAGTGGGTACAGACGGATAAGCGGTTCGATGCCGGTTTATCCCCGCTGGCGCGGGGAACACTAGCGAATAATGGTTGTGTTTAAGTGGATATTCGGTTTATCCCCGCTGGCGCGGGGAACACTACTATATGAATGCAAAAACGAAAAACATGGCCGGTTTATCCCCGCTGGCGCGGGGAACACCTTTCTTGAACTCTTCAAAGTTGAGCCATTCGCGGTTTATCCCCGCTGGCGCGGGGAACACCCACATTAGTCCAGATTTAATAGCAGAAGCCGCGTTTTATCCCCGCTGGCGCGGGGAACACTTTACCGCTTTGCTGTATTCGCCATTCGATATCGGTTTATCCCCGCTGGCGCGGGGAACACTCCTCTTCTTTCTCAGTCTGCGGATTAAACACCGGTTTATCCCCGCTGGCGCGGGGAACACTTTCATCGGGTTTGTTTCTCCGTTGGTTTTGACGGTTTATCCCCGCTGGCGCGGGGAACACCAGAAGGCATTCATTGAGTGCCTGTGATAATGCGGTTTATCCCCGCTGGCGCGGGGAACACCCATTTGTTTATTTAACTTCTCCTGATCGGCGCGGTTTATCCCCGCTGGCGCGGGGAACACGACCATCATATCCCCTGCCAGCGCGCGCGATTCGGTTTATCCCCGCTGGCGCGGGGAACACGCGGCGTTTAACTCCGTGCATATAGTCGATGCCGGTTTATCCCCGCTGGCGCGGGGAACACCACCTGCTCGTAGCCCTCTGCATCGTGGCCGACGGTTTATCCCCGCTGGCGCGGGGAACACACTAAACGGATATAATTGTTTATAAACTACTTTTTGTCAGCACCACATTCTACCAACATAATCGCAACAATTTAAATTATTAAAGAACAGCTAATTTGCTGATTTTGATGCAAAAAAGTTCATAGAATGATTTTTTCTTTAAATTTACCAAAATAGCGTGATCCGTGCATCGCTATGGGAAAATTTATCAGCGCTTTTATACACTCATCGAAATTCACATAGAGAAAATAAACAATGCAAGGTAATGGATGAGTCACAGACGGCATCGGCAGGCCGTCTGTAAGATTAGTAATGCATCAGGCGATATTTAAATATTTATGCGTTTGCATAGACAGCCGCCAGTTACGTGCAATACACGTTTCAATACACAGACGCGTCGCGTCTTCTTTCTGGCTAATGGGCTGCAAAGCAATCACACGCGGTTTATCATCGCTCAACGTGGCTAACAGTTCATCCAGCGCCTCAATATCACGAACTCGCCCAACGGGATGCTTGATTTCATTGGCGCGCTCCAGCGCCTGGGAAAGCACGTCATATCCCCCGCGCATATTCACTTTTGGTGAAACCGTGACCCAGGTGTTAGGCGTACAGCGCACTTCGTGCGTCCCGCTGGTTTCAATCTGACAACTAAAACCACTCTTTTCAAGCAGATCGGTGAGCGGCATGAGGTCGTGAATACAGGGTTCGCCACCGGTGATGACAACGTGACGCGCGGTATAGCCCTGACGATTAATTACTGCCAGCAAGTCTTCACTGCTCGCAGCACCCCATTTGTCGCTCTCTTTGGTTTTTGCCAGAATGCTGAACAGAGACACTTCCCGATCGCTCAGTTTATCCCAGGTATGCTTAGTATCACACCAGGCACAGCCGACCGGACATCCCTGTAAACGAATAAAAATAGCGGGGACGCCGGTAAAATAACCCTCGCCTTGTAGGGTCTGGAACATCTCGTTAATCGGGTACTGCATAGCGTTCTCTATTAAGGGGATAATCGTTAATTATTGCAGATTTCGTCTGCCCGGTCATGCACAGCGGCTGCGCTATTGAACAGATACAAAAAAACCCGCCGAAGCGGGTTTATACGTTAAGAGGTAAAAGCAGGATTACGCCTGGCCTTTGATCTCTTTACGACCGTTATACGGTGCTTTTTCGCCCAGAGCTTCTTCGATACGAATCAGCTGGTTGTATTTAGCAACACGGTCAGAACGGCTCATAGAACCGGTTTTGATCTGGCCTGCAGCGGTACCAACAGCCAGGTCAGCGATGGTAGCGTCTTCAGTTTCGCCAGAACGGTGAGAGATGACAGCAGTATAGCCAGCGTCTTTCGCCATCTTGATTGCAGCCAGAGTTTCGGTCAGAGAACCGATCTGGTTGAATTTGATCAGGATGGAGTTAGCGATGCCTTTCTCGATGCCTTCTTTCAGGATTTTGGTGTTGGTTACGAACAGGTCGTCACCAACCAGCTGGATTTTGTCGCCCAGTACTTTGGTCTGGTATGCAAAACCGTCCCAGTCAGACTCGTCCAGACCATCTTCGATGGAAACGATCGGGTACTGTTTGGTCAGTTCTTCCAGGAAGTGGGTGAATTCTTCGGAGGTGAACGCTTTGTTGCCTTCGCCAGCCAGAACGTATTTACCGTCTTTGTAGAATTCAGATGCTGCGCAGTCCATCGCCAGGGTGATGTCTTTACCCAGCTCGTAACCAGCCGCTTTAACCGCTTCAGCGATAACAGCCAGCGCTTCCGCGTTGGATCCCAGGTTCGGCGCATAGCCGCCTTCGTCACCCACAGCGGTGTTCATGCCTTTGCCTTTCAGCACTTTTGCCAGGTGATGGAAAACTTCAGAACCCATACGGATGGCTTCTTTAACCGTTTTCGCGCCAACCGGCTGGATCATGAATTCCTGGATGTCGACGTTGTTGTCAGCGTGCTCGCCGCCGTTGATGATGTTCATCATCGGAACCGGCATGGAGTATTTGCCCGGCGTGCCGTTCAGTTCAGCAATGTGCTCGTACAGCGGCATACCTTTAGCGGCAGCAGCAGCTTTGGCGTTAGCCAGAGAGACAGCCAGGATGGCGTTTGCACCGAAGTTAGATTTGTTTTCAGTACCGTCCAGGTCGATCATGATTTTGTCGATGCCAGCCTGGTCTTTAGCGTCTTTGCCAAGAATAGCCTGAGCGATCGGGCCGTTAACCGCGCCAACAGCTTTGGTTACGCCTTTACCCAGGAAACGGGATTTGTCGCCATCGCGCAGTTCCAGCGCTTCGCGGGAACCAGTAGAAGCACCTGACGGAGCCGCCGCCATACCTACGAAACCACCTTCCAGGTGTACTTCAGCTTCAACAGTCGGGTTACCACGGGAGTCGATGATTTCACGACCGATGACTTTAACGATTTTGGACATTAGGTTTTCCTCAAGTCACTAGTTAAACTAAAACTTCAGACAAACGGTGCACCGCTGAGGGTGCACCGCCGTTCTAACTTTTTTACTTCGCCTGACGTTTCTGATGCTCGTTGGCGGCTTTAACAAAGCCAGCGAACAACGGATGTCCATCACGCGGCGTGGAAGTAAATTCCGGATGGAACTGACAGGCCACGAACCACGGATGATTCGGTACCTCAATGATCTCGACTAACTGATCATCACCGGAACGGCCTGCGACACGCAGACCCGCTGCTTCAATTTGTTTCAACAACATATTGTTGACTTCGTAACGATGGCGATGACGTTCAACAATCGTCGACGCGCCGTACAACTGACGTACCAGGCTGTCATCGCTAAGCTGGCACTGCTGCGCGCCCAGGCGCATGGTGCCGCCCAGATCGCTCTTCTCGCTACGGACTTCAACGTTACCGTCTTCATCGCGCCACTCGGTAATTAACGCCACAACCGGGTACTTACAGTCTGGCACAAATTCCGTTGAGTTGGCGTTGTCCATGCCGGCCACGTTACGAGCGAACTCAATCAACGCAACCTGCATCCCCAGGCAAATGCCCAGATAAGGAATATTATTTTCACGCGCATAGCGCGCAGTGGCGATTTTACCTTCAACGCCACGATAGCCGAAGCCGCCGGGGATCAGGATAGCGTCCAAATCTTTCAGAATTTCGACGCCGCGCGTTTCAACATCTTGCGAATCGATCAATTTGATGTTGACGGTAACGCGGTTTTTCAGACCACCGTGTTTCAGCGCTTCGATCACCGACTTATAGGCATCCGGCAGTTCAATATATTTGCCGACCATGCCGATAGTCACTTCGCCTGCCGGGTTCGCTTCTTCGTAAATGACCTGTTCCCATTCAGACAGGTTAGCTTCCGGACAGTTCAAGCTGAATCGTTTACAAATATAATCATCAAGCCCCTGAGATTTCAACAGGCCTGGAATTTTATAAATGGAATCGACATCTTTCATTGAAATAACGGCTTTTTCCGGCACATTACAGAACAATGCAATTTTTGCACGCTCGTTGGCAGGAACCGCGCGATCGGAACGACAAATCAGAATATCGGGCTGAATACCGATAGACAGCAGCTCTTTCACGGAGTGCTGAGTCGGTTTAGTTTTCACTTCGCCCGCAGCCGCCAGGTAAGGTACCAGCGTCAGGTGCATAAACAGCGCGTGTTCACGACCGATATCTACCGCCAATTGACGAATCGCCTCAAGAAACGGCAGCGATTCGATATCACCGACGGTACCGCCGATTTCCACCAGTACCACATCGTGGCCTTCGCCACCTTCCAGCACGCGCTCTTTAATCGCGTTAGTGATGTGAGGGATTACCTGTACGGTTGCGCCCAGATAGTCGCCACGGCGTTCTTTACGCAGAACGTCGGAGTAGATGCGGCCAGTCGTGAAGTTGTTGCGGCGAGACATCTTGGTGCGGATGAAACGCTCGTAGTGCCCCAGGTCCAGGTCGGTTTCAGCGCCGTCTTCAGTAACGAACACTTCCCCGTGTTGGATTGGGCTCATAGTACCCGGATCGACGTTGATGTACGGATCCAGTTTCATGATGGTCACGTTGAGACCACGGGCTTCCAGAATGGCTGCGAGGGAGGCTGCGGCAATGCCTTTACCCAGAGAGGATACGACCCCGCCGGTCACAAAAATATAGTTCGTTGTCATGCGGAACCTGAGAAGTTAGGTTTAAAAGACGATGGAATAACCAGGACGGGAAAGCAGTATACCCGAACATGACCTACGCCACAAACTTTCATTATTCCTCCTCTTCGTCAGGCTGACATTCACACAGGGAGGGAGAAAATAGCCCCTTTGAGGTAAATGTTTTTGACGTAAATCAAGCGCTTGTTATTTAAAAAATCACACAAATCGCTCTTGACCGCCTAAAACCTTTAGAGATCAATTTCCTGGCGTTTTACTTCCTGCCAAACTTCTTCCATTGTTTCCAGGTCCACCCCGGTCATTTCCAGGCCTCTGGCTGCGACAATACGTTCAACTTCGCGAAAACGACGTTCAAATTTATCGTTCGCTTTTTGCAAAGCGAGCTCCGCTTTCGTACCTAAATGACGCGCCATGTTGACCGTGGCAAAGAGCAAATCGCCCATTTCCTCTTCCAGTTTAGCCTGATCAACAACCGCCTGCCGCGCCTCGAACATCACCTCATCGATCTCTTCATAGACCTTATCGACGACCGGTCCCAGCGTCGTCCAGTCAAAGCCCACGTTTGAGCAACGTTTCTGGATTTTTTGCGCGCGCATTAAGGCCGGTAAGCTGCGCGGAATATCGTCCAGCGCGGAATGCTGCGCTTTTTGCGCGCGCTCTTCCGTTTTGATTTGCTCCCAGCGAGCTAAGACTTCTTCGCTATTATCAGCGGAAAGCTCGCCAAAAACATGCGGATGGCGGCGCTCCAGCTTGTCGCTGATGGCAGCGCAGATATCATTAAAATCGAAGCGGCCTTCTTCCTGCGCCATCTGCGCGTAAAACACCACCTGGAACAACAGGTCGCCCAGTTCGCCGCGCAAATCGTCAAAATCCTCACGCGCAATCGCATCCAGTACTTCATAGGTTTCTTCCAGCGTATAAGGCGCGATGCTGGCGAAGGTCTGCTCTTTATCCCACGGGCAGCCGTTTTCCGGGTCACGCAGGCGCTGCATGAGGGTGAGAAGACGGTCAATTTGATGGTTAGTTGTCATGGTTTTTAATCGGTTGTAAATACCAGCGACAATTGTAACGTATTATTCTTAACCATTCACGCACAGAGACACTACGACAACGCCTATATAATAAAATATATTGTTAACAGGTGTTGAATGCTACCTTTCCCGTATAACTTTAAAATTATTAATCGATACACAACAATATAATAATCATATAACTAATTTATTAAAAAAACAGATATTTGCACCAGACGTTATAAATAACATCAATTAAGTAAAAAAATCATGCAAACACTATAAGCACCCCACCCAAAGAGCCTTCCCTTTCAAAAAAAAATAAATTATTTCACTTTTACGGAAAAACGAGTAGCATGCACGCCAGTTTAATATTCAAAAAAGACCGCTTTTTTGTTTTTTCTGGAACATACATGAAATAAATATATTGAAAGTATTACATATAATATTCTATGAGCAGGTGCGATCATTCAGCTCATAAGAATATACTCATAAAAATGTAGAAATATAATATTTTTATTATGACCTATTTTTTACTCAAAGCCCGCAGCATGGCTCTATGCCGCATATCCCTTGGTATACGCGTACAAAATGCTGCCATAAAACACGTTAATTAAGGATAACACGATGAAGTCATCTCATTTTTGTAAACTGGCAGTAACTGCATCTTTAGTTATGGGAATTGTCTCCGGCGCTCAAGCCGCGGGTAGCAACACAGCAAAGGTCACTTTCCTTGGTAATATTGTTGACTCCCCCTGCTCCGTCACATTGGATACGGAAGATCAAACAGTCAATATGGGTTCAAGTATCGGTAATGGCACGCTGAGTAATGGTAAAACGACCATCAACAATGCCCGTACCTTTCATATCGATCTTGAGGGTTGTACCTGGGCTACCGAGAAAAATATGAATGTGGTATTCACTACAGGTAGTGGAACCACAGCGGCTACAGGCGCCACGGATAATCTCGCGCTGATGAAGACTGACGGCACTGGCGCTATTAGCAACGTAAGCCTGGCAATCGGCGATGCTGGCAAAAACAATATCAAACTGGGCGATACCTATACACAGGCCATTGCGGACCTGGACGGAGATACCATTCTTGATGAGAAGCAAAGCCTGAATTTCACCGCCTGGCTGGTTGGCGCAGCAACCGGCACCGTAGGCACAGGTGAATTCAGCAGCGCCGCCAACGTCACTATCTCTTACCTGTAATTCAGTTAACAGAGTCACGACGATAATACCCTGCCGCTTTAGGTAGGGTATTCCTGTTGAGTTTTATTGCGGAATATATTTGATGAATAACACATGGAAAAGTGTTCTTTGCCCAATAGCGTGCGGAGTGGGAATGCTTCTAAGCCTCTCCCCTTATAGCGCGTCAGGCAAAGACATCGAATTTAATACCGATTTCCTCGATGTAAAAAATCGCGATAACGTTAACATTGCACAGTTTTCTCGTAAGGGTTTTATTCTGCCAGGCGTCTACCTTTTACAAATTAAAATTAACGGACAGACTCTGCCGCAGGAATTTCCTGTTAACTGGGTTATTCCAGAACATGATCCACAAGGAAGTGAGGTTTGCGCAGAACCAGAATTAGTTACGCAATTGGGTATAAAGCCGGAACTCGCGGAAAAACTCGTCTGGATAACGCACGGTGAACGACAATGTCTGGCGCCAGATTCACTGAAAGGCATGGATTTTCAGGCTGACCTGGGACACTCCACGCTGCTGGTGAATTTACCCCAGGCGTATATGGAATACAGCGATGTCGACTGGGACCCGCCCGCCCGCTGGGATAATGGTATTCCCGGCATCATTCTGGATTACAACATTAATAATCAGCTCCGCCACGATCAAGAAAGCGGCAGCGAAGAGCAAAGCATCAGCGGCAACGGGACGTTAGGCGCGAACCTGGGCGCATGGCGACTGCGGGCCGACTGGCAGGCCAGCTACGACCATCGTGACGATGACGAGAACACTTCCACCCTCCACGATCAGAGCTGGAGCCGCTACTACGCCTATCGCGCACTACCAACGCTCGGGGCCAAACTTACGCTGGGCGAAAGCTATCTCCAGTCCGATGTTTTCGACAGCTTTAACTATATCGGTGCCAGCGTCGTTTCTGACGATCAGATGCTGCCGCCGAAACTGCGCGGCTATGCGCCGGAGATCGTAGGCATTGCGCGCTCTAATGCCAAAGTCAAAGTCTCCTGGCAGGGACGCGTACTGTATGAAACGCAGGTGCCCGCAGGACCGTTCCGTATTCAGGATCTCAACCAGTCCGTTTCCGGTACGTTGCACGTCACCGTGGAAGAGCAGAACGGTCAGACCCAGGAGTTTGACGTTAACACCGCATCGGTTCCCTTCCTGACGCGCCCCGGCATGGTGCGCTACAAGATGGCGCTGGGCCGCCCGCAGGACTGGGATCATCACCCCATTACCGGCACATTCGCCTCGGCGGAAGCTTCGTGGGGGGTCACCAACGGCTGGTCGCTCTATGGCGGCGCAATTGGAGAAAGCAACTATCAGGCCGTGGCGCTGGGAAGCGGTAAGGATCTTGGCGTGGTGGGCGCGGTGGCGGTGGACATTACGCACTCCATCGCCCACATGCCGCAAGACGACGGGTTTGACGGCGAAACGCTGCAGGGTAACTCATATCGCATCAGCTACTCCCGTGACTTTGATGAAATCGACAGCCGACTGACCTTTGCCGGATACCGCTTCTCAGAAAAGAACTTCATGAGCATGAGCGACTATCTGGATGCGAAAACCTATCATCATCTCAATGCCGGTCACGAAAAAGAACGCTATACGGTCACCTATAACCAGAACTTCCGTGAACAGGGCATGAGCGCCTATTTCAGCTATTCACGCAGTACCTTCTGGGACAGCCCGGATCAGAGTAACTATAACCTGTCTCTTTCCTGGTACTTCGACTTAGGGTCGATAAAAAATCTCAGTGCGTCGCTGAACGGCTATCGCAGCGAATATAACGGTGATAAAGATGATGGCGTCTATATCTCGCTGTCTGTTCCCTGGGGCAATGATTCCATCAGCTACAACGGTACGTTTAACGGTAGTCAACACCGTAATCAGCTCGGCTATTCCGGCCACAGCCAGAACGGCGATAACTGGCAGCTTCACGTCGGGCAGGATGAACAAGGCGCGCAGGCAGACGGTTATTACAGCCATCAGGGCGCGCTGACGGACATCGATCTGAGCGCGGATTATGAAGAAGGATCGTACCGTTCGCTGGGTATGTCGCTGCGCGGCGGCATGATGCTGACCACCCAGGGCGGCGCGCTACACCGGGGAAGTTTAGCGGGCAGCACACGTTTGCTGGTTGATACCGACGGCATTGCGGACGTCCCCGTTAGCGGTAACGGCTCGCCAACCTCAACCAACATTTTCGGCAAGGCCGTGATTGCGGATGTCGGAAGCTATTCGCGCAGCCTGGCGCGTATCGATCTGAACAAATTGCCGGAGAAGGCGGAAGCTACTAAGTCGGTTGTGCAGATCACGCTCACCGAAGGCGCCATCGGCTACCGTCACTTTGACGTGGTCAGCGGCGAGAAAATGATGGCGGTTTTCCGGCTGGCAGACGGCGACTTCCCACCGTTCGGCGCCGAAGTGAAAAACGAACGCCAGCAGCAGTTGGGCCTGGTGGCCGATGATGGCAACGCCTGGCTGGCGGGCGTAAAAGCCGGGGAAACATTGAAAGTCTTCTGGGATGGCGCGGCGCAGTGTGAAGCATCACTCCCGCCCACGTTTACACCAGAGCTATTGGCCAACGCGCTATTGCTGCCGTGCAAAATGCTGGAAGGTCAGCCCACCACCGCACCGCAGAAAAGTTCTCCGCTGCCTGCGCAACCGCTAATCCAGGAACATACGCAAACCGATGGCCAACCGGCCGCGCCGGTGGCGACAACCACTCAAACCCCGCCCATACCGCTGGCTGACAACCATGCGGTGAATCGCAAGGATATGGAATAAAGGGAACCTGTAATGAACAAGACCAACCATTTTAAGCGCCAGGCGCTTATCGCTTCGGTATTACTGGCTGCGCCGCTGGTATCGCACAGCGCGATTGTGCCGGATCGTACCCGCGTTATTTTTAACGGCAATGAAAATTCAATCACCGTCACGCTGAAAAACGGCAACGCCACTCTGCCCTACCTCGCACAGGCGTGGCTGGAAGACGATAAGTTCGCCAAAGATACCCGCTATTTTACCGCCCTGCCGCCGCTGCAGCGTATTGAGCCAAAATCCGACGGGCAGGTTAAAGTCCAGCCGTTACCAGCCGCGGCTAGCCTACCGCAGGACCGGGAAAGTCTGTTTTATTTCAACGTGCGGGAAATTCCGCCGAAAAGCGATAAGCCTAATACGCTCCAGCTGGCGCTGCAAACGCGTATTAAGTTTTTCTACCGCCCGGTAGCCGTCGCCCGGCAGGTGGATAAGACGCACCCGTGGCAGACGAAGCTCACGCTGACCTACCAGGGCGATGGTGTGATCTTCGACAACCCCACACCGTTTTACCTCGTCATCAGCAATGCCGGTAGCAAAGAGAACGAAACCGCCTCCGGCTTTAAAAACCTGCTGATTGCCCCGCGTGAAAAAGTGACCTCTCCCATCAAAGGTGCCTCGCTCGGCAGCTCGCCGGTGGTGGGCTACGTCGATGATTACGGCGGCCATCGCCTGCTGGTTTTTACCTGCTCAGGGAATACCTGCAAGGTCAATGAGGAAAAAACCCGTGACGCTGAGAAGAAAGCGAATAAGTAATCCTGTGCGAAAGAGATCTATGACGATGTTGACTCGCTGGAAAATGCTGGTGCTGCTGTGCGGTGGATTCGTTACCGGCACCGAGGCTGCCGGCACAAAAACCGTGCAACTGGAGCTGCATCTGGTCGTCACTCAACCACCGCCCTGTACGGTAGGCGGCGCTTCCGTAGAGTTTGGCGATGTCCTGACCACCAAAGTTGGCGATGCTTCTCAAACGAAACCTGTGGGCTACAGCCTGAACTGCGATGGCAGAGCGAGTGACTATCTGAAGCTACAAATTCAGGGGACCACCACCACCATCAGCGGGGAGCAGGTTCTGCAAACTTCGGTACAGGGGTTAGGCATCCGTATTCAGCAGGCGGGCAATAAGCAACTGGTTCCGGTTGGCATAACGGATTGGCTGAACTTCACCCTGAGCGGCAGCAATGGGCCGGAGCTGGAAGCCGTACCGGTTAAAGAGCCCACCACGCAGTTAGCGGGTGGCGATTTTAACGCCAGTGCGACGTTAGTCGTGGATTACCAGTGATGGAGAGATTCATAGTGAAAAGGGTGCTTATCCTGACGCTTTTAATCACCCAGTTTGCCTGCGCCGACAATTTGACCTTTCACGGCAAACTGATAAACCCGCCCGCCTGTACTATCAATAATGGTGAAACGCTGGAGGTCAGTTTTGGTAGCGTGATTATTGATAATATTGACGGCGTCAATTACCTGACCGAGATCCCGTGGACCCTTACCTGCGACAGCAGCTTTCGCGATGACGCATTAACTTTTACGTTGAGCTATCTGGGCACGGCGACGCCTTACTCCGCAAATGCCTTAACCACCAATGTCCCTGAGCTGGGCATTGAACTTCAGCAGAACGGCACGGTGTTTCCTCCCGGCACGTCGCTAACCATCGATGAATCATCGCTTCCCACACTAAAAGCCGTGCCGGTAAAACAGCCCGGTAAAGAGCCTGCCGAAGGCGATTTTGAGGCTTTTGCCACGTTACAGGTGGATTACCAATGAACCGTATTTTTCAAACTGCCGGGCATTTGATCGGAGGCGTAATGTTATGGGCGGTTTGCAATACGCTACCTGCCGCCACGCCTAATGTGCACTACAGCGGTAAGCTGGTTGCCGGCGCCTGTAACCTGGTAGTGGATAATGACACGATGGCGACGGTGGATTTTCATACTATTGGCAGTGACAATTTCGACGCCAGCGGGCAAACGACTCCTGTTCCATTCACACTTAGCCTCCAGGATTGCAAAACAGCGCTAGCCAACGGCGTGCTGGTGACCTTTCAGGGCATTGAAGACAGTACTCTGCCCGGACTGCTGGCGCTGGAGCCCTCGTCGGAAGCCAGTGGTTTTGCGATTGGCGTGGAAACGGCTGCACAGCAACCAGTGAGTATCAATGCAACAGAGGGTACAGCTTTTGTGCTGAAAGAAGGGATTACCACCATCAACTTGCAGGCCAGGCTGCAAAAATACGCTGGTGAAGATGTTATGCCGGGGGAATTTAAGGGTAGCGCAACAGTGAGTTTTGAATATCAGTAACTTCTCAAGTTATATACTCATTTCTAATATTTTATTTAAATAATGGAAATTTAAATGAATCAAAAAGTATTATTTTTTCTAAGTATAATTGCATACCCTGGGATAACTCAGGCCATTAACCAAAATGTAATGATTGAACCATTAGTAATACGTGACTCAACAAATTATTTAGTACTACCTCAGGCTCAACAGGCTGAATTCTCACAATGCAAAAGCTGGCCGCATGATAGCACTGTTATTCCAGCAAAATATGAGGCAACCCTGCTTAATGGAAGTCTCATATCTATGTTTATTGGTGGCATAACAGTTAATTTATATACAACAGCAGATGTCAAAGTTAATACAGATGCCCAGTGTACATTACTCAATGGTAATTTTCCTGGTTATTACGGCATAACATGCTTTGTTACTGGTTATGACACAGACAAAGCTGTACCTGTAAGGACAGATAATGGCATGTCAATTATCGAAAGTAAATTATATGCTACAGGAACAATGAGATATATAACAGAGATCCCGATGGATGGCAGTGGCTTTCAGGGTATGGCGATTGGTGGTGCAGTAGTAATTAATACAGGCGCAATAACACCACCCCCTAATACGGGTGTTATTTCTAACATAACAATGCCACCACTATATGATCCCGGGTTTATTTTTACGGTACCTGGATGCGGTCAATACAAATATCATTCTGGGACAGGTTCTGTTTTTACGAATAACAATTCAACTTATACGGTTGCATCGCCGATTGGTTTCATAACTGCGTCTTTGGATAAGAACTCCGTGTTAAATTATAATGAACTTCATTATAACGACAAGGCAGAAAATATAGAACTAGGGAAAATTTATTTGATGTATAAGGAGAAAAATGTCACGTGGGGTGAAGGATTCGATTATACATTGGAAAATAGCACGATCAATGTAGTTTGTGCTGATAGCAGGATTAAAACAAATGTAGATTATCAATGTAGGAATGGTGATATGGGGGCATGCAACAATGGCGAACTGGGAAGAATAATCGGCAACTGGGAACGAATAAACGTTGATACTAATTGCAGCGTGACAGTTATTTTGCCCTGGCAATAGTATTTTTCTTAATAGATCTGAGTTTACGATTGCATACTTTTATACTCATATACCCTAAATAATTCGAGTTGCAGGCAGGCGGCGACGCAGTGACAAATTCGTCTGATACGAATTTGAACAGCCGAAGGCTACCTGCGGTGGGGGACAAGGATGTCCCCCATCAATCCCCGAGGCTTACGCTGGTCAGTGACTGGGGGGAGCGAGGACAAATTGGCAAGGCCGATGTGAACGCCGCTTACGGCGGCCCTTTAGGGCGAGGCCCGGAGAGCCGGGCCATGCCAACACACAGGCAACGTAAAGTATAACGGGTAGATATATCAGACTACTTTGTAGATAATAACGTTTCACTTTACCCCCCGTGCAGTCGCCGTGCATCAATCACATCCGGCACCTGGTTCAGCTTACCGAGCACGCGGCCCAGCACCTGCAGGTTGTAGATCTCGATGGTCATATCAATGGTGGCGATCTGCTGTTTAATGTCGCTGCGGCTGGCGACGCCCAGCACGTTGACTTTTTCGTTAGCCAGAATAGTGGTGATATCGCGCAGCAAGCCGCTGCGATCGTTGGCCTGGACGCGCACCACCAGCGAATATCCCGCCGAGTAGCTTTCGCCCCATACCGCCTCTACGATCCGCTCCGGCGCATGGGAGCGCAGTTCCGCCAGCTGTTCGCAGTCGGCCCGGTGCACGGAAATCCCCCGCCCCTGAGTAATGAAGCCGACAATTTCATCCCCCGGAATCGGCTGGCAGCAGCGGGCAATGTGGTGCATCAAATTACCCACGCCTTCTACCACCACGCGCCCGTCGTCTTTACGACGATTTTGCGGCGCGTATGTTTTTTGCTGAAGCTGTTTCAGCGCCGCTGCATCCTGCTCCTCTGCACTCGGCTTATTGAACTGCGATTGCAGGAAATTCACCATCTGATTAAGACGGATATCGCCGCCGCCTATCGCCGCCAGCAACTCTTCCAGCTCATTAAAGTTGTAGCGCGGCAGCAGATGTTTCTCGGCCTCTTTCAGGCTAATCCCCAAATGCGCCAGCTCATCGTCGAGGATCTGCCGTCCAGCCAGGATATTTTTGTCACGGTCCTGTTTACGGAACCAGGCGTGAATTTTCGAGCGTCCGCGGCTGGTCGTCACATAGCCCAGGTTTGGATTCAGCCAGTCGCGGCTGGGATTCGGCTGCTTCTGCGTGATAATTTCAACCTGATCGCCCATCTGCAACTGATAGGTGAATGGCACAATACGGCCGCCGATTTTAGCGCCAATGCAGCGGTGCCCGACATCGCTGTGGATGTGGTAAGCAAAATCGAGCGGCGTAGATCCGGCAGGCAAGTCAACCACGTCGCCTTTTGGCGTAAAAACGTAGACCCGATCGTCAAACACCTGGCTGCGCACTTCATCCAGCATTTCGCCGGAGTCGGCCATCTCTTCCTGCCAGGCGATCAGCTTACGCAGCCACGCAATTCTGTCTTCATGACCGGAACGCACGCCGCCGGACGCGGCGCCTTCTTTATACTTCCAGTGTGCCGCCACGCCCAGTTCGGCGTCTTCATGCATCTGTTTGGTACGGATCTGGATCTCAACGGTTTTACCGCCCGGCCCCAGGACCACGGTGTGGATAGACTGGTAACCGTTCGGTTTGGGGTTAGCGACATAATCATCGAATTCATCCGGCAGGTGGCGATAATGCGTATGCACTATCCCCAACGCGGCGTAGCAGTCTTGCAGACGTTCAGCGACGATACGCACGGCGCGCACGTCAAAGAGTTCATCAAACGCCAGATGCTTTTTCTGCATTTTGCGCCAGATGCTATAAATATGTTTTGGTCGTCCGTAGACTTCCGCCTGCACGCCTTCGTTTTTCATTTCGGCGCGCAGATGTCCAACAAACTCTTCGATGTAATGTTCGCGATCGAGACGGCGCTCATGCAGCAGTTTGGCGATGCGTTTGTATTCCGCCGGATGCAGGTAGCGGAAACAGTAGTCTTCCAGTTCCCACTTCAGTTGCCCGATGCCCAGACGATTAGCGAGCGGCGCATAGATGTTGGTACATTCTTTCGCCGCCAGCACGCGCTCATCTTCCGGCGCCTCTTTCACTTCGCGCAAATGAGCGATTCGCTCGGCCAGTTTGATGACCACGCAGCGGAAATCATCCACCATCGCCAATAACATTCGACGGACGTTATCAACCTGCTCCGAAGAAACAGAGTCGTTATGAGTGGCGTTTAGCTGACGGATCGCCGCCATATCACGCACGCCATGAATCAGGGTAACGATAGATTTGCCGACGCTTTCGCGCAGTACATCTTCGCTGACTACGTTGGCGTCGGCCAGAGGGAACAGTAGCGCCGCCCGCAGCGTGTCGATATCCATACTCAGCGTGGAAAGAATTTCTACCATCTCCACGCCACGCCACAGCAACAGATCCGCATCCGGATGTCCTTGTGTCTGTTGCAGGCAATACGCCCAGGTTTCGGCTAAGCGCTCACACGACTGCTGGCTGGAAATTCCCAGGCTTGCGATCCACTTCTTCGGATCAAATTCACCAGCTTTATTAATATGTGCACTTCTTACCGCGACCATCGTCCTCTCCTTAAGGGACCAGGCCTACCGAAGTCGGTAAGCCGGTAATCATTACATGCGCTCGAACAGAACCATTGATTCCAGATGTCCTGTGTGCGGGAACATGTCGAGCATCGCTAAACGCGTAACCTCATATCCCGCATTGACCAGCGCTTCACTATCGCGCGCCAGCGTCGCCGGGTTACAGGATACATAAACAATGCGAATAGGTTTTAATTTTATAATATGTCGCATCACTCCTGTAGCCCCCGCACGCGCAGGATCGAGTAAGACTTTGTCAAAGCCGTTTTTCGCCCACGGCTGCTTCGTGACATCTTCCTCCAGGTTCTCATGGAAGAATGTCACATTATGTAAACCATTGCGGATGGCGTTTTCACGGCCTTTTTCTACCAGCGCCTGAACGCCCTCAACCCCTACCACGCTTGCCGCGCGCGTTGCCAGCGGCAGCGTAAAATTCCCCATTCCGCAGAACAGATCCAGGACACGATCCTCGGCGCGCACATCAAGCCACTCCAGCGCGCGGGCGACCATTTGCTGGTTTACCGCCTCATTAACCTGAATAAAGTCTCGCGGACTGAAGGCTAAACGTAAGCCGTGCGAATCATACCAGGGCGCTTCGCCAGATACCGTTTCCAGTATCTCGCTAAACGGCGCCAGAAACAGAGACAATCCCTCAGAATGCGAAAAGCGTTCCAGTTTTTCTTTATCCGCCGCACTTAATGGCGCGGTATGGCGCAGAATCATCAGCGTACCGCTTCCCGCCTGTACCAGCTCAACATGCCCAAGATGTCGGGTGCCGTGTAAACTCGCCAGACACGCCCTGATTCGGGGCAGCAATGCTGCAAGCTGGGGCGCCAAAACAGGGCACTGTTCGACATTGACGATATCGCTGGAACCCGCTTTGCGAAATCCCATTTGCAGCGGTTTATCCGGCGGGCAATTCAGACTTAACCGCGCACGACGCCGATAACCCCAGGGCGCGCCGGCGATGATGTCATTCACCTCATGTTTCATTAAACGCGCCAGCGCCGCGCTTTTGCTGCGTTGTTGCAGGTCGATGCCGACATGCTGTTGCTGACAACCGCCGCAGACGCCAAAATGCGGGCAGCGCGGCGTTTCTCGTTCCGGGCTATCATTCAAACGGCGCGAAACGCGTGCGCGGGCAAATTGCTTTTTATCTTCTGTAATAATGACTTCTGCGCTTTCCTCAGGCAATAAACCGGGGATAAACAGCGCCTTTCCGTTATGACGGGCTACGCCCTGACCAAATGAATCGAGGTCATTGACTTTAACGGTTATGATCTGACGCGTCGTCACGCGCCGTTTTGCAGAGTAGAATTGCGCCATTGACCAGCTTTTTCTCAATTTAACAGTGTGACCCTAATTGTCCCATAACGGAACTCCATGACCAACTACAGCCTGCGCGCACGCATGATGATTCTGATCCTGGCCCCGACCGTCCTGATAGGTTTGCTGCTCAGTATCTTTTTTGTAGTGCACCGCTATAACGACCTGCAGCGTCAACTGGAAGATGCCGGCGCCAGTATTATTGAACCGCTCGCCGTCTCCAGCGAATATGGTATGAACTTACAAAACCGGGAGTCTATCGGCCAACTTATCAGCGTCCTGCACCGCAGACACTCTGATATTGTGCGGGCGATTTCCGTTTATGACGATCATAACCGCCTGTTTGTAACGTCTAATTTCCATCTGGACCCCTCACAGATGCAGCTTCCCGCCGGAGCGCCGTTTCCACGTCGTCTGAGCGTCGATCGCCACGGCGATATTATGATTCTGCGCACCCCGATTATCTCGGAGAGCTATTCGCCGGACGAGTCAGCGATTGCTGACGCGAAAAATACCAAAAATATGCTGGGGTATGTGGCGCTTGAACTGGATCTCAAGTCGGTCAGGCTACAGCAATACAAAGAGATTTTTATCTCCAGCGTGATGATGCTTTTTTGTATTGGCATTGCGCTGATCTTTGGCTGGCGGCTTATGCGCGATGTCACCGGGCCTATCCGTAATATGGTGAATACCGTTGACCGCATTCGCCGCGGACAACTGGATAGCCGTGTGGAAGGATTTATGCTGGGCGAGCTGGACATGCTGAAAAACGGCATTAATTCCATGGCGATGTCGCTTGCCGCCTATCACGAAGAGATGCAGCATAATATCGATCAGGCCACTTCAGACCTGCGTGAAACCCTTGAGCAGATGGAAATCCAAAACGTTGAGCTCGATCTGGCGAAAAAGCGCGCCCAGGAAGCGGCGCGTATTAAGTCGGAGTTCCTGGCGAACATGTCGCACGAACTGCGAACGCCGCTGAACGGCGTCATTGGCTTTACCCGCCTGACATTAAAAACGGAGCTGAATCCCACCCAGCGCGACCATCTGAACACCATTGAGCGTTCTGCGAATAATCTGCTGGCGATCATTAATGACGTGCTCGACTTCTCCAAGCTGGAAGCCGGTAAACTCATTCTGGAAAGTATCCCTTTTCCACTGCGTAATACGCTGGATGAAGTGGTTACGCTGCTGGCCCACTCGTCGCATGATAAAGGGCTGGAGTTGACGTTAAATATTAAAAACGACGTCCCGGATAATGTGATTGGCGACCCGCTGCGCCTGCAACAGGTCATTACTAATCTGGTGGGTAATGCCATTAAGTTCACCGAGAGTGGCAATATCGATATTCTGGTAGAAAAGCGGGCGCTCAGTAACACCAAAGTACAGATTGAAGTGCAGATCCGGGATACGGGGATCGGCATTCCGGAGCGCGACCAGTCGCGACTGTTTCAGGCGTTTCGCCAGGCCGATGCCAGTATTTCTCGCCGTCACGGCGGCACCGGGCTTGGGCTGGTGATTACGCAAAAGCTGGTCAACGAAATGGGCGGGGATATCTCTTTCCACAGCCAGCCTAATCGCGGCTCGACCTTCTGGTTTCATATTAATCTTGATCTTAACCCAAATGTCATTATTGACGGGCCGTCGACCGCGTGTCTGGCCGGGAAACGACTGGCTTATATCGAACCGAATGCTACCGCCGCGCAATGTACCCTGGATCTGCTGAGCGACACGCCGGTGGAAGTGGTTTACAGCCCGACCTTCTCCGCGCTGCCGTTAGCGCACTACGATATTATGATTTTGAGCGTTCCGGTGACCTTCCGCGAGCCGCTCACCATGCAGCATGAACGTCTGGCGAAAGCAGCGTCAATGACGGACTTTCTACTGCTGGCGCTACCTTGCCATGCGCAAATTAACGCCGAAAAGCTGAAACAAGGAGGCGCGGCGGCCTGTCTGTTAAAACCATTGACGTCAACGCGCCTGTTGCCAGCGCTGACGGAATATTGCCAGTTGAATCACCATCCTGAACCGCTGCTAATGGATACCAGTAAAATCACCATGACGGTTATGGCGGTTGATGATAATCCCGCTAATCTGAAGCTTATCGGCGCGTTACTGGAAGATAAAGTCCAGCACGTAGAACTTTGTGATAGCGGACATCAGGCGGTGGATCGGGCGAAACAAATGCAGTTTGATCTGATTTTGATGGATATTCAGATGCCGGATATGGACGGCATACGCGCCTGCGAATTGATTCACCAGCTTCCTCATCAGCAGCAAACACCGGTTATTGCCGTTACGGCACATGCGATGGCCGGGCAAAAAGAGAAGTTGCTCAGCGCGGGCATGAACGACTATCTGGCTAAACCGATAGAAGAAGAGAAGTTGCATAATCTGTTGCTGCGCTATAAACCTGGCGCCAACGTAGCAGCGCGTCTGATGGCGCCGGAACCGGCTGAATTTATCTTCAATCCGAATGCAACGCTCGACTGGCAGCTTGCGCTCCGCCAGGCTGCCGGTAAGCCCGATCTGGCGCGGGATATGCTGCAAATGCTGATTGATTTTCTGCCGGAAGTGCGCAACAAAATTGAAGAACAACTGGTGGGAGAAAATCCCAACGGTCTGGTCGATCTGGTCCATAAGCTACACGGGAGCTGCGGCTATAGCGGCGTACCGCGGATGAAGAACCTTTGCCAGCTTATTGAGCAACAGCTTCGCAGCGGCGTCCACGAAGAGGAGCTGGAGCCTGAGTTTCTGGAGCTGCTGGATGAGATGGATAATGTCGCGCGTGAAGCGAAGAAGATATTAGGCTGATATTCGCCGGATGGCGGCGTGACCGCCTTATCCGGCCTACAACTCAGCGTAACTGTTGCCCCGCTTTCAGCGTTGCAGCCACGTTGCGCGCGGTCATTCGTACGTTTTCACTCGCATTCTTCAGCGCGTCCTCCAGCGTGCAGATGGTATAAATCACGCTGAAAACGGCATCAAGCCCATGTTCATGAACCACGCCAACGTCCGCCGTCAGGCTACCCGCAATACCAATTACCGGCTTGTTATACCGTTTGGCGATGTTTGCCACGCCAATAGGGACTTTACCGTGAATGGTCTGACTGTCGATGCGTCCCTCGCCGGTGATGACTAAATCAGCATCCGCAAGACACGCTTCCAGATGAAGCGCATCGGTGACAATCTCAATACCACGCCGTAGCTGCGCGCCGCAAAACGCGTATAACGCCGCCCCCATGCCGCCTGCCGCGCCGCCGCCTGCCAGCTCCAACACATCGACATGCAGATCGCGGGCAATCAAATGCGCATAGCGAGTCAATGCCGTATCCAGGCGTTCAATCATTTCCGGCGTCGCCCCTTTTTGCGGACCAAAAACCGCAGACGCGCCCTCTTTGCCGGTAAGGGGATTCGTGACATCGCAGGCGACCTCTATATGGCACGCCGACAAACGCTTATCCAGGCCGCTGATATCAATGCTGGCGAGTGTTTCCAGCCCAATGCCGCCTTGCGCAATATCATTGCCCTGCGCATCCCGTAGCCTGGCCCCCAGCGCCTGTACCATCCCCGCGCCACCATCGTTGGTGGCGCTACCGCCGATACCAATAATGATATGCTCAACGCCCGCATCCAGCGCATGACGGATCAGCTCGCCGGTTCCCCATGACGTGGTCTTCAGCGGATCGCGTTGCGCGGGCGGCACCTGCTCCAGCCCGCTGGCGGCCGCCATTTCAATGAACGCGGAACGCGCATCGCCGGAAAGCCCATAAAACGCATTGACGCGATGCCCCAACGGCCCGGTGACCTCAACATGCACGATTCGACCCGCCGTCGCTTCAACCATCGCTTCGACAGTACCTTCTCCGCCATCAGCCAGCGGCAATTTCAGGTAATCGGCGTCAGGCCAGATCTCGCGAAATCCTTGTTCAATGGCGGTCGCTACCTCAAGAGCACTCAAACTTTCCTTATACGAGTCTGGTGCGATCACTATTTTCATAAGTCGTCCTTACGCATGTTGATCCTGTTAAGCATACACCCAGAGAAGCACCGGTTCCTTACGGAACCGGTTCTGACTTAACGCACCATGCAAGGACGCTTATTATCAAACGTCCAGCCAGGAATTAAGTACTGCATTCCCATCGCGTCGTCACGCGCGCCTAAGCCATGTTTTTGATAGAGCTCATGCGCTTTCATCACCTGATCCATATCGAGCTCAACGCCCAGCCCCGGTTTGGTCGGTACTTGCACCATGCCGCCTTTAATTTCAAACGGTTCTTTAGTCAGACGTTGGTTGCCTTCCTGCCAGATCCAGTGGGTATCGATCGCGGTGATCTTGCCCGGCGCCGCCGCGGCAACATGGGTAAACATCGCCAACGAAATATCAAAGTGGTTGTTAGAGTGCGAGCCCCAGGTCAGACCGAACTCATGACACATTTGCGCCACGCGTACAGAGCCTTGCATAGTCCAGAAGTGCGGGTCCGCCAGCGGGATATCGACGGATTGCAGCGACAGCGTATGCCCCATTTGACGCCAGTCGGTCGCTATCATATTGGTGGCCGTCGGTAATCCGGTCGCGCGACGGAATTCCGCCATCACTTCACGCCCGGAAAAACCCTGTTCCGCGCCACACGGATCTTCTGCATAGGCCAGAGAACCTTTCAGGTATTTACCAATGCTGATCGCTTCGTTCAGCGACCAGGCACCGTTTGGATCGAGCGTGACGCGCGCTTGTGGGAAACGTTTCGCCAGCGCTACTATTGACTCGGCCTCTTCTTCGCCCGCCAGCACGCCGCCTTTCAGTTTGAAGTCGTTGAAGCCGTATTTTTCATAGGCAGCTTCCGCCAGACGCACTACCGTTTCCGGCGTCATCGCCTCTTCATGGCGCAGACGATACCAGTCGCATTGCTCATCCGGCTGGCTCTGATACGGCAGCGGCGTAGCCTTGCGATTGCCGACAAAGAACAGATAACCCAGCATTTCGACTTCGCTGCGCTGCTGACCGTCGCCTAACAGCGAAGCGACGTTGACGCCCAGGTGTTGGCCCAAAAGGTCAAGCATTGCCGCTTCAATACCAGTCACCACATGGATAGTGGTACGGAGATCGAATGTTTGTAAACCGCGTCCGCCCGCATCGCGATCGGCAAACTGGTTGCGAACGGCGGTCAGGACATTTTTATATTCACCCAGCGTTTTTCCCACCACCAGTGGGATCGCATCTTCCAGCGTTTTGCGAATTTTTTCGCCGCCCGGAATCTCGCCGACCCCGGTATGGCCGGAGTTATCTTTAATAATGACGATGTTGCGCGTGAAGAACGGGGCGTGCGCGCCGCTCAGGTTCATCAGCATACTGTCATGACCCGCAACCGGGATAACCTGCATTTCAGTCACTACAGGCGTCGTAAATTGAGTACTCATAACTGTGTCCTTATTCAGAATTAGTGACGACCAAAAACAGGGCGTTTGCGGTCAAAAGTCCAGCCGGGGATCAGGTATTGCATCGGGCCTGCATCATTACGCGCGCCGCCTGGCAGCTTTTTATACGCGTCATGCGCTTTTCGCACCTGTTCCCAGTCAAGCTCCACGCCCAGTCCTGGCGCATCCGGAACGGCAATTTTGCCGTTTTTAATTTCCAGCGGATTTTTAGTCAGGCGGCAATCGCCCTCCTGCCAGATCCAGTGCGTATCAATAGCGGTGGGTTTGCCTGGCGCCGCCGCGCCGACATGGGTAAACATCGCCAGTGAAATATCAAAATGGTTATTCGAATGGCAGCCCCAGGTTAGCCCCCAGTCATCGCACAGTTGCGCCACGCGAACGGCGCCGGTGAGGGTCCAGAAATGCGGGTCGGCAAGAGGAATATCTACCGCGTTGAGCATCACCGCGTGTCCCATTTCACGCCAGTTGGTGGCAATCATATTGGTCGCCACCGGCAGTCCTGTCGCGCGGCGGAACTCCGCCATGACTTCACGACCAGAGAATCCTTGCTCCGCGCCGCACGGATCTTCCGCGTAGGTCAGTACATCATTCAGCCCTTTGCACAACGCAATGGCTTCATCCAGTAGCCAGGCGCCGTTCGGATCCACGGTAATACGCGCGTCCGGGAAGCGTTTTATTAGCGCGCGAACAGTATCAATCTCTTGTTCGCCCGGCAGCACGCCGCCCTTGAGTTTAAAATCTTTAAAGCCGTAGCGATCCTGAGACGCTTCCGCCAGCCGCACGACCGCGTCGCTGTTCAGCGCTTCCTGATGGCGCAGACGATACCATTCATGACTGCCCGGCGTGCTTTCCAGATACGGCAGATCGGTTTTAGTGCGATCGCCAATATAGAAGAGATAGCCCAACACGGTGACGGCATCGCGCTGTTTACCGGGTCCTAACAGTTCACAGACCGGCACATTAAGCGCCTGTCCCAGTAGATCAAGCAGCGCCGCTTCCAAAGCCGCCACCGCGTTAACCCGCAGTTCAAACGTCCATGCGCCTTTACCAAAGGTGTCAAAATCAGCGGCCTGGTTGCCTTTATGCACCTGCTGCACCACTTTGTTCAGGCGGGCGACTTCCTGGCCTAATACCATCGGAATAGCATCAACCAGCGTCTGATAAATCACTTCTCCGCCCGGCGCCTCGCCGACGCCAGTATGCCCGGCGTTATCGGTGAGGACGACGATGTTACGGGTGAAGTACGCGTTATGCGCGCCGCCGATGTTGAGTAGCATACTGTCATGTCCGGCAACCGGAATGACCTTCATGTCCGTAATAACGGGACTGGATTGCGTTGTCATGATAATTGTCCTGCGACAGGTTTCAGTTCAATACGCTTAATATCGCCTACCAGCACCAGATAGCTGATGATGGCCACCAGGGCATGTACGCCGACATAGATCAACGCGCCGTTGAAGGAACCGGTGGTGCCAACGATGTAACCAATCGCGATTGGCGTCACAATACCGGAAATATTGCCGAACATATTAAACAAGCCGCCGGAAAGACCGCTGATCTCTTTCGGCGCGGTATCCGCCATTACTGCCCAGCCCAACGCGCCGATACCTTTACCGAAGAAGGCCAACGCCATAAAGCCGATGATCATCCATTCCACGTTCACATAGTTACAGAACACCATAACCATTGACAGCAACATCCCCAGCACAATCGGCGTCTTGCGCGCGATATTCAGGGAGCCAGTACGACGCATCAGCCAGTCGGAAATGATGCCGCCCAACACGCCGCCGATAAAGCCGCAGACTGCAGGAACCGAGGCGACAAAGCCCGCTTTGAGAATCGACATGCCGCGCGCCTGGACCAAATAGACCGGGAACCAGGTAATAAAGAAATAGGTCAATGCGTTAATACAGTACTGACCGATGTAAACGCCAATCATCATACGAGAGCCCAGCAGCTGTTTGATCTGGCCCCATTTGACGCTAAACGGTACTTTCGCTTTGGTGTCTTTCTGATCCATATTGATCAGCGCGCCGCCTTCTGCGATGTACTCCAATTCTTTCTTATTTACGCCCGGATGGTTATTTGGTTCATGGATAACTTTCAACCAGATAAAGCTGATGATGATCCCTAACCCGCCCATAAAGAAGAAGACATGCGACCAGCCCACTTCGTGCGTCAGCCAGCCCATAATCGGCGCGAAAATAACCGTGGCAAAGTATTGCGCGGAGTTAAAGATGGCCACCGCCGTTCCCCTCTCCTGCGCCGGGAACCAGGCTGCAACAATGCGACTGTTGCCCGGGAAAGAAGGCGATTCCGCCAGACCAACCAGGAAACGAAGCGTAAAGAGGGCGACAATAATGCCGAAACCACTAAAGATATCGACAAAACCCTGCAACAGGGTGAAGACTGACCAAATGAAAATAGACCAGAAATAGACGCGTTTGGAACCAAAGCGGTCCAGCAGCCAGCCGCCCGGGATCTGCCCGATAACATAGGCCCATGAAAAAGCAGAAAAAACATAGCCCATGCCTACCGGATCAAGGCCGATATCTTTGGCCATTTCTGAGCCGGCAATGGACAATGTGGCGCGGTCGCCGTAGTTGAAGGATGTGACGATAAACAGCATCACCACTATCCAGTAGCGGGCGTTCGTGCGTTTCTCCGCACTGCTCGCCGCGTGACTTAATGAACTCATTGTTGCACTCCTGAAATTTCGCGTTAGCTACGCTCACTCTGAACTGCACAACCGGTAGGGAATCAGAGATAACGTTTCCTTGTTGCAGCTTTTATTAGGTCGTTTGCTTTGCACGCTGCATGCTTTTATTCACTGGCAGGAGAAGTATAAAAAGCGCGCCACACACACTCACCGTGCAACAACACAGTATTTTGGCGATGAATTACGCCTGTTTATGGCAAAAGCCCAGGACAGTGGAAGCCACTTCACGGAAATGAAATCAGAAGGCGTCGGCGTCGACGCAGGAGGAATAAAAAGAGAAGAATGTGAAACAGGTCGCTTGATTACATGAAAACGCCCGTAAAAAACTGCCGCTTTTGCGGGCATATGCCCAAAGCTAACACGATTCAGTTACTTTACACTGTGTACAGGTCGTGATTTTGCTTACTGGCAACGCAAGCAAACGAAAAGGTACCCTCCCGTAGGGGGGAGGGATTTACCTCAGGAAAGTAAAGTTCCCCAGTTTTCAACCCAGGGATTGGACTGGCTCTCCGGCTCCGGATGTTCGCTGGCGTCAATGAATAACATCTCCCCCACCCGCTGCGCGCTTTGCTCTTGCAACAGGGCATCAAACTGTTTGCCGCCATTACAGAAATTGGGGTAGCTGCTATCACCTAGCGCAATCACCCCGTAACGCAGGTTTGGCTGAAAACCCAACGTATCTTTAATGCCGTGAAAGAGCGGCGCAATGCTATCCGGTAGATCGCCCTGCCCGGTCGTCGAGGTAACGACCAGCGCAACCTTATCCTGATATTGCTGCCAGTCGGACAGTTCAGGATCTTCAAACACGATCGCGCTGTGGCCCTGTCTGGCGAGGATCGCTTCCGCTTCTTCCGCCACCAGCAGTGAGTTGCCATACATGGTCCCGACAAAAATACCAATTTCTGCCATTATGCGTATCTCCCTGAATTATGCCTGATGAGTCTCATCCTGCCGGGACGCCGCCGTAAACTCAACCCTTTCATTGTCAGGGAGAAGTCCCCGCCAGCCAAACTGTGTCAGCGCCTGCATCCAGGTTTCATCCAACCCGGCCTGAATTATCAACGGCTGTCCGGTGAAGGGGTGCGTCAGCTCAAGCCGACTGGCATGAAGCATCAAGCGACGACAGGCAAAATGCTCTGCGGCACTGCGGTTTTGTCGCAAATCGCCATGCTTGCTGTCGCCGATGATAGGATGACGCAGATGCGCCAGATGACGACGAAGCTGGTGCTTGCGTCCCGTTTTTGGTTCCAGCTCAACCAGACCATAACGCGTGGTGGGATAACGTCCGGTCGGCACCGCCATTTCGACCGTCGCCAGTCCGCGATAGTGCGTTACAGCCGGCTGGGGCGCTTTATCTTCGCGGGCGAATTTATCGGCAATTTTATCGCGCTCTTCCACCAGCGGATAATCCAGTACCGCGTCATCCATCAGCCAGCCGCGCACAATGGCATGGTAGCGTTTACGGATGTGGTGCTGCTCGAACTGCTGCGCCAGACGGCGTCCCGCTTCGCTGGACAGCCCCATTAACAGTACGCCCGACGTGGGTCTGTCGAGACGGTGGGCGGTAAAAACATGCTGGCCGATTTGGTCGCGCACCGTTTGCATGACCACGACTTTTTCGTCGCGATCCAGCCAGCTCCGGTGAACAAGCCAGCCTGCGGGTTTATTCACGGCAACCAGCCACGGGTCTTGATAGAGGATCTCCAGCATCAGGATTTATCGCGGACGAATAGCGCATCCAGATCCTGCAAAACCGCCAGGATCGCCTCCCGCTGCGGATGATCCGCCGCCAGCGCCATTTCATAATAAGGGGCGACGGCAAACGCCTCGGGCAGCGGTTGTGCATTATCAAGTAGGGTATGCATACGTGGGATCAATACCCATTGCAGCCATTCCAGCGGTTCCATGGTATCCATATAAAATGGTTGGGTGCTGGTAAACAGGTGCGCCTGCGGCGCATCCAGCCGCCAGTGGCGATGCTCGCGCAACAGCGTTTCAAGCGCATGTAACTGCTGACGCACACGGTCATGAGTCGTCATGTTAAAACCTCAATGATGAAAATCTGGCGCGCAGAATAACAAAAAAAAGGGAGCACTGTATAAACAGTGCTCCCGGTTCGTTTCGCAGCATTCCAGCTACTTTTCGTGCTCCCTGCTCATCCGTGACAACTTTTCCTGTGACCTTACGGCCTGTTCATCCTGAACGTTTGCATCCTGCGCACATCGCCCGATGTGATAGCTTCTTCCTGAAGCGTCCCTGGTCATCCAGACCCGCCGAACATCCTGATCGGCTCTCGTTCTCCGTCCTGGAGGTGTCCTTTAACGCATCCTGCGCTTTCCACTTTGCTTCATCCTGAAGCCTTTCCTTGTAACACCATCCTGGCGTGTCCTGCTGAAGCGTCATCATCCTGACGTTCGCTTCGTTGTACGACTCCCTGTCGACGAAGATAGAATCGCCTGTTTCACCTTGTCTTACAAGACGCTTACAGACAATACCTTAAGTAAATTTTCATATGAAAGTGCGCAAAAACATTTTAATTAGTTGTTTTATATAGACTTACATAAGAAAACGGGGCTCAGTATCCGCTGATATCCTGGCGATCTCCTACAGACTTTGTAAGAGATCTCTCACACCTGTTAGGGCAAACGATTACAGAAGAGGATTAAGTTGCGTAAGGAATTCCGCAAGCGTTGCGGCAAGAACGGTACGATTGCGGGTGCCCAGCGTTTCTTTAATCACCTCGCCGGACAGATTACAGACCGAAATGACCTCAAGCTCATTTTCCTGCGTCGCAATAAAAAGCGTGGGAGGAAGCTTGAGCCGCTTTTGCGTGACCAGGTGGCCTATCAGATTTTCCTGCACGCGCCGAAAGTCATCCTGACTCCAGGTTTGCAGTAGCGTAAGCTTTTCATCCGCAAACTGCGCGGGCATGTCGCCAGCAAACTGCGTGGTGTAAAACGCGTGGAGCGCAGGTTGTACCATAATATCAAAGGCGCGTTCAACCGCGTTTACATTTTCTTCGCCTTCAAAAGGTTGCGGCTGCCAGTAAACGGCATCGCGGGTTGAAGAAATAATGCACGGAGAAGGTACGCCATACAGTTCTTCGCTCAACGGCCAGCTACCGTGTTTTTCTTGCCACGCGTCGCAGTAACGCGTCGTAAAGGCTTTCAATGCCTGCGCTGTCAGTTCGTCCACCAGTTTCTCTCTTCATAAAAGCCAGGATACACTTGGCGCATAGTGTATCTGGTTTATGACGGTGAAACATGTCTTCTTATGAAAACCATCAGGCTCTCGATGGCCTGACTCTCGGAAAATCAACGGATTACCGGGACAATTATGACGCCAGCCTGCTGCAGGGCGTACCGCGCAGTTTGAATCGCGACCCGCTCGGATTAACAGCCGATAATTTGCCGTTCCACGGCGCGGATATCTGGACGTTGTATGAACTTTCCTGGCTTAACAGCCAGGGTCTTCCGCAGGTCGCCGTCGGGCATGTCGAACTGGATTACACCAGCGTTAATTTAATCGAATCCAAAAGCTTTAAACTGTATCTGAACAGCTTTAACCAGACGCGCTTTGACACCTGGGAGACGGTGCGCCAGACGCTGGAGCGCGATCTGCGCGCCTGCGCGCAGGGCAACGTTAGCGTGAGGCTTCATCGTCTTGATGAGCTGGAAGGACAGCCTGTCGCCCATTTCCACGGCGCCTGTATTGACGATCAGGATATCAGTATCGACAACTACCAGTTTACTACCGACTATCTGCAACATGCGGTCAGCGGCGAGAAGCAAGTAGAAGAAACGCTGGTCAGCCATCTGTTGAAATCCAACTGCCTGATCACCCACCAGCCGGACTGGGGCTCGATACAAATTCAGTATCGCGGGCGCAAAATCGACAGGGAAAAACTGCTGCGTTATCTGGTCTCCTTCCGTCACCATAATGAATTTCACGAGCAGTGCGTAGAGCGTATTTTTAATGACATTCTGCGCTTCTGCCAGCCGGAAACGTTAAGCGTTTATGCGCGCTATACTCGCCGCGGCGGGCTGGACATTAATCCCTGGCGCAGCAATACCGATTTCGTGCCCGCCACGGGCAGGCTGGCGCGACAGTAATTTTTTTGTCAATTTTGCGTGCCGGATTGCGCATGTAAGGTTGTGAAAGGTCATCAGCCAGGGCTATTGTAATCAACAGGGAATGGCGTGTTGCGTCCCATAAGGAGTTTACTTGATTACACATATTAGCCCGCTTGGCTCAATGGATATGTTGTCGCAACTGGAAGTGGACATGCTGAAACGCACGGCCAGTAGCGACCTGTATCAACTGTTTCGTAACTGTTCACTTGCCGTTCTTAACTCCGGCAGCCTGACCGACAACAGCAAAGAGCTGCTGTCCCGCTTTGAAAATTTCGATATTAACGTACTGCGCCGCGAGCGCGGCGTGAAGCTGGAATTGATTAACCCGCCTGAAGACGCTTTTGTTGACGGGCGGATTATTCGTGCGCTACAGGCTAACCTGTTCGCGGTGCTGCGCGACATTCTCTTTGTGAATGGGCAGATCCACAATGCCGGCCGTTTCCAGCATCTGGATCTTGAAAGCTCAACACATATCACCAATCTGGTGTTCTCCATTTTGCGCAACGCCCGGGCGCTGCACGTCGGCGAAGCGCCAAACATGGTGGTATGCTGGGGCGGCCACTCAATTAACGAAAACGAGTACCTGTATGCCCGTCGCGTCGGCACGCAGTTGGGATTACGCGAGCTGAACATCTGCACCGGCTGCGGCCCTGGGGCGATGGAAGCCCCCATGAAGGGCGCGGCGGTCGGTCACGCGCAGCAGCGTTATAAAGACAGCCGCTTTATCGGCATGACTGAGC
This sequence comes from Salmonella sp. SAL00672, assembly GCF_046552175.1. Lineage (NCBI taxonomy): Bacteria > Pseudomonadati > Pseudomonadota > Gammaproteobacteria > Enterobacterales > Enterobacteriaceae > Salmonella > Salmonella sp. SAL00672. The sequence continues at coordinate 446,233 of NZ_JBGDUQ010000002.1, read as the reverse complement.
CTTCCATTATTGCGGCTGAACCGCCTAACCCGCTGGTGAATGAACTGATCATCATGCCGGATATCGAAAAACGCCTGGAAGCGTTCGTCCGTATCGCACACGGTATCATCATCTTCCCGGGCGGCGTGGGTACGGCGGAAGAGCTGCTTTATTTGCTGGGTATTCTGATGAATCCAGCCAATAAAAATCAGGTGTTGCCGCTGATCCTGACCGGACCAAAAGAGAGCGCCGATTACTTCCGCGTGCTGGATGAGTTTATTACCCATACGCTGGGCGAAGCGGCCCGCCGTCATTACCGCATCATCATTGACGATGCGGCGGAGGTAGCGCGGCTGATGAAGAAAGCGATGCCGCAAGTGAAAGAGAATCGCCGCGATACCGGCGACGCCTATAGTTTTAACTGGTCGATGCGTATTGCACCGGATCTGCAGGTGCCGTTTGAGCCGTCGCATGAGAATATGGCCAACCTGAAACTGTACCCGGATCAGCCGGTTGAGATTCTGGCGGCGGATCTGCGACGCGCCTTCTCCGGTATTGTCGCGGGGAACGTGAAGGAGGTCGGGATACGCGCCATTGAAGCTAATGGTCCGTATAAAATCCACGGCGATCTAGAGATGATGCGTCGCATGGACGATCTGCTGCAGGGTTTCGTCGCGCAGCATCGTATGAAATTGCCAGGTTCCGCCTACATCCCCTGTTACGAGATCTGCGCTTAACGCTTATGCCCGGTTGCCGCCAGCAGCCGGGCGCTTCTCCCATTCCTTTCATTGCGGTATGGCGATTAACGTATGCCTTCATTTTTTATGATGATCATCAGAGGCATAGCCCGCATTGTTTTATAAACACCATTTATAATTCATCATAAATAGATTGCCAGGCAAACGTTTACTTCACTCCTCTTACCGTGATTTATCGGTTCAAACTCTCATTTTTCGCAAGAATCCACTAAAAACCTTGATTTTTATAGTCAAACCTCCGTATCTTGCGCCCCAATCTTTCCGGCCTTATATCGTTAATGGTAGCCTTCGCGCCCGGAAATTCGTTATGACGTTTTTTTAATAGATTAATGGTCCAAATTTATCCATGTAAGAAGCGGATTATTGCATTTGAGATCGGGATCACTGATAGATTCATCACTTAAATGTATCTTTCCGCCCGAAAATTATTACGGCGAAAAATTATATAAAAAGCGTCCCTAAGCAGATTTCATTTTACGATCAGGTCTTTTTTCATTGGATTAGACCAGCAACCTGATTTTTAGCATCCTCCAGGAGAAATAGATGGAAACCACTCAGACCAGCACGATTGCTTCGATTGACTCTCGAAGCGCATGGCGCAAAACGGATACCATGTGGATGCTGGGCCTTTACGGCACGGCTATCGGCGCGGGCGTTCTGTTCCTGCCGATCAACGCAGGCGTCGGCGGCATGATTCCGCTCATCATCATGGCGATTCTCGCTTTCCCGATGACCTTTTTCGCACACCGTGGTTTAACCCGCTTCGTGCTGTCCGGTAAAAACCCGGGTGAAGACATCACTGAAGTCGTTGAGGAACACTTCGGTATCGGCGCAGGTAAACTGATTACCCTGCTCTACTTCTTCGCGATTTATCCCATCCTGCTGGTTTACAGCGTGGCGATTACTAATACCGTGGAAAGCTTCCTGACCCACCAGTTAGCGATTAATCCGCCGCCGCGGGCGATTCTTTCCCTGATCCTGATTGTTGGCATGATGACCATCGTGCGCTTCGGCGAGCAAATGATCGTTAAGGCGATGAGTATCCTGGTATTCCCGTTCGTCGCTGCGCTGATGCTGCTGGCCTTGTACCTGATCCCGCAGTGGAACGGCGCGGCGCTGGAAACTCTGTCCTTTGATTCCGCCGCGTCTACCGGTAACGGTCTGTGGATGACGCTGTGGCTGGCGATTCCGGTGATGGTTTTCTCTTTCAACCACTCCCCGATCATCTCCTCCTTCGCGGTTGCGAAGCGTGAAGAGTACGGTGAAGGCGCTGAGAAGAAATGTTCTAAAATTCTGGCCTTCGCCCACATCATGATGGTGCTGACCGTGATGTTCTTCGTCTTCAGCTGCGTGCTGAGCCTGACGCCGGCAGATCTGGCAGCGGCAAAAGAGCAGAACATCTCTATTCTGTCTTACCTGGCGAACCACTTTAACGCGCCGATCATCGCCTGGATGGCGCCGATCATTGCGATGATTGCTATCACCAAATCCTTCCTCGGCCACTACCTGGGCGCGCGTGAAGGCTTTAACGGGATGGTGATTAAATCGCTGCGTGGTAAAGGTAAATCCATCGAAATCAACAAACTGAATAAAATTACCGCGCTGTTCATGCTGGTCACCACCTGGATTGTGGCGACGCTGAACCCCAGCATCCTGGGCATGATTGAAACCCTGGGCGGCCCGATCATCGCGATGATTCTGTTCCTGATGCCGATGTATGCCATCCAGAAAGTACCGGCAATGCGTAAGTACAGCGGTCATATCAGCAACGTATTCGTTGTGATTATGGGCCTGATTGCCATCTCCGCTATTTTCTACTCACTGTTCAGCTAAGTCCTTTAGCGCCGCTTACCGCGGCGCTTCTCTATGATACAACCGCAATGGATGCCCTATGATTAGCGTATTCGATATTTTTAAAATCGGCATTGGCCCTTCCAGTTCTCACACCGTCGGACCAATGAAAGCAGGCAAGCAGTTCACGGACGATCTGATTGCCCGCCATATCCTTACAGATGTCACCCGCGTCGTGGTGGATGTCTACGGCTCTCTGTCATTGACGGGTAAAGGCCACCACACTGATATCGCCATTATTATGGGCCTGGCGGGGAATCTGCCGGACACCGTCGATATCGACGCCATTCCGTCCTTTATCCAGGATGTGAACACCCATGGGCGTTTACTACTGGCTAATGGGCAGCATGAAGTCGAATTTCCGGTCGATAAGTGCATGAATTTCCACGCCGACAACCTGTCTCTGCATGAGAACGGGATGCGTATTACCGCGCTGGCGGGCGATAAAGCGCTCTACAGCCAAACCTACTACTCCATCGGCGGCGGCTTTATCGTCGATGAAGAGCACTTTGGTTTGACGAATAGCGAACCCGTTAACGTACCGTACCCTTACAAAACCGCCGCGGATTTACAGCGCCACTGCCAGGAGACGGGTTTGTCGCTCTCCGGTCTGATGATGCAAAACGAACTGGCTCTGCACAGTAAAGAAGCGCTGGAGCAGCACTTCGCCAGGGTCTGGGAGGTAATGCGCAGCGGTATTGAGCGCGGTATCACCACCGAGGGCGTATTGCCGGGCAAACTGCGCGTTCCGCGTCGCGCGGCGGCGCTGCGTCGGATGCTGGTCAGTCAGGATAAGACCACCACCGATCCGATGGCGGTCGTCGACTGGATCAATATGTTCGCGCTGGCGGTGAACGAAGAGAATGCCGCAGGCGGACGAGTAGTCACTGCCCCGACTAACGGCGCATGTGGTATTGTTCCGGCGGTGCTGGCGTACTATGACAAGTTTATCCGCGAAGTAAATGCTAACTCGCTTGCTCGCTATATGCTGGTCGCCAGCGCGATTGGCTCGCTGTATAAGATGAACGCCTCTATTTCCGGCGCCGAGGTGGGTTGTCAGGGAGAGGTCGGCGTGGCCTGTTCCATGGCGGCAGCGGGTCTGGCCGAGCTGCTGGGCGGTAGTCCGGCGCAGGTGTGTATCGCCGCAGAAATCGCCATGGAGCATAATCTGGGGTTAACTTGCGATCCGGTTGCCGGTCAGGTACAGGTTCCCTGCATTGAGCGTAACGCAATTGCTTCAGTCAAAGCGGTCAACGCCGCGCGTATGGCGCTGCGCCGTACCAGCGAACCGCGCGTATGCCTCGATAAAGTGATTGAGACCATGTACGAAACCGGTAAAGACATGAACGCTAAGTACCGCGAAACTTCGCGCGGGGGCCTGGCGATGAAGATCGTTACCTGCGATTAATTCTCAGCACATTTTAGGATCTGTAGGCCGGATAAGGCGCTCGCCGCCATCCGGCTTTGTTGCCTGATGTCGCTTCGCTTATCAGGCCTACGGATAGCGCTATTTCGCAATGCTCGCCTCCCCCCGCCGTGAATGTTACCCTACGCGCAGGTTTGTAAGGGAGAACACCGTGGCTGCTCATCTGCTTATCGTCGACGCGCTCAATTTGATTCGCCGTATTCACGCCGTTCAGGGATCGCCCTGTGTGGAAACCTGCCAACACGCGCTCGATCAATTGATTATCCACAGCCAGCCAACCCATGCCGTAGCGGTATTTGATGACGACGCGCGCAGCAGCGGCTGGCGTCATCAGCGTTTGCCGGACTACAAAGCAGGACGTCCGCCGATGCCTGACGATTTACATAATGAAATGCCCGCCCTACGCGCCGCGTTTGAACAGCGCGGCGTACGCTGTTGGGCATCAGACGGTAACGAAGCGGACGATCTGGCGGCGACGCTGGCGCTAAAAGTTACCGAAGCCGGACACCAGGCAACCATTGTGTCAACCGATAAAGGCTATTGCCAGTTGCTCTCTCCGGGATTGCGCATTCGCGACTACTTCCAGAAACGCTGGCTGGACGCGCCGTTTATTGAAAAAGAGTTTGGCGTACTTCCCCGGCAGTTGCCGGATTACTGGGGTCTGGCAGGAATCAGTAGTTCGAAAGTCCCCGGCGTTGCCGGTATCGGCCCCAAAAGCGCGACCCAGCTATTGATTCAGTTTCAAAATCTGGAGGGAATTTACGCCCATCTGGACAAGGTGCCGGAAAAGTGGCGCAAAAAGCTTGAGACGCATAAAGAAATGGCATTTCTCTGCCGCGATATTGCACGTCTGCAAACCGATTTACATATCGACGGAAACTTACAGCAGCTACGGCTGGTACGGTAGTTTTGTTGCCGGATGGCGGCGTGAACGCCTTATCCGGCCTACAGAACTGCACGAAATGTAGAGCGGATAAGCGCAGCGCCATCCGGCAAAATTACCAGGCGGTATGATACAGTTCGACAATGTCCGCCAGACTCGCTTCACGCGGATTGCCGCCCGTACAGACATCATCGAACGCCGCCTGCGCCAGCGCCGGGATATCCTCTTTTCGAACGCCGACATCACGCAAATGCAGCGGAATTCCCACATCGCGATTTAGCGCAAATACGGCTTCCACTGCGGCATTACGCGCCTCTTCAAGACTCAATCCTTCTACCTTCACCCCCATCGCCCGGGCGATATCACGGAATTTCTCGTTGGTAGACCCGGCATTAAAACGCATCACATGCGGAAGCAAAATAGCATTCGCGACGCCATGCGGCGTGTTGTAAAACGCGCCCAGCGGATGCGCCATCCCATGCACCAGCCCCAGCCCCACATTGGAAAACCCCATCCCGGCAACATATTGCCCCAGCGCCATCGCCTCACCGGCCTCTTTTTCTCCGGCCACGGCGCCGCGCAGCGCGCCAGCAATAATCTCAATGGCTTTGATATGTAATGCATCCGTCAGCGCCCATGCGGCCCGGGTAATATAGCCTTCAATAGCATGGGTTAGCGCATCCACGCCCGTTGCCGCTTTCAGCGCGGGCGGCATACCGTCCATCATATCGGCATCGATAAATGCCGCCTGCGGAATATCATGCGGATCGATACAAACGAATTTGCGCCGTTTCTCTTCATCGGTAATCACATAATTGATAGTGACTTCCGCCGCGGTTCCCGCCGTTGTCGGGATCGCCATAATCGGCACGCTGGGTTTACGGGTCGGCGATAGCCCTTCCAGACTGCGCACATCGGCAAATTCCGGATTGTTACTGATAATACCGATCGCTTTGCAGGTATCCTGCGGAGAACCGCCGCCAATGGCGATGAGATAGTCCGCGCCGCTTTGGGTAAAGACCTTAAGCCCTTCCTGGACAACGGAAATCGTAGGATTAGGGATCACGCCCGCATAGATCTCCCACGCCAGCCCTGCGGCATCCATTCTGCTTGTCACTTTATCGACCACACCGCATTGCACCAGCGTTTTATCGGTAACAATCAGCGCTTTATGATAACCGCGGCGCGTCACCTCATCGGTTAATGCGTCCACCGCTCCCCGGCCAAACCATGCCGTTTCATTCAGAATCATTCTGTTCGCCATCGCCTGTCTCCTGACATCACTCTTCAATACGTAATCCGTAAGTTTTAAATTTCTCCAGTACGATAGCGATCGCCTCGTCATCCAGTACCGGTACCGGATCGACAATGGCCAGCGTACTTAAATAGAGCTGCGCCAGCACTTCCACTTCATGCGCCAGCCACAACGCTTTGTCTAAATTTTCTTCACAAGCGATAAGCCCGTGATGCTGTAACAGCGTCGCTTTACGATTTTTAAGCGCCACGGCAACATGGTCAGAAAGTTCGCGGGTGCCAAAAGTGGCGTAGGGCGCGCAGGGAATAGAGTTTCCTCCTGCGGCGGCAATCATGTAGTGAATCGCCGGAATCGGGCGATTCAGGATCGAGACTGCCGTACAATGGACAGCGTGGTTATGTACCACGGCATTGGCGTCAGGGCGCGTCTGGTATGCCGCCATATGAAAACGCCACTCGCTGGAAGGCAGCTTGCCCTGCTCATGCTGACCGTCAGCATCAATAAAGACAATGTGCGACTCTGTCAGCTTCTCGTAGGGGATCCCCGTCGGCGTAATCAGCAATCCGCCCTGATAACGTACGCTCACGTTACCTGCCGTCCCCTGATTTAACCCTAACCGCGTCATTTCCAGACAGGTATCAATAATCTGCCGCGCCAGTCTATTTCGTTCCATTATTTACCTCTCTCTGTGATTCAAAATGAGACAACAAAACCGCCTTTCGCATCGCGCTGCTGTCCTGTTGAAATAATCGAATAGTTAGCAACTATCATCATACTGAATAAAGAGAAAGGAATTTAAATAACGATATTTTGTGATTCACATCAATTAATTCGCCACGATAAACCAGACGACTACCGTTTCTCTCGCCGATAAATGCCCGCTCTTAATAATATTTTTTAAAACGGGCAAAAATGAAGAATAAGTTACTACTGCCCGTTTTCGTGGCAATAATTTAATTCGGGCATTCAGTCTGTGGTTTTTTAAATTAAACATCTCAAACGGTCATTTTTTTATGAAAATTAAAGTGATGATAATCACAGAACGCTCTGCTCTCAGGTATAAATGTGACCGCCATCATATTAAAAGGCCTTTTTTATTTGAAAATGAATCCATGAGTTCATTCCGGACGCCAATTTATTACCGGTAAGAAAAGCGAACTCACCTAATTTTACGGTCTGGTGACCAGAACCGACCGCACGCAAAAGCTTCTGAACCGATGAGGATGCTATGGGAAACACAACAATACAAACACAGAGTTTTCGTGCTGTGGATGCAGAGCAAAGCAAAAGCAAGCGCTACATTATTCCATTCGCCTTACTTTGCTCGCTATTTTTTCTGTGGGCCGTCGCCAATAATCTGAATGACATTTTATTACCGCAGTTTCAACAAGCTTTTACGCTAACTAACTTTCAGGCCGGGCTTATTCAGTCAGCCTTTTATTTCGGTTATTTCGTCATTCCAATTCCCGCTGGGATTTTGATGAAAAAACTCAGTTATAAAGCAGGGATTATCACCGGGCTTTTTTTGTATGCTGTTGGCGCCGCATTATTCTGGCCTGCCGCCGAGATAATGAATTACACATTGTTTTTAATTGGCCTGTTTATCATCGCCGCTGGTTTAGGCTGCCTTGAAACTGCGGCCAACCCTTTTGTGACGGTATTAGGTCCAGAAAGCGGTGGACATTTCCGGCTTAATCTGGCGCAAACTTTTAACTCCTTTGGCGCTATTATCGCCGTTGTGTTTGGGCAAAGCCTTATTTTGTCTAACGTGCCGCATCAATCACAAGAAGCGCTTGATAAAATGACGCCGGATCAGCTTAGCGCCTATAAACACAGCCTGGTGTTATCGGTACAAACGCCATACATGATTATCGTCGCCATCGTATTAGTAGTTGCGCTGCTGATTATGCTGACCAAATTTCCGGCCCTGCAAAGTGACGATCATAGCGATGCTAAACAAAGCTCTTTCTTATCTTCTCTCTCCCGACTCATCCGTATCCGCCACTGGCGCTGGGCGGTGCTGGCGCAGTTCTGCTACGTGGGGGCGCAAACCGCCTGCTGGAGCTATCTGATCCGCTACGCCATTGAGGAGATCCCTGGAATGACGCCCGGTTTCGCCGCCAACTACCTGACCGGCACGATGGTGTGCTTCTTTATCGGCCGTTTCACCGGGACCTGGCTTATCAGCCGCTTCGCGCCGCATAAAGTGCTGGCCGCCTATGCCCTGCTTGCCATGCTCCTGTGTCTGATTTCCGCCTTTAGCGGCGGACATATCGGCCTGCTGGCGCTGACGTTGTGTAGCGCATTTATGTCAATCCAGTACCCGACCATCTTCTCGTTGGGTATCAAAAATCTGGGACAGGACACTAAGTACGGCTCGTCTTTTATCGTCATGACCATTATTGGCGGCGGTATTGTCACGCCAGTAATGGGCTTCGTTAGCGACGCCGCAGGCAAAATCCCGACCGCCGAACTGGTTCCGGCATTGTGCTTTGCCGTCATCTTCATTTTTGCCCGTTTCCGTTCACAAGCGGCGACAAACTGAACATTTATCCGAATAACGTGAGGAATCTGTCATGAAAAAAATCAGCTTACCGAAAATCGGTATCCGCCCGGTGATTGATGGACGTCGTATGGGCGTACGCGAGTCGCTCGAAGAGCAAACCATGAACATGGCGAAAGCGACGGCGGCGCTCATCACCGAGAAAATCCGCCACGCCTGCGGGGCTCAGGTGGAGTGCGTCATTGCGGATACCTGTATTGCCGGAATGGCGGAATCCGCCGCCTGTGAAGAAAAATTCAGCAGCCAGAACGTGGGCGTGACCATTACCGTTACGCCGTGCTGGTGCTATGGCAGCGAAACCATTGATATGGACCCGATGCGTCCGAAAGCCATCTGGGGCTTTAACGGCACAGAGCGTCCTGGGGCGGTTTACCTTGCCGCGGCGCTGGCGGCGCACAGCCAGAAAGGCATTCCAGCGTTCTCCATTTATGGCCATGACGTGCAGGATGCCGACGATACCTCCATTCCTGCCGACGTCGAAGAAAAACTGCTGCGTTTTGCGCGGGCAGGGTTAGCGGTAGCCAGTATGAAAGGCAAAAGCTACCTCTCCGTCGGCGGCGTATCGATGGGGATCGCGGGTTCCATTGTCGATCATAACTTCTTTGAATCCTGGCTGGGCATGAAGGTGCAAGCGGTAGATATGACCGAACTGCGCCGCCGTATCGATCAAAAAATTTATGATGAGGCCGAACTGGAGATGGCGCTGGCGTGGGCGGATAAAAACTTCCGCTACGGCGAAGATCAGAACGCCTCGCAGTATAAGCGCAATGAAGCCCAGAACCGCGCGGTGCTAAAAGAGAGCCTGCTGATGGCGATGTGTATTCGCGATATGATGCAGGGCAACAAGACGCTGGCGGACAAAGGGTTAGTTGAAGAATCGCTGGGCTACAACGCCATTGCCGCCGGCTTTCAGGGCCAGCGCCACTGGACCGATCAATACCCGAATGGCGATACCGCCGAAGCGCTGCTCAATAGCTCTTTTGACTGGAACGGCGTACGCGAACCGTTTGTCGTCGCCACCGAAAATGACAGTCTGAACGGCGTAGCGATGCTGTTTGGCCATCAACTCACTGGTACCGCGCAGATATTCGCCGACGTACGAACCTACTGGTCGCCGGAAGCCGTAGAACGCGTCACCGGCCAGGCGCTCAGCGGACTGGCGGAGCACGGCATTATTCACCTGATTAACTCCGGTTCTGCCGCTCTGGACGGTGCCTGTAAACAGCGCGACAGCGAAGGCAAGCCGACCATGAAACCGCACTGGGAAATCAGCCAACAAGAGGCGGATGCGTGTCTGGCGGCCACCGAATGGTGCCCGGCGATTCACGAATACTTCCGCGGCGGCGGCTACTCATCCCGTTTCCTGACCGAAGGCGGCGTACCATTCACCATGACCCGCGTGAATATCATCAAAGGCCTGGGGCCAGTACTGCAAATCGCCGAGGGCTGGAGCGTCGAACTGCCGAAAGCGATGCACGATCAGCTTGATGCCCGCACCAACTCTACCTGGCCTACTACCTGGTTTGCGCCGCGTCTTACCGGCAAAGGCCCGTTTACCGATGTCTATTCGGTGATGGCGAACTGGGGCGCTAACCACGGCGTACTCACCATCGGCCATGTAGGGGCGGACTTTATTACTCTCGCCGCGATGCTGCGTATCCCGGTATGTATGCACAACGTGGAGGAGGCGAAGATCTACCGTCCTTCCGCCTGGGCGGCTCACGGTATGGATATCGAAGGCCAGGATTATCGCGCCTGCCAGAATTATGGCCCGCTGTATAAACGTTAATGCGGCTTAGCCCGGTGGCGCAGGTTTACCGGGACTACGGGCGCGTGAACCGTAGGCCGGATAAGCGTAGCGCCATCGGGCGGCGTTTATGGAGTTATCTATGAAACAAGACGTTATCCTGGTTCTCGACTGCGGTGCGACTAACGTTCGGGCGATCGCCGTTGATCGCCAGGGGAAAATTGTCGCCCGCGCCTCAACCGCTAACGCCAGCGACATTGCCGCAGAAAATAGCGCCTGGCATCAGTGGTCGCTGGACGCCATCCTGCAACGTTTCGCCGACTGCTGCAGGTCACTCTCCAGCGCCCTGTCGGAGTGTGTTGTTCGCGGTATTACGGTGACTACGTTCGGCGTCGATGGCGCGCTGGTCGATGCGCAGGGTAAGCTGCTCTACCCGGTCATCAGTTGGAAATGCCCGCGAACCGCTGCCGTGATGGAAACTATTGAGCGCTTTATCTCGCCCCGGCAATTGCAGACGCTCTCCGGCGTCGGCGCGTTCAGCTTTAACACGCTGTATAAACTGGTCTGGCTTAAAGAGAATCATCCGCGCCTGCTGGAACAAGCTCACTGCTGGCTGTTTATCTCGTCGCTGATTAACCACCGTCTGACCGGCGAGTTTACAACCGATATCACTATGGCAGGCACCAGCCAGCTACTGGATATCCATCAGCGCGACTTTAGTCCGGAAATCCTGCAGGCGACGGGCCTGGCGCGCCGCCTGTTCCCGCGTATCGTGGAAGCAGGCGCCCCGATAGGCACGCTACAGACAGACGCGGCCAGGCTACTCGGTCTCCCGGCGGGTGTGCCGGTGATCTCTGCCGGACACGATACTCAGTTCGCGTTATTCGGCGCTGGCGCGCAGCAAGGTGAACCGGTGCTCTCCTCCGGAACATGGGAGATTCTGATGGTACGCAGCGGTCAGGTGGATACCTCGCTGCTCAGTCAGTATCCGGGCTCGACCTGTGAACTGGACAGTCAGTCGGGGCTTTATAACCCCGGAATGCAGTGGCTGGCCTCCGGCGTACTCGAATGGGTACGAAAACTGCTGTGGACGCCAGAAACACCATGGCAAACGCTGATCGACGAAGCGCGCGCTATTCCCGCTGGCGCGGAAGGCGTACGGATGCAGTGCGATCTGCTCGCCTGCCAAAATGCAGGCTGGCAGGGCGTGACGCTCAATACCACCCGCGGCCATTTCTATCGCGCCGCGCTGGAAGGCCTGACGGCGCAACTTCAGCGTAATCTGCGCACGCTGGAGAAAATCGGCCATTTTAACGCCACAGAACTGTTACTGGTTGGCGGCGGCAGTCGCAACGCTTTATGGAATCAAATTAAAGCGAATCAGCTTGATATCCCTATCAAGGTGCTGGACGACGCGGAAACCACCGTGGCCGGCGCTGCCATGTTTGGCTGGTACGGCGTAGGCGAATTTAGTAGCCCGGAGCAGGCGCGCGCGCAGGTCAATTATCAGTATCGCTATTTCTGGCCGCAAACCGAACCCGAAATTATTGAGGGAGTATGAAATGCTAAAAACCATTTCACCGTTAATTTCCCCGACACTGCTCAAAGTGCTGGCCGAGATGGGCCACGGGGACGAAATCATTTTTTCCGACGCTCACTTTCCCGCGCATAGCCTGGGCCCACAGGTGATTCGCGCCGATGGTCTTAGCGTCAGCGATCTACTGCGGGCAATTATTCCGCTCTTTGAGCTGGATAGCTACGCCCCGCCGCTGGTAATGATGGCCGCCGTGGAAGGCGACACGCTCGACCCCAGCGTTGAAGCGCGCTATCGCGATGCTTTGTCATTAGAAGCGCCGTGCCCGGATATCGTTCGTATCGACCGTTATGCGTTTTATGAGCGGGCGCAAAAAGCGTTTGCGATCGTTATCACAGGTGAGTGCGCGAAGTACGGAAATATTCTTTTAAAAAAAGGGGTAACGCCGTAATCTCTTGCCGGTGCGCCCGCATGACGCGGGCGTTCATCGAATGATGGGGTGAGAAAAATGAAAGCGGCACGCCAACAAGCGATAGTCGATCTGCTGATCAATCATAAAAGTCTGACCACCGAAGCGCTGGCCACCCTGCTTAACGTCAGTAAAGAGACCATCCGCCGCGATCTCAGTGAACTACAGACGCAGGGAAAAGTGCTGCGTAATCACGGACGAGCTAAATATATTCATCGTGAAAATCAGGACAGCGGCGATCCATTCCATATCCGCCTGAAAAGCCATTATGCGCATAAAGCCGATATTGCCCGTGAAGCGTTAGCGTGGATAGAAGAAGGAATGACGATTGCGTTGGATGCCAGTTCAACCTGCTGGTATCTGGCCCGCCAGTTGCCGGATATTCCCATTCAGGTTTTTACCAATAGCCATCCTATCTGTCAGGAGCTGGGAAAACGCGAACGCATTGCGCTGATAAGTTCCGGCGGCCAGCTTGAACGTAAATATGGCTGTTATGTTAATCCGTCGCTTATCTCACAGCTAAAATCGCTTGATATCGATCTGTTCATCTTTTCCTGTGAGGGGATCGACGGCGGCGGCGATCTGTGGGACTCCAATGCGATCAACGCCGATTTTAAATCTATCCTGCTCAGGCGCGCCTCGCAGTCTTTATTATTGATTGATAAAAGTAAATTTAATCGTTCAGGAGAGGCGCGCATCGGCCATCTGGATGACGTGACGCATATTGTTTCAGATGCGCCGCAATCGTAGACCGGATAAGCGTGCGTCATCCGGCGCTGATGACGCGCCGGACGACGGCAACGCGTTTTTATCGCTCGTCGCGACGTCCGCCAACAGCCGCCCACAACCGACGCACGTGTACCGTCACTTCTTCGCGATCGTGATAAAGCTGACGCGCCTGGATCTGCGCATTAACGCCGTGCTCATCCAACTGCGCCTGAAGATACGCCAGGTTATGCGACACCTCTTCATAGCGTTTTTTCATCGGCAGTTTAAGGTTAAAAATCGTCTCCCGACACCAGCCGTTCACCAGCCACTGCGCCATTAACGCGGTGACTTTGGCCGGCTTCTCCACCATATCGCAGACCATCCATGAAATATTATTCCGGTTCGGACGGTACCTGAAGCCATCCTCACGCAACCAGGTCACCTGTCCGGTGTCCATCAGGCTTTGCGCCATCGGGCCGTTATCTACGGAGTAGACCCACATATTGCGCTTCACTAACTGGTACGTCCATCCGCCGGGACAGGCGCCCAAATCCACCGCATACATGCCGTTCGCCAGACGTTCATCCCACTCATCTTCCGGGATGAAAACGTGGAGCGCCTCTTCCAGTTTCAGCGTTGAGCGACTCGGCGCATCAGACGGAAACTTCAAACGCGGGATGCCCATATAAAACGGTGAATTGTTATGCGCGAACGAATAACCGGTATAGCAGCATCCTGGCGCGATAAAAAAGACATGAACGACCGGACGCTTCGGCGTTTCATAATTCGTCAATACGCCCGCATCACGCAAAGCCGCGCGCAGCGGCACCGTAAATTTGCGGCAGAACTTCATCAGTTCTTTACTTTCATTGGTGTCGGCGACTTCAACTCGCAGCTCGCCGCCCTTTTCCACTACGCCCTGCAACATGCCGACAATCGGCGTGATTCTGTCTTCCGGCGGTAAATGTTGCAGCAGTTCACCCACAACAAACCACTGGCGGGCGAAAATCAACGAACTGAACGGCAGTTCTGAAATCAGCTTTTCGCCATCTTCCGGCTGGTAGCATTCATAAATGACATAGCCTGCGTTCTCTTTTACGCGTGCAAAACCAAATATTTCCCGTTTTCCCGCTTTATCGGTAATTTCTGCAGCGCACTCTTTTTCAAACCCCGGACGGCAGAGCAATACAACTTTATTCATGGCTCGCGCCCTTACGTTTCATACGAATGGCGCCAATCAGCAATAGCGCCCAGCCCACCAGGAAACTGACGCCGCCGACAGGCGTGATATACGCCCACAGGCGCAGATGCGAAAGCGCAAGGCAGTACAGGCTGCCGCTAAACAGCACCGTGCCCAGCGCCAGAAAAACGCTGCTCCAGTAAAACCAGATGCTGATACGGCGCTGCATCGCCACCGCCAGGCCAAAGATCGCCAGCGTATGGAACGCCTGATATTGCAGGCCGGTCTGAAGCCAGCCCATTTCAACCACGCCCAGGGTTTTACTCAAAACATGCGCCCCGAACGCGCCCAGAGCAACGTAAATAAAACCGCTGATAGCGGCGACAATCAGCATAAAACGGCTGGTCATGGTCATACCCTAAGTTAATTATTGTTCGTAACGAAAACGGAATTTTTCTTGCTCCGTCGCCGCCTTCGCCAAAATCCACTGACGGAAGGCGGCTATTTTACCCAGTTCTGCCTGGCTGTCATGACAAACCAGATAAAAAGCATTCTTACTCACCAGAACATCGTTAAATGGACACACCAGTCGCCCGGCTTCAATTTCCGACTGCGCCATAACATTATTCGCCAGCGCGATCCCCTGTCCGTGAATAGCGGCCTGTAGCACCATCGCGCTGTGGCTAAATATCGGCCCTTGCTGAACGTTAATATGGTTGAGCCCTAACTGACGAGTATAGGCCTGCCAGTCACGCCGGGAGGCATCGTGCAATAGCGTGTGTTTCGCCAGATCTTCCGGCGTTTTTAACGGTTTTTCGCCTGTGAGTAATAAAGGAGAACAGACGGGCAGTAAATATTCTGCGTATAATTTTTCGACGCGCAAGCCCGGCCAGTTTCCCCGGCCATAAAAAATCGCGACATCGACATCGTCTGCCAGTTTATCTTCCTGACGGTCAACGGCTTGTATCCGAACGTCAATTCCCGGATAAGCTGAGTTAAAGCTGGAGAGCCTGGGCACCAGCCACTGGATGGCAAAACTGGGCGGTAAACTCACCGTCAGCGCCCCTTTGGCACTGCGCGCCTGGAGCTTACGCGTTGCTTCCGTGAGCTGGGAAAATATCTCTTTAATGTCGAGAAAATAGCTTTGGCCTTCTTCCGTCAGCAGCAGCGAACGATTGCGGCGGCGGAACAGTTTTAGCCCCAAAAAATCCTCAAGTGACTTAATTTGGTGGCTTACTGCGGCCTGCGTCACAAAAAGTTCTTCCGCTGCTCGCGTAAAGCTCAAATGGCGCGCGGCAGCATCAAAAACGCGTAACGCATTTAAAGGAGGTAATCGTTTTGACATGGCCTCTGGACTTAATGTCGAATGAATTTAACAAATAGGTAACAACATGTAACCTATTAGTTTTTTTAATCTGAGACATTATAAATTGTCCGTTGAGGTTCTACCAGCAAATACCTATAGTGGCGGCACTTCCTGAGCCGGAACGAAAAGTTTTATCGGAATGCGTGTTCTGATGGGCTTTTGGCTTACGGTTGTGATGTTGTGTTGTTGTGTTTGCAATTGGTCTGCGATTCAGACCACGGTAGCGAGACTACCCTTTTTCACTTCCTGTACATTTACCCTGTCTGTCCATAGTGATTAATGTAGCACCGCCATATTGCGGTGCTTTTTTTTGTATAACAAACGGTTAGTTTTCCAGAGCCACCATCTCTTTCACGTCAGTACGATTGATCTGCTGTTTGTTGCCATTAGCGTCTTTATACGAAATCATACCGGTATCGTTATCGGTCTGGGGTTTACCGTCGGTCACAATGCTACGTCCATCATTGGTGTGCATAACGTAATTAGGACCGGAACAGGCGCTCAGGGCAAAAGTCAGCATACATGCAGAGATAATTGCGGCAGTCTTTTTCATCTTCTTCTCCTTAAAGCTGTTTGTGCTATTTAAAGCGGACTCCGTAACAGGCTTAAACATTCGCCTAACATTATTCAGCATAACCTCCTTTACATAATTCGCCAGGATATACAGACGATTCCGATGGTTAGGACAAACCTTGTATCAGCCGCGCTTTTACGCCACGATCGGTAAACTGAACCGAGGAATATCATGAACGCTTTTAATCCCACGCAGTTTCGCGCGCAGTTTCCCGCGCTAGCCGATGCGGGTGTTTATCTCGATAGCGCCGCCACGGCATTAAAGCCACAGGCAGTCATTGACGCCACGCACCAGTTTTATTGTTTGAGCGCCGGTAACGTTCATCGTAGCCAGTTTGCGCAGGCGCAGCGCCTGACGGCGCAATATGAAGCGGCCAGAGCAAAAGCAGCGCGGCTGTTAAACGCGCCCGATGAAAAAAGTATCGTCTGGACACGCGGCACCACCGAAGCGATCAACATGGTGGCGCAGTGTTACGCCCGTCCTCGTCTGCGCTCCGGCGATGAAATTATCGTTAGCGTCGCCGAGCATCACGCCAACCTTGTGCCCTGGCTGATGGTGGCGCAACAAACCGGCGCGCAGGTCATAAAACTGCCGCTTAATGACCGACGTCTTCCTGATGTTGAGCGTCTGCCGGAACTGATCACGTCGCGCAGCCGGATACTGGCGCTGGGGCAAATGTCGAACGTAACGGGCGGCTGTCCGGATCTCGCAAGCGCTATCAGCGCCGCTCACGCGGCGGGAATGGTCGTGATGGTAGATGGCGCGCAAGGCGCGGTACACTTCCCGGCGGATGTTCAGCAGCTTGATATCGATTTTTATGCTTTTTCCGCTCACAAACTGTATGGCCCGACCGGTATCGGCGTGCTGTACGGTAAGCCGGAGCTTCTTGAGGCGATGTCGCCCTGGCTCGGCGGCGGCAAGATGATCCGTGACGTTAGCTTTGAAGGCTTCACCACTCAAAGCGCTCCCTGGAAACTGGAAGCGGGGACGCCGAACGTCGCCGGGGTCATCGGCCTGAGCGCTGCGCTGGAATGGCTGTCCGATATCGATATTGAACAGGCCGAAAACTGGAGCCGCGGGCTGGCGACGCTGGCGGAAGACGCACTGGCGAAACGTCCGGGCTTTCGTTCGTTCCGCTGCCAGGACTCCAGCCTTCTGGCCTTTGATTTTGTCGGCGTGCACCACGGCGATATGGTGACGCTGCTGGCGGAATACGGTATTGCGCTCCGGGCCGGGCAACATTGCGCCCAGCCATTGCTGGCGGAACTTGGCGTCACAGGGACTCTGCGCGCCTCTTTTGCGCCGTATAATACCCAACATGATGTGGATGCGTTGGTTAACGCCGTTGACCGCGCGCTGGAACTGCTGGTGGATTAATGACAAACCCTCTTTATACCGGACACCCGTTCGGCACAACGGTAACGGAAGAGACGTTACGCGCTATCTTTCTCCCGCTGACCCAGTGGGAGGATAAATATCGTCAGTTGATTCTGTTAGGAAAACAGCTCCCCGCTCTGCCGGATGAATGCAAAGCGCAGGCGAAGGAGATAGCCGGCTGCGAG
Organism: Salmonella sp. SAL00672; assembly: GCF_046552175.1. NCBI lineage: Bacteria > Pseudomonadati > Pseudomonadota > Gammaproteobacteria > Enterobacterales > Enterobacteriaceae > Salmonella > Salmonella sp. SAL00672. The sequence goes on along the minus strand of NZ_JBGDUQ010000002.1, from coordinate 428,378 downwards.
AATCGTGTCTGGCTGGGTTTCACCCGATCAGATAACGGAACAATGCACTTTTTCGGCGACAGTGAGGGGCGGATTGTCCGCGGCCTGCTGGCGGTATTGCTCACCGCAGTGGAAGGAAAAAACGCCGCCGAATTACAGGCTCGTTCACCGCTGGCGCTGTTTGATGAGCTGGGTTTATGCGCCCAGCTTAGCGCCTCACGCAGTCAGGGGCTGAACGCGCTGAGCGAAGCGATTGTTGCCGCAACGCATAAGCGTTGAAATAGCGTAAATATCCTGTCGCCTGACAGTGCCGTCCGCGGCGGTCAGGCGATGCAGATAAAATAATCCAGTCACTTTATTAGTTTCGGCGTCAGATTTCCCTGATAAACATTCTTTTGATTTTTATCAGCTATCACAATGAAATTACAATGTTAGAATCCATGTTAAAACGGCGTGAAGATTTTAGAGTAAATAAAGCCACTCGATGTAGCGTAGCAGGAGAACTGGAAAATTCATACGCATCGGGTGAAGTTATAACAGGATATGGATAAGTGGAAAAATATCTGCGTAGCGGTACCATGTTTGTGGTACTGGCATTTATATTATGGGGGTTAACACCTTTATATTATCAATATTTATCAGGGGGAAATCTCGCACAAATATTGATATACCGGGTGTTCTGGTCAATTCCATTATTACTGGCAGTAAGATTGTTATTTCGGCAGCGAACGCGATTTCATGATGCCTGGAAAGATAAAAAATCTTTTTTCTTCTGCATGATCGCCGGACTTTTGATGATTGTCTCATGGTCATCTTTTATTTATGCGCTAACCCATCATCTGGTGCTTGATGCCAGCCTCGGCTATTTTATCAACCCGCTATTTGTTATTGCGCTGGGATGCATTTTTCTTAAAGAAAAACTGTCGTTGTTTCAGGCCATCGCCGTTTTTTCTGGTGTCTGTGGCCTGACTTTTCAAATTATCATGTTACGGCATTTCCCGGCGCTGGCGCTAACCATGGGATTATCATTTGCGCTATATGGCCTGGCGCGAAAGTTTATACATTATGATGTGATGACATCGATAACGATTGAAACATTATGGGCATTGCCTGTCTCACTATTAATTTTTCTCTTTAGCGATACCGGACCACTTATATCCGCTAATACTCCTTTCTTTTTGTATGTCATGACGGCGCCAGTGACGATCATTCCACTGGTATTATTTGCCATCGCGTTAAATCACACCTCGTTGATTGTCACCGGACTGGCGCAATATATAGAGCCGTCTTTACAGTTCTTACTTGCCATTATGATATTTGGCGAGCACATTAATTACGCGGAATTGCTCTGCTTTTGTGCGGTATGGTTCGGGTTGTTTTTATGCATATCTGAAAATTTATATTCCCATTATCTCCGCGCCCGTCTGAAACCGGTGTTCGGCAGGGTACAGCGCTTCTTTCGCTAACGAAGGGCGCAGGGCCGGATACGCGTCTGCGTGACACTCCGCCCCGTCCTTTTATTCTTGTCGCGCCGCTTTAGCCATGATCTTCTTCAGCGCATGGGAAACGGCGACAAAACCGAACGTTGCCGTCACCATCGTCGCCGCGCCGAAGCCAGAGGCGCAATCCATCCGTTTTGGCCCTTCTGCGGTAGCTTTCATCGCGCATACGGAACCGTCTGCCTGTGGGTAAACCAGCGCTTCGGTGGAAAAAACGCAGTCCACGCCCAGCTTACCTTTACTGTTCTTCACTACGCCAAAATTATGTTTCAATCTCTCACGCAGTTTTGCCGCCAGCGGATCCTGGATGGTTTTCGCCAAATCAGCGACCTGGATTTGCGTCGGATCGATCTGCCCGCCCGCGCCGCCAGTGGTCACTAAAGGAACCTTATATCGGCGACAGTACGCAATCAGAGCGGCTTTTGGACGAACGCTGTCAATGGCGTCAATGACATAGGTAAAACCCGCGTCCATATAACCCGCCACATTATCCGGCGTGATGAAATCATCGATAACCGTTACCCGGCACTCCGGGTTAATTTGACGAATCCGTTCGGCCATCACTTCCGCTTTCGCCAACCCGACGTTATCACGCAACGCATGGATCTGACGGTTCGTATTGGTCACGCAGACATCGTCCATATCAATCAGCGTAATCGCGCCGATGCCCGTACGCGCCAGCGCCTCTGCCGCCCATGATCCCACCCCGCCGATTCCCACGACGCAGATATGCGCCTCAGCAAACCGCTGCAGCGCTTTTTCACCGTACAGACGCGCGGTGCCGCCAAAGCGTTGGCGCCAGGCATCACTTATCACCACTGACATATGACCTCAGAATAAAAAAAGGTGAGGTTATTCCTCACCCCTGCTCACTATTTTCAGGCCCGATAGCGATCGCGTTATCGGGCAATCCGGTTGTCGCAGAATACCACAATCAGCCGCTAAACACGTTACCGGCGCCCGGCGCGCTTTTTAACACCCAGACGCGACCATAGTGATTATACCATCCGGCACGATGCCCGGCATCCGGGCCGATCCCCTGGTAAATATCAAAGTGCTGGCCTTTAATCGCTCCGCCGACATCCAGCGCGACCATCAAACGTAGCTCATACTGACCGCTAAATTTACCGTTGTTATCCAGCAACGGTACTTCCGCCAACAAGGTCGTGCCAGGCGGAATGATGCTGCGGTCGGAGGCGACGGATGCTCGCCCAATCAGCGGTACAGCGCTGGCGCCTTTGACCGGCGCAAAAGATTGCGGCTTAAAGAAGACGAACGACGGGTTCTGCTCCAGTAATTCACGCACTTCCGCTTCGCTGTGCTTCTCTCCCCATTCGCGTATAGCCTGCATCGACATATCTTCTTTTTTCACTTCACCGCGATCGATAAGCACTTTACCAATACTACGATAAGGCCAGCCGTTTTTACCGGCATAACTAAAGAAGTTCAGCGGACTACCGTCACCGAAATCAATATAACCGCTGCCCTGGACATCCATAATAAAGTTATCCATCAGCGAATTACTCCAGGCCAGGATGTACTTATCGCTCAGCGCGCCTGCGTAGATCTGGGCGCGGGACGGTAAGCGTCCGCGTTTTGGAGGCATACTATAGATAGGATACTGGAACGCGCCCTGGCGCGTATGGCGAGCCTGAACGACGGGCGTATAGTAGCCCGTGAACTGGACGTTACCGTAGTTGTCGGTGCCTTCCATCTGCCAGGCATCAATACCAAACTGGCGCATAGTGCGCGTATCGCCTCCGGAACGTAACCAGTTCTGGACAGCGTTATAGACGTTGCTTTGATTGGTGTATAAACGCGGCGACGCGGAACGGATCTGGTTGACCTGCTCGGCAAAGTCACCAGCATTAATCGGCGCGCCCACCGCGTCCGGCTGGTTTACCAGGGAGAAGGGCTGGGTAAATTTCCCGTCCTTATATTGCTGACCGCGATCGGTCGGTTTTGATGAACAGGCAGCCAGCATTGCCAGCATTACGCCTGTCGCCACATATTTTGCCCAACGTCCTTTCATGGTGTCTCGTCTTCTGCGTAATCGAAAGTGCCCGGTGAAGATAACAAACCGTCCGGAGTAATGAAATGCGATCGCGATCTCATTATGTAAATTCGTTTAAAAATCGCGCTATCTGCGGTGTATTTGCGCAATTCATGAGAAATTAGCGATTTATATGAAAAAAGGGTTGCAACAAAAGCTCAGCGGAGTATAGTGCGCATCCACGGACGCGGGGTGGAGCAGCCTGGTAGCTCGTCGGGCTCATAACCCGAAGGTCGTCGGTTCAAATCCGGCCCCCGCAACCAATTACAATGAGAATGCAAGTTTAGACGGACGCGGGGTGGAGCAGCCTGGTAGCTCGTCGGGCTCATAACCCGAAGGTCGTCGGTTCAAATCCGGCCCCCGCAACCAACTTAATGAACGCCCTTACGGGTGTTTTTTTGTATCTGTCGTCTGGTCCGCAACGACAGTGCGGGCAGCATCCTACTTACCCGCGCAATAAACTCGCCGTCATCTCAGGTTAACTTCTTCTCGCCAGCGTCGCCCCATCGGCAAAATACGCTTTAATGCCCGCCAGAATCGACTCTGCGACCTGTTGCTGGAACGTCGCGGTCTTGAGCTTGCGTTCTTCTTCAATGTTACTGATAAACGCCGTCTCGACCAGAATAGACGGAATATCGGGCGCCTTTAACACCGCAAACCCCGCCTGCTCGACCTTGTTTTTATGCAGGTCATTAATTTTACCAAGCTGCTTCAACACCGCTTTACCGAATTTCAAACTATCGGCAATGGTCAGCGATTGCACCATATCGAACATTGTATGGTCGACATAACGGTCACCGCTTTTGCTCACGCCGCCAATTAAGTCCGAGGCGTTCTGCGTTTGCGCCAGATATTTCGCCGCGGTACTGGTGGCGCCTTTGGTCGATAGCGCGAATACGGATGAACCGCTAGGCTGCCGGCTGGTGAAGGCATCCGCATGAATAGAGACAAACAGGTCGGCGCGCTGTTTCTGCGCTTTCGCCACCCGGACTTTTAACGGAATGAAGATGTCTTCATTGCGCGTCATATAGACCTTCATGTTGCCTTCTTTTTCGATCAACGCGCGCAGGCGGCGGGCTATCTGGAGCACCACGTCTTTTTCACGTGTTTTGTATTTGCCTATCGCGCCGGGGTCTTCGCCGCCGTGTCCCGGATCAAGCATAATAACAATGGGGCGGTCGCGCCCCGCTTTACCGGGCTGCGGCCCGCTTTGCGAAGGCGGCACCTGTTTATCCAGATCGCCTTTATTGTAGTCTTCCAGCAGCGCCAGCAGCGGATCCTGCATATCCTGCGCATTGGCAGGATAAAGATCCATCACCAGACGTTCTTTAAAGCCTGCCACAGGCGCCAGCGCAAATAGCTGCGGCTTCACGTTTTGTTTTAGCTCAAAGACCATACGCACAGTCTTAGGATCAAACTGCCCTACCCTTGCGGATTTGATATACGGATCGTCGCTGCGAATCTGCGCGCCAATGCCTTTAAGCACCGAGTTCAGATTCACATCCTCAATATCTACCACCACGCGGTCCGGGTTACTTAAGGCAAATTGTTTATATTTCAGCAGACGATTCGACTCTACCGTGACGCGGGTATAGCTGGACGCAGGCCAGATACGCACCGCAACGACCTGGCTTACGGCAGCCAGCCCGACCTGGCTCACGCTTAATAGCCACATGGCGCCCGCGCCTTGTAGTAAACGGCGACGGCTGATTGCTGAATTGGCTCCCGACATGCTTCTCCCGAGCAAAAACTAAATAGAGATCATACAAAGTTCATCCAAATTGACCGGAAACTTTAGCGAATGACGCATAATCTGTCATCTATAAAAGGGTAAACATTCTTTTTATATTCACGGCATTACTAAGAAAAGCGATCGGACCGCATAAAATTTACGCTTGCACAGAGGGCAAAAACAGAATAAAAATACACTAATTTCGAATAATAATTCACTAGTGGGGCGCGCAATGATAAAGGAACGTAAAACCGAACTGGTAGAAGGGTTTCGCCATTCAGTTCCCTATATCAATACCCATCGCGGAAAAACCTTTGTCATTATGCTCGGCGGCGAAGCCATTGAGCATGACAATTTTTCCAGCATCGTTAGCGATATCGGGCTACTGCATAGCCTCGGTATTCGCCTTGTCGTGGTGTATGGCGCGCGACCGCAAATCGACGCCAATCTGGCCGCGCATCATCATGAACCGATTTACCACAAAAACACACGGGTGACGGACGCCAAAACACTGGAGCTGGTGAAACAGGCCGCCGGTTTACTCCAGCTTGATATTACCGCCCGTCTGTCGATGAGTCTGAACAATACGCCGTTGCAGGGCGCGCACATTAATGTCGTCAGTGGCAATTTCACCATTGCGCAGCCGCTGGGCGTTGATGATGGCGTGGACTACTGTCATAGCGGCCGTATCCGGCGCATTGATGAAGATGCGATCAACCGCCAGTTGGATAACGGCGCGATCGTTCTGATGGGGCCGGTCGCCGTCTCAGTGACCGGCGAAAGTTTTAATCTGACCTCAGAAGAGATTGCCACTCAACTCGCCGTTAAACTGAAAGCGGAAAAAATGATCGGTTTCTGTTCTTCTCAGGGCGTTACCAATAGCGAGGGCGGCATCATTTCTGAACTCTTCCCGAATGAAGCACAGGCGCGGGTGGAAGAGTTGGAAGCGCAGGGCGATTACAACTCCGGAACCGTACGTTTTTTGCGCGGCGCGGTAAAAGCCTGTCGTAGCGGCGTTCGTCGTTGCCATCTGATCAGCTATCAGGAAGATGGCTCGCTATTACAGGAATTGTTCTCGCGTGACGGTATCGGTACGCAGATCGTCATGGAGAGCGCCGAGCAGATCCGCCGCGCCACCATCAACGATATTGGCGGTATTCTGGAGCTTATCCGCCCACTGGAACAGCAGGGCATTCTGGTACGCCGTTCCCGTGAACAACTGGAGATGGAGATCGATAAATTTACCATTATTCAGCGCGATAATATGACTATCGCCTGCGCGGCGCTGTATCCTTTTGTGGAAGAGAAAATAGGCGAAATGGCCTGCGTAGCGGTACATCCGGATTACCGCAGCTCATCGCGTGGAGAAGTGCTTCTGGAGCGGGTTGCCGCCCAGGCGCGGCAAATGGGGCTGCGTAAATTGTTTGTGCTGACGACGCGCAGTATTCACTGGTTCCAGGAGCGCGGTTTCACGCCTGTCGATATTGAGTTACTGCCTGAGAGCAAGAAAAAAATGTATAACTATCAGCGACGTTCAAAGGTGCTGATGGCGGATTTAGGGTAACGAGGGGGCCTGATGGCGCTGCGCTTATCAGGCCTACGCTCGAAAGCATCATTTGGAGGCCGGATAAGACGCTGCGCGTCGCCATCCGGCGAGAACTCGTCTTATCCGGTACGACTGACTTCATCAAATAAGGTGGCTAATCCGCTGCGCCGCTCCGTACGCGTCACAATCGCGCCTGCCAGGATCCGTTCATCGGCATACAGCGATAACCGCCGCCGCGCCCGCGTAACAGCGGTATACACCAGCTCCCGCGTCACGACCGGCGAACGTTGGCTGGGTAAAATCAGCGCGGCGTGATCAAATTCAGACCCCTGTGATTTATGTACCGTCATCGCCCAGGTTGTATCATGTTCCGGCAGACGGCTGGGCTGAACGGACTTGATCGTGCCGTCCGGCATCACAAACCAGACGCGTAACCCCTGCCCGCGATCGAGCGCAATACCAATATCGCCGTTAAATAGCCCCAACGCGCTATCGTTGCGCGCAATCATTACCGGACGCCCTTCATACCAGCGAGAATGCGGGTGCCGCTGAATTTTTCGTTGCTGCACCATCGCCTGCTCAATGCGGTCATTCAATCCCCTCACGCCAAATGGGCCTTCGCGCAGCGCGCAAAGCAGTTGATACTCATTGAAAGCCTGCAGGATTGCCTCCGGCGTCGCTTTCTCTTGCAGCAACCGCAGGTAGCGACCATAGCCCGCCAGCGCTTCATCCAGCATCCCGGCATAATCGTCGCTGCTTTGCAATGTACGCTTCTCTATATCGCTAAACCCCTGCTGAAAAACAGCCTGGATTGCCGACCTGTCGCCGCAGTTAATCGCCGCCGCCAGCTTGCCGATGCCAGAATCGCTGCCGAAACGGTAGCTCTTTTGCAATAAACAGAGGCTATCGCGTAAAGATGCGGCTTGCGTTCCGGCCCCCGCCGGAATGGCGCTCCCTGTTAGTCGACTTAACTGTCGGGCGCGTTCCGCCGTAAACCCTGCGTTGACATAGGCGCAAATATCGCCCAACACAGCGCCCGCCTCAACGGATGCCAACTGATCGCGATCGCCAAGAAAAATGACCCGCCCGTGCGGCGGCAGAGCGTCAATCAAACGTGACATCATCGGCAAATCAATCATTGATGCTTCATCGACCACCAGCACGTCCAGATGCAGCGGGTTGCCCGCATGATGGCGTAATCGCTGGCTGCCGGGCTGTGCGCCCAGCAGTCGGTGCAGCGTACTGGCGTCCTCCGGTATACGCTTTTTCTGCGCATCGGTAAGTGGAAGCTGACGCAACGCCGCGCCGAGCGACTCCGTCAGGCGTGCGGCCGCTTTCCCGGTCGGCGCCGCCAGCCGGATACGGCAACGTTCGCCATCCGCCATTTGAATTAATGCCGCCAGCAGCTTCGCGACGGTGGTGGTTTTACCGGTGCCGGGACCGCCTGAAATCACGGAGATACGGCGAGTTAGCGCTACGGCGGCGGCCACCTTTTGCCAGTTCACCTCGTCTGTCGGAGGGAATAGCGCGTCCAGAATACGGGATAACTGATCTTCATCTACGGCGATGGCCTGGTTAACCTCGTTAAAAAAGCGCGCAACCGTACGCTCGTTGCACCACATGCGATTCAGGTAGAGGCGATCGCCGCACAGAATTAACGGCGCGGGGCTATCGCCGCAGCTAACCGCCGCAGACGCCAGTAACCGCTTTTTCCAGTCGATTGGCGTAGCCGTTTCGCTTATCCAGGCGACCAGTAAGGGATGCGCCTCCTCCGTTAACGTTAAACGCGACAACGGCAGACACACGTGACCTTCACCTGCGTCATGACTAAGCAGCGCTGCCGCCAGCGTCACGGCGGGATCGTCGTTACCGGCGACGGTTAAAGCAAACTGGGCATCAATGGGCCGTAAGAGTTTTTGTTCAACGGCCTCCAGCAACCGCTCCTGGATTGTCATTGCGCCTCCTCACTCATTTCACCTGCAAACATATCATCCAGTTGGTTAATTAACGCCGCCGCAGGACGAGTGGTAAAAATACCCTGCTGCGGACGTTCGCTATCCACCCCGCGTAAAAAGAGATAGATGACGCCGCCGAAATGGCGTTCATAGTCGTAATTCGCCATGCGATGACGAAGGTAACGATGCAATGCCAGCGTATAAAGCTGGTACTGCAAATCATAGCGATGCGCCTGCATCGCCGCAGCCATCGCCGTCTGGGTATAAGCGGCGCTATCCTCGCCCAGCCAGTTAGATTTATAGTCGAGCAGGTAATAGCGCCCCTCATAACGGAACACCAGGTCGATAAAGCCCTTTAACATGCCGCGAACCTGCATGAAATCCAGCGCAGGGCAACCTGCTGAAAGCGGGTCGTATCGACGAATCAACGCATCCAGCTCTCCGGCGGTAAGCGGCTGGGCAATCGGCAGATAAAACTCCATTTCGACCTGTTTTTCACGCTCGGTCAGCACGCTCAGACTAACGCCCGTCTCGTTAAGGGGAACGTGCAACACGGTGTCCAGCCAGCGGGTAAGTACGGGCTCCCATCGCGTCTCAAAACCACTCAGCTCCAGTTTTTCCTGTACCCATTGGGGGTTTATCGGTTGAGTAAAATCAAGCTCTTCAAACAGGTTGTGCAAAAATGTTCCCGGCGATGCCCCGCGAGGAAAGTGATGCGGCGTCATTGCCGGCGCTTCCGCCGCTTCGCCAACGCCTGCGGCGTCAATGTCGAGACGAGGAATAAGATCTTGCGCCACGCTATGTCCCCGCTGCTGCAAACCGGAATAACTGGTGACGCGCCAGCTATCATAAAGCAGGCGTTGCAGCGTTCTGGCACTGAGTTCCGCGTGCGAGGCAGCGGCAATTTGCCAGCGGTCGTTATCCGTATTGCCTGGCGTTCGACACACGATATCCTCGTCGCATAGCGCCTCAATACAGGCGCGAAGGCCTGCGGCATCCATCGGTTCGCCTTTTTGCAGGAGTCGCCCAAGCGCGCTTTGGTGCACATCCGTCTCGCCTTTCTTATCGCTGCGACGCCGTACCAGCGGCGCGACGCCGAGGCTGCAATGCCACACTGCACGGGTCAGCGCGACATAAAGTAGGCGCAGGTCTTCCGCCAGGCGCTCGGCTTCCGCCAGTGCTATGCTCTCTTCGGCGTGACTAAGGTCCAGCACCGCCTCGTAGGAGTGCCTGTCGTGATAAAAAGCCTGGTCCTGCACGCGGAAATGGGTGATAAAAGGTAACCAGACCAGCGGGTATTCCAGACCTTTCGATTTATGAATGGTGACGATTTGCACCAGATGCTTATCGCTTTCCAGACGTAGTTGCTGGCTGGAAGCATTGCTATCGGGTTCAAGGATATGTTGCGCCAGCCAACGCACCAGCGCATGTTCGCTTTCCAGCTGCGAACCGGCTTCCTGTAACAGTTCGCTAATATGCAGAATATCCGTCAGCCGACGTTCACCTCCCGCCGTCGCCAGCAGGTTTTCAGCAATATTGCGCGCCGACATTAGCGCGCGCAGCATAGGCATCACGCCGCGTTTATGCCAAATCTGTCGGTAGCCATCAAACTCTTCGACAACCGCATCCCACGCATTTTCATCATTGTTAAGCGTTTCGATATCCAGCGCGGTAAGGCCCATCATTGATGTCGCCAGAGCGCTACGCAGCGTATTCTCACGTTCGGGCGCCATCACCGCCTGCAACACCCACAGCATCTCCTGCGCTTCGAGCGTTTCGAATACGCTGTCGCGGTTAGAAAGATAGACGGAGGGGATCGCCAGTAAGGTCAGCGCATCCCGTATCAGCGCGGCTTCCCGCCTGCTGCGCACCAGCACGCTAATATCCGAGGCGCGAACGGGCCGCGACGAATCGCCGTTCGTCAGCAGCGCGTCGCCCGTTTGCCCGGCACGCAGCCAGTCGCGAATTTGCGTGGCGCACACCTGCGCCATATAACTTTGATAATCGCCCGAACCGCAGCTTTCCCCCTCCATTAGCCACAGGGTCATCGCCGGTTGAGGCGCGTCATTCACTTTAAATTGCAGCGACTGGTTTCTGGGCGCAAACTTTACCGGACTGAAGGGAATATCGCGGAACATAAAGGCGTCATTCATCTGACTGAACAGCTTGTTAACGCTATTCACCATCCCCGGCGCGGAGCGCCAGTTAGTGTCAAGGGTATAGTGCGCGCTCACTTCGCTGCGAGCCTTCATGTAGGTAAAGATATCCGCGCCACGAAACGCATAAATCGCCTGTTTAGGATCGCCAATCAGCAATAGCGCCGTATCGGGTTGATGTCGCCAGATACGGCGAAAAATACGGTACTGTTGTGGGTCGGTATCCTGAAATTCATCGATCATCGCCACCGGAAAACGGGTACGAATCGCCGCAGCCAGCGCCTCGCCGCTTTCACTACGCAGCGCGGTATCTAAACGGCTGAGCATATCGTCAAACCCCAGCTCGCCGCGCCGGCGTTTTTCCTGAGCCACCGTTTCACGGATCTCTGAGAGCGCTCGGGTAAGAACCAGATCTTTAATCGATAGCGGTTCGCCTAACAGGTTATCGATGGCGACAAACAATGGGTGCTGGGGCGTCACGCCGCCAGCTTTGGTGCGCTCAGCTAAAAAACGCTGTGAAAATTTTCCCAACGCCTCAGGTAATTGATAATTTTTAGTCTCTTCTTGCGCCCACGCGGTGATCTTTTCGATCCATTTCGCCTGATTGCCGCGGTTGAATTTTCTGCGATCGATGCCGGATGATTCGATTAGCGCGTCCAGCTCGCTAACCGCCTCACACCACTGCTGCTTCACCTGGTTGATACGCGCCAGGATCTGTTCATGACGCGATGCCAGCGTCTCCTCCTGCGATGGCGGCGCTTTAATGACCGGCGCTTCGCCCTGCAGATAACGATCGATATCCTTTAAGAGCGCCTTCGGTCCCTTCCACACGTCAAACACCACCTGCGCGATGTCGCGCGGCAGCGGATAGCAATGACGCCGCCAGAAATCGGCGCAGGCCTGATAACGCAACAAAGATTCGTCTTCAATAAGCTGTTGCTCAAACAACATACCGGATTCGAAAGCGTTCAGGCTGAGCATACGCTGGCAAAAACCGTGGATGGTAAAGACCGCGGCCTCGTCCATTTGTCGTTCCGCCAGTAATAACCACTGCGCGGCCTGCTTTTTGTCGCTAATTTCTTCCAGCAAGCGGGCATAAAGCGGATTATCCGTGCTTTCCCGCAGACAGGCGATGCGCAACTCATGGATATTACTGCGGATTCGCCCACGCAGCTCTTCAGTGGCGGCCTCCGTAAAGGTTACCACCAGCAGTTCTTCAACGGTCAACGGACGGGGAAATGCGGCACTGCCGCCTAAACCGAGCAATAACCGCAGATACAGCGCCGCGATAGTAAACGTTTTGCCTGTGCCCGCTGATGCTTCAATCAAACGCTCGCCTGTAAGGGGCAAGCGCAGAGGATCAAGAGTCTCGGCGACATCATTCATTCTTTTCGCTCATTAGAGGTAACGTTTGCTGCAATGCGCTGACGTTATCCCACACTTTCCAGCCTGTCGGATGCACGTATTCTGCTTTTCCATTCTGGCTACCGGCAATCTGTGACAATATTGCCATACCTTGTGGTTCCACCACCGCCTGGTGGAAGAAGTCGGCAAGCTTTTGTGGCGTCAGCAATTTTATCTGAGCGATGATTTTATCACGCGAGTCAAAGCGCATATTACCCCGATCGAAATCCTTGCTTAAGCGGGATGCTTCTTCGCCCAACGTTTGCGGCGCCTGGCGCATTTGCGTAATGATCGCCTGCTGAATTTGGGCGAACTCTTCCGGCTTCATCGCCCTCAGCTTCGCCTCGGCGTCAGGGAAAAATGCCTGATAGCGTTGCCACAGGTAAGAGGGCTGTTTATCGTTGCTCTGTAGCAGGAATCCCATTCCCCACTGACGGCCAACGCTCATCGGAAAGGCGAAAACGGCGTATCCCAGTTGCTCTTCGGTTCGTAGCTGATTGTAAAACCACGGTTGAACAATCTGACCTAACATCGCGCTGTAGGCGGCGCTGACATACTCGTCGTAGCCGACCGGGACAAAGACCGCGGCTAACGCGGAGTCGGTGCTACTGCCCGCTTTTTCAAATATTACGGACTGCTTTTTCTCAACCACCACGTCTTTGTTACGACACCACGCCGATCCGTTCGCCGCGAGCTGTTTTTGGACATCTTGCGCCAGAGAGGTCGCCTGGGCTTCGCTCATATTCCCTATAACCAGAAATTCCGGACGAGCGCCCGTTTTTAACGCATTACGATAGGCCATCACCTCTTTTAACGTAATGGACGGCAGCAAAGCGCGACGTTCATCACGGGAAAAATAAGGCACCTGCGAAATCATCTGCACCGGCATAATCGCCTGTTCGTAGGCTTTTCCCTTCTCCGCAGAATCCATCATCTGCGTATACCAGGATTTCGCCTGCGCCAGCTGTTCCTCCGTGGCGTCGTAGCTAAAATATCCTTCCAGCAGCGCCAGGAAAAGCTGCGGCAAACGCTGGGTATAACCGTTCGCAGTGACCATCAGACCATTGTTGGCGTTAGTGGAAAAGCTAATGCCGCCCACTGCCGCCTGGTTGCTGAGCTGATCGAGCGCCATTCCCGCCAGATAATCATTAAGGGCGAACAGTACCTGATTGCGGGCGCTGTCCATCGCCTGCGGGTTACGCAATACCACGCTCACGTCAGCTTTTGGCTCGCTGGCGAAATAACGACTCGGCGCATAAACCACGCGCAAATCCGCTTTATCGACAATCAGTTCTGGCCGCACGTAGTTTTTGTCATTCTTAACAAGCGAAAAATCATCAGGAATATAGGGGTTTAACTCCGGCAGCGACAACGCAATGCCCTGTGCTTTTTGCTGCCAGTTTTTAAACGTCTGTTCGCTAATCTTATCGACCTGATAAGGCGCATCCACAAAATACGCAATCTTATTATGGGGTTCCTGGGGACTGATGTACCAGATGCGCGCATTCTGCGGCGTCATCATCGCCAGGCGATTTTTGATAGCGGCAGGATCGTAACGATCGGCGATATTCGCCGCATCCAGCGTATGCGCTACCGGGACGCGGATCATAGTGTCCGCCAGCCACTCGACATAGTCCATATCGCGGGTAATCGACGGATAGCGGAAGTCGAGATCCAGCACATGCGCCAGCTCGTCAAAGTAACGTTTATCTATCCCTTTTTCACGTAACGTATTGAGATAGCTAAAGATAGCTGCGACGACTTCATCACGATTGGCCAAACCTTTATCGGTCAGCGTTGCCGAAATGGCAAATACGCCGCTGTTACCATTAACAATCGGATCGGAATCCGCGCTAATACCTTCGACCAGTCCTTGTTTTTGCAGCCAGTCAGAGAGCGTCCCCGGGCTACGATTGCCAATCAGATAAGAGACCAGTTCATCGGTCTTGCTACGGAACTGCGCGCTATTGTTATCAATACGAAACTCCACGCGCAGCACTTTACGCGGTAGCGCCGGCACGTAATGAATAATGATGCCCTTCTGCGCCTCGGTGATGACAGGTACGGTAATTTCCGGTTTTTTAATCTGTTTATTCGGCACGCGACCATAGGTTGCGGCGGCAATACGCGCCAGTTCCGGCAAGGGTTTATTACTGTAAATCACCGCCTTCATCAGATTAGATGAATAGTATTTTTCATGAAAAGCGATCAACGCCTGTTGCACCGGATTTCCCGGCTTATCGCTTAGCGTTTCCAGATTGCCGCCAGAAAAGTGCGAGCCTGGATGCGCCGGGTTAATGGTTTCGGCGCTTACCTGCGCCATACGCATACCGTCGCGGGTGCGCGCCATCGTCAGCTCGGCATTCACCGCGTTTCGTTCGCGTTCGGCATACTTTTTATTGAGCAATGGCGCGGCAATGGCGTCGGCCAGGCGATCTACGGCACCTGGAAGCGCGTCGTTTTCAACCTCCAGGTAGAAGGCTGTTCGATAAGGCGCGGTGCTGGCGTTGTGGCTACCGCCATGTCTTTTAAGGTATTCGGCAAGGCTATCCGCCTGCGGATATTTTTTTGACCCCATCAGGCACATATGCTCAAGATAATGAGCAAGCCCCTGATGAGCCTCAGGATCTTCAAGCGATCCAACGGGCACCACTAACGCTGAAAGCGACTTTACAGCCTGCGGATCGGATACGAGCAACACCACCATGTCATTATCAAGACGTATCGCCTGATACTGCCGGGTATCTTTATCGCTTTTACGGATAGTTTCTTGCAGCGGTTGCCAACCGATATCCGCCTGAACTGCAGGCCCCCAGAGGGCGACCAATAACAATAACGCTTTGAACCAGGTGCTGCGGGGCATTCACGGACCTCATCATTAACTTTCATTCCCACTCATCTGTATGGTCACGTAAACCATCGACCTGAGCGGAACGGGATATTATTGTGCTGAACCAGGCAGCATTTTTTTATCAGTAATCAGTCCGTGACGAAGAGCGCATCATAGTCGAAGCCTTTTAATGGCGCGATTTTCATACAATCAACGAGACTGATTAAAACGAAACAGCGGTAACAGGTAATGCCGTGACTGCGCAATGATAGCCTGCAACGTTTCAGATTCCAGCTGACGCCAAAGACGTTGATACCAGATATCTTCGCCTTCGCCGCTCACCATCATGTTGCCTTCATAAGCCTGTAGAAACTTTGTTCTGGCCTTCTGTAAGGTGTCATCGTCGTCTAACATGACATCATTTTCAGCGTCATAACAGGCTTTTATCCATGCGCCGCCGCTTTCCGGCAGTACCAATAGCGGAGAAGACATGCCTTCCCGGTAGCCTTCAATCAGTTGCGCCAGGTAAGCCATTGCCTGCGTTTTATCAAGAGGCGGAAATCGCCACTCTCCCTCTTTGCGCAAAAACAGGCGACTTTCGCCACTCCCGCCGCTGGCACAATAGACAAGGTGTTCCAGCCAAAGTTGCACACCTTGCGCCACGCTGATTAAAGCGGGACGCCAGCGCAATAATCCATCCTCCTGTACCTGCGGCAGCCAGCCGGTTAGCTGAACGCCATTGCAAAGCAGATCCACTTCCAGGCTTTGGCTCGGCTTACGGCAGGCGATGACCCGGCTTGCCAGTTGCTGCATCTCCTGACATTGCGCATCCCAGAATATTTCGCCAAACGCGCCGTAAGGCAACTCTCCCGCAGCCCGGAAACGGCGGAACAAGCGTTCGGCGTCGTCCTCTTCAACCAGCGTATTGAGCAACTGTTGGTTAAGTTGATATCGCGTCAATCCCTCTAATTCAAACGGTTCCGCATCAGGAATCTCACTCTCTTCCGAGCGGAAATTAACCTGAAGCCGCATCTGAAAAAATGCGCGTACCGGATGGGCCCAAAAACGCTGCAGACTTTCCAGAGTCAATGTTTCCGGCATCGTAAAAGGAAGCGGCTGCACAAAGTCAGAATGCGCTTTTCCCGACTGACTCGCCGCGGGCAACCACTCTCTGGCATAACTTTGCTGTTCGCCGGGTTGGTAATTTTGCGCATCAAAAGGCATACGGGTATGCAGACGCGTAATATGCGCTTTGACTCGTGCTTCGCTCTCATCACAGGTCAGCGTTTCGTCGCCCGGCAAATAGTGGCTTTGCCCGATGTAATCCACCAATTCTTGCACCAGTACAGAGGGAAAGCGTTCGCTATTATCCTGGATGGAGCGACCGATGTAGCTGATATACAGCGTTTGCTGCGCCGAGATTAACGCTTCCAGAAACAGGTAGCGGTCATCGTCGCGACGGCTTCGATCCCCGCGCATGGGTTTTTGGCTCATCAGGTCAAAGCCCAACGGCGCAAGCTGGCGCGGGTATACGCCGTCGTTCATTCCCAGCAGGCAAACGACTCTGAACGGAATGGAACGCATCGGCATCAGCGTACAAATATTGATGGGGCCCGCCAGGAAGCGCTGGCTAATACGTTCCTGATCCAGACGCTGCGCCAGTTCATCCCGCAGTAGCGAAATCGGTACCGCGTCGCCATATTCCGCCGCGACGCCTTCGGCGATAATGGCCTGCCACTGCTGTTCAATCAATGTCATTGCCGCTTCCGTGTCCGCATCGGGCAGGAAGAAATCATTGAGCATATCGCGACAAACGGGCAACCACTCTTCCAGCGGTCGCTCCTGCGCCAGACCGCGCCGCCAGATATTAAGCTGCATCAGCAGCGAAGCCAGATGCCCGACCAGCTCAGCAATCAGACCGCTGGATTCGTCATAAGGCAGAACCGACTGCCACTCGCCCTGGGCGCTTTCCATCGCATACCCCAGCAGCATACGCGTCAGGCCAAATTGCCACGTATGCTGCCCCGTGGCAGGAAGTTCCAGCTCGCGTACGTTGTCATCGTCAATTCCCCAGCGAATGCCTGACTCATTGACCCACAAGCGCAAATAACGCAACCCTTCTTCGTTGATCGTAAAGCGGGCAGCCAATACCGGTACGTCTAACAACGCCAGAACATCCTCGGAGACAAAGCGGCTGTCCGGTAACGAAAGTAGGCTGATAAATGCCTGTAACACCGGATGTGACTGACGCGCCCGCCGATCGGAAATGGCATAAGGCAGATAGCGCTCCGTTGGCGCGCTACCAAACACCGCCTGGATAAACGGGCTATAGCTGTCAATATCAGCCACCATAACGATAATGTCGCGCGGCGTTAGTGTCGGATCGGCTTCCAGCATCGCCAGCAGGCGATCGTGCAGTATTTCCACCTCGCGCTGCGGGCTGTGACAAACGTGAAAAGAGAGGCTGTTATCCTCGGGATCGAGCAGACGCTTATTGTCGCTGCGCGAATACTCCTCAAGATTTACGCCCGCCACCGCATGGCTTTCCAGTTCAAGGATATCCGCCTGAATCCGATGCAAAAGATTATCTGGCGTAATATCAACAAACGCATCCAGCTCCTGGCTGTTTTCCAGTTCAGATAGCAGGTAGATATAATCCCGCCCCAGTTTTCCCCATGAGGCCAGTAGCGGATTACCGATATCCTGTTCACCGTCGCTGTTAAATAAGGCTTCCGGATTCTGGTTTTCACGGAACAACGGTAAATGACGGTCTTCAAAACTGTGACGACGCTGGCGAGCCATGAGTTTTGCCAGCCAGGCTGGGTCTTTAATATCCCCCCAGTAATACCGACACGGATTAGTAAAAAGGAGATGGATTTCAATATGTTTACCCAGCGCCTGCAATGCTCTGAGATACACTGGCGGTAACGCGGAAATGCCGCAAATAAAAACGCGGGACGGCAACCCTGGCGGGCAGGCGGTCGCGCTCTCCAGCGTCTGAATAAAGCGTTGGTAGAGATTGGCGCGATGCCAGCGCGGCTGCCCCAGCGCGGCGGTATATTCCACCAATGCTTTCCACAGCGGCGCCTGCCAGTTTTGCGCCTCCCCCAGACCTTCCACGGTTTTTCCCGCTTCCCACTGCGTAAGCCAGTCAGGCCGATAAACCAGATACTGATCGAACAGGTCGGCGGCGCGCGCGGAAAGCTGAAAGAGTTTGCGTTTATCGGTGTCGTCGGTCAGATAATGGCGCAGCAGTACAAACTCATCCTTATCTAGCAACTGCGGCAGCAAGGTCATCAGTTTCCAGCTCATGCTTTGTTTGCTGAAAGCGCTTTCTTTGGGGATATCCGGCAACACGCGGACAAACATCTCCCAGATAAAACTCGCCGGTAATGGAAAAGCGATATTCGCCGCAATACCAAACTTTTGTGAAAGGGTCATCTGCAGCCACTGCGCCATACCCGTGCTTTGCACCAGAATCATTTCTGGTTCAAAGGGATCATCCAGCCGCTCGCGTTCGACGATGAACTCCATCAACGCTTCCAGCACATCCAGACGATTGGAGTGGTAGACCCTTAACATAATTACTCCTGACGATTAACGATTTGGACAATGCAAGCGCGTCATCTGCCCCTGCCTGCCAGAGGGTGAAACCATCGTGACGCTGATGCTGACACATCCCGATTGCGTTGTCTGCATCCGGTTGGCCTTCCAGTCCTCAGCAGGCGAAAATGGATACAGCGCCGTTTGCTGCC
Source organism: Salmonella sp. SAL00672 (assembly GCF_046552175.1). Classification (NCBI taxonomy): domain Bacteria; kingdom Pseudomonadati; phylum Pseudomonadota; class Gammaproteobacteria; order Enterobacterales; family Enterobacteriaceae; genus Salmonella; species Salmonella sp. SAL00672. The sequence goes on along the minus strand of NZ_JBGDUQ010000002.1, from coordinate 409,469 downwards.
ACGCCTGCCGCCAGATCTGGAGATACTGGTGTCGTAATGCAAAACTGTGCATTAATACCCGCTGATAGCCTGACAGCGCGGTGACGATCATTACCATTAGAACCATCGCCACTAAAACTTCCGGGAGGCTAAACCCGCGTTGTAAATTCAGGGGATGCGACATAACGCCACCTCTTTTAACGGACAAAAATCGCTCCAGCCGTGGGGAGAAAAGACAATGCTTCCCTGAATGACGTTGCCCAAACGCCATAACGTCATGCCATCATCTTGCGCCGCCATCACCACCTCATCCCCCGATAATCTCCGCAAACAGACCCTCGCTCCTGAAGGGGAATAGCGCCGACATTCCATTTCGGTTACGCCTGACCATAGCTGCCCCCGCCCCCATTCCAGCGCCGACTGTACGAGCGCCTGGCGTTGTATCGCCATGCTCTGCGTCGTCACGCGGGCGGCATAGCTGGCCTGCTGCTGATTTACGCCTTGCAGTAGCAGACTACCCAGAATCAGTATTAAAAGCGCCAGTATTAGCGAAGAAGCGCCACGTTCCCGATTCACAGATTAAATCCCGTTACGCTGTATTGCGCGTCAATAACCGTCTGAGGCTCGGCTTTGCTGGCGCCGCGCAGATGCAGCATGAGCACTGGCGAGAATCCCGTTATATCCCAGCGCTCAACGGTAAACGCCGTGATGAGTACCGTATTGGGATCGGTCATTTTTTCCCATCCCTTACCCTGGCAAGATGTTGCTCCGCGTAATGTTTCCAGAACGTTATCCTTCATACGAAACCCGGTCTGGTCGGCCTCTTTCGCCGGTATGGTATCCCAGACACCGTTATTATTCCCGTCCCACTGAACGATGACGCATTGCCCCTGTTCGGCAAGATGTAACCCTTCGCCAATACAGTGGCCATGGCAGTAACCCGCACGTTGAAGATGCTTCGCTACGGTATAGGTTCGCTGCCAGATTTCATCTTCCAGCGATAACTGTCGCGTGTTGTGCCAGATCTCACGCTGTAACGCCGGTAAAAATCGTGCGGATCCAAGCAGTAAAATGGAACCTATCGCCATCGCCAGCACAACCTCCAGTAGCGAGAACCCCCGCGTGGTTATTGACACGTGGCGGCCTCGTTACGCTCGCATAGCCTGATTCGCCCCCAGGAGGAGACGACCAGACGCCACTCTCCGGCAGCGTTTTTCAGTACGATGTGCCCTGCCCATGCCGTATTGCGCAGGCCAAAGAAGGCTAACGACGGCGTGATATCGGCAAGGACGACATCACGCCAGTCGGGCGTAAACACAAAGGGGGAAGATGGCGTACACGATGTTTGCGTAGCAACAGAGCTGACAAAGCACCATGAACCACCTTCGCTGACCACGCGAAGAATGTGATCGCGGTTATGCCAGTGAGCGTCCTCACGAAGTTGCAGCAGGTAATCCCGCACCTGACATGCGGTTTGCCACAGGCGCTGTTGCTGCTGCCAGCGTTGCCAGCCATAAAGTCCTGTGGCGCTGAGAATGATAATGAGCGACATCGCGACCACCGTTTCAATGAGCGTATAGCCCTGTTGTTTTTTCATGTCGGCAGTATGGCGGGCGGAAGAAAAATAACGAGCGCCAAATACAGATTGTTCGGCGCGTTACGGAAAAAAGTTCATGTCTTGCAGCGCGTTGCAAAATTTCAGGAATCCGCGCCGAAGATTGAAATGAAGGGTAAAAAAAACCGACGCGCGATGGCGTCGGTTATGGCAGGATCGTCAGCGCTTAGATAGCGACCGGCGCTTTAATACCGGGGTACGGATCATAGCCTTCAATTTCGAAATCATCGAACCGGTAGTCAAAAAGCGAATCGGGTTTACGCTTAATGACCAACTTCGGCAGCGCGCGCGGTTCACGGCTTAATTGCAGGTGCGTCTGCTCCATATGGTTGCTGTACAGGTGCGTGTCGCCGCCGGTCCAGACAAAATCGCCGACGTCCAGGTCGCACTGTTGCGCCATCATATGCACCAGTAACGCGTAGCTGGCAATGTTGAACGGCAGACCGAGGAACACATCGCAGGAGCGCTGATAAAGCTGACAGGAGAGTTTTCCATCTGCGACATAAAACTGGAAAAAGGCGTGACACGGCGCCAGCGCCATCTTATCCAGCTCGCCGACGTTCCACGCAGAAACGATAATACGACGAGAGTCCGGGTCGTTTTTAAGCTGGCTTAAGACCGTGGCGATCTGATCGATATGGCGGCCATCCGGTGTTGGCCATGCACGCCACTGCTTACCATAAACCGGGCCTAAATCGCCGTTCTCATCGGCCCATTCGTCCCAGATGGTGACATTATTTTCGTGCAGGTAAGCGATGTTGGTATCGCCCTGCAAAAACCATAGCAGTTCGTGAATAATTGAACGTAAATGGCAGCGTTTTGTCGTCACCAGAGGAAAGCCTTCCTGCAGGTTAAAACGCATCTGATGGCCAAAAATGGAAAGCGTGCCGGTGCCGGTACGGTCGTTTTTCTGTGTGCCTTCATCCAGCACTTTTTGCATCAGTTCTAAATACTGTTTCATGGTTCCTCAGGAAACGTGTTGCTGCGGGCGGCGGCGATATGCCCAAACCATCATGATCGCGCCAGCGATAATCATCGGGATAGAGAGAATCTGCCCCATGCTGATGTACTGTACCCACGCGCCGGTAAATTGCGCGTCCGGCTGGCGGAAGAATTCAACAATGATACGAAACGCGCCATAGCCAATCAGGAATAATCCGGAGACTGCGCCCATCGGACGCGGTTTGCGAATAAAGAGATTAAGGATGATAAACAGCACCACGCCTTCTAATGCCAGTTCATACAACTGGGAAGGGTGGCGCGGCAATACGCCGTAGGTATCAAAAATAGGCTGCCATTGCGGATGTGACGGCAGCAGCGCAATATCTTCCGCGCGTGAGCCAGGAAAGAGCATGGCAAACCGGAAGTTAGGATCGACGCGCCCCCACAATTCACCGTTGATAAAGTTGCCCAGACGCCCGGCGCCCAGGCCGAACGGAATTAACGGCGCAATAAAATCAGACACCTGAAAGAACGAGCGCTTCGTGCGCCTGGCGAAGATAATCATCACCAGTATCACGCCGATAAGCCCGCCGTGGAAGGACATGCCGCCGTCCCAGACGCGGAATAAATAGAGCGGGTTATCCAGAAACAGAGGGAAGTTATAAAACAGGACATAGCCAATACGCCCCCCCAGGAAGACCCCCAGGAAACCTGCATAGAGTAAATTTTCAACTTCGTTTTTGGTCCAACCGCTTCCCGGACGGTTAGCGCGACGCACCGCCAACCACATCGCGAAAACGAACCCCACCAGATACATCAAGCCATACCAGTGAAGCGCGACGGGCCCAATTGAGAAAATGACCGGATCAAAGTCCGGAAAATGCAGATAGCTACTGGTCATCTGTCACCACAATTTCTTGTTATTTCGCTGAAGAGATAGCGATTGATAAGCGCGCCTGCGCGTTGCAGACGCTCCAAAGGTGCGAATAATAGCACAAGGGTTAAAAGCGAGATGCCGATTACCGTTAAAAGATATGTATACGCATTGTCTTTCATCTTGCAGGCGTGTTGTCTGCGCCGTGAATCCACAGTCACTCTCTTTTCCCGCTCCAGTCGTTACAACCCTCCTCGAATCAATCCCCCCATCCCGCGGCGCTCCATAAACGCCGCCACCTGATGACGCACTTCGGTCGCCATCTGCGCCTCAAGGCTGCGTCTGGCAAGGGTTTGCGCGTCTTCAAAATCGATATGCCGCAGCAGATATTTCACACGCGCTACCGAACGGCCATTCATCGAAAGATGGCGATATCCCAGACCGATAAGAATCGCCACGCACATCGGATCGCCCGCCATCTCGCCGCACAAGCGAAGATCGAGGCCATGTTTTTCGGCTTCCTGCGCGATCATGGACAGTGCGCGCAGCATAGCCGGATGCAGACTGTCGTAAATACTGGCCACGCGGGTATTGTTGCGATCTACCGCCAGGATATATTGCGTTAAATCGTTGGTGCCGACCGAGATAAAGTCGATCCGGTTAGCCAGATGCGGCAGCATAAATACCATTGATGGTACTTCCAGCATAATGCCGATACGCGGTTTCGGGATCGCATAGCCGATCATCTCCTCGACCTCGCGCCCGGCGCGTTCGATCAGACGCCGCGCTTCATCGACTTCATCAATACTGGTGACCATCGGCAGCAAAATGCTGAGGTTGCCAGTCGCCGCATTGGCGCGCAGCATCGCGCGGACCTGGATCAAAAAGATCTCCGGCTGATCCAGCGTAATGCGGATCCCGCGCCAGCCCAGACACGGGTTCTCCTCGCTGATCGGCATATAGGGCAGTTGCTTATCCGCTCCCACATCCAGGGTCCGCAGCGTCACCGGTTTATCGTTAAACATTTGCAGCATCCCTTGATACTGCGCCACCTGCTCTTCTTCCGAGGGAAACCCGCTTTGCAGCATGAAGGGAATTTCAGTACGGTACAGTCCGATACCGTCGATCCGACTGCCTAACTTTTCCTCATGCTCGGGACTGAGCCCGGCATTCAGCATCACTTTGACTCGCTCGCCGCTTTTCAGTTGGGCGGGAAGATTGACGTCGTCCTCCGCCAGACGACTGAGTTCTATCTCTTCACTAATGAGCCGCTGATATTCCTGAATAAGCACGGGTTCAGGATCGACCAGTAATTCACCGCGATAGCCATCCACCACCAACGTACGGCGATGTAGCACCGAAGGCTGGATATCAGCGCCCATGACGGTCGGGATACCGAGCGCGCGCACCATAATCGCCGCATGCGAGTTTGCCGCGCCGTCGCGCACCACAACGCCCGCCAGCCTGTCCTGCGGCAGCTCCGCCAGGGTGGTCGCCGACAGCTCATCCGCGACCAGAATAAAACGTTCCGGCCAGGCGTTTGGCCCCTGAACTGAATCATCAAGGTGGAATAACAGCCGCTGCCCCAGCGTGCGTAAGTCTCCCGCACGTTCTTTGAGGTAGTTATCGGTTAGCGCCGCAAATTGCTCGGCAAATTTTTCGATGATTTTTTTAACGGCCCACTCCGCAACAGCGCCTTTGTCGACCTCGGCGAAGAGTTCGCGACGCAGTCTGGCGTCTGAAAGCAGGTGTGAGTACAGATCGAAAATGGCCGCCGTCTCTTTTTGCGCGCCGGCGGCAAAGCGTTTGCTGTATCGTCGGAACTCGTTCGCCGCCTCTTCCAGCGCGCCGGTCAGTCGTTCGCGTTCAAGAGAGGTATCCAGCGTAGACGCTTCGTAAACCTGTTCCATCAGCGGCATGGTCGCGTCTTGCCAGCCCGTTGCGATAGCCACGCCCGGCGCCGCAGGAAGCGCGCGGATTCGCGTCTGCCGGTATTGCCCGAACAGCGCTGTGACCTGCGACTGTGACAGGATAGCCGCCATCTGCGTAGCGAGCGTGACGAGGAAAGACTCTTCGCTTTCATCGTACTGGCGCAATTCGCGCTGCTGTACGACCAGCACGCCGAGAAGTTGGCGACGCTGAATGATCGGCACGCCGAGAAACGCGCGAAAACGCTCCTCTTTTACCGAAGGAATGTATTTAAAGCTGGGATGTTTTTGCGCATCGGCAAGGTTAATGGGTTCCGCCAGTCTGCCCACCAGACCGACGATCCCCTCATCAAACGCAAGCGCAACGGTTCGACCACGCGGTTTTTTCAACCCCCGCGTCGCCATCAGGTAATAACAGCGTCGGTCATGATCGGCCAGGTAAACCGAGCAAACCTCTGTATCCATCGCAAGACAGATATCCGTGACCAGAATATTCAGCGCCTCGTTCAGACGCGGCGCACTGGCCACTTTTTCGACTATTTCGCGCAGGCGAGTGAGCATAATTTGCGTGGCTTAACCTCTTTTACGTCGATAAGCAGGCGCGCTTTGTAGCTTAGGGGGATTATCCTGAAGCGCCATGACAACACTTGCAAACTCTTTCATTACCCTGCGGTAGACATCGCGTTTAAATGACACCACTTGTCGAACCGGATACCAGTAACTTACCCAGCGCCAGCCGTCAAACTCCGGCGTACTGCTGGTTTGCATATTGATTTCGGCGTCGGCGCTCATTAACTGCAAAAGAAACCACTTTTGTTTCTGGCCGATACATACCGGCTTTGTGTCCCAACGCACCAAACGTTTTGGTAACTTGTAACGCAACCAGTTGCGAGTAGAAGCAAGGATCCGCACATCTTTACGGCTTAACCCAACTTCTTCAAACAGTTCCCGGTACATCGCCTGTTCTGCCGACTCCCCTGGATTTATCCCGCCCTGCGGGAACTGCCAGGAGTGCTGACCAAATCGCCGGGCCCACATCACCTGCCCCTGACGATTACAAATTACGATACCTACATTTGGGCGGTAGCCATCGTCATCAATCACCGGACTACCTCAACATAAACCTTATATATGAACGATTGTTTCATACTCCAGTGAGGCGGTAAACCACTCTGTAATAGTGACACAGCCTAATAACAATTGAATAACTCACAGTAAATAGCCGAGTTATAAACAGATGATGACGCCCTTGCGCCATTTTATTCACCTTTTCTGTGGATATAGTTGTGAAGAAGTATGGAATTACCACGGGAAAACCCAGAACAGTCTGAACTCCTCATGCTGGAGACAGTAAAAATAGTGCCTTATATTCATTGCGTTATAGACAAATCTTACATGCTACCTTCATAAAGCGTGACCAGCATCACATCTAAGATCCTTATGCTGATGAAAGATCAACCAGCGTCGGTTTTATCCACAGATTGTGCCAATAACTTACGCACTATTTGTCTGAATTTTCGATTTTCGTCGCACGTCAAGGCTGTAAATGGAAACAGTAGTGGCGGTTTTACACAGTTATCCCAACTTTCTGTGGATAACATAGTGTAAGATCCTGTTTATTGTCAGTGACCAGAATTGGAAAACCCGCTTCAGCGTTGCGCAACACGAAGAAACAACACAAAAAAGGCAATAAAAATCAGTCTATTGAATATAAGACACAGAAAAAGATAAACTCTGCCCATACGGTATAAAATCACTGCTCATTTTTTAATCTAAGGTAATGGTAATGTCCGCTCTTTGTCCGCTACTGACTCCGCCTGCTTCGGAAGCATTGCTGTTAGCCCAGGCGCGGCAGCTTTCCGGCTATACGTTAGGCGAGCTGGCGGCGATGGCCGGCATTACCACGCCTAAAGATTTGAAGCGAGACAAAGGCTGGATCGGCGTCTTGCTGGAGATCTGGCTCGGCGCCAGCGCCGGGAGCAAGCCGGAGCAGGATTTCGCCGCGTTAGGCGTAGAACTGAAAACCATCCCGGTGGATAGTCTGGGTCGTCCTCTGGAAACAACCTTTGTTTGCGTGGCGCCGTTAACCGGTAACAGCGGCGTGACCTGGGAGACAAGCCACGTACGGCATAAATTGAAGCGCGTGCTATGGGTGCCGGTCGAAGGCGATCGCAGCATACCGTTAGCCGAACGCCGCGTAGGTTCGCCGCTACTCTGGAGTCCGAGTGAAGAAGAGGACAGGCAGCTACGCCTCGACTGGGAAGAGCTGATGGACATGATAGTGCTGGGCCAGGTGGAACGCATTACCGCCCGTCATGGCGAAGTCTTGCAACTGCGGCCCAAAGCCGCCAATTCCAGGGCGCTCACCGAGGCTATCGGCGCGCGCGGGGAACCTATTTTGACGCTACCGCGTGGATTTTATCTGAAAAAAAATTTTACGCAGGCGCTGCTGGCTCGCCATTTTTTATTGCAGAATCCGTAACGTCCATTACACGCAAATGCGCCTCCGCTATGGCTACGCGTCGGACCGACGCTCGATAAACGTAAGCGTATTGTCGCCGCTATTTTACACCGTTCCTGGTTGCGCAAATTCAGCCTGGGCTTTCGCCCGTCACTCGACGGGCCTATAATTACCGCTTCTTTTTTTGGCAGGACTTTGTTCGATGTTATTTGCATGGATAACCGATCCTAATGCCTGGCTGGCGCTCGGTACGCTGACGCTGCTGGAGATTGTACTTGGGATCGACAACATTATTTTTCTTTCTCTGGTGGTAGCAAAACTTCCTACGGCGCAACGGAACCACGCACGGCGGCTTGGGTTGGCGGCGGCGATGGTCATGCGCCTGGCGCTGCTGGCGTCAATCGCCTGGGTCACTCGTCTGACTAATCCGCTGTTTGAGCTTTTCGGCGAAGCGATTTCCGCCCGCGATCTCATTCTGTTACTGGGCGGGTTATTTTTAATCTGGAAAGCCAGCAAGGAGATCCATGAGTCCATCGAAGGCGAAGAAGAAGGGTTAAAAACCCGGGTTTCTTCTTTCCTGGGCGCAATAGTACAGATTATGCTGCTGGATATTATTTTCAGCCTTGATTCAGTTATCACAGCGGTTGGCCTCTCCGATCATCTGTTTATTATGATGGCGGCAGTCGTTATTGCCGTGGGTGTCATGATGTTTGCGGCACGGCCCATCGGCGAGTTTGTTGATCGCCATCCGTCGGTAAAAATGCTGGCGCTCTCCTTTCTGATCCTGGTTGGCTTTACCCTGATTCTGGAAAGTTTCGACGTTCACGTTCCGAAAGGGTATATCTATTTCGCCATGTTCTTCTCTATCGCAGTAGAGAGCCTGAACCTGTTGCGTAATAAAAAGAATCCGCTGTAATCCTGTCTCGCTCCCCCGCCGGGGAGCGAATACTCACTTTATTTCCTTTCTTCTCACAGATTAAGATTTTGCTGCTTCCGACATGCAGAGCTGCGCGTTATTACTAGACTATTATCAGACATATGATTAACAGACTATTATCAGATGCAGGCTACGTGAGGACAAACGGATGAAAAAGTGGGCAGTTGTAATTTCCGCAGTAGGGTTGGCTTTTGCGGTATCCGGATGCAGCAGCGATTATGTAATGGCGACGAAAGATGGTCGTATGATCCTGACCGATGGAAAACCACAAGTTGACGATGATACCGGTCTGGTCAGCTATACCGATGCACAGGGAAACGAGATGCAAATCAACCGTGACGAAGTGTCTCAAATCATCGAACGTTAAGCGGTGGCCTGTGATCGAGGTCAGCGTTCTGCAAGCCTTCAGGCTGCGTCCCGTAACGGTGCGTGGCGACCACGCCCGGTAACAATTACGCCGCGCAGCCTGCAATTTTACTTTCCCTTTTGCCTTCCCTCTGCCATTTTTATTGTCCTTTGTCGGGAATTTCTGACTTCATAATAAAAAGGAAACGGCTATGCACTATCACCGTATACCCCACAGCTCGCTCGAAGTAAGTACGCTAGGGCTGGGCACAATGACATTTGGTGAACAAAACAGCGAAGCCGACGCTCACGCACAGCTCGACTATGCCATCGCAAATGGCATTAACCTTATCGACGCCGCCGAGATGTATCCGGTACCGCCGCGCCCGGAAACACAAGGGCTGACGGAGTCCTATATCGGTAACTGGCTCGCTAAACGCGGCAACCGTGAAAAACTGATCATCGCCAGCAAAGTCAGCGGACCGGCACGTAATAATGATCAAGGCATCCGGCCTCATCAGGCGCTGGATCGTAAAAATATTCGCGAAGCGCTACACGACAGTTTGACCCGATTGCAGACCGACTATCTGGATTTGTATCAGGTGCACTGGCCGCAGCGCCCCACTAACTGCTTCGGTAAACTCGGCTATAACTGGACGGACTCCACGCCAGTAGTAAGTCTGCTGGAGACGTTAGACGCGCTAAGTGAGTTTCAGCGAGCGGGTAAGATTCGTTATATTGGCGTTTCAAATGAGACAGCGTTTGGCGTTATGCGCTATCTGCATCTGGCGGAAAAACATGACCTACCGCGTATTGTCACGATCCAGAACCCCTATAGCCTGTTAAACCGCAGCTACGAGGTCGGGCTGGCGGAAGTCAGCCAGTATGAAGGTGTTGAATTGCTCGCCTATTCCTGTCTGGCGTTTGGCACATTAACCGGTAAATACCTGAACGGGGCCAAACCCGCAGGCGCGCGGAATACCTTGTTCAGCCGCTTCACACGTTACAGCGGCGAACAGGCGCAAAAAGCCGTTGCCGCCTACGTCGATATCGCGAAGCGTCACAATCTTGATCCGGCGCAGATGGCGCTGGCCTTTGTTCGCCGCCAGCCGTTTGTCGCCAGTACGTTACTGGGCGCAACCACGATGGCGCAGCTCAAGACGAATGTGGAAAGTCTGCATCTGACGTTAAGCGAAGAGGTTCTGGCGGAGATTGAGGCGGCGCATCAGGTTTATACCTATCCGGCGCCGTGATGGTCAGTGCCCGGTGGCGCTACGCTTCCGGGCTTACAGAGACAATGTAAGCCGGATAACGCGCGCTCGCCGCCCGGCGTATTCACTCAGTATGATGCCTGCCGGCGCTGCCAGATCCACAGCGCCGCGATCGCCAGCGCGAACAGCACGCCAAAGCCGATACCTATCGCCACTGCCGGAACGCCAACCAGCACCGCCAGCGAGTACAGTCCCAGCATTAATAGCATGGCGCTATTCTCGCCCAGATTTTGTACGGCAATGGCATTCCCGGCACCAACGCTCTTCTTACCGCGCTCCTGGAGCAAAGCGTTGAGCGGCACCACAAAAAAGCCGCCCAGCATACCTATCAACAGCAACAAGGCATAAGCAGGCAGCAATGCGTGCTGTAATGAGAAGATCGCAACCACAACGCCAATCAAAATCCCGGCGGGCATACAGCGCGATACGGTCTCCAGCGTCACCAGTTTTGCCGCCGCGCCCGCGCCGACCACAATGCCTACCGCCACCATGGCGTTCAGGTAAGTCGGCGTGGCGTTATCCGTAATGCCCAGCGCCAGCGGCACCCACAGCACCAGCAGAAAACGCAGCGTCACGCCTGCGCCCCAGAATAGCCCGGTCCCCACCAGCGAAAACCGCGTTTCACCGTTACGCCAAAGGACAACGCAAGCGCTGAAGAAGCTACGCGTCATCGCCGACAACCGCCAGGATTGTCCTGGACGCGCCGCCACAAGCTTCGGGATAAACAGGTTCGCCGCCACTGCGCCAGCGTAGGCCAACGCGCAGGCAACCAACGCGGCGATGACATGCCAGTCGGCCAATACGCCGCCCGCGACGGAACCGAGCAAAATCGCCGCAATCGTAGAGGCTTCCATCATGCCATTGGCTTTCACCAGCTTATCGCCCGTCGTCAGTTCACCCAGAATACCGTATTTCGCCGGAGAATAAGCCGCCGCGCCGATCCCGACCAACGTATAACCGACAAAAGGATTTACGCCGAGGCAGATACCTGCCGCTCCCGCCAGTTTAAGACCATTGGCGACCATCATCACCCGGCCTTTGGCAAAGCTGTCCGCTATCTGGCCGACAAACGGCGCAAAAAGAATGTAAGCGCCCACAAACACCATTTGCAAAACAGGCTGGCTCCAGTCCGGGTAAAACTGAGCTTTCAGCAGTGCCAGCGTCGCAAACAGCAGCGCATTATCGCCAAAAGCCGAGAGAAACTGCGCGACAATAACCGACAGCATCCCTTTCGACCAGATGGAGGTGTTAGTACGTACTGACTCACTCATGATGTTGTTCCGGCGCATCCACCCAACTTTTCAGCGTCACAAAATCGGGTTTCCCGCTGCCAAGCAAGGGAAGCTGTTTCAGATAACGGATATCACGCGGGACGGCCAGTTCCGGAATACCGTGTTCACGGGCATAGTGCTGTAACTTTTCTCGGGTGAGTTCGCTGTCAGTCGTAAACAATACCAGCGCTTCACCTTTGCTGGCATCGCTTTTAATGGCGGTAGCGTGCATTTTGTCCGCCGAAACGCCAAGCGCCAGTTGCTCGACCATCTCCAGCGAGACCATTTCGCCAGCAATTTTCGCAAAGCGTTTCGCGCGCCCCTGAATCTGCACAAAACCATTTTCATCGAAGCGTACAATATCGCCCGTGTCGTACCACCCGCGCTCGGTTTCGCCTCTGGCGTTTTCCGCCGACGGCACCTCCAGCACGCCCGGTTTTTCCACGCGCAGATAGCCATTCATGATATTCGGCCCTTTCAGCTGTAGCCGACCGCCGTTTTCAATACCGGGCACCGCCAGCAGACGCGCGTCCATGCCAGGCAGAATGCGGCCAACAGTGCCAGGCTTAGCCGCCATCGGCACGTTAATCGAGACTACTGGCGCGCATTCCGTTACCCCGTAGCCCTCAAGAATGCGCAGACCGAATTTATCCTGCCACAGTTGTTTGGTGCTCTCCTGAAGTTTTTCCGCACCGGCCACCACATAGCGCAGGCGATAAAAATCATACGGATTGGCAAAGCGCGCATAGTTGCCGAGGAAGGTTGATGTACCAAACAGCACGGTACAGTTACGGTCATAGACCAGTTCCGGCACAATGCGATAGTGCAGCGGACTTGGATAAAGAAATACTTCCGCGCCGGTCAACAACGGCGTAAACAGGCCCACCGTCAAACCGAACGAGTGAAAGAGCGGCAGCGCCGACATAAAACGGTCATTGGCGGTGAAATCCGCAATCGTTTTTATCTGCTCGACGTTCGCCAGAATGCTTTTATGGCTGTGCACCACCCCTTTCGGGTGCCCTTCCGAGCCGGAAGTAAAAAGAATAATCGCAGCGTCTTCCGGCTGCTGTTTTACCTGCGCCAGTCGCGGCGCCAGGAGGTGGGCAAAAATCCACAGCTTGTCGGCGAGTGTGACGTCCGCTTTTAAATCTTCCAGGTAAACCCAGCGAACCTGCGTTAGCTGTTCCGGCAGGTGCCACAATTTACCTTTATCGAGGAACTGGCGGGAGGTAAAAATCGTTTTAATTTCCGCCGCGGTAATCGCGCTGGTCAGCCCTTTTACCCCCGCTGTGTAGTTCATCATGGCCGGAATGCGGCGACGAGAAACCGCGCCGAAAATCACCGCCGCGCTGATGGCGGCATTCGGCAGCATTAAACCGATTTTCTCGCCCTCAACGCTGTACTTTTCCAGAATCCGGCCAACAAAAAGCGTCTTGGTCAGTAACTTACGATACGTATCCGGCGTAAAGTTAATGTCCTCAATACAGTTTTTACCCGCGCCGTAACGATATTGCGCCGCCAGCAACGATTCGTATAACGTCTCGCGCGGGCGCACCGCCATACGCGCTTCCATCATGATCTGGTGCAGCATCTCACCCGCTATCTTACGTCTGTCGCGCGCGCGCGGCGCTTCCGGCATCGGTATTTGCGTCGGCGGTAAAATATGAAGCTGAATGCGGGGGAATAAGCGCCGTTTAACCAGACCTTTCAGGCGACTGAAAGGCGTAAGCTCCGCGCCGTCAATGCGGAGCGGAATGACGGTTGCGCCCGATTTTGCCGCCACAAAGCCTGCGCCGTCATAAATTTTCATCAGCGAGCCGGTCACGGAAATCCGCCCTTCCGGGAAAATCACCACTGGACGCCCCTGTTCCACCAGACGCACCAGGTGTTTAATGGACATGGGTTTAGTGGGGTCGAGCGGCACAAAATCGATCAGCGGCGTTAACCAGCGCATATACCATTGCTGGCTGATGGAGGTATATACCGCAAAGACAGGCCGTACCGGCAAAAACAGCGCCAGTAGCATACCATCGATAAATGAAACGTGATTGGGGGTAATTAAGACCCGGTTCCCCTGTAGCGCCCGGACATCGCCAGTGACGCGCACACGATAAAGCACGCGAAACAGGTTACGGAAAAATCCAAACAGCATTTCAACTCCCTTTGGCCGACAATTCGCTAAAAGATGAATTGTGGCAGATTACACGAGTTGCGTAACAGGAGCGATAGCAAAATAGGTTCGAAAAAAAACCTGCGCATCCGCGCAGGTTGGTGCAAGAGACAGGTACGAAGAGCGTACCGAATAATCTCACCAATCAATACCTCTGGGATCTTGATTGTGGGCTTCGCGCGTCTGCATCGCCAGTCCGAAAACGCAAAGGAATAAACGGAAATGCAACGAGTTGTGTAAATTATCCGTTACTGTTACAGGTTCAGGCGAAACAAAAAAAAACCTGCGCATCTCTACGCAGGTTGGTGTAATTCGTGTGATCAACAATGACGTTGATTCCACCTATCAATACCTCTGGGATCACCACTCTATCAACCTGACTCGCTGGCCTGCCAGCAGACAATCGCAACAGCGCTTCGCAAACTGTAACGAAAGATTTGTATTGTCACTTTACAGACGCATTTCTCCCGTGCAGGTCACATTTGCCCGACACGGCGGGGCAAGAGGCTTGAACAGACGTTCATTTTCCGTAAAACTGGCGTAATGTAAGCGTTTACCCACTATAGGTATTATCATGGCGACCATAAAAGATGTAGCCCGACTGGCCGGTGTTTCAGTCGCCACCGTTTCTCGCGTTATTAACGATTCGCCAAAAGCCAGCGAAGCGTCCCGGCTGGCGGTGACCAGCGCAATGGAGTCCCTGAGCTATCACCCTAACGCCAACGCGCGCGCGCTGGCACAGCAGGCAACGGAAACCCTCGGTCTGGTGGTCGGCGACGTTTCCGATCCTTTTTTCGGCGCGATGGTGAAAGCCGTTGAACAGGTGGCGTATCACACCGGCAATTTTTTACTGATTGGCAACGGGTATCATAACGAACAAAAAGAGCGTCAGGCTATTGAACAGTTGATTCGTCATCGTTGCGCAGCGTTAGTGGTACACGCCAAAATGATTCCGGATGCGGACCTGGCCTCATTAATGAAGCAAATCCCCGGCATGGTGCTGATTAACCGCATTTTACCGGGGTTAGAACACCGCTGTGTCGCGCTGGATGACCGTTACGGGGCATGGCTGGCGACCCGACATCTGATCCAGCAAGGTCATACGCGTATTGGGTATATCTGTTCCAATCACACTATCTCTGATGCCGAAGATCGCCTGAGGGGCTATTACGATGCGCTGGCGGAAAGCCATATCCCGGCTAACGATCGGCTGGTGACGTTCGGCGAACCGGATGAAAGCGGCGGCGAGCAGGCGATGACTGAGTTATTAGGTCGCGGCAGAAATTTTACCGCGGTGGCCTGCTATAACGACTCGATGGCGGCCGGCGCGATGGGAGTATTAAATGATAATGGCGTGGGGGTGCCGGGCGAAGTATCGCTCATCGGTTTTGATGATGTACTGGTCTCACGCTATGTGCGTCCCCGACTGACCACCATTCGGTATCCGATCGTCACCATGGCGACACAGGCGGCGGAGCTGGCCTTAGCGCTGGCAGGGAAATGCCCTACGCCAGAAGTAACTCATGTATTTAGTCCGACACTGGTACGCCGACATTCGGTGTCCACGCCGACGGATACCGGGCACCTGTCGACAACCGATTAATCAGGGTAGCATGATGGCGACAATGCTGGATGTTTCCCGCCATGCGGGCGTATCAAAGGCCACCGTCTCACGAGTGCTGAATGGGACGGGGCAGGTAAAAGAAAGCACGCGCCAGAAAGTGTTTACGGCGATGCAGGCTCTGGACTATCGCCCCAACCTGCTGGCACGCTCGCTGGCAAATCGCACCAGCAACAGCATCGGTCTGGTCGTCTCTACGTTTGACGGCTTCTATTTTGGCAGTTTGTTGCGCCGGGCGTCGCGCCAGGCGGAGTTTCATAACAAGCAGTTGATCGTCACCGATGGTCACGATACGCCGGAACGAGAGCAGAAAGCCGTACAAATGTTGGCCGACAGACAGTGCGACGCTATTATTCTTTACACTCGCTATATGGATGAGCCGGCGATTTTGTCGTTGATTGACGCCACGGAAATGCCGCTGGTGATTATTAATCGCAACGTCACTCAGGCCCGCGATCGCGCTATTTTCTTCGAGCAGGAGACGGCGGCATTCCAGGCGGTGGAATATCTGATTACGCAGGGCCATCGCGATATCGCCTGTATTACGCTGCCTGTTCATACTCCCACTGGCACATCACGCGTAGCGGGTTATCGCAAGGCGCTGGAAAAGTATGGTATTCCCTGGCAACCGGCAAAAGTGAAATACGGCGATTACACGCTGACGCGCGGCTATGACGCCTGCCGGGAATTACTGGAGGAAGGCGTCACGTTTAGCGCGCTATTCGCCTGTAATGATGACACGGCGCTGGGCGCGGCAAAAGCGCTGCGCCAGGCCGGATTACGCATCCCGCAGGATGTGTCGCTGTTTGGTTTTGACGATGCGCCGGGCGCAACCTGGCTTGAGCCGGGGCTTTCAACAGTCTATTTACCCATCGAGGATATGATAGCCACCGCAATTGATCAGGCCGTTCGTCTGGCGAACAGCGAGCCAGTCGCCCCGATCCCGCCCTTTACCGGCACGCTGATTCTGCGCGAGTCCGTCGCCGCGGGCCCGTTTTTTCAACGTCCAGTCTAATGATGCGCTTCAGAGCATCTCCAGCGCTAACAGCTCTTCAATGGTTTGACGACGGCGGATCAGCCGCGCCTGTCCATTGTCAAACAGTACTTCCGGCAGGAGCGGGCGGCTGTTGTAATTCGATGACATAGACGCGCCGTACGCGCCGGTATCGTGCAATACGAGGTAATCGCCGGGGATGACCGCAGGTAAGGCGCGTGTTTCAACCATTCCCCCTTCCTGCTGCGTAAAAACATCGCCTGATTCGCATAGCGGCCCGGCGACCACCGTCTCGACCCACGGGCCATTTTCAAGCGCGCGACCATCCGCCGCCAGCGCCGAAATACGGTGATAGCTACCGTACATCGCCGGGCGCATCAGATCGTTAAAACCAGCGTCGACCAGCACGAAATGGCGGCTTCCCATCTGTTTTACGCTACGCACCTGCGTTACCAGCACGCCCGATTGCGCCACCAGAAAACGTCCGGGTTCGATCTCAAGTTTGACCGCATGTCCCAGATGGCGGGCGATTTGCTCGCGCGCCGCGTTCCACAGACCATAGTAATGGCGCGTATCAACGGGCTCTTCTCCCTCACGATAAGGTATCGAGAGTCCGCCGCCTGCCGAAATCGCCTCCACATCCTGACCACATTCCAGCACCTGGCGTACCATCGCGCCGCAAACCTGCTCCAGATGGCCATAATCGACGCCGGAACCAATGTGCATATGGATACCGACAAGTTTCAGTCGGTATTTCTGCATTACCGCCAGCGCCGCCGGAAGATCGCTATGCCAGATGCCGTGTTTGCTGTTTTCGCCCCCGGTGTTGGTTTTCTGGCTGTGGCCGTGACCAAAGCCAGGATTCACGCGCAACCAGACGCGATGCCCAGGCGAAACCTGACCAAGCTGCGTCAGCATATCTACCGAGCCGGCATTGACCGGAATATGCAGTTCGCTGACGCGCGCCAGCGTGGCGGCGTCAATCACATCGGCGGTAAAAACGATATCATCAGGGCACGTTTGCGGATCGTAGCCCGCCGCCAGCGCACGTTCGATCTCTCCCAATGAAACAGAATCCACCTTGACGCCCAGCGCGCGCATTAAGCGCAGGATATGAATGTTCGAACAGGCTTTTTGCGCAAAACGCACGACGTCAAACTGCTGCAGGGCGGCTATCTGACGGCGAATAATGTGCGCGTCATAGACCCAGACCGGACAGCCGAATTCAGCAGGCAATCTGAGCAAATTTTCAGCGTTAAGGTCAGTTTCAGCGTGATAATGCGGCAATGACATAACAAACTCCGGAACGGGCTTTTTAACGATTACGCCATACCTTAGAAAGAATAAAAAATATCGTTTTATTGTCAGTCTATGCAAAAATGATATGGGATAAATGATTCAGGGAAACGTATGGCTGCCGTTAATTTACGTCACATTGAAATTTTTCATGCCGTAATGACCGCCGGAAATCTCACCGAAGCGGCGCGGCTGTTGCATACCTCGCAGCCTACCGTCAGTCGCGAGCTGGCGCGTTTTGAGAAAGTGCTGGGATTAACGCTGTTTGAGCGCACACGCGGGCGCTTACATCCGACGGTGCAAGGGCTACGCCTGTTCGAAGAGGTACAACGCTCCTGGTATGGGTTGGATCGCATCGTCAGCGCGGCGGAAAGTCTGCGCGAGTTCCGTCAGGGCGAGCTCTCTATCGCCTGCCTGCCGGTCTTTTCACAATCCTTTTTGCCGCCGCTACTACCACCATTTCTGGCGCGTTATCCGGATGTCAGCCTGAATATTGTGCCGCAGGAGTCGCCGTTGCTGGAAGAGTGGCTCTCCGCCCAGCGCCACGACTTAGGGCTGACGGAGACGCTTCATGCCCCGGCAGGAACAACCCGTACCGAGTTACTAACGCTAAATGAAGTGTGCGTACTTCCCTGCGACCATCCGCTTGCCGCCAAAACGGTACTGACGCCAGACGATTTTCAGGGGGAAAACTTTATCAGCCTCTCCCGCCTGGACAGCTATCGACAGTTATTGGATACGTTATTTGCCGAACATCAGGTGAAGCGCAGAATGGTGGTGGAAACGCATAGCGCGGCCTCCGTCTGCGCGATGGTGCGCGCCGGGGCGGGCGTTTCGATCGTTAACCCGCTGACCGCGCTGGACTATGCCGCCAGCGGCGTCACCGTCCGCCGCTTCAGCATTGACGTGCCCTTTACCGTCAGCCTGATTCGCCCGCTACACCGCCCCGCCTCCGCGCTGGTTGACGCCTTCAGTAAGCATTTACAAACGCACCTTTCGCGCCTGGTCGAACCGCTGGAGGTTATTCTGGGGCCGATGACGAAAGCATAAAGCTCACGGCATCTGCGGCATGAATTGCCGTGGTATCGAAAACCGGTAGCGCGCTTTGCGTCTGGGGAACAAGCAAACCTATTTCAGTACAGCCAAAAATAACGCCCTGCGCGCCTTGCGCAGCCAGTTGTTCGATAACCTGTAAATAATAGTGGCGCGACGCGTCAGTAAATGTCCCCTGACAGAGCTCGTCAAAAATGACCTGATTGATACGCGCCCGATCGTCCGCCTCCGGCACGATGGTCTCAATCGCAAATTGCTGTTCCAGCCGCCCGCGATAAAAATCCTGCTCCATCGTATAGCGAGTCCCTAATAGCGCCACGCGATGCAACCCCTGACGGGCGATAGCTCGCCCGGTAGCATCCGCGATGTGTAGGAAAGGCAGAGAACAACGAGATTCAATAATGTGCGCGATTTTATGCATGGTGTTGGTACACAGCACAATGCCTTCTGCGCCCGCCTGCTGTAACCCCTGCGCGGCCTGCGCCAGGATATCGCCCGCTTTATCCCACTCGCCGCGGCGTTGACATACTTCAATATCGTGGAAATCTACGCTATGCAGCAGTAAGCTCGCCGAGTGCAGGCCTCCCAGCTGCTGTTTAATGCCTTCATTGATTAAACGGTAATAAGGGATAGTCGATTCCCAGCTCATCCCCCCCAACAGCCCGATCGTTTTCACTGCGCTCTCCTTTTTTTAAAGCATTATGGCAGTGAAACAAACTTACACATCCGTTTCCAGTCTATTTTTCATCATGCCGGATAACAGGCGTCATCCGGCATGGGAGGGGTGATTACACGCCAATATTTCTTAGCTTCTCGCCCGCCATCAGCTTGCGTTCGATATGCTCCAGGGTGACATTTTTGGTTTCCGGAATCAGCCAGAAGGTGATGCCGATAAAAGCGATATTCAGCGCGGTGTAAAGCCAGAATGTACCTGCCGCGCCAATGCTGTCCAACAGTGTCAGGAATGTCGCGCCGATGATCATGTTCGATACCCAGTTTGTCGTGGTTGAACAGGTAATGCCAAAATCACGGCATTTCAGCGGCTGGATTTCCGAACACAGTATCCACACCACCGGAGCGGCGCTCATCGCGTAACCGGCGATACACATCATCGTCATCCCAACGGAAAGCCAGGAGAGACCGCTTGATGCCGTACCGTTATCAAACTGCATCAGGCAGTAGCCCAACACCAATGTCCCTAACGCCATTACGCTGAAACCGATTTTTAACGCCGGTTTACGCCCGGCCTTATCGACCGTAAAGACGGCGATAAACGTCGCGAACATAAAAGTCAGTCCGACCACCAGCGTGGCGATCATTTGCTGTTCCGTGGTGGTAAAGCCGGCCATTTTAAAAATGCGCGGCGCATAGTACATAATGATGTTCATGCCGGTGAACTGCTGCATTGCCTGTAGCAGCATACCGAGGAACACGGCGCGGCGAACATTGCGGTTAGCTTTAAATAATGCCCACCCTCCCTGCTTGAGTTTGAGGCTTTCCCGAATCTCATTCAGTTCATCACGGGCTTTTTCCGAGGTATCGCGCAGCATACGCAGCACCTCTTCCGCTTCAATATGGCGACCTTTTTGCGCCAGCCAACGCGGACTATTCGGCAGGAATACCACGAGAATAATGAGCAACACCGCAGGCAGCGCCAGCACGCCCAACATCGCGCGCCAGTTGCCGCTGTAGCTGAATGCCGTATCGGATAAAAAAGCCAGCACAATGCCTAACGTCACCATCAGTTGATACATACTGATCATTTTGCCGCGAACATTTTCACTTGCCATTTCAGAGAGATAAAGCGGCGCGGTATAGGAGGCAATCCCTACTGCTACGCCCAGTATCACGCGGGCGCCAATCAATACTTCCACGCTGGAAGCAAACGCCGACCCCAGCGAGCCGAGCACGAACAAAATCGCGCCAGCCATCAGGCTATACTTACGCCCCAGCCGGAATGAAAGCCAGCCGTTAAATAATGCGCCAATTGCCGCGCCAAGCATCATACTGCTGACGACCCATTCCTGCAGCCGGCTGGTCAGTACGAAATGGTCGGTAATAAAAGGCAGCGCCCCGGCGATAACGCCGATATCCAGACCAAATAACAGTCCCGCTACCGCTGCAGAAACCGAAACAAACATATTCATACGTCGTGTGTCGCGAAGCGAACGCGGCGTTAAAGCAGAGTCATGATTAATAGAGACCATATTTTCCTGCCACAACAGAGTAAGACATAGCCTGAAAGTACGGGATACTCTTCCTCAAGTGTCAGGCTGGAAACGGCATAAATATGGATTAAATGGCTACGCTATAGCGATATGTGATGGATATTACACTTTTTAAATTTAACGCCGTTGCCAGATATTTTTTCAAACCACCAATATTTCAATAATTTAAATCATTGATTATAGCTATTATTTAACAATATATGGATTAAGTTAAACTCACAATATGGACTATGCTAATGAGATCATAAAAAAACCCTGTACGAGGACAGGGCTTTATCAGTTTTTTCGGCCAAAGCGTCGATTTTCCCAGAAACGCATTTGTCAGTAGCGGATTAACGCGCCAGCCAACCGCCATCTACCGCTATGGTATAGCCGTTAATATAATCAGCGGCGCTGGATGCCAGGAAGACTACCGGCCCCATTAAATCGCCCGGTAGCCCCCAACGTCCAGCCGGAATACGGTCAAGAATTTCGGCGCTACGTTGTGCATCAGCGCGCAATTGCTGGGTATTATTCGTGGACATATAGCCCGGCGCGATGGCGTTTACATTGATATTGTGTTTCGCCCACTCGTTCGCCATCAGACGCGTTATTCCCATTACGCCGCTTTTCGACGCGGTATAAGACGGAACGCGAATGCCGCCCTGGAAGGAAAGCATAGACGCGATATTAATAATTTTGCCGCCGTTGCCCTGGGCAATAAAATGTTTTGCCGCCGCCTGAGACATAAAGAACACGCTCTTGATGTTCAGGTTCATAACGTCATCCCAGTCTTTTTCCGTGAAATCAATCGCATCTTCACGACGGATCAAACCCGCGTTATTCACCAGAATATCAATATGACCGTATTCCGCCACCGCCCGTTCCAGTAGCGCCGGAATACCATCGATTTGGCGCAGATCGGCAGTCAGGCTTAAAAAACGACGTCCCAGAGCGGTGACGCGCGCAATAGTTTCCGTCGGTTCAACAATGTTAATACCGACAATGTCACAGCCCGCTTCCGCCAGCCCTAACGCCATCCCCTGCCCCAATCCGGTATCGCACCCCGTCACAACCGCGACTTTACCTTCAAGAGAAAATGCATTCAAAATCATTGTTAATCCTTATTTTTGTCATGCCTGCCACGCACAGGCGTTATCACCGGTCGCGACTAGCGCAGATCTTGTACCGCAACGTGATCCATGTCATCGAAGACCTGATTTTCTCCCACCATGCCCCAAATAAACGTATAGGCTTTGGTGCCAACGCCGGAATGTATTGACCAGCTTGGGGAAATAACCGCCTGTTCATTACGCATCACAATATGACGGGTTTCCTGAGGCTGCCCCATCATATGGAAAACGCAACTGTCCTCTTCCATATTGAAATAGAGGTAAACTTCCATACGGCGCTCATGGGTATGGCATGGCATGGTGTTCCATAGATTACCGGGCGCCAGTTCGGTGAGTCCCATACTGAGCTGACAGGTTTCCAGTACATCCGGTACGAAGTATTTATTGATGGTGCGACGGTTACTGGTGAGGTTATCGCCTAAGGTGACGGGCGCAACGTCGGCAGGCGACACTTTTTTCGTCGGATAAGCGGTATGCGCTGGCGCGCAGTTGTAATAAAACTTCGCCGGTCTGCTCGCCTCATTGCTGACGAAGACCAGCTCTTTCGCCCCTTTACCAATATACAGAGCATCACGATGACCAATATCATGGCGCTGCCCGTCAACGATAATGGCGCCCGCGCCGCCAATATTAATGACGCCCAGCTCGCGGCGGTCCAGTAACCGGGAAACGCCAAGCTGTTTACCCACCTCTCCGCCGATTTCAACAGAATGGCTGACGGGCATAATGCCGCCGACAATAATACGGTCGATATGGCTGTAGACCATCGTATATTCATCAGCGACAAAAATATTTTCTATTAAAAACTCGCGTCGCAGCGCCTGGGTGTCCAGCGTTTTAGCGTGCTCGCTATGGATGCTTTGCCTTACGTCCACTTTTCCCTCCAATGATAAATCGATCGCAATGGCATAAAATCAAAACACTGTTTTGTTTTATTTAACGGCATCATAGTCGCCTGGATAAAGGTTTTCAACAATAAATAAAACAACGTTTCATTTATATGGTTGGTTATTTTTAAAACTGCTGTAGCGATCACGATCGGCGCTAAAACTTACGCACTTGTCTGATTTTCAGACATGTGCGCCAGATGCTGTATGCGGTTACTCAGATAAAAATTGGAGCTTGTTTTAGAACGAGGTCTGATGTGCGAATTGAATTAAAAGCGGTATGCGTCTGCAATGCCCGACGCGGCAAGAAGTTCTGCGCTATAACGAAAAAGGGGGGGTCTGTCACTGGCTTTGCCCTCGTGATAGAGGGCTTTTTATAACGGAATACTGAAGCAGGAAAAGGGTGGCTGGCGTAGGATCAGTCGCGTTCAATGGTTAAAGCAACGCCCTGGCCGCCACCGATACACAGCGTCGCCAGACCTTTTCGCGCGTCGCGTTTAACCATTTCGTGCACCAGTGAAACCAGAATTCGACAGCCGGAAGCGCCAATGGGATGCCCCAGCGCAATCGCGCCGCCATTAACGTTTACCCGTCGCTCATCCCATTCCAGCATTTTTCCTACCGACAACGCCTGGGCGGCAAACGCTTCGTTGGCTTCGATAAGGTCGACCTCCGTCAGTTGCCAGCCGGCACGCTCCAGACAGCGCCGGGTAGCATATACCGGCGCAATCCCCATTAGCGCAGGATCGACGCCGACGCTGGCAAACGCGCGGATGCGCGCCAGCACCGGCAGCCCCAGCGCCTGGGCTTTCGCCTCGCTCATCATCATCACCGCGGCGGCGCCATCGTTGATTGAGGAGGCATTACCCGCCGTCACCGAACCTAAACTATCAAACGCCGGATGCAGCAGGGCTAACCCCTCCGCACTGGCGTCGGCCCGCGGTTGTTCATCCGTATCGACAATTGCGGTCTGCCCATTACGTTGCGTGACGATGGGGACAATCTCATCTTTAAAACGCCCGGTATCAATCGCGGCCCTGGCTTTTTGCTGCGAACTGAGCGCATAAGCATCCTGTAACTCGCGGCTGATGCCATATTCCCGCGCCAGGTTTTCTGCCGTCACGCCAATGTGATAATCGTTGAAGGCATCCCATAAGCCATCATGTACCAGACTATCCACCAGATTGTCGGCATCAGGCAACGCGCCGGTACGGCTGTCATTGAGGACATGCGGCGCACGGCTCATATTCTCCTGCCCGCCCGCAATAACAATGTCCGCTTCGCCGCACTGAATAGCCTGCGTCGCCAGGTGCAACGCTTTTAAACCGGAACCACAAACGTCATTAATAGTAATGGCGGAAACGGTAGTCGGCAGCCCTCCTTTGATGGCTGACTGGCGCGCCGGATTCTGCCCGGCGCCAGCCGTCAGCACCTGACCGAGGATGACCTCATCGATAGCGTTAGCGTCCACGCCGGTGCGCTCAATTAACGCTTTTACGACCATGCTCCCCAGCTCGACGGCGGAATGACGGGCCAGCGTTCCCTGAAAACAGCCGATGGGTGTCCGTAAAGCCCCCACTATCACAACCTCTTTCATTACCACCTCAGCGCAAAATGACACCGCCATAGTAGAGCATTGTTAAAATTAGTTATCTTGATTGTTTAAAAAAAGTGAGTTTTATCACAAAGGAAATGACGCTGATTTGACGGTGACGCAGCTTATTTCTGCTGCAAATGGTAGCGAAGCCAGTTCCCTGCCGTTCCGGGCGGCGTCTTCTTGTTCCACAGCAAATCAATAGCAATCGCCCTCGGCCAGCCAGGAACTTCCAGCTGGGCCAGCGGTTTTTCCGCCGCAAACTCTTCCACCAGCGCGCAGGGCAATACGCACCAGCCAAATCCCTGAACCGCCATGCTCAACAGTAATAAATAGTTTGGCGCTGACCAGGCCGGGCCGCGCGTAATGTTGGCATTAGATTCAAGGTAGGTATTCAGACGCAGCTCGCGCCAGGTATGCAGTTGTTCCCATTGCAGGTTCGTCTGCGACGCCAACGGATGCGTGGTCGCCACATAAACCCCCATCCAGCTTTGAACAGGCAGACGCGTCGCGCCAATGTCTGTGGGATAGTCATCACGCGCTTCAATCAGACCTATCTGGGCGCGCCCTTTTTGCAGCAGGTCGATGACATCATCATTTTCTCCGATCAAACATTCAAACTCGGTATGCGGAAATTGACGATCAAACTGCGCCATTAACTCTTCCAGACTGTCAGGGTGCAGGGTATCAGAGAGGACGAACGTGAGCCTTGCCTCCGTCTCGCCGGATAACGTCAGCGCCACCTCATCCAGGCGGTCGCTCGCCGATAAAATAGCCTGAACATAGCTAAGCACCCGTTTTCCTTCTTCGGTCAGAACGGGCTGGCGCGATGATCGATCAAATAATGAAAATCCCAGATCCGCCTCCAGATGCGCAATGGCGGTACTAATGGTGGACTGGCTTTTACGCAGGCGGCGCGCCGCCGCAGAAAACGAACCGCAAGAGACGGTCTCAACAAATGCCATTAACGCTTCAGGTGAGTAACGCATAACCTATCTACTTTATCGATGGATGTTATCTTTTAGGTATCACATTAAACGATAAAATAGCGGAAATTTCTTTAGCTTGATTAAGAGTAAGGTTTTTTCGTTTATGCAACATGACGCCATACAACGTCGCTCGCTGCCGGAGCGTATTTTCCATGCTGTCTGTTTTGAAGGTATTGCGACTGCGATACTGGCGCCAACGACCGCCTGGCTAATGCAGCGCTCGGTGCTGGAGATGGGCGGCCTGACGATATTGCTGGCAACGACGGCCATGATCTGGAATATCATTTATAACGCTCTGTTTGATCGACTGTGGCCTGCGCATCAGGTGAGACGAACCGCCAAAGTGCGCGCACTCCATGCGTTAGGATTTGAAAGTGGGTTTATTGTCATTGGCGTGAGTATTGTCGCCTGGGTACTGAATGTCAGCCTGCTACAAGCATTCACCCTGGAAATTGGTTTCTTCCTGTTCTTTTTGCCGTACACGATGCTGTACAACTGGGCATACGATGTTTTACGCCAGCGAATAGTGACCCGCCGCCAACAGCGCGTTAGTGCATGATATTGCTCTTTTTTGCCGGGATCGCAACGCTCCCGGCCCCCCTCCTCCACGACATCCATCTGCTTAAAACGCCCCCAACTGACGCTATTTATGGTAAATTGCGCTTCTTTTTGTGTGTTTTATAGTTGATAAATTCAAATAATGTCTAAAATTTGGTCAAAAGATGAGACTCTCTGGAGTTTTGCATTATACGGAACGGCTGTAGGCGCAGGCACTCTTTTCCTTCCCATCCAGTTGGGATCGGCAGGCGCAATCGTGCTATTTATTACCGCGCTGGTCGCCTGGCCTCTAACATACTGGCCGCATAAGGCGCTGTGTCAGTTTATTCTTTCCTCAAAGACTTCTGCAGGTGAGGGAATTACTGGCGCCGTTACTCATTATTACGGCAAGAAAATCGGCAGTATTATTACCACGCTTTATTTCATTGCGTTTTTTGTCGTGGTATTAATTTATGCTGTGGCGATTACCAATTCCCTGACAGAGCAATTAGCGAAGCATATTCAGATAGATATTCGCATCCGGATGGCAGTTAGCTTCGGCGTAGTACTTATCCTGAATATGATTTTCTTAATGGGAAGACATGCCACTCTTCGCGTAATGGGCTTTTTAGTCTTTCCACTTATCGCTTACTTCTTGTTCCTTTCGCTCTACTTAACCGGAAGCTGGCAACCCTCGTTACTGACCGGGCAGATGTCTTTGGATAGTCACACGTTGCACCAGGTATGGATTTCTATTCCGGTGATGGTTTTTGCTTTTAGCCATACGCCCATTATTTCGACGTTTGCCATCGACAGACGGGAAAATTTTGGCGATCAGGCCATGGATAAATGCAAAAAGATCATGAAGGTCGCCTATCTGATTATCTGCCTGAGCGTGCTATTCTTTGTCTTTAGCTGCCTGCTCTCCATTCCGCCGTCATACATTGAAGACGCGCGCAACGAAGGCGTTACCATCCTTTCCGCGCTCTCGATGATGCCCAATGCGCCGGCCTGGCTCTCTATTTCCGGTATTATCGTTGCCGTCGTGGCCATGTCGAAATCTTTCCTCGGCACCTATTTCGGCGTCATTGAGGGCGCAACCGAAATGGTAAGAACCACCCTACAGCAGGTTGGCGTGAAAAAAAGCCGGGCGTTCAATCGCGCGCTGTCTATCATGCTGGTCTCCGGGATTACGTTTATTATTTGCTGTATTAACCCGAATGCCATCTCTATGATTTATGCTATTAGCGGCCCACTCATTGCGATGATTCTGTTTATTATGCCCACGTTGTCAACGTACCTGATACCGGCATTGAAACCCTACCGTTCAGTAGGCAATTTCATTACGTTGGTCGTCGGTTTACTTTGCGTATCGGTGATGTTTTTCGGCTAAAGTAAAAGATAGCCGGGATATAACTCCCGGCTATTTTATATAAGAATCCAGCACCTTTAATATTACGTCCAGATCTTCTTCACGTCTGGCTTCATCACTCTGATGAACGATATGCTCGGTCAGATGCCCTTTAATCACCTCACGCATTAAGCCATTTACCGCGCCGCGAATCGCCGCGATCTGTTGTAACACGGCCGCGCATTCATGCGGTTCATCCAGCATTTTTTTTAGCGCTATCACCTGCCCCTGAATCTTGCTGGTTCTGGCTTTAAGCTTTTGTTTGTCCCGGATGGTATGTGACATTACAACACCTCACTAACATTAACGAATACAAATTATAGCATTACGATGCTACTGGGGGGTAGTATTCCATACTGGGGGGGAGTAGAATGACGCCCACATAAAACAACTAAGAATCATTCTCATGGGTGAATTTTCGACACTTCTTCAGCAAGGAAACGGCTGGTTCTTCATTCCCAGCGCCATTTTATTAGGTATTTTGCACGGGCTTGAACCAGGGCACTCCAAAACTATGATGGCGGCTTTTATCATTGCCATTAAAGGTACGGTTAAACAGGCCGTCATGCTCGGTCTGGCAGCAACGCTTTCTCATACCGCGATCGTCTGGTTAATCGCGCTGGGTGGGATGTATCTTAGCCGGGCATTCACCGCACAATCAGTGGAACCATGGCTGCAGTTAATTTCTGCGATTATTATTCTGAGCACCGCGTGCTGGATGTTCTGGCGGACATGGCGAGGCGAGCAGCAGTGGCTGGCGGGAAACCATCATCACAACCACAACCACGACCACGACCACGACCATGACCATGACCATGACCATGACCATGACCATGACCATGACCATGACCATCATGGTCACATACATCCGGAAGGCGCAACGTCAAAAGCGTATCAGGATGCCCATGAACGCGCCCATGCTGCCGATATTCAACGCCGTTTTGATGGTCAAACAGTGACTAATGGACAGATCCTGCTATTCGGCCTGACCGGAGGGCTTATCCCCTGTCCGGCTGCGATCACCGTTTTACTGATTTGTATCCAGCTTAAAGCGTTTACACTGGGCGCCACAATGGTGCTGAGCTTTAGTCTTGGCCTGGCATTAACGCTGGTGACGGTAGGCGTTGGCGCGGCGATAAGCGTTCAACAGGCAGCAAAGCGCTGGAGTGGTTTTTCGACGCTTGCCCGGCGGGCGCCCTATTTTTCGAGCATTCTGATTGGTCTGGTCGGCGTGTATATGGGAATTCATGGCTATACCGGGATCATGCAGTAAATATGTAACGCTTCTGCTCAGGCCGTATCATTCACGTCGGGTTTCATTCCAGAAGCGTTTTTACTTATCAAACGGTATGAAAGGCCATACATTCAGCGTCCCGCCTGAATTCTGTATTTTACTCCACTACACCACAGGCAAAACATACCCCACCGCCACCGGGTTTAGCCGGCGTTTCAGGGTTTCTGGATAGGGTCGCCGGAGGCGGGTTATTGCGGAGCGATAAACGGAGTTCGCTGCAGTGATTTACAAAACCGGGTACCAAACAGCAGTTCCCGTAATCGGTTCCGCATTCCCAGCTTCACCAGTAACCGGTATTTGTCCTGCCAGATTTGCTTCTCCTGTGTATTCAGCCTTCCACACAACGCTGACAACCTTCCTCGTCCACGGTAAACTTCCTGAAGCAAGCGTAACTGGGCCAGGCTCACTCCGCATGCCAGTATCTCCCGGTGCATCAACTGATCCATATAGTTCATCAACCGCTTCGGATTGTTAAATATCGGTGGCACTTCCAGAAAGCCCGTCACCGGATCCGGAGATAACAAAAAGGCGTCCAGCCCTCCTGTCCTGCGCAGGCGTGCGCCCCCGGCCCACTGTTCATCCCGCCGCCACCGAATAAGTATCTCCGCCAGTTCCTGCTCCAGCAGCGCCGGGATGCCGCCGTATACCTTCAGTACCACCCGGTCGCTGAAAAACAGCTCATCGCTGATAATCATAACCGGGTAGTCCGGCAGTATCTGTCTCAGGGAATAGAACAAAAAGAGATGTTCACGGGGACGCAGACACAGTATCAGTATGGCCTCCGGTTTCCGACGTAATTGCTGCAACAGAACAGGCAGCCTGTATGCGGTTTCACAGTTGCAGCCCGGCAGAAATCTTCGGACCAGGTGTGCCACGGCGATCGTCACCGGCCAGCAGTCACCGTAAACGATAATCTGCCGGGCCGGCATCCGGTTATGTTCCGTCATCCTCATCCTCCTTCTTTTTCAGGATCTTTCCCGCATTTCTGTTACTGCACAGCCGGTTCCACAGTTCATTTGCCATCGACCTGTCACCATTACCGACCCGGCGTTTTGATACCAGCGGCGGTCCGGCTTTTTCACGGCACGTGGACGGGGTGGGACTGTCAAGAACCCGGATAACATAAATCTCATAGCGTCGTGCTTTATTAGGCAGGGTCTGGTGACGGCAGATGCTGACCACCCGCGATGTTTTGCTTCGCAGATAGGCAATCAGGTAGCTGGCCCGTCTGGCCGTGATGTGAAACGCCTCTGCTATCTGGTTACGCTGAACCCAGTTCTGCTGCAACAGGCACCAGTGTGCCACAATGATATACAGGGGCTCGTCGGCATACTGGCGGACACTTACCGGAATAAAACAGGCATCATGGTTGGTTTGTCCGGGATAATGAATATCGTTACCAGGGGTAAGGTACTGCTTTTTTGCGTGTGTATTATCAGGGCACATAAAACCTCTCCATAACTGGGTAAATGATTTCCCGGAGGTGAAGAACAACTCTTAAATAGTATTTATTATTAATGTGTGTTTATTCGGGATTAGTTCCCCGATAACTCAGTCAGTTCTTTTATATTTATTATCTGCCATCGCCGGTTAGTTATAAGTAACAGTAACGGGTATTGCAGCAGAAAACTTTCCTGTCTTTACACTTCCCCCCGGGGTCGGGGTTATTACTGCGGTATATACCTTCGACACATTACCGGTGACAGCTCCTGTAATAGTAATATCCCCCAGTACTTCTTGTTTATCAAAAGTAATCTCTTTTCCTTTATCATCTTTTATTGAAAGCCGGAGTCCATTAGGCTGACCTTTGTTGGGGCCATCCAGACTGACAAGATTCAGAGTTTGCCCGGTATCCTGTGTCAGCGCACCTTTCCCGAAGGTGATGGCCAGAGGGATCGTGAATTCCTGTCCCATAGCCGGTCGTAAAACCTGCGTGGCGATCACTGTAAAATTTGCCTGTCTGGTCTGTGAAGGTTCATAAGTCGTATAAATATGCCCAAAGTTGACCTGTAATGGAACAATGTCAACTTTACCCAATCCGTTTCTGAGAATTCTCACATTAAAACCAGATAAAACAAATCCGTTTTGTCTCAAAGAATAAGAAAAAGGTACAATATTTAAAACATTACTTATCCCCGTAAAAGCTGTAACTGCACTACTCTCTGAATATGCTTTTGTATATAAGAAATCCAGTGTTATCCTTACTTTTCGTTCTGTAGTCCCAACAGGTAGTTTTGTGCCAAACTCTTTTCGTAACTCATTTCCTGACTGAGTACTCTTTATTTCATCCCAGGAGAACGAAACAACACTTGAAGCATTTCCTGTTTCTTTAATGGACATTCTGAATCCAAGTCCCATCGCATCTAGTGTCTTGGTAAATTTACTGAAGTAGCCCTGATTAAATACCAGCTGTGGAAATTGCGTGTCATATCCCATGTAACATTTAAAAACTGCATCCTGATTGATTGTATAGATAACCGAATCCGGGCCAGGTTTAAAATCATCGGTTGTCAAATTTATACTTCTTAAATTAATATTCTGACCGGAAGTGACTGCACATTCATTTATACCTAGCTCAACCGCATACACTTTAGTCACACATAAAGAGCACAACATCATCACCAGCACGGTCAGTTTTGTTTTCAGATTAAAAATCCATTCTGTCATGATGTCGCCCCTGCGTCCTTAAACGCGCAGTTCAGGGCATCGCAGGTGTAGCGATTCATCTGCAGTCCCCCGTAATCATCAATATACCCCACCCACAGCGTCCGGGTTTCTGCCGGCAGAACAGCCTTTAAAGGCAGGTTCCCCAGGGGCGGCACCATCACGCCCTCGCGGAAACCGCTGAGCCTGTGGCTACGGTCTGCTCCCAGCCACGCCACAGTGATGTAGTACGGCGTCGGGTTTCTGAGGGTCAGGTGTCCCGCATTCCGCTCAGCGGTCAGCTTTCTTTCCGGCTGGTCATTGCTGCTTCTGATAATGGCTTTCGGACGGTAAAACAGTTTCAGCTGGCTCTGCATGGCCAGCTGCAGGACGTTGTCGTCTTCCGGCTTCGGGGGAACGCCCCGCACGTTAAACCAGAACAGCGTTTCCCTGTCCTGAGGGAGCTTATCTGTCAGCCCACGAACCTGGGTGATACGGACCTGGGATTTCTGTCCGGCATCAATACGCTGCAGCGGCGGCAGCGCCATCAGCGCATCGGTTCTCACCCCGTCAGCGTCCGTCACCCAGGACTGCGCCAGAAACGGCGTGGTTTTGTCATCGTTATTCAGCGTGATGGCCACCGTTTTCTGCGGCGCATCCATGATAATACGGGTCCGGTCGACATTGACGGCCGCCGGGCTGCACTGGCTCCATGCTGCCGCCAGTGCGAGTAAAATCACACGGCTTATTCTGCTGTTTTTCACCTGTTTTCTCCTTTAGTCCTGCTCTGTGACAGGGATATTTTTATCTGCAGGGCAGTAACAGTGGCCCCCGGCTGAGTGTCACCGTTTCCGGCAGGGTGAGTCTGCACTGCACCCGGCCATCCCAGGACACGTTCAGGGTCCGGCGGTCTTCCCCGCTGAGTCCGGTCAGGTAGGCCAGACCGCCATCTCCGACCATCCCCGCGGTTCTGCCGGTTTTTCCGGACACCACCAGGGCGCCAAACGGCGGACTGGCGCCATCAGCCAGTCGGATATGACCGAGCACCTGCTCCCCCTGGCTGGCGTCAATCTTCCGGTAGCCCACCGCGCCCTCCGTCAGTACCTGACTGATGACGGAGCTGCTGACGTCCACGTCCTCCGGCAGGGCGGCCACATCAACCGAAATATCGCTGCGGCGGTAGCTGCTGCCGGCGCTCACCACGCCCACCCCGAAGCGGTTGGTCACCCCGCTGTTGCCGTTCACCGGCACACCGGCCACGTCTCCGGTATCTATCATCATGCGGGGCTCATTCCCGGCCATCGACTGGCTGAAAGCGGCACCGTGGGCGGTGGCAGTCACCGAGCCGTACCAGCTCAGGCCCAGGCTGCGGTACTGTCCGGGCTGCAGGGTGGCGTCCGCTGCCGCCTGGCCCCACGGCAGACGGCTCTGCACGCTGCCGCTGAAGTTGCTGTTACTGCCGGTGTCATAGCGGTTATGACCGGCACTGATGTTCCATGTGGTGTCCGGGTTATGGAAATCGCTGTAATTCACGTTCTGCTGCAGGCCGCCCCGGTTATCCTTCTGCACGCTGTAGCTCACCTGGCGACTGTCGCCCCACGGGATACTGATGGTGGCGTAGACCTGGTTCTGGCTGCCCCCGCCGGTGTACTGGTTACGGGCAAATGACACCGAGGCCGAAAGCCCCTGAAGGTCGCCGAGACTGAACACTTTGTTGAGGCTGAGCATGTAGTTATTGTTGGACTGTGCGTTCCAGTAATTGAGCCGGCTTACCGAGAGGGCCGCGCTCATGTTGAGTACCGGAACGGACTGGCTATAAGTCACGGTGTAGCTTTGTTTTTCATGCCACGCATCGCCGCCGTCGGTGGCCCGGCGTTGCAGGTATTCCGGCATGGACAGAAAATGGCGGTCCGAGAACCGGTATCCGACGAACGCCAGGGTGCTGCCGGTTTTATCAAACGTTTTGGCATAGTTGATACGGTAGCTGTAACCGGACTGCTTCTGCCCGTGCGGCAGCCGCGCATCTGAACGGGTGACGTCCGCGGACAGGGCACCCAGCAGCCCCATATTCTGGCCTATCCCGAGCGCAGCGGACCGGTAGTCGCCGGTGGAGGCAATGAGGCCGCCGTACAGCGACGTGTTGTTAAATGCTCCCCAGGTGGCCTCCCCGAGCAGAAAGTCAGGGCTGACCGTGCTGTTGTTATGCGTCCCGCCGTACAGCGGACGTCCGGCGGCCACCTTATAGCGAACCTGTCCCTGGCGTGCCATAAAGGGGACGCTGGCCGTGTTGACCTGCCAGGTCCGGACGCTACCGTCGCTTTCCCGGACGCTGACATCCAGGTTGCCGCTGATATTCTGGCTCAGGTCGGGAAGCTCAAAAGGCCCCGGCGACACCCGGGTCTGGTACAGAATGCGACCATTCTGGCTGACGGTGACCTGTGCATTACTGTTCGCAATGCCGCTAATTTTCGGGGCATACCCCTGAAGAGAGGGCGGCAGCATGCGCTCATCGCTGGCCAAAGTGAGCCCGGCAAAGCGGAAGGAGTCAAAAATAGCGGAGCTGAGGTACGTCTGTCCGAGCGTCAGTTTTGAGCGCAGTGCTGGCAAGGCACGGAACAGATACGTCTGCGGCAGATAAAAATCGGACTGTGATGCGCCCTGCCCACTGTCAAAACGGCTGTACTGGTAATCGCTCCGCAATCGCCAGGCGCCGAGATTAAACCCGGCGGTGCCGTAGAGGCTGTAGCTGGTAGAGGTTTCCCCCTGCTGCGGCATATAGCGGTTGACCATCAGGCTGTAATCAAGCAGGCCGGCGGTGACGCCGTCGCTCCAGCGTGAAGGGGGCACCCAGTCCGGGTCCTGATAACGCATCCAGGCCTGGGGAATAATGAAGGTCAGACGCTGATTTTCAGCGCTGTACCGTACCTGACTGTCAGCGGAGCGCAGCTCAAGGCATTGCCCGTCCGGGATACCGGTAACGGGTTTCAGGCCATGAATAATCTTATCCTTAAGACCCAGCATGGCCACCATGTCTGTTGTCACACAGATGACGGCCGCGTCGCGTCCGGCAACCGGTACAACCCTGACCGGATACTGTTCCCGTACCGGCTGGTCATTGAGCCAGATATCGAGAATATAGTTACCGGGCGCCACATACCCCTCGCGGCTGAAGGCCGTGAGGTCCACGTTAGACAGGTTCCCGCTGTCCAGCAGGCTGGCATTGAACTCCGTGGCCTGCGACTTCAGGACGGAAAATGTCAGGGTAATCAGAATGGCAAGCCGGGTAATTTTCATGGCATGGCGCTTTCGTGTTGTCGTCCGTGTAACAGACAGCCCGCAGGCACAGTCAGATATAAAAGCCGTCCGATCCCCTCCGTGGACGGCTTCTCCCTGTCGTTATTTACCGCGTAAAATCACAGGTATTTCAGGGTGTAGGTGACGGAGGCGTTAACATCGCCAGGAGTTGCGGCATCTGTCAGGGCTATCAGGCGGGCAAAGAAGTTGAGTTCGTTATTCCCGGCCTGCAGTTGCTGGGCGTCGCCATCCGGCATCGGGGTATTGGGTGTAATCAGTGAGGTGTTGTCACCTTTCAGAAGCTGCACACCAACATGCTGGGCACTGCCGGTGCTGACGTAAGCTTTACCTGAGGTATCAGCTGTGCCACTGAAAGAGACGGTTACTTTAGACATTTTCCCTGCGGAGCCGGCTATTGTAGTTTCATTCGGATCGAAGGCGCAGTTCTGCAGATGAATGGTGAACGGTTTTGAGTCCGTGGTTGCATTGGCGGTATTCAGTTTACGGTAAGAAATCTGTCCAAACGGAACGGTGATCGCATCGTCGCCCGGTGCGATATCACAGGGTGAGTTGGTGATGGTACCAGTGAAAAGAATTTTACCTGAGCCGAACGGGCCTGCTGTGGGTGTAGTATCGGCGGCAAATACAGAAGCACCATACATCATACCGGCAGCCGCCATGGCAAGTATTATTTTATTACGCATAGATAATATGTCCTTTGGGTGAATGAGAATTATTTTGCAAAGGCTGAAAACAACTCTGAGGGTATTAATGAAAGCGTTCAGAAAAGATTCGTATGAATAATAAACGCCTGGTGTTAAACGAAGCACCTGAACTTTCCATCGAAAAATATTGATTTCAGCTAATGCCTAATCAGTTGTAAGAAAATTCTTATTCAAATTAAAACAATAAAAATAGATCGATACGATCGATGATTATGATCGTAATTTAAGAATAATCATCAAAGAAATACTTTTTAATGTAATTATAAGCGGGTGAATACCTAACAGACAGATATTCGCAGCGGACATGAAATATTTTGTAATATGTTATCGGGAATGTATGTTTTGCTTTTCCATTACACTGGATATTTACAAAACATAATACTAATCATATATAACAATGAAATTACTGGCAGCATAAAAAACTGGATATAACGCAAGTAAAAGGCATTTAATTCCAAAACATTAACTTAATAAATCATTATGAACCATCATAAGTGGAAGGAATAAAAAATAATAAATGAAATGATATTCTTCTGTATTTGTGATGGGCATCACAATAGATATAAATGCAGGTACCCTGACATTTCTGAACTTCGCGGATGAAATTTAAAAACAATGCCGACAGCAAAGAACAAACTGGTAATAGCTGTCAGACATAATGCTGCCTGCTGTAATGTATACAGCAGGCTGGGGGATATTAATGCGCGGCGTCGTGCTGCACGGAGTGCGTGGGTGATTCCTGAACTGACTGAGAGTCTACAACTATGCCATCCTGAGCTGATTTCAGTAACAGACCTGCCTGATAGTATTTTCCTTCGTTCATCAAGGAAAGCGCTGTGGTCACATCCTTACGGGTTTGCTGAAGAGGAATGAGTTCCTGATTTTCAATAACACTGACGCCTGCTAGTTTCAGGGCCTCTATAGTTCCTTTTTTATCTCCTTCTTTCATTTTCTGGTTTGCTTTATTAATAGCATCATTTTTCTGGCCCGCAGGGAGATAATCTTCTGCTACCGTAATCGATGAATTTATCCGAATATAGTGGTCTCCTTCAACTGGGGCTTTTTTATCTGATTTGACATACAGATTCCAGTCAGTGCTGTCATCGTTCAGGAGTTTTTCTGCTTGCGCAGCCAGTTGTTCCGCCTTTTGGGTGCGACCATTAAACAACTCGAATCGCGACATTCCGATATCACGCATGGCCTGCCAGGCCTGTCCGGATATCTTGTCATTATTCAGAGTAACGTTATCAGTCATGTTTGTTGCGGCCATAATATTTCCTGAAAACAGGATAACCATCAGCGCAACGCCTGGCATAATATGGCTTTTCATAATCCATCATCTCCACAAAGTAACATTTTTTATCGGATTATCCTATTCAGAACCGGTAACCCACGCCAAGATTAAAACCATTGCTATTAAGGCTTCCGCTGTTATAGGTAGCATCAAAATCCGCTCCCTCATAACCCAGAGTTATAGCGACACTACTGACCGGGGTATAAGCCACGCCAGCAGAATAACCATATCCGACCTTACTGTCAGACTCATTTATCCCGTGATCACGCTGATGCAATAATACGGGGCCCACTTGACTATACAGACTTAACTGGTTATTTATTTTCCATGAGGGGCCTGCAAGCAGGGAGTAATAACGGGTTGTTACACGACCATTACTGCTTTCATCGGAATAGCGCTGGCTTCCATTTAGCCATGCAAATGAGGTTGTCAGCCCCCAGTCCGGTGACATTTCATAGTTGTTTGCCAGCCGTACCCCACGCAACGTCCCGGCGTGATTAGTATGGGACTGGGCGTATCCAAGTGAAAATGTACTGGCATTATCGTCTGCCCATACCGGACTGGCTGCAGCAGACAGCAGAACAATACCGGCACTTCCGGCTAATAGCATTTTGTTCATCTTCTTCTCTCCGGTTATTTTTACCTGATGCCTTACTGGCATGTATTAAGTTAAAATCTTTCCGTGATAACAAACTATAAATAAATCTTTTAATTTATGAGCGCTGTTACGCCAGCAAATACCTTTATCTCCGGCTGTCGGGAGGCTATTCACGAAAATATATCCAGGCCAGAAACAGTATTTAATAATAAATAAACTGGAAAATAAAAACTGACAAAAATAGAAGTTCACTGATATATACCAAAAATAATTTGAGTTGCTGAAAGGCGGCAAGGGAGTGAGTCCCCGGGAGCATAGATAACGCTGTGACCGGGGAGAGCAACAAATCTGCTGGGAGCAGATTTGAACGTCGCGTGCGACGGCCCGTCAGGGCGAGGCCCATGGATGGACCGAGTAATCCGTTGCCAACACATAAGCACCTTGAAGTATGAAGGGTATATAACGGGAAAGAAGGCATATCGGCCTGGTAAATCAACGTCTGTGATTTAAGTTGCAGGAAACGGCTATGGAGAGGGGGGGGCGGCAGTTATCGGGCAGTAACGGCATTGTTCAGTGAGTATCCAGGAAACAAAAAAAGAAGGGAGCGGTACTCCCTTCGTAAACATGTCAGAATACGACATTTTGGTACTCTTTTATTTATTATCTGGCCGTAAAAGTTATGCTGTTGGCAGATATCTCCAGTCAACATAAAAAAATACCACCAGCTAAAAATGTGATGCAAACCACCATTAAGCAGGTAACCAAATTGACTGTGCCACTAAATCCGGAAAAGAGTTTGAATCCGGGGATAACATCTGATGCAGAAATTAGCACCAGTCTTCGATTCGGATACCCGGAATGCGTTCAAACTCGCGGAGATTGTTTGTGACGACGACCAGTCCGCGGCTACGGGCATGGCCAGCAATCATCTGGTCATAAGGCCCGACAGGTGTTCCCTTGCGGGCCAGTTCGGCACGGATTTGACCGGTATGTATCGCTGCCTGTGTATCGTAATCCAGAACCTCAAGGCGGGAGATAAATCCCTCCACGACGGCAAGATTACGCTCCGGCGCCAGGCTTTTTTCAGCACCGTAAATCAGCTCCATTAAGGTGATGGAGCTGATACACATTCGGGATGTATTGAGGTTGAAGCGTTCTCTGATGTGTTCGGGCTTATTTTTGATGGTGAAAATACAGGTATTGGTATCAAGCATGAATTTCAGCATCAGAATCCTTCCCGTTCCTGTACTGCGGGTTGTTCTCTGGTACTCATAAAATCAGTACTGGCGCCTTCGCCATCGAACCAGCTGTCCCAGGATTCTCCGACTGGAGTAATGATTCTGCTTCTACCAACCGCAATGATTTCGACATGTTTCACATCATCCGGAAAGGATATCGATTTAGGCAATCTGACTGCCTGGGTCCGGTTACTAAAAAAAAGTGTTGTGTGCATAGCTGCCTCCTTTCTGGATATACAACGCGTATATCCATTATGAGTAGAGGCGATGTATATGTCAAAGAGATATACAGGAAAAAATAATCCAGTCACATGACGCGCACTCCGCAGGGCATCCTTGTCCAACCCCGGCAATCGGGGAAAGCGAGTTTCCCCGACTCCGGCATTTCTGAATACATCCAATGAAGGAAATACCATGCAAACAATGCATAAAAAACATATGTGCCCATGGCTTCTGCCCGGTTTGCTCGGTCTGGCTCGGTGTGCGCCAGTACCGCATACTTACGCAGCCATCATTGAGGCAGGATTTTATCCGGAAGGTACAGATCTCCAGCTTGTTCTTAAGATAATTGAGACCGCGCGACAGGAAATCCGTCTGATGGACTATTCCTTCACCTCTTGGGAGGTGGTCCGGTTCGAACATTCAGTGAGTACAAAATTCTCCATGTCAAAGTGATCGTCAGCGACGACCGCCACACTGAGGTGGACGCGTCAGAATCGCTGATCGGACACGTCGCAATCTACACTCTGACTTATAAGCCAGCCTGAAGGGGCATGTTGGCTTTGACGATCAGGCAAAAAACAACGGCGAATAAAGTCGTATGATGATCTTCACATTTATCATCATCAGCGTTCATATTACTCAACCTGTAATCAACCTCTGGCGTTTTTCTGTATCCATCACAACCATTTCCGGTAAAGGTAAAAAAGGGATTTGAACCTTTCCGGAGATGATAATGAAGGTAAATGCATGGACAATTTTGCTTATGTCGGCGCATCTGACGGCCTGTGCCGTCCCTGGCACAGAAAAATATCAGACCAGCATGGACAGCGTTACGGCAGAAAAAATAAGCCGGATTATCCAGTCGGATGTCATTCCTTATAAAGGCGAAAACCATGGAGAAGTTATCAGCCGCGTATCGTCTGCTTTTCTCGGAACACCTTATCAGGCGGATACGCTCATCGGTGGGCCCGGCATCCCCGAAGTCCTTGTAGCGAATTTCAACGGCGTGGACTGCTTTACCCTGGCTGATTACGTTGAAGCCCTGGCCCGCAGCGATAATCAGAAATCGTTTCTGCATAATCTTGCCAGGACTCGCTACGCCGCGGGCAAAGTTGCTTATCTCAGCCGCCGGCACTTCTTCTCTGACTGGTTCGCCGCAGCACCGCGTAATGCACGGGATGTAACGCCGGATATCAGCCCTGATTATGTCGTTGTTGACAAGCAGCTTAACCATAAACCTGATGGCGGCGAGTACATTCCTGGTCTGGGCATCCATCCTCGTAAAATAAATTACATTCCCGGAAGAGCCATCAACCAGCAGGTCATGAACCACCTAAAAAACGGGGATTATATCGGTGTCTACTCCCCGCTTGACGGGCTGGACGTTTCACATGTGGGTATCGTAGTTCGCCATGATGAACAGGTGTGGTTCAGGAACGCCTCCTCATTGGCCGCAAACAGAAAAGTGGTGGACACACCGTTTATGGAATACATGCATTCCAGACCGGGCATCGTTGTGCTGCGGGCTGAATGATAAAGTCATTACCGGAGTCGCCAGCTGATAATAGCCGTCCGACATAGGTATTGAAACCCTGTGTACTGTGGGGCCGACACGGAAAATTGCTGTAAATTCGTGGATTTAGTAAATACTAGAAGATATTTGTCTGGAGCGGGCGAAGGGAATCGAACCCTCGTATAGAGCTTGGGAAGCTCTCGTTCTACCATTGAACTACGCCCGCTTTGAGATGCGTAAAGCATTATAAACCTTACGCTCTGGTTGGCAAGAGACTTACTGGCTGACTGGCGATTAATTCGCCGTCAGCACTTCGGTTTACTCCCCTGCGGCGGCAGATAACGCAGCGGATCGATGGCCGTCGCCCGGTAGCGAATCTGGAAGTGTAGTCTTACGGATGCGGCATCCGTGCTGCCCATCGTAGCGATTTTTTGCCCCGCTTTAACGCTTTGTCCATTATTAACCAGCATGGTGTCATTATGAGCGTAAGCCGTAATGTAATCTTCATTGTGCTTAATCATGATGAGATTGCCGTAACCGCGCAGCTGGTTCCCGACATAGACAACTTTACCCGCTCCCGCCGCATAAACAGGCGTTCCGCGCGCGCCCGCAATATCGATCCCCTTATTTCCGCCCTCCGCGGTGGAATAAGGTAAAATCACTTTACCGTTAGCAGGCCATACCCAACAACGCTGCCCCACCGGCGGCCAGGAGGATTTTGGCACCGAAGATGACGGTCTGACCGCAGCAGTTTTTGTTGCTGTTTTATTGCTGGTTTTGCGTGTTGAACTGCTACTCTTTGCGCTGCCGCGCACTTTAATTCGCTGCCCCACCTCAATAGTATAAGGCGGAGAAATGCCATTCAGTCGGGCCAGTTCTTTCACGCTGGTTCCCGTAGCGCGCGATATACGATACAACGTATCGCCGCGCTTAACGGTATAGACGGAGCCGGAATACGTTCCTGAGCCGGAATTACTGGAACACCCCGCCAGCAGCAGCCCTGTGCATAACAGCACCGCAATACCCAGGCTATTTTTGTTCAGGCGTCCTGCGCTCAAAACCATTCCTCACTCTATTGACAGACGCCTTATGATAGCAGCCAAATGCCGTATGCCCAATCCATTGACGCCGGAAAGGGTCCGTGTGGATGATGATGCCGCGAATATCCGATATGCCAGCATAATATCGACTCACGGCATGATGGCGCTCGTCTGCGTTCTGTCAGGGCCTGTTTTGGTAATGCCTTTCTTTCTGTTATGCGCTACGCTGATCGTCTGAGTATATGGCCTGGCCATGCTGCCGGGTCATTTTAATTTTCAGGAGCTTTCATGACTGAGGAACATGTCGTTTTATTGGATGAGCAGGATAAGCCTTCCGGCACACTGGAAAAGTATGCGGCTCATACGCTTAATACGCCTTTGCATCTGGCTTTCTCCTGCTGGCTATTTAACGAAGATGGCCAGTTGCTGGTAACACGACGGTCGCTGAACAAGAAAGCCTGGCCAGGCGTGTGGACGAATTCGGTTTGCGGTCATCCGCAACAAGGCGAAACCACCGAAGAGGCGATCATCCGCCGTTGTCGGTTCGAACTCGGCGTGGAAATTACCGATCTCACCCCCGTCTATCCGCACTTCAGCTATCGAGCGACAGATCCAAACGGTATTGTGGAAAATGAAGTCTGTCCGGTATTTGCCGCGCGGGCAACCAGTGTGTTACAGGTTAACAGCGAAGAGGTGATGGACTATCAGTGGAGCGAATTTAAAAGCGTATGGAAAAGCCTTCTCGCTACGCCGTGGGCATTTAGCCCGTGGATGGTCATGCAAGCGTCAGACGAACAAGCGCGTGAACGACTGCTCAATTACTGCCAGCGTTAAAAATTGCCTGATGACGCTACGTCTGAACGAAGAGATGCCGGATGGCGGCTAATGCCCCATCCGGCAATTTACATCTTATTTCACCGGACGCATCGCCGGGAACAGAATAACGTCGCGAATCGTGTGGCTGTTAGTAAACAGCATCACCATACGGTCGATACCAATTCCCAGACCCGCTGTCGGCGGTAAACCGTGTTCCAGCGCCGTCACGTAGTCTTCGTCGTAGAACATGGCTTCGTCATCGCCCGCCGCTTTTGCATTAACCTGATCCAGGAAACGCTGCGCCTGGTCTTCCGCATCGTTCAACTCGCTAAAGCC
This sequence comes from Salmonella sp. SAL00672, assembly GCF_046552175.1. Classification (NCBI taxonomy): domain Bacteria; kingdom Pseudomonadati; phylum Pseudomonadota; class Gammaproteobacteria; order Enterobacterales; family Enterobacteriaceae; genus Salmonella; species Salmonella sp. SAL00672. The sequence continues at coordinate 366,941 of NZ_JBGDUQ010000002.1, read as the reverse complement.
ATTGCCGATTTCACGACCGCCGATAAAGAACTCGAAGCGGTCAGTGATTTCCGGGTTCACATCATTACGACGCGCCAGCGGAGACACTTCAGCCGGATATTCGGTGATGAAGGTCGGCTGAATCAGATGCGCTTCAGCGACTTCGTCAAAGATCTCGGTGACGATACGGCCCAGACCCCAGCTTTTCTCGACGTGAATGCCGATGCTTTCAGCAATCGCCTTCGCGGAATCGAAGTTGTCCAGATCAGCCATATCCGTTTCCGGGCGATATTTCTTGATCGCTTCACGCATGGTCAGTTTTTCGAACGGCTTACCGAAGTCAAACACTTCATCACCGTACGGAACCTGGGTGGTGCCCAGAACATCCTGCGCCAGCGTACGGAACAGAGACTCCGTCAGCTCGATCAGGTCTTTGTAGTCCGCATACGCCATATAGAGTTCCATCATGGTGAACTCAGGATTATGGCGCACGGAGATGCCTTCGTTACGGAAGTTACGGTTAATTTCGAATACGCGTTCGAAGCCGCCAACCACCAGACGCTTGAGGTACAGTTCCGGCGCGATACGCAGGTACATGTCCAGATCCAGCGCGTTGTGATGGGTGATAAACGGACGGGCAGACGCGCCGCCTGGGATCACCTGCATCATCGGGGTTTCGACTTCCATAAAGCCGCGAGCAACCATAAACTGGCGAATACCGGCCAGGATCTTCGAACGGGTTTTGAAGGTGTTACGGGATTCATCGTTAGAGATGAGATCCAGATAACGCTGGCGATAGCGCGCTTCCTGGTCCTGCAGGCCGTGGAATTTATCCGGCAACGGACGCAGCGCTTTCGTCAGCAGGCGCAGTTCGGTGCAGTGGATAGACAGCTCGCCGGTTTTGGTTTTGAACAGCTTACCTTTCGCGCCGAGGATATCGCCAAGATCCCACTTCTTGAACTGCTCGTTGTAAACGCCTTCCGGCAGATCATCGCGCGCCACATACAGCTGAATGCGGCCGCCTACGTCTTGCAGGGTAACAAAAGAGGCTTTACCCATAATACGGCGAGTCATCATACGGCCCGCGACGGACACTTCAATATTCAGCGCTTCCAGTTCTTCAGCTTCTTTCGCGTCAAACTCTGCGTGCAGTTGGTCTGAGGTACGGTCACGACGGAAATCGTTCGGGAACGGGATACCCTGCTCACGCAGTGCAGCCAGCTTCTCGCGACGTGCCTTCATTTCATTGTTAAGATCGACTACCTCGTCAGCGCCCTGTGCGTTTTGTTCAGACATGTTGATTCCTCATAGCCCTGCTTTCAAACTTGCTTCGATAAATTGATCCAGACTACCGTCCAGTACCGCCTGTGTATTGCGGGTTTCCACCCCAGTACGCAGGTCTTTAATGCGGGAATCGTCCAGGACATAGGAACGAATCTGGCTTCCCCAGCCGATATCGGACTTAGTGTCTTCCATCGCCTGTTTTTCAGCGTTCTTTTTCTGCATCTCCAGTTCATAAAGCTTCGCTTTCATCTGCTTCATGGCCTGGTCTTTGTTTTTGTGCTGCGAACGGTCGTTCTGGCACTGCGTCACGATCCCGGTGGGAATATGGGTGATACGCACGGCGGATTCCGTACGGTTAACGTGCTGACCGCCTGCGCCAGACGCGCGATAGACGTCGATACGCAGATCCGCCGGGTTAATGTCGATATCGATATCGTCGTCCACTTCCGGATACACAAATGCGGAGCTAAACGAGGTATGACGGCGACCGCCGGAGTCGAACGGGCTTTTACGCACCAGACGATGTACGCCGGTTTCAGTGCGCAGCCAGCCATAGGCATATTCGCCGGAGATTTTGATAGTCGCGGACTTAATGCCGGCGACTTCCCCTTCCGACTCTTCAATGACTTCTGTCTTGAAGCCGCGCGCTTCCGCCCAACGCAGATACATACGCAGCAACATGCTGGCCCAGTCCTGCGCTTCAGTACCACCGGAACCGGCCTGAATATCGAGATAGCAATCGGCGCTATCGTACTCGCCGGAGAACATCCGACGGAATTCCAACTGCGCCAGCTTCTCTTCCAGCGTATTCAGTTCCGCGACGGCTTCGTTAAACGTCTCTTCGTCGTCAGCTTCTACCGCCAGTTCCAGCAGCCCGGAAACGTCGTCCAGCCCCTGAGTCATTTGATCAAGCGTATCGACGATCGCTTCGAGCGATGAACGCTCTTTTCCCAGCGCCTGCGCACGCTCAGGTTCGTTCCAGACATCCGGCTGTTCCAGCTCGGCGTTTACTTCTTCCAGACGCTCTTTCTTAGCATCGTAGTCAAAGATACCCCCTAAGAACGTTGGTGCGTTCCGTGAGGTCCTGAATGCGGTTATTCACCGGGTTAATTTCAAACATGGTCTGATTTCTTTTATTTGACTTGTCAAAATGCAGTTATAAGGGCGAAATATTAGCGGATTTCGCCCCTTAATTACAGCGAAAGTGTTGTTAAATCGCCCCGATCATAGCGGCCAAATATCATCGATAATAATCTGTAAACTACGGTTGCCGCGAAACTCGTTAATGTCCAGTTTATAAGCCAGTTCTACCTCCCGCACGCCGTTATCCGGCCAACAGGTCGTATCAATATTAAATGCGATGCCATCCAACAGCGGGCCGCCGCCGACAGGCTCCACCATCACCTTGAGGTGACGCTCGCCCACCAGACGCTGCTGTAGCAGACGGAAACGACCATCGAATAACGGTTCCGGGAACATTTGCCCCCACGGTCCGGCATCCCGCAACAGTTGCGCCACTTCCATAGACATCTCCGCCGCGCTTAATGGACCATCGGAGATCACCTCGCCTTGCAACAGGGCAGGATCGAGCCATTCCGTCACCAGCTCGCCAAAACGTTGCTGAAACTGCTCGAATTTATGCTCTTCCAGCGACAATCCCGCCGCCATCGCATGGCCGCCGAACTTGATCATCAGATCAGGGTAAAGGGTATCCAGCCGTTCCAGCGCATCGCGCATATGCAGCCCCTGAATCGATCGGCCTGAGCCTTTTAGAGTGCCGTCGCCCGCAGGCGCAAAGGCGATTACCGGGCGGTGAAAACGCTCTTTAATGCGCGACGCCAGAATTCCGACCACGCCCTGATGCCATTCAGGATGGTACATCGCCAGACCGCCCGGAAGCGTTTCACTACTGCGCTCAAGCTTTTCGCACAGGATAAGCGCTTCCGCCTGCATCCCCTGCTCTATTTCTTTGCGCGTCTGGTTAAGCGCATCCAGCTCGCTGGCCAGAACACGCGCTTCGCCGAGGTTGTCGCACAACAGTAACGCCACGCCAACGGACATATCGTCCAGCCTGCCGGCGGCATTCAGGCGAGGCCCCAACGCGAAGCCCAAATCACTGGCGGCAAGCTGCTGCGGATCGCGATTCGATATCTCCAGCAACGCTTTAATTCCCGGACGGCATTTCCCGGCACGAATACGACTTAGCCCTTGCCAGGTCAGAATACGGTTGTTGGCGTCCAGCGGCACAACGTCTGCTACCGTACCCAACGCCACTAAATCCAGCAGCTCCGCCAGATTCGGCGGCGCGATGTTGCGCTCGTCGAACCATCCTTTGTCGCGCAAAAATGTTCGCAACGCCAGCATCAGGTAAAACGCCACGCCGACGCCCGCCAGCGACTTAGACGGGAATTCGCAGTCGCGCAGATTAGGATTAATAATCGCTTCGGCCTCCGGCAACGTGTCGCCAGGCAGGTGGTGATCGGTCACGATCACCGGAATCCCCAACGTCTTTGCATGCGCTACGCCGGCGTGGGATGAGATGCCGTTGTCTACGGTGACGATAAGCTGCGCGCCGCGCGCCTTCGCCTGATCGACCACTTCCGGGCTTAAACCGTAGCCGTCCTCAAAGCGATTAGGCACCAGATAACTGATGTTGTCACATCCCAACGCACGCATTCCCAATACGCTTAGCGCAGTACTGGTCGCGCCGTCGGCGTCAAAATCGCCAACAACAATAATGCGGGTACCTTCGCGAAAGGCGTTGTAGAGGATCTCCACCGCGTTATCTATGCCGCTAAGCTGTTGCCAGGGCAGCATTCCTTTCACGCTGCGCTCCAGTTCGCGGGCGCTACGAACGCCCCGGCTGGCATATAGACGTCGTAGTAATGGAGGAAGATCGGCGGGGAGTTCCGCCGTCTCATCAGCCTCGCGCCGACGAAGTTGTCTCTGTTGTTTCACGCGTATTATTTACCACTGGTCTGTTTTTGATGCTCATCAAGAAACGCTTTCATCTCTTTCGGTCCCTGATAGCCAGGCACCACATAGCCGTTACTCAATACAATGGCTGGCGTACCGCTAACGCCCAACTGCACGCCCAACGCATAATGATCAGCAATGTTCACGTCACAGCTTGCCGGTTTCACGCCCTTACCTGCCATGGCGTCATCAAACGCTTTGTTTTTGTCTTTGGCGCACCAGATAGATTTCATATCCTGCTCCGCCTGGCTTTCCAGCCCCTGGCGCGGGAAGGCCAGATAACGAACCGTGATCCCCAGCGCGTTATAATCTTTCATCTCTTCATGTAGCTTATGACAATAGCCGCAGGTGATATCGGTAAAAACAGTAATGACATGTTTCTCATCCGGCGCTTTATAGACGATCATCTCTTTTTCCAGCGCATTTAGCTGGCTCATCAGCAGTTTGTTCGTCACGTTTACCGGATGCGCGCCGCTCACGTCATACATCGGCCCTTGAATAATATGTTTGCCGTCATCAGTGACGTACAGTACGCCGCTGTGAGTGAGGACGGTTTTCATCCCTGCCACTGGCGAGGCCCGAATTTCCGTACTCTGAACGCCCAGCTTAGCCAGCGACTGACGGATAGCCGCATCATCCGCATGGGCCACGCCTGAAAACGCCGCCGCCAGTAAAGTGAACATCATAAAACGCTTTTTCATAAACTATCCTTTCCTGTCAGCACTCATGCCCGCGGATGGTGCTGTTGATGAAGTTGACGCAAACGCTCCGTTGCGACATGCGTATAAATTTGTGTCGTCGAAAGATCGCTATGCCCAAGTAGCATTTGTACAACGCGCAAGTCGGCGCCGTGATTCAGCAAATGCGTGGCGAAAGCGTGACGTAAAACATGCGGCGATAGTTTTTCGCTATCGATTCCAGCCAGTACCGCATAATGTTTAATACGGTGCCAGAAGGTCTGTCGCGTCATCTGCTGCGCACGCTGGCTGGGAAATAATACGTCAATCGATACGCCATTGAGTAACCAGGGACGCCCATGCTCCAGATACGTTTCCAGCCAATATACCGCCTCTTCGCCTAACGGCACCAACCGCTCTTTATTGCCTTTACCGATAACCCGCACCACGCCCTGCCGCAGACTGATATCGCTCATTGTCAGCCCCACCAGTTCCGACACGCGCAAACCGGTGGCATACAGCACTTCCAACATAGCTTTATCGCGCAACTCCAAAGGTTGATCAATAAGCGGCGCCTGCAAGAGCCGTTCAACCTGCGCCTCGCTAAGGTCTTTCGGTAAACGCTGCGGAAGCTTAGGCGAGGCCAACTGCGCGCTCGGATCATCCTCACGATACTTTTCACGGTACAGATGCTGGAAGAAGCGCCGCATAGCGCTTAACAGGCGTGCGGAACTGGTCGCTTTGTATCCGCCCTCCACCCGTTCAGCCAGCAGCGTTTGTAAATCATCAGCCTGCGCCGTCGCAAGCGTTTTTCCGCGATGATGCAACCACGCAACGACCATCGATAAATCGCGACGATACGCGCTTAATGTATTTTCCGCCAGATTTCGTTCCAGCCACAGGGCATCCAGAAACTGCTCAATACGCGCTAAATCCTGTTCCATTCGCGCTCCCCACTTCACGCTGACTTTTGGTGCATTATGCCTCATTGTGCCGTGAATGCAGCGATTCTGTTACACTACCCGCAACGCTATAGCAGAATCGAGATGTAACGTAATGAACATGGGTCTTTTTTACGGTTCCAGCACGTGCTACACCGAGATGGCCGCAGAGAAAATTCGCGATATTCTCGGCCCGGAGCTGGTGACATTACATAACCTCAAGGATGACGCCCCCGCCTTAATGGAGCAGTACGACGTGCTCATTTTAGGCATCCCCACCTGGGATTTTGGTGAAATTCAGGAGGACTGGGAAGCCGTCTGGGAGCAACTGGACGATCTCAATCTGGAAGGCAAAATCGTTGCGCTTTACGGTATGGGCGACCAGCTCGGCTACGGTGAGTGGTTCCTGGATGCGCTGGGTATGTTGCATGACAAACTTGCCCTCAAAGGCGTTAAATTTGTCGGCTACTGGCCCACAGAAGGCTACGAATTTACCAGCAATAAACCGGTCATTGCGGATGGGCAACTGTTTGTCGGCCTGGCGCTGGATGAAACGAACCAGTACGATCTCAGCGATGAGCGTATACAGACCTGGTGTGAACAAATTCTCGGCGAAATGGCCGAACACTACGCCTGAAGCCTTACTCGCTGTATTTCCCTCTCGACGGAACCGCGTTTATGCCGTTCCGTCAGTGTTGGCCTGATATCGGCTGCTGTAACAGTATCCGACGCAACTCACGCCATTCCGCTTCTTCCATGCTATCCGCCGCCAGCCATAAATGCTGATGACGTCCAGACTCTGCGCGTAAACGCAACACCATCCCGCTCTTCAGTAACCAGGGCGGACGCAAGAGCGTCCAGTCCTGCCCCTGCCAGCGTAAGCGCCCGTCCATGAGTAGCTTGATCTCTCCCTGGCAGGTATTAATCCTGCGCTGGCTACGTACACAGTCAAACACGACCAGCGACAGTAGTATCATCCATAACGGGGTATAACTCAGCGGCCAGGGCATTAATAAAATCACCGCGGCAACCAGCCCATGAATGAGCAATGAGATCCACTGAGCGCGCCATGAGACGCGTAAATCAGATTGCCACAGGACCACGTTCCCGATTCCGTGTCTGAATGAGTCGGACCATCTGTTCCAGTTCAGCGTCAGCCGGTTTACCGTGATTCATTAACCAGTTAAATAAATCCGGGTCATCACTCTGCAACAAACGGACAAAAATACGCTTTTCTTCATCACTTAAACTATCGTACTCATGTTCAAAAAACGGCATGATGGAAATATCAAGTTCGCGCATACCGCGACGACATGCCCAGTGAATACGTGCTTTATTGTGAATATCCATGTTCTTCCTGCCTCGCGAAAATGAAGTACCGGGCTATTGTAACGTGTTTTTGGCGTTGTTTTACGGGAATCTCAGTAATCTGGAACGCGATCGCGAAATAAAAGGCTGGGAATCAATATGTTCATCCATTTTGGATACCGCCTCGCAAAACGATCAATCCGCTCTCAATGGGCTATTTAAAGCACTTGCAATGACCGATGGCTCTTTTACCATTAACCATTATTGTTGCAGCTAACCAGGACATTATTTATGGCTTTTATCTCCTTTCCACCGCGTCATCCTTCATCGTCAGCCCGCCTGCCGCTGACGCTGATCGCGCTTGACGACTGGGCGCTGTCGACCATTACCGGCGTAGACAGTGAAAAGTATATTCAGGGCCAGGTCACCGCTGACGTAAGCCAGATGACTGAACAGCAACACCTTCTCGCCGCCCACTGCGATGCTAAAGGTAAGATGTGGAGCACTCTGCGCCTGTTCCGTGAGCGCGACGGTTTCGCCTGGATTGAACGCCGTAGCGTGCGTGAAGCACAATTAACGGAGCTGAAAAAGTACGCCGTATTTTCCAAAGTGGTCATCGCGCCAGATGACGAACGCGTATTGCTTGGCGTGGCCGGTTTTCAGGCCCGCGCGGCGCTGGCTAATGTCTTTAGCGAACTGCCCAATAGCGAAAATCAGGTGGTCAGAGACGGCGCCTCCACGCTGCTATGGTTTGAACATCCTGCGGAACGATTCCTGCTTGTCACCGATGTCGCGACGGCCAACATGTTAACGGAGAAGTTGCATGGCGAAGCCGAACTGAATAACAGCCAACAGTGGCTGGCATTGGATATTGAAGCAGGCATTCCGGTGATTGACGCGGCGAACAGCGGTCAGTTTATCCCCCAGGCGACTAACCTACAGGCGCTGGGCGGCATCAGCTTCAAGAAAGGCTGCTACACCGGACAGGAGATGGTCGCACGGGCAAAATTCCGCGGCGCCAATAAACGCGCGCTTTGGTTGCTGGCGGGCAAAGCCAGCCGGGTACCGGAAGCAGGAGAAGATCTGGAGCTACAGATGGGCGAGAACTGGCGTCGTACCGGCGCTATTCTGGCGGCGGCGCAGTTAGACGACGGTCAGTTACTGGTTCAGGCCGTCATGAATAACGATTTAGAAGCCGAAAGCGTCTTCCGCGTTCGCGACGATGCCAACACCCTGCATATCGTCCCGCTGCCCTACTCGCTGGAAGAGTGATATCACGTTAAAAGCCGGATAGCCTGATAGCGCAACGCCATCAGGCTCGCACGTGCTGTTCTCGTAGGCCGGATAAGGTACGACAGCGCCGCCATCCGGCACGGGCATCCGGGAATTACGCCTGTCCCACATACAAATAGATGGCCAGGAAGTGGCACACGCTGCCGCCCAGCACAAAGCCATGCCAGATGGCGTGGTTATAAGGTATGCGTTTGCAAACATAGAAAATTACGCCCAGCGAGTAAACGACGCCACCTACCGCCAGCAGCGTCACGCCGCCTATCGCCAGCTTAATCGCCAACTGATAAACCACTATCAGCGACAGCCAGCCCATTGCCAGATACGTAACCAGTGAAAGCACTTTAAATCGGTGCGCAATCGTCAACTTGAAGAGGATACCGAATAGCGCCAGGCTCCAGATCACAATCATTAGTCCGCGCGCCAGCGGCGAATCCAGACCTACCAGCAGAAATGGCGTATAGGTTCCGGCAATGAGCAGATAGATAGCGCAGTGATCAAATTTCTTTAACCAGATTTTTGCCCGCTGATGAGGAATGGCATGATAAAGCGTTGAGGCAAGAAAAAGCAGGATCATGCTCCCGCCATATAAACTGTAGCTGGCGATAGCCGTCATACCCGCATTCGCCTCTACCGCCTGAACCAACAACAGCACCAGGCCGACAATACCAAATACCAATCCAATGCCGTGGCTAATACTGTTGGCGATTTCCTCAGCCAGCGAATATCCCTGCGTCATTAATGGTTTTTGCACCATAACTTACTCCGGAGAAACGTTCATAACGATGAACTGCGCCTCTAGCGTAACTGAGAATGGTTCCAGTGAACACATGTTAGCTAAAAATAAATTCGCAAAATTAAATTTTGCTTATTATTCAATAAGTTAATTACAAAAACTCAACTAACACGCGTTCATATTTATCGAAGGCATTTAAAATCAATCACATAAAATTGCGTCTGGTTGGGATAGATTTCAGCAATGACCCGTTTCAGCTCATCAAGCGACATATTTTCCTGTTGCGCATGTTTTTCGTTCAGCGTATCCAGCGTCACAGTTGACGTTCCTGTCACTTCGATTGTGCAAAAATAGCCATCATCTTCGAACCGCCCCACGCGTAGCACATCGCCTGCTTTAAAGTGGGACTCGGAGGCATCACGAATAGTGATGGTTTTACGCCCTGCCAGAATGTCATTCTGGAAACGTTGAAAGAAAGTAATGTCATTTGGCTGCATGTGGTTATCCCCCTGAATATGACCCCTTGAAGTGGATGTTACGATCTGAATGTGTTCTTGCCCCGACACGCGAGCACCCTGGAATTTTGCGTACGCTTTACATGTCATTTGGTGCAGAATGAATGATAACAGACTAAATAAATTGAGATTATGCAACAATGAGAAAACTCACCTTGCCAAAAGATTTTTTATGGGGCGGCGCGGTTGCTGCACACCAGGTTGAAGGCGGCTGGAATAAAGACGGTAAAGGCCCCAGCATCTGCGACGTGCTAACCGGCGGCGCACACGGCGTGCCACGCGAAATCACCCAGAATGTCGTTGCTGGCAAATACTATCCGAACCACGAGGCGGTGGATTTTTACGGACATTACAAAGAAGACATCCGTCTTTTCGCCGAAATGGGGTTCAAATGCTTCCGTACCTCTATTGCCTGGACGCGTATCTTCCCGAATGGCGACGAATCCCAGCCAAACGAGGCCGGTCTGAAATTCTACGACGACATGTTTGATGAGTTACTCAAATACAACATCGAACCGGTCATTACCCTTTCTCACTTTGAAATGCCATTACATCTGGTACAGCACTACGGCGGCTGGACCAATCGTAAGGTCGTTGATTTCTTTGTCCGTTTTGCTGAAGTCGTGTTTGAACGCTACAAACATAAGGTCAAATACTGGATGACCTTCAACGAAATTAACAACCAGCGAAACTGGCGCGCGCCGCTGTTTGGCTACTGCTGTTCCGGCGTGGTGTATACCGAGCATGAGAATCCAGAAGAAACCATGTATCAGGTCTTACATCATCAGTTTGTCGCCAGCGCGCTGGCGGTAAAAGCGGCACGTCGCATTAACCCGCAGATGAAAGTGGGTTGTATGCTGGCGATGGTCGCGCTGTATCCTTTCTCCTGTAAACCAGAAGATGTGATGTTTGCTCAGGAGTCGATGCGTGAACGCTACGTCTTTACCGATGTGCAGCTGCGCGGCTATTACCCGTCCTATGTGTTGAACGAGTGGGAGCGCCGCGGATTTAACATCAAAATGGAAGATGGCGATCTTGAAGTGCTGCGCGAAGGCACCTGCGATTATCTTGGTTTCAGTTATTACATGACCAACGCGGTCAAAGCCGAAGGCGGTAGCGGCGATGCGATTTCCGGTTTTGAAGGCAGCGTACCGAACCCCTATGTTAAAGCATCTGACTGGGGCTGGCAGATTGACCCGGTGGGCCTGCGTTATTCATTGTGTGAACTGTACGAACGCTATCAAAAGCCGCTGTTTATTGTCGAAAACGGTTTTGGTGCTTACGACAAAGTAGAAGAAGATGGCAGCATCAACGACGACTACCGAATTGACTACCTGCGCGCCCATATTGAAGAGATGAAAAAAGCGGTGACTTACGATGGTGTCGACCTGATGGGCTACACGCCGTGGGGCTGCATCGACTGCGTGTCGTTCACCACCGGTCAGTACAGCAAGCGCTACGGCTTCATCTACGTGAACAAGCACGATGACGGTACGGGCGATATGTCGCGTTCGCGTAAGAAGAGCTTCAACTGGTACAAAGAGGTGATTGCCAGCAACGGCGAGAAGCTTTAACTCCTGCACGTTACCCGCCAGTCGGCGGGTAACACTTTGAACGAGTCTTACCAGGTCTTACCTATTTTAAATTCCCAGCGTACATCTTCCATTTTGGTTGGCGACTTCGCTTCCTGCATTACCGGGAAGAAGGCTCCGGCACCAAACCATAATTTCAGTGAATCGACGGCAATATTAAATGACGGACCAACAACCCATTCGGTAGTTCCAGAATGGTTATTAATTACGCTGCCATTAGACAGTTTTTTCGTTCCAGAGGCATTATTGCTGTAGGCACTTTCCAGACCAAGATCCAGCGGTAAATCGCTAAACATATACCGCACCTGGGTATTCCACTGGAATTCGTTACCTCGTTTCACGTCCTGGTTACCGCGCTCAAATGGTCCCTGATAGACAAAACCCATATCCCCTTTAATGTTAGGAGTAAATAATTTTGTTAAAGTGAGTGTTACTCTTCCTCCCCAGGCGCTATTCCCAGGCAAATGATTATCTCCATCTTGCCCGGTGGGTAGTAATACTGCCCCACCTACCGTAACCCAAAACGGATCACCTCTTCGCTGGCTCATTAAAGCATAATTGACCCCCACCGATTGGTCGCCCATTCCCTCTATGTGCTCAGGAGACAGATTGTCTCGTTTGTTATTGATATAGGAACCCACTGTTGATAATTCCAGTCTGTCGGTCAAACCGTAACGAATCTTCAATAACCATATCTGGGAGTAAACATCCGGACTTCCGTGCCCCTCGATTTGATGATCTTTATCGCGAAATGAGCTATTCACGGCGGTTAATAACTTTCCTTCCGGCAATACTGAACCACCAGAAATAGCGGTATTAACTGGTGCACCTAATAGATTACTGGGATTATTTTCTCCGTTAGCTGCCATTGCATTCATTAATAGAAAATATGTCATTAATGGCAGAAATATAAATCGTTTCATTATTCCCTCCAGGTATAAAAAACAAAGCGCTAAGTTAATAAATATTTACGTTATTTATGCTTATTTTTAATTTATAATTTAAATTAATAACTTGATGAATTTAATATACGGAAATTTTTGTAACTATATTGAGAGGTAAATAACGATTCCGGAGAGAAACTATTTGTAACTACATGTAAATATACTGTGTTGTTTTGATTAAATAACAGCAAGGTAAAAATGATGCACAATGAATCATTAGGCTCTAAAAAACCGGTAATTTAATTCTGGCTAATACACTGATACAAACGCCAGGTTGCCTGACAGGAGCCAACGATTTACTGTAATATATTGAATTAGTAACAATTTGTAGCCTGAATAAGGCACTCACACTGCATCCGACATAAACAAAGCGCATTTTATTAACAAGCTGAAAAGGCGCCGAAGCGCCTTTAGAAAACAGTCGAATCAGTAAATTACTGGTAGTCGCTAATCGGTACGCAGGAGCAGAACAGGTTGCGGTCGCCATAAACATCATCCAGACGTTTCACCGTCGGCCAGTATTTGTCTGCCACGCCTGCCGGGAATACGGCAACTTCACGGCTGTACGGATGCGCCCACTCGGCGACCAGTTCGCTCTGAATGTGCGGCGCGTTCACCAGCGGGTTATCTTCCAGCGGCCAGACACCCGCTTTCACCTGGTCAATCTCTGCGCGAATAGCCAGCATCGCATCGATAAAGCGATCCAGCTCAGCCTTACCTTCAGATTCCGTCGGCTCTACCATCAGCGTGCCCGCCACCGGGAACGACATGGTTGGCGCGTGGAAACCGTAGTCGATCAGACGCTTGGCAATATCCAGCTCGCTGATGCCGGTTTCTTCTTTCAATGGGCGAATATCAAGAATACATTCGTGCGCCACTCGGCCATCGCGACCAGTATACAGTACCGGGTACGCGTCTTTCAGACGGCTGGCAATGTAGTTAGCGTTAAGAATCGCGACCTGACTTGCCTGCTTCAGGCCTTCTGCGCCCATCATGCGGATGTACATCCAGCTGATTGGCAGGATAGAGGCACTACCGAACGGCGCCGCAGAAACCGCGCCCTGACGGGTTAACATGCCTTCGATTTGCACCACGCTATGACCCGGTACGAACGGTGCCAGATGCGCTTTCACGCCGATCGGTCCCATGCCTGGGCCGCCGCCGCCGTGCGGAATGCAGAAAGTTTTATGCAGGTTAAGATGCGAAACGTCCGCGCCAATAAAACCCGGTGAGGTAATGCCGACCTGGGCGTTCATGTTCGCGCCGTCAAGGTAAACCTGACCGCCGAACTGGTGCACAACTTCACACACTTCACGGATCGTTTCTTCATACACGCCGTGGGTGGACGGATAGGTCACCATGATGCAAGAGAGGTTCGCAGCATGTTGTTCTGCTTTGGCCCGCAGATCGTCCAGGTCGATGTTGCCGTTCTTATCACAGGCGACTACCACCACCTGCATTCCTGCCATATGTGCAGAAGCAGGGTTAGTGCCGTGAGCAGAGGCCGGAATCAGGCAGATATCGCGATGCCCTTCGTTGCGGCTTTCGTGATAGTGACGAATCGCCAGCAGCCCCGCGTATTCCCCCTGTGCGCCGGAGTTAGGCTGCATACAGACGGCGTCGTACCCGGTGAGTTTCACCAACCAGTCAGAAAGCTGGCTAATCATCTGATGATATCCTTCGGCCTGTTCCGGCGGGCAGAACGGATGCAGTTCAGCGAATTCCGGCCAGGTGATAGGGATCATCTCGGCGGCGGCGTTCAGCTTCATTGTGCAGGAACCCAGCGGGATCATCGCCTGATTCAGCGCCAGATCTTTACGCTCCAGCGAGTGCATATAGCGCATCATCTCGGTTTCGCTGTGGTAACGGTTAAATACCGGATGCGTCAGAATCGCATCGTCACGCAGCATACTTTGCTGAATGGAACGGCTATCAAGCGCCACGTCTTTATCCAGTGTTTCAATGTTCAGACCGTGGCTGTCGCCCAGCAAAACATTGAACAACTGCGCCACATTCTCACGGGTGGTGGTTTCATCAAGGGTAATACCCACCGCGTTATGAATATCGCTGCGCAGATTGATCTCTGCCGCTTCCGCACGCGCCAGTACCGCAGCTTTATCAGCTACTTCCACACACAGCGTGTCAAAGTAGTGCGCATGACGCAGCTTTAAGCCTTTCTGTTGCAGACCTGCCGCCAGAATATCGGTCAGGCGGTGGATACGATTCGCAATGCGTTTCAGTCCAACCGGTCCATGATAAACGGCATACAGACTGGCGATGTTAGCCAGCAGTACCTGCGAGGTACAAATGTTGGAGTTCGCTTTCTCACGGCGGATATGCTGCTCGCGAGTCTGCATCGCCATGCGCAGTGCGGTATTGCCCGCCGCATCTTTTGAGACGCCGATAATACGGCCTGGCATGGAGCGTTTAAATTCGTCTTTGGCGGCAAAGAACGCCGCATGCGGGCCACCGTACCCCATCGGTACGCCGAAGCGTTGCGCAGAGCCGAAAACAATGTCCGCGCCCTGTTTACCCGGCGCGGTAAGCAGCACCAGCGCCATAAAGTCGGCGGCGACGCTGACAATCACTTTACGGGCTTTGAGTTCGCTAATCAGCGCGCTGTAATCGTGAATTTCGCCCGTGGAGCCAACCTGCTGCAACAGCACGCCAAACACATCCTGGTGATCCAGTGCTTTCGCCGCGTCATCCACAATGACGTCAAAGCCAAAGGTTTCGGCGCGAGTACGCACGACGTCCAGAGTTTGCGGATGGACATCAGAGGCGACAAAGAACCGGTTGGCATTTTTCAGTTTGCTGACGCGCTTTGCCATCGCCATCGCTTCAGCGGCGGCGGTCGCTTCATCCAGCAGCGAGGCGGAAGCCATGTCCAGCCCTGTCAGGTCCAGCGTCACCTGTTGGAAGTTGAGCAGCGCTTCCAGACGCCCCTGAGAGACTTCCGGCTGATAAGGAGTGTAGGCGGTGTACCAGCCTGGATTTTCCAGCATGTTGCGCAGGATAACCGGCGGTAGCTGCACGGCGGTGTAGCCCATGCCAATGTACGACGTGAAGCGCTTGTTACGCCCGGCGATGGCTTTTAATTCCGCCAGTGCGGCATATTCGGTTGCCGCCTCTCCAACCTGCGGCGGAGTCGCGAGCTGAATGTCTTTCGGCACAATCTGACCTGTCAGCGCGTTTAACGACTCGGCGCCAACCGCATTCAGCATCTCTTGTTGCTGTGCGGCGTCCGGTCCGATGTGGCGTTCAATGAAAGCGCCGCGGTTTTCAAGCTGGCTTAACGTCTGTGTCATGGGCGATGGTTCCTGAAACGTGCAGTGAATCGTGATTGTCTCTAACTCAATTGCCCGGTGGCGCTGACGCTTACCGGGCCTACGCGTGCGAAAACGAATACGCAAAATCATTCGCGTTGCAGTGAGTAGGCCGGATAAGCATTAGCGCCATCCGGCACAACATTATTCGTCTTCTAACAATGCCTCATACGCGGTGGCATCCAGCAGCGATTCAAGTTCGCTTTCATCGCTGGCTTTGATTTTAAAGATCCAGCCACCGGTATACGGTTCGCTGTTCACCAGCTCCGGGGAGTCGCTCAGCGCATCGTTTACCGCCACGATCTCGCCGCTTACCGGCGCATAAATGTCGGACGCCGCTTTTACGGACTCCGCCACGGCGCAGTCGTCGCCCGCGCTTACGGTCGCGCCGACTTCCGGCAGATCAACAAAAACCATATCGCCCAACAGCTCCTGAGCGTGTTCAGTAATGCCAACGGTGTAAGTGCCATCCGCTTCTTTACGCAGCCATTCGTGTTCTTTGCTGTATTTCAGTTCTGCGGGTACGTTGCTCATCAATTAATCTCCAAAAAAGGATGAATCACGCGACGGCTTTGCCGTTACGCACAAAAACAGGTTTAGTCACTTTTACCGGCATTTCACGGTTACGAATTTGTACAATCGCCGTCTCGCCGATGCCCGCCGGAACGCGCGCCAGCGCAATGCTGTAGCCCAACGTTGGGGAAAACGTCCCGCTGGTGATAATGCCTTCTTGCTGATTGCCCTGCGCATCGGTAAAACGCACCGGCAGTTCATTACGCAATACGCCTTTCTCGGTCATCACCAGACCGACAAGCTGCTCATGGCCTTTTTCACGCTGCATCTCCAGCGCCTCACGGCCAATAAAGTCGCGGTCAGCAGGTTCCCAGGCGATAGTCCATCCCATATTAGCCGCCAGCGGAGAGATACCTTCATCCATCTCCTGACCGTACAGGTTCATGCCTGCTTCCAGACGCAGCGTGTCGCGCGCGCCAAGACCGCACGGCTTCACGCCCGCCTCCACCAGCGCACGCCAGAAATCCGCCGCTTTTTCATTCGGCATGGCGATTTCATAGCCCGCTTCGCCGGTATAACCGGTGGTGGCGATAAACAAATCGCCCGCCTGAACGCCGAAGAACGGCTTCATACCTTCTACTGCATGGCGCTGTTGGTCAGTAAACAGAGTCGCCGCTTTTTCCTGCGCATTCGGCCCCTGTACCGCAATCAGCGACAGGTCGTCACGAACGATGATGTCGATGGCATAAGGTTCAGCGTGTTGGGTAATCCAGGAGAGGTCTTTTTCGCGGGTGGCGGAGTTAACAACGAGACGGAAGAAATCTTCAGTGAAGTAGTAGACGATAAGGTCATCAATCACGCCGCCCGATGCGTTAAGCATACCGGAGTAGAGGGCTTTACCCGTCTTCGTTAGCTTCGCGACGTCGTTTGCCAGCAGATAACGTAGAAACTCTCGTGTACGGCTGCCATGAAGATCGACAATGGTCATATGCGATACATCAAACATCCCGGCATCGGTGCGCACAGCGTGGTGTTCATCAAGCTGAGAGCCGTAATGCAGGGGCATCATCCAGCCATGAAAATCGACCATGCGGGCGCCGCATAGCGTGTGTTGTTCGTACAAAGGCGTCTGTTGGGCCATCTTTTCCTCGTTGAATTAGCGGGGGCTAACAACCATTTTCATGGGAAATCTTCGCCACGAAACCTGGCATCGACGCCCTTTTTCCTGCGCCGACGCAAACGTTCTCTTGCTCCTGAACTTACCACCGAACCAGGCGCTAAACCATAAGGCTGAATTTACCATCACATTAGCTTATGACTAAAAAACGCCAAAACCCCATCAGCACAAAAAACCACTATTACGCTAAATAACCTCCATAAAAATGAAGCTGATACGATTTATCACAACATAAATTAATATTAAATGTGGAAAAAATGTCGAAAATCTCGTTCGCAAAAAATAGTGGCATTAGAAAATATAATGCGAAATAAGCGGTGAAATTAGATTATTTCAAACGAGGAAAGCCCCCCGGCGCGATAGCCGGGAAAGCAAAGTGTGACGGGTTTCAAACTCTTGCTGGCGTGCAGTCAGACGCTTAACGAAGCCATTGCGGAAGGTCGTTTAGCCCCATTGCCTGGCGAAGCAGTTGGGGTTTGACGCCGGGGAGCGTGTCCGCCAGTTTCAGTCCGATGTCGCGCAGCAATTTTTTTGCCGGGTTTTCGCCGGCAAACAGGTCACGAAAACCTTGCATCCCGGCAAGCATCATCGCCGCGCTATGTTTACGGCTACGCTCATAACGACGGAGATAAAGATGTTGGCCAATGTCTTTGCCCTGGCGCTGAAGCCGGCGCAGATCGTCCACCAGTTCGGCCGCGTCCATAAAGCCGAGGTTGACGCCTTGCCCTGCCAGCGGATGGATGGTGTGCGCGGCATCGCCGACCAACGCCAGACGATGCGCGGCAAACTGGCGAGCATAGCGGCCCGTCAGCGGAAAAACCTGCCGTTCGCTTTCCAGGCGGCATAAGCCCAGCCGATTATCGAAGGCGATAGTCAACGCCTGGTTAAACGCCTCGTCGCCGCTCTGTTGCATACGCTCCGCATCCTGCGGAGAAAGCGACCAGACAATGGAACACAGATGCGGATCGCTTAACGGCAAAAACGCCAGAATACCTTCACCATGAAACACCTGGCGAGCAACCGCGCCGTGCGGCTCTTCGGTGCGGATAGTCGCTACCAGCGCATGGTGACGGTAGTCCCAGAAAGTTAAGGGAATATCCGCTTTGTTACGCAGCCAGGAGTTGGCGCCATCCGCGGCAATCACCAGACGCGCGGTTAACATCGCGCCGTCTTTTAAAGTCAGGAAGGCGTCGTTCTCCCCCCAGGCAACCTGCTGTAACTCCGCTGGCGCCATTAAGGTGATATCCGCCGCTTGCTGCGCTTTTTGCCACAATGCGTAGTGAATGACGCTGTTTTCAACAATATGCCCCAGATGGCTATATCCCATGCTTGCGTCATCAAACGTAATACGGCCAAAGCTGTCTTTATCCCAGACTTCCATACCGTGGTAGCAACTTGCCCGTCGCGCCACAATGTTTGACCATACGCCAAGACGGGTAAGCAGTTTTTCGCTGGCGGCATTAATCGCCGACACCCGAAGCTGAGGCGGCGCATCGTTCGCCAACGGCTGGGGGACAACGTGATCCAGTACCGCAACGCGCAAACCGCTCCCCTGCAAGCCGCAGGCGACAGCCAGTCCCACCATGCCTCCGCCAACTATTGCTACATCAACACTTTGCACTATTTACTCCTGGAAACCGGAACAATCAAACCGTAGGCCGGATAAGGCGAAGCTGCCATCCGGTATTTTTACGAACACGATGCCGGATGGCGGCATAAATGCCTTATCCGGCCTACAGATCGGCTTAACGCGCAACCCAACCTAAGGTCCGCTGTGCCAGCGCATCGCGCGCAGGCGGTAATAACTCCATCGCCATTAAACCGATATTGCGCCCAATAACCAGCGGCGCCCAACGATTTGCAAACACATGGACCAGACCGTTCGTTACGCCAATCGTCGTATCCCGGTCAACCTGACGACGCTGCTGATAGCGCGATAATACGTGCCAGGCGCCAATATCCTCGCCCGCGTCCTGTGCCGCGACCAGCGTTTCCGCCAGGCTCATGACATCGCGCAGACCGAGATTAAACCCTTGTCCGGCGATAGGATGCAACGTCTGCGCCGCATTGCCGACCACGACAGTCCGGTGAGTAAACACTTTCGCCGCCGTAGTCAGAGCAAGCGGATACGCGCTGCGCTTACCCGCCTGAGTAATTCGCCCCAGCCGCCAGCCGAACGCGGCCTGCAACGCATGACAAAACTGCGCATCGGACCAGCTCAGCACCTCATCGCGCTGGTCGAGCGGGTGACACCAAACCAGCGAACATCGGCCATGCGACATCGGCAACATCGCCAGCGGGCCATTGGGGGTAAAACGTTCAAAGGCGCGTCCCTGATGCGGGATAGCGGTCGCGACATTCGCTATTACCGCTAACTGTTCGTAAGGCTCCTGACGCCAGTCAACGCCGCAGGCTGACGCGAGCGCGGAGTGGGTACCGTTAGCCGCCACCAGCACGCTGCCAGCTATCACATTGCCGTTTTCCAGAGTGACGTTAACCTGCTGTTGGGTACGCGACACGCTGGCTACGCGCTCCGGGCAGTGCAGCGTAACGCCTGGCGCTTTACGCAAGAGCGCAAACAGACGCAGCCCGATATCATGCAGCTCCGCAACGTGCCCCAACGCTGCCAGACTGTAGTCCTGCGCGTCGAGAGTCACAAATCCGGCATGGCCGCGATCGCTGACGTGTACGGTGTTGATTGCCGTTGCGCAATCGGAAATCGCCTGCCAGACGCCAATTCGCGCCAGTTGCTGACAAGTGCCCGCCGCCAGCGCAATCGCTCTGGCGTCAAAGCCGGGATGACCGTCGGCTTCAGGCGCTTTCGCTTCAATCAGGTGTACCGGCAACGTCCCATGACAGAACTGAGAGATGGCCAGCGCCAGCGTCGCGCCTGCCATGCCGCCGCCAACGATAATGACGCTCATTGCTGCCGCGCCGCCGCCATTAATGCCTCAATGTCATCCGCCTTCTTCACAACGCCAGCGGTCAGGTTTTCATTACCGGTTTCGGTAATGACAATGTCATCTTCAATTCGAACGCCAATGCCGCGATACGCTTCCGGCACGTCGGCATCCGGCGCGATATAGAGGCCTGGCTCTACGGTCAGCACCATGCCCGGCTCCAGGGTACGGGAGCGATCCGGCCCATAAACGCCGACATCATGAACATCCAGCCCCAGCCAGTGGCTCAAGCCATGCATAAAGAAAGGACGATGCGCATTTTCGGCAATCAGTTGATCAACCTCTCCTTGCAAAATCCCCAGCTTCACCAGCCCGGTTATCATGATGCGCACGACTTCGCCGGTCACCTCCTGAATAGAGGTACCAGGACGGAACAGTCGCAGGCTGGTCTCCAGCGATTCCAGAACGATGTCATAAATTTCACGCTGGGCTGGCGTAAATTTCCCGTTCACCGGGAAAGTACGCGTGATGTCGCCCGCGTAACCTTTATATTCACAACCTGCGTCGATAAGCACTAAATCGCCGTCGCGCATTTCACTTTCGTTTTCAGTGTAATGCAGGATACAGCCATTTTCGCCGCTGCCGACAATGGTGTTATAGGAGGGATAGCGCGCGCCGTGGCGATTAAATTCGTGGTGAATTTCTCCTTCCAGCTGATACTCAAACATCCCCGGACGGCATTTTTCCATCGCGCGGATATGCGCCAGCGCGCTAATTTCCCCGGCGCGGCGCAGGACAGCAATCTCTTCCGGCGATTTGAACAGGCGCATCTCATGGACGATCGGTCGCCAGTCAGTCATGGTGGCCGGCGCGGTCAGATTCTGGCGGGAGCCTTTACGCAGCTTCTCCAGCGCAGCCAGAACAATCTCGTCGGCATACGCATATTCGCCCTGCGCGTGGTACACCACATCCAGACCATTAAGCAACTGAAAGAGTTGCTGGTTGATTTCGCTAAACGCCAGCGCCCGGTCAACGCCCAGTTTTTCCGGTGCGGCATCCTGTCCTAAACGGCGACCAAACCAGATTTCCGCAGTCAGGTCGCGAACGCGGTTGAACAAAACGCTGTGGTTGTGGGTGTCATCACTCTTAATCAGTACCAGCACGGCTTCCGGTTCGTTAAAACCGGTGAAATACCAGAAGTCGCTACTCTGGCGATACGGATATTCACTGTCTGCGCTGCGCGTCGCCTCCGGCGCGGCAAAGATCAGCGCGGCGCTGCCGGGCTGCATTTGCGCCAGTAATGCCTGGCGACGGCGTTGGTATTCCTGCTGAGTCATGACATGGCCTCCATTTCGTTTTTTCTTAGTGTAGCGTCGGTTTACGCACTTCCGGCGCGGTCGGCTGTTGGCGCGTGAAAGTGTCATGACATAACAGCGCCGCAACACGGACATATTCGATGATCTCTTCGAGCGACATCTCCAGCTCTTCCTGATCTTCGCTCTCATCATAACCAAGCTGCGCAATATTACGCAGGTCGTCAATCGCTTCACCCGTTTCGCCGGTGACTTTATCAAGTTTAGGCTGCGTTACGCCGAGGCCAAGCAAAAAGTGGTTAACCCACCCGGCTAAGGCATCTGCGCGATCGAATACGCTGACATCGTCGCCTTCAGGCAGATAAAGCTGAAAAAGAAAGCCGTCGTCTTCCAGCGCGTCGCTGGTCGCCGCGTGCATTTTGCGCAGCGCCTGAGCAAGCTCATGCCCGAAGGCCAGACCTTCGTTCGTCAGGTCGTGCAGCAGCGGCTGCCATGAGCTGTCGTTGTTGCCGCCGCAAATCATCCCGCTGATTAAACCATGCATTTCAGCCGGGGTCAGACCGGCCCCTTGTTGATTCAAAAACCGGTTCATTTCGTTGTAACCAGGCATTTCGTTCTGTATAGACATAAGCATTCGTCATCAAAGGGAGGATATTCATGATATGCTACCACTTTGGACCCTGGTGAACCAGAAAAGGGCTTGTATCTTCACACCAGGGTAGCTATAGTGTCGCCCCTTCGCGGACCCTGGGTCTGGAGACGAAGGCAGCGCAGTCAATCAGCAGGAAGGTGGCATGTCTGCACAACCCGTCGATATCCAAATATTTGGCCGTTCACTGCGAGTGAATTGCCCGCCTGACCAAAGGGATGCGTTGAATCAGGCTGCGGACGATCTGAATCAGCGGTTGCAAGATCTGAAAGTTCGCACTAGAGTCACAAATACTGAGCAGTTGGTTTTCATTGCCGCATTGAATATCAGCTATGAGTTAACTCAGGAAAAAGCGAAGACCCGCGATTACGCGGCGAGCATGGAACAACGTATTCGGATGCTACAACAGACCATCGAACAGGCGTTGCTTGATCAAGGTCGCATAACCGAAAAAACGGGCCAAAACTTTGAATAACACTTTTCGCTTTACTATGGTAAAGTGATTGTGAAAACAGAATTTCTCTGAGATGTTTGCAAGCGGGCCAGTCCCCTGAGCCGATATTTCATACCACAAGAATGTGGCGCTCCGCGGTTGGTGAGCATGCTCGGTTCGTCCGAGAAGCCTTAAAACTGTGACGACACATTCACCTTGAACCAAGGGTTCAAGGGTTACAGCCTGCGGCGGCATCTCGGAGATTCCCCTTCTGACTGGCGACAGCCATGACGCAACTTCCCGAACTCTCTTTATCACGACAAGAAATCCGCCGGATGATTCGGCAACGTCGCCGTGCGCTAACGCCAGAGCAGCAACGCCGTTTTGGTCAACAGGCCGCCGCCCGAATGCTCAGCTTTCCTCCCGTCGTGATGGCGCACACTGTCGCCGTGTTTCTCTCCTTTGATGGCGAACTCGACACCCAGCCGCTGATTGAACAGCTATGGCGAGCGGGCAAGCGCGTCTACCTTCCGGTTCTTCATCCCTTCAGCCCTGGCAACCTCCTGTTCCTGCACTATTATCCGCAGAGTGTGCTGGTGACCAACCGCTTAAAGATTCAGGAGCCACGGCTTGATGTCCGCGACGTATTGCCGCTGGCAAAGCTGGATGTGCTGGTAACGCCGTTAGTCGCGTTTGACGAAGACGGGCAGCGCCTGGGGATGGGCGGCGGATTTTATGACCGTACGTTGCAAAACTGGCAGCAGCATAAGATCCTACCTGTGGGCTACGCGCATGATTGCCAGTTAGTGGAAAAGTTGCCGGTTAAAGAGTGGGATATCCCGCTGCCTGCGGTGGTAACGCCATCCAAAATTTGGGAGTGGTAGCCGTGTTTTGCCGATTGACAGCGTCGCTTTTTTGACCTAAATTTCTCGGTGAAGGGTGAGGGAGGCGAACCTCCCTCCTGCGTACTCACTGTTAATATGCTGGGCAAGCGATGATTAACAGGATCAGCAGCATGATGACGTATCTCATCATCGTCCCTTTCCTTTTTAGAGCCCCTGCCTCGGTAGGGGCTTTCCCGTTTCAGCGCTATGCTGAGCCCTTATCGTAAATTCCTTTTATTGCTGTACAACACGCAACGCTGCCTTTAATTACCAATTGCGGCAAGGCTCGAAAACAGAATGTATGCGTTACACGAAGAGATGTTGAGGCAGGGAAACCAGAGAAAGGATGGGCAGGTCATCTCCTGCCCATTTAGCGGAAATTAGTACAGCAGACGGGCGCGAATGGTGCCCGGAATCGCCTTCATCGCCAGCAGCGCTTTCTCCGCCACATCGCCATCGGCTTCTATATCAATTACCACATACCCCATTCGGGCGGAGGTTTGCAGATACTGTGCGGCAATGTTAACGCCCTGCTCGGCAAAGATCTGGTTAAGCGCGGTCAATACGCCCGGGCGGTTTTCGTGGATGTGCATCAGGCGACGACCGCCGTGCAGCGGCAGCGACACTTCCGGGAAGTTCACGGCGGACAGCGTCGAGCCGTTATCCGAGTACTTAATCAGTTTTCCTGCGACTTCCAGACCGATGTTTTCTTGCGCCTCCTGCGTCGAGCCGCCGATATGCGGCGTCAGGATCACGTTATCGAATTCGCACAGCGGAGAGGTAAACGGATCGCTATTAGTGGCCGGTTCCGTCGGGAAGACGTCGATAGCCGCCCCCGCCAGATGTTTCGTCGCCAGCGCGTCGCACAAAGCCGGGATATCCACTACCGTACCGCGCGCGGCGTTAATCAGCAGCGAACCCGGCTTCATCAGGGCAATCTCTTTTGCGCCCATCATGTTTTTGGTGGAGGCGTTTTCAGGTACGTGCAGACTGACCACATCGCTCATATTCAGCAGTTCAGACAGGTGCTGCACCTGAGTCGCGTTACCAAGCGGCAGTTTATTTTCAATATCATAGAAATAGACATGCATCCCCAGCGATTCCGCCAGAATGCCCAACTGCGTTCCGATATGGCCGTAACCGATAATGCCAAGCTTTTTACCGCGCGCTTCGAACGATCCCGCCGCCAGTTTATTCCATACGCCGCGGTGCGCTTTGGCGTTCGCTTCCGGCACGCCGCGCAGCAGCAGCAATAGCTCGCCAATCACCAGCTCCGCCACGGAACGGGTATTCGAGAATGGCGCGTTAAAGACCGGAATACCGCGTTTTGCCGCCGCATTTAAATCCACCTGGTTGGTGCCGATGCAAAAACAGCCAATCGCCACCAGCTTCTCTGCGGCGTTAATCACTTCTTCTGTCAGATGAGTACGGGATCGCAGACCGATGAAGTGGGCATCGCGGATGGACGCTTTCAACTGTTCAGCGTCCAGCGCACCCTTGTGATATTCAATGTTGGTGTAACCTGCCGCACGAAGGCTTTCCAGCGCCTTTTGATGCACCCCTTCAACCAGCAGAAATTTAATTTTATCTTTCTCCAGCGATACCTTTGCCATTTCCCCGATCCTGTCTTTTTTTGCCATCTGATGTTGTGTGTGGATTTGCATCCGTCCTTCAACATATCAAAAAAAATTATCACGGCAATATGAACGTTTGCGCCAGCGTCGTGAAGGAATCGCATACAGCGGGAAATAGCAGATGAAAATACCGGGAATAACTTTTTCTTTGGAGGGATCGGCAGGGCAAACGATTAAACGTGATACATGTCACCAAATTTGCCCTGACCGAATTTTTTACGCGGCAGGAAATACGCCTGGCGGGATCATTTTACGATGGTTTTCACCCCGTCCGGCGTGCCGATCAGTGCGACATCGGCGCCACGGTTGGCGAACAACCCTACGGTCACGACGCCCGGAATCGCGTTAATGGCGTTTTCCAGCGCGATGGGATCAAGGATTTCCATACCATAAACATCCAGAATCACGTTGCCGTTATCCGTGACCACGTTCTGACGGTACTCCGGACGCCCGCCCAGCTTCACCAGTTGACGAGCGACCGCGCTGCGCGCCATCGGAATCACTTCGACCGGCAACGGGAATTTGCCAAGAATATCCACCTGTTTAGAGGCATCCGCAATACAGATAAATTTCTCCGCCACGGAAGCAATAATTTTCTCACGGGTTAATGCCGCGCCGCCGCCTTTGATCATCTGCATATGACCGTTGATTTCGTCCGCGCCATCGACATAGATACCCAGGCTATCCACTTCGTTGAGATCAAACACATGAATACCGAGGCCTTTGAGTTTTTCAGTCGAGGCGTCCGAGCTGGAGACCGCGCCTTCAATCTGGCCTTTCATTGTGCCCAGCGCATCAATAAAGTGTGCGGCCGTTGAGCCTGTACCAACGCCCACAATGGTGCCGGGCTGTACATACTGAAGTGCCGCCCATCCTACCGCTTTTTTCAGTTCATCCTGCGTCATAGATCGTTTCGCCTGTGGTGTGAAAATACAGCCGCATTATAGAACATTGTCGGGAAAAATCTCCGTGTCCGTACACAGGCTACGGATTTCATCTGTACCGACGGCAAATTTATGTCATAGTGCGGAAAAAAATAACAGGAGCATGACACAACAATGAAACGTCCGGACTACAGAACACTACAGGCGCTGGATGCCGTTATACGTGAACGAGGATTCGAGCGCGCCGCCCAGAAGCTGTGCATCACGCAATCCGCCGTCTCACAGCGCATAAAACAGCTTGAGAATATGTTCGGACAACCTTTGTTGGTGCGTACCGTTCCTCCTCGCCCCACGGAGCAAGGGCAAAAATTACTGGCTCTGCTGCGTCAGGTTGAACTGCTGGAAGAAGAGTGGCTGGGCGATGAACAAACCGGCTCTACACCGCTGCTGCTGTCGCTGGCGGTTAACGCCGATAGTCTGGCGACCTGGCTGCTTCCGGCGCTGGCGCCGGTGCTGGCGGACTCCCCTATCCGTCTCAATTTACAGGTGGAAGATGAAACGCGCACGCAAGAACGTCTGCGGCGCGGCGAGGTGGTGGGCGCGGTGAGTATTCAGCATCAGGCGCTGCCCAGTTGCCTGGTAGACAAACTGGGCGCGCTCGACTATCTGTTTGTCGCGTCAAGGCCGTTTGCCGAGCGCTATTTCCCCAATGGCGTTACCCGGTCGTCGCTGCTGAAAGCGCCCGCCGTCGCGTTCGACCATCTGGATGATATGCATCAGGCCTTTTTGCAACAGAATTTCGATCTACCGCCCGGCAGCGTGCCGTGCCATATCGTTAATTCATCCGAAGCATTTGTACAGCTTGCGCGTCAGGGCACGACCTGCTGCATGATCCCTCACCTGCAGATTGAGAAAGAGCTGGAAAGCGGCGAGTTGATCAACTTAACGCCTGGTTTGCTACAGCGCCGGATGCTTTACTGGCACCGCTTTGCCCCGGAAAGCCGGATGATGCGCAAAGTGACCGACGCGCTGCTGGAGTACGGGCACAAGGTGCTGCGTCAGGATTAGCCTCTCTATGAATGCCGGATGGCGGCGTGAACGTCTTATCCGGCCTGCATGACCCATTATTCCCTCGTCACTTCTTTGAAGTTCATCACAAAATCATTGCGTTCAGGCGGCAAAAAACGACGCGCCATTGGCTATTTTTTGCTGGCGACAAGGCGATTCAAAACGCTCACCGTATTAGCAAATCTTCATTTCAATGCGTAATACGGAGCAAAAAACGAGAACACCGGGAGAAAACGCGGCCTGGAAGCGCCCAGGCCGGGTGAGATTACTGCGTGCTGGCGGCCGTTGTCGACGTCTGCCCTGTTCCAGGTTCAAGCTGGAATACCACATCGACCTGATCGTCGAACTGAATGGTCGGCTGCTCGTAAGTTTCCTGCGCAGATACCGGCGCAGCATCTGCGGCTTTCATCATTCGCACCACCGGACTCGGCTGATAATTAGAGACATGGTAACGAACGCTGTAAACCGGCCCCAATTTGCTGTTAAAACCGGCTGCCAGCGCTTGCGCCTGATGAATCGCGTCATCAATGGCGGCTTTGCGGGCCTTGTCTTTATAGGCGTCCGGTTGCGCCACGCCCAGCGATACCGAACGAATCTCGTTCAGACCCGCCTTCAGCGCGCCGTCCAGCAGAGAATTAAGTTTATCTAACTGACGCAGTGTCACCTCAACGGTTCGCACCGCGCGATACCCTTTCAGAATGCTTTTACCGTTTTGGTAATCATAATCCGGCTGCGTGCGCAGATTCGCCGCGCTAATGTCTTTTTTCGCAATCTGATTTTGCTCAAGGAAGGAAAGATATTGCGCCACGCGCTCATCGGCCTGCTTCTTCGCCGTCGCCGCATCCTTCGCCGCGACGTTCACTTCAATCGCTAAGGTGGCGATATCAGGCACAGCATCGACGCTTGCCGTACCGGAAGTCACGATGTGCGGGCCTTCCGGCAGTTCGCTTGCCTGCGCCGACATTGCACTTAAACCCACTAATGCCGCCAGGGCCATCACTTTGAACTTCACAGTCTCTCCTCCATATTGCAGTCATTGCCCTGATATACAGGGCGCATGCAGGCAAGCTTAGCGGATATCGGCCTGTTGTCCATCAGACAACGCTTAGTTGAAAAGCGCGTGCATATGCGCGACGCCTTCCCGCGCCAGTTGGAAGGCGATAAGCCACATCACCACCCCAACCAGAATGTTGATAATGCGTTGAGCTTTCGCCGTACGCAGTCGAGGCGCAAGCCAGGCCGCCAGTAGCGCTAACCCAAAAAACCATAAGAACGACGCGCTAATCGTGCCGAGGGCGAACCAGCGCTTTGGCTCCATAGCCAGTTGTCCGCCGAGACTGCCCAACACGACAAACGTATCCAGATAAACGTGCGTGTTCAGCCACGTTACCGCCAGCATCGTAGCAATAATTTTCCAGCGCCCCTGCTTCATAACCTCGGCGCTGGCCAGCTCCAGATTACTGCTCATTGCCGTTTTCAGCGCGCCAAAACCGTACCATAACAAGAACGCAACCCCGCCCCATGTGACCAGCGCCAGCAGCCACGGCGACTGCATCAGCAACGCGCTACCGCCAAAAATACCGGCGCTAATCAGGACTAAATCACTTAACGCGCAAAGCAGCGCTATCATGAGGTGGTACTGGCGACGAATTCCCTGATTCATCACAAACGCATTTTGCGGGCCAAGCGGAAGGATCATGGCGGCGCCAAGGGCAACCCCTTGAAAATAATAAGATATCACGTTAACTACCCTGAGCTGTTTTTCTTAAAGGCAGACTATAGCGCGGGAATATTATTAGCGGAAATTGATAATTTTAATCACTAATAAGAAAAGCTAATAAAGAGACTGAATAACGGATGGCGGCTACGCTTATCCGCTCAATAGCCAGAGAATACTGGAGGCGGATAAGCGCAGCACCGGCAGGCAGCACGGGAGGAAAATTACTCCGCGGCGTTATCTTTCACGCGTTTAAAATTGACGTCCATCTGCGGGTACGGGAAGCTAATACCAGCGGCGTCGAATTCACGTTTAATACGTTCCAGCACGTCCCAGTAGACATTTTGCAGGTCGCTGCTTTTACTCCAGACACGCACCACAAAATTAATCGATGAGGCGCCCAGCTCATTCAAACGCACCGTCATTTCGCGATCTTTTAAAATACGATCGTCGGACTCGATAATCGTCGTTAGCAGTTGTTTCACCTGATCGATATCCGAATCGTAGGCCACACCAATAATGAATTCGTTACGGCGAACCGGCTCACGAGAATAGTTGATGATATTTCCCGCGATAATTTTGCCATTCGGAATCACAATAATTTTGCCGTCTACCGCGCGCATTGTCGTGGAAAAGATTTGCACGTTCAGTACCGTACCGGCAACGCCGCCCAAATCGACATACTCACCGGCGCGGAACGGACGGAACATAACCAGCAATACCCCAGCCGCAAGGTTAGAAAGCGATCCCTGTAATGCCAGGCCAACGGCTAAACCAGCGGCGCCCAGTACGGCAATAACCGAGGCGGTTTGAACCCCCACGCGACCCAGAGCCGCAATCAGCGTAAAAGCGATAACCCCATAGCGCACCAGCGCAGAAAGAAAGTCGGCTACTGTCGCATCAATATGACGCGCACGCATCAGACGATTTACCGTATTGGAGATCACGCGCGCTACAATCAAGCCGATGATGATAATAGCGATAGCCGCAACAATATTCACAGCATAGCTGAGCAATAACGCCTGGTTGCGTACCAGCCAGGTGCCCGCACCATTTATGCTGTCGACAACATTCAAATCTTCCATTCAATATTCCTTGGTCATAGCAAAACAAGCAAATGAGATCATTCTCACGAAAAGAACTTTTTAAAGGTAAACAAAAACAGAGGAATATGCCATTTTTCGGCATCATCCCAAAACCAAAAAAGGCAGGTACACTGTGAGTTGGCCGGATGAAAGCGCTAACTAACGCCGCTCTCCGGAAATAACGATAAAAAAATGGCTTCCCGAGGGAAGCCATTTCAATCAGCAGACTATATTACAGAACGTCAATCGCGTTCAGTTCTTTAAATGCTTTTTCCAGACGAGCGATCATCGAAGTCTGGCCAGCACGCAGCCATACGCGCGGGTCATAGTATTTCTTGTTCGGCTGATCTTCGCCTTTCGGGTTGCCCAGCTGACCTTGCAGATACGCTTCGTTTTCTTTGTAGTAGTTCAGAACACCTTCCCAGGTTGCCCATTGGGTATCGGTATCGATGTTCATTTTCACTACGCCGTAGCTTACGGAGTCTTTGATTTCCTGAGCAGTAGAACCGGAACCACCGTGGAAAACGAAGTTCAGGCTGTTGTGCGGCAGGTTATGTTTCTTAGAAACATAGTCCTGAGAATCACGCAGAATGGTCGGGGTCAGAACCACGTTACCCGGCTTGTAAACGCCGTGTACGTTACCGAAGGAAGCGGCAATGGTGAAACGCGGGCTGATTTTGCTCAGTTCAGTGTACGCGTAATCAACGTCTTCCGGCTGGGTGTACAGAGCAGAAGCGTCCATGTGGCTGTTGTCCACGCCGTCTTCTTCACCACCGGTGCAACCCAGTTCGATTTCCAGAGTCATGCCAATTTTGGACATGCGCGCCAGGTATTTGGAGCAGATTTCGATGTTTTCGTGCAGAGACTCTTCAGACAGGTCAATCATGTGAGAAGAGAACAGCGGTTTACCGGTAGCCGCGAAGTGTTTTTCACCCGCGTCCAGCAGACCGTCGATCCACGGCAGCAGTTTCTTCGCGCAGTGGTCAGTGTGCAGGATAACCGGCACGCCGTAGTGTTCAGCCATCTGGTGAACGTGATGCGCGCCAGAGATAGCGCCCAGGATTGCCGCGCCCTGAGGTACGTCAGTTTTCACGCCTTTACCCGCGATGAAGGACGCGCCGCCGTTGGAGAACTGAACGATGACCGGTGCTTTAACTTTTGCAGCGGTTTCCAGAACAGCGTTGATGGAATCAGTGCCCACGCAGTTAACTGCCGGCAGAGCAAAATTGTTTTCTTTTGCTACCTGGAACACTTTCTGTACGTCATCACCAGTGATCACGCCTGGTTTTACGAAATCAAAAATTTTAGACATGTTTCGTTGTCCTGTATCGTCGGGCTTTGGGAAAAAACACGGGCCGCCCTGAATGTCAGATCGGCGATAAATCAACGGGCAGGAATCCCTGCCCGTAACGATTACTTCTTAGCGCGCTCTTCGAGCATCGCTACGGCTGGCAGAACTTTACCTTCCACGAATTCGAGGAATGCGCCGCCGCCAGTAGAAATGTAGGAAATTTTGTCAGCAATGCCGAACAGGTCGATTGCCGCCAGGGTGTCGCCGCCGCCAGCGATGGAAAACGCTTCGCTATCAGCGATGGCATTCGCCACGATTTCAGTCCCTTTACGGAAGTTCGGGAACTCAAACACGCCAACCGGGCCGTTCCACAGAATGGTTTTGGCATTCTTGAGGATTTCAGCCAGCTGCTGAGCGGAAGCATCGCCGATATCCAGGATCTGCTCGTCTTCTTTCACGTCGTTAACGGATTTCAGAGTCGCCGGTGCGGTTTCGGAGAACTCGGTGGCAACGCGAACATCGGTCGGAACCGGGATATCGCAAGTGGTCAGCAGACGTTTTGCTTCGTCAACCAGGTCAGCTTCGTACAGGGATTTACCGACACTGTGGCCCTGAGCGGCAACGAAGGTGTTGGCGATACCGCCGCCGACAATCAGCTGGTCAGCGATTTTAGACAGGGAATCCAGAACGGTCAGTTTGGTAGATACTTTAGAACCACCAACGATAGCCACCATCGGACGAGCCGGTTCTTTCAGCGCTTTACCCAGAGCATCCAGTTCAGCGGCCAGCAGCGGGCCTGCGCACGCGACATCAGCAAATTTGCCGATACCGTGGGTAGAAGCCTGCGCGCGGTGCGCGGTACCAAAGGCGTCCATCACGAATACGTCACACAGGGCGGCATATTTTTTAGACAGCGCTTCGTCGTCTTTCTTTTCGCCTTTGTTAAAGCGAACGTTTTCCAGAACCACCAGCTCACCTTCGGCCACGTCAACGCCGTCCAGGTAATCTTTGACCAGGCGAACCGGGTTAGACAGTTTGTCTTTCAGGTAGTTAACAACCGGCAGCAGAGAGAATTCTTCGTTGTACTCGCCTTCGGTAGGACGACCCAGGTGGGAAGTTACCATCACTTTCGCGCCCTGTTTCAGAGCCAGTTCGATGGTCGGCAGAGAAGCGCGGATACGCGCGTCGCTGGTCACTTTCCCTTCTTTAACAGGTACGTTCAGATCCGCACGGATAAAAACGCGTTTCCCGGCCAGATCCAGATCGGTCATCTTAATTACAGACATGGTGAATCCTCTCAATGATGCTTAAAGTTTTGTCGACGCTGACGCGTCGAGCCTGAAACCAACTGCGGCCATCGCTAACGTGGTGTCGAGCATCCTGTTAGCAAAGCCCCATTCATTATCGCACCAGACCAGCGTCTTGATCAGGTGGGCGCCACTGACCCGGGTTTGCGTGCCATCAACAATGGCGCTGTGCGGGTCGTGGTTAAAATCTATCGAGACCAACGGTGATTCCGTATAGTCAACTATACCATGAAATGCACCTTGTGCTGCTTTTTGCAGCAACTGGTTGACTTCACTGGCTTTTACTGGTTTTTTCACCGTTACGCTTAAATCGATCGCCGTCACATTAATGGTTGGAACGCGCACCGCAATCGCCTCAAAACGGTCGTTAAACTGCGGGAATATACGCGTAATGCCTGCCGCCAGTTTTGTATCTACCGGGATAATCGACTGGCTGGCCGCGCGCGTGCGCCGCAGATCGGAGTGATACGCGTCGATCACCTGCTGATCGTTCATCGCGGAGTGGATCGTCGTGACGGTACCAGACTCGATGCCGTAAGCATCATCCAACAATTTAATGACGGGAATTATGCAATTCGTGGTACAGGATGCGTTTGAGACAATACGATGTTCCGCACGCAGTTGATTCTGGTTCACGCCAAAAACGACGGTGGCGTCAAGATCGTTGCTGCCCGGATGAGAAAAGAGCACTTTCTTCGCGCCAGCGGCAATATGCGCCTCGCCATGCTCCCGGTTGCCATATACGCCCGTACAATCCAACACGACATCCACGCCCAGTTCGCGCCACGGCAGATCCGCCAGCGTTCGTTCATGCAGAATACGAATGACATCGTCGCCGACAAAAAGCTGCTCGCGCTCGTGGCGAACCTCCCATGCAAAACGCCCGTGGCTGGTATCGTATTTCAACAAATGCGCCATGCCTGCGGCATCCGCCAGCTCGTTGATGGCCACCACGGTAATTTCCGCCCGACGTCCGGATTCATACAAAGCACGAACCACGTTACGCCCGATGCGACCAAAGCCATTAATCGCTATGCGTACGGTCATAGGTCTCCTGCAAGGCTATCCCGATTCAGATGAGGCTGACAGAGTAATGCAGCTCATCGTCGAGTAAAACCTCACCTGTCGCAAACTGCGACTGATTGGTTAATTGTCGAACATTTAATTAACTGAAACGCTTCAGCTAGAATAAGCGAAACGGGGAATAAAAGGAATGTTTGTCCAGTCGAAGAAGACAGTTATCTGACCTGCATCACATTTCATGGCCGCTTACGCTGCAATTTATTCCATATTTAAGAATCACCAGTACATCCGTCAGATCTTTTCATCGTCGCGTCACAAATACTGATTTATATCAGAAAGCGCTGTCGCCAGCGTCTATATTATCAGCGCCACGTCCGAGTCTCGGAGTCCTGTAACGATGACTGTATCTCACCACAATGCCTCTACAGCGCGCTTTTACGCGCTTCGTCTGCTTCCCGGCCAGGAAGTGTTTTCCCAATTACACGCCTTTGTGCAACAGAACCAATTACATGCCGCCTGGATTGCAGGGTGTACCGGCAGTCTGACCGACGTTGCGCTGCGTTATGCCGGGCAAGAAGCGACCACATCGCTCACCGGCACGTTTGAAGTTATCTCGCTAAACGGCACGCTTGAATTGACCGGCGAGCATCTGCATCTCGCGGTATCGGATCCCTACGGGGCCATGCTCGGCGGCCATATGATGCCAGGGTGTACCGTGCGTACCACGCTGGAACTGGTTATCGGCGAGCTGCCAGCGCTGACGTTCAGCCGTAAACCGTGCGCCATTTCCGGTTATGACGAACTGCATATTTCTTCCCGTTAATTGACGACTCTTTAAGAGGTACTTTATGGCGCGTCGCCCGTTTTCCAGCCAGTCTCTGGTGCTGATTGTCATCGCTATTGCCATCAATATGATTGGCGGACAGCTTATTAGCATGTTGAAGCTGCCTATTTTTCTCGACTCGATCGGCACCTTAATTAGCGCGGTACTGTTAGGGCCGTTCATCGGCATGTTGACTGGGCTTCTAACCAACTTGCTGTGGGGGCTACTTACCGACCCTATCGCTGCCGCGTTTGCCCCGGTAGCGATGGTTATCGGTCTGGTCGCCGGGTGGCTGGCGCGCGCAGGCTGGTTTCGTACCCTGCCCAAAGTGATCGTCAGCGGCGTCGTCATTACATTAGCGGTGACGCTGGTCGCCGTACCGCTTCGTACCGCGCTTTTTGGCGGCGTTACCGGTAGCGGCGCTGATTTATTCGTCGCCTGGATGCATTCAATGGGCCAAAACCTGGTGGAGTCGGTCGCGATTACCGTCATAGGCGCTAATCTGGTCGATAAAATTCTGACGGCGATCATCGTTTGGGTGCTGCTGCGTCAGCTACCGTTACGTACGACACGGCATTTTCCTGCGATGTCAGCCGTACGCTAAATGCATCCGTTTACCTCGTTAACCTTATGGGCGCTGGCGGCCTGCACCACGCTGCTACTCCCTGCGCAGACCGTGCTCCCGGTTTATAGCGCGGCGGCCTTCCTCTGTCTGCTGGCGCTGAAATCAACGCGGCGGCGGGCGAAGTATGTCGCCTGGCTGATGCTGTCTTTAGGGTTTGGGCTATGGCTGGTACATGGCGGTTGGCTAACGGAATGGATAAGCGGGCAGCCTCGCGATCCGCAGCGCTGGATATATGCCGTTACGCTATGGCTACGCCTGCTGGCGATCGTGTCGACGTCGCAGCTATGGATGCAGTATGTGCCGGTTCAGCGGTTTATTCGCGCCCTGTTCGCTTCACGTCTGCCCCCCGGCATCGCTTACCTGTTCGCTGGCCCGCTGCTGGTCGTCGAACAGCTCAAACGACAACTGACGATCGTTCATGAAGCCCAGCGCGCGCGCGGCGTACCGCTGGATGAAGGCTGGTATCAGCGGCTACGGGCGATGCCTGCGCTGATCGTGCCGCTTACGCAAAATGCGCTTAACGATCTGACAATACGCGGCGCGGCGTTGGATATGCGGGAGTTTCGGCTGCATCGAGCCCGAACCACGCTGTGGGCGCCGAAAGATAGCGTGTTACAACGGGTTGCGCGGTATGGCATGGTACTGCTAATAGTGGCGGAAGCGGGAGTATGGATATGGTTACGTTAGAGCAGTTTCGTTATCTTCCGTCCGATGCGACACGCCCGCCGGCATGTTTTGATTTCCACTATTCAACACCCGGAATAGTGGCGATAGTCGGCGATAACGGCAGCGGAAAAAGTACGCTGGCGCAACTGATGGCTGGCTGGTATCCGGATTATCTCCCCGGTGATATTGACGGCACAGGCTTACTGCTTGGCGTCCCTATCGGGCGGCTCCCGCTGGTAGAACAGTCGCCCACCATCCAGTTGGTGCAGCAATCGCCATATTTACAGCTTTCCGGCTGTACCTTTAGCGTAGAGGAAGAGGTGGCGTTTGGCCCGGAGAATCTCGGCCTCCATGAAGCGGAAATTCTACGGCGCATTGACGAGGCGCTGACTCTGACAAACTGCCAGTCGTTACGCCATCGCCATCCCGGCACGCTCTCCGGCGGCGAAACGCAGCGGGTAGTGATTGCCAGCGCGCTTGCCATGCAGCCCAGACTATTAGTTCTTGATGAAGCCTTCAGTCGACTGACCTCAGCGGCCACCGGGACACTGCTGGAACGGTTACAACAGTGGGCGCTGGAACGTCATTCTCTCATTGTGCTTTTTGAACGTAATCACTTTCCTTTTCTGACGCGATGCCAGCGGGTATGGCAATTGCGCGACGGAGCGCTAACCCCATTATGTTGACGTTAAATCAGGTCGCTTATCGCTGGCCGAATGCCGCAGCCGACTGTTTGCACGCTATCTCACTTGAACTTCGTGACGGCGAATGGCTGGCGTTGACCGGCGATAACGGCGCGGGAAAATCAACGCTGTTACGGATTATGGCCGGCCTGCTTTCCCCCACTTCCGGCTCGGTAACGCTTAATGGAGGGCCGATTGCGCAGCTTAAAAATCGTCAACGCGCCGCCGCTATCGGCGTACTCTTTCAGGAAGCGGAAAACCAGATTTTCCACAGCAATGTCGCGCAAGAGGTCGCTTTTGGGCTGAAACTACAACGCTTATCGGCAGAGGAAATTTCACGGCGCACGCAGGCCGCGCTGCGGTTATGCCAGCTAACGGACGTCGCCGAGGCGCACCCGCTTGATCTGCACGCCGCACAGCGCCGGATGGTGGCGGTCGCCAGTCTGGAGGCGATGGCGCCGCCTGTGTTATTGCTGGATGAACCCAGCCGGGATTTTGACTCCCACTGGCTAACCGTATTTGAACACTGGCTGGCGACATGCCGGGCACGGGGAACCAGCGTCGTGGCGATTAGCCATGACGCTGCGTTTACCCAGCGTCATTTTTCACGGGTGGTACGGCTGGAAAACGGCAGGTTGTCAAAGGGGGAATAAAAACGGGTCGCCGAAGCGACCCGTTTTATGCCGTATTAAGGATTACAGCAGCGCTTTCGCTTTGGCGATCACGTT
The DNA here is from genome assembly GCF_046552175.1 of Salmonella sp. SAL00672. Lineage (NCBI taxonomy): Bacteria > Pseudomonadati > Pseudomonadota > Gammaproteobacteria > Enterobacterales > Enterobacteriaceae > Salmonella > Salmonella sp. SAL00672. Next base: position 329,970 of record NZ_JBGDUQ010000002.1, on the reverse strand, counting down.
GTCCACCGTGAAGCCAAACTCTTCAAACAACAGCTCTGCCGGGGCGGATTCACCGAAGGTGGTCATCCCGACAATAGCGCCGTTCAGGCCGACGTATTTGAACCAGTAGTCAGCGATACCCGCTTCAATCGCCACACGCGCAGAGACCGCCTTCGGCAGCACGGATTCACGGTAAGCCGCATCCTGCTTGTCGAACGCGTCGGTGGACGGCATGGAAACCACGCGCGCCTTCACGCCTTCGGCAGTCAGTTTTTCGTAAGCGGCAACCGCCAGCTCAACCTCTGAACCGGTCGCAATGAAGATAATCTGCGGCTGGCCCGCACAATCTTTCAGTACGTAACCACCGCGGGCGATATTCGCCAGTTGCTCTTCAGTACGTTCCTGCTGCGCCAGGTTCTGACGGGATAGAATCAGCGCGGTTGGGCCATCCTGACGCTCTACGCCATATTTCCACGCCACCGCGGATTCCACCTGGTCGCACGGACGCCATGTGGACATGTTCGGCGTTACGCGCAGGCTTGCCACCTGCTCGACCGGCTGGTGCGTCGGGCCATCTTCGCCCAGACCGATGGAGTCGTGGGTGTACACCATCACCTGACGTTGTTTCATCAACGCTGCCATACGCACTGCGTTACGGGCATATTCGACGAACATCAGGAAGGTGGAGGTGTACGGCAGGAAACCACCGTGCAGGGCGATACCGTTGGCGATAGCGGTCATACCGAATTCGCGCACACCGTAATGAATGTAGTTACCTGCGGCATCTTCGTTAATCGCTTTCGAACCGGACCACAGGGTCAGGTTAGAAGGAGCCAGGTCAGCGGAGCCGCCGAGGAATTCCGGCAACAGCGGACCGAAGGCTTCGATGGCATTCTGGGACGCTTTACGGCTGGCGATTTTGGATGGATTCGCCTGCAGTTTAGCGATGAACTCATTCGCTTTCGCATCGAAGTCAGCCGGCATGTCGCCTTTCATACGACGAGTGAACTCAGCAGCTTCCTGCGGGAAGGCTTTCTCATAAGCCGCGAATTTCTCATTCCATGCAGACTCTTTCGCCTGGCCGGCTTCTTTCGCATCCCACTGGGCGTAGATTTCAGACGGGATTTCGAACGGCGCGTATTTCCAGCCCAACTGTTCGCGGGTCAGCGCGATTTCCGCGTCGCCCAGCGGCGCGCCGTGGGAATCGTGGGTACCCTGTTTGTTCGGCGAACCAAAACCGATGATGGTTTTGCACATCAGCAGGGACGGTTTGTCAGTCACGGCGCGAGCTTCTTCCGTGGCGCGTTTAATGGCGTCGGCATCGTGACCATCAATGCCACGGATAACGTGCCAGCCGTAGGCTTCAAAACGTTTCGCGGTGTCATCGGTGAACCAGCCTTCAACATGACCATCGATAGAGATACCGTTGTCATCATAGAACGCGATCAGTTTGCCCAGTTTCAGAGTACCAGCCAGAGAGCACACTTCGTGAGAAATGCCTTCCATCATGCAGCCGTCGCCCATAAAGACGTAGGTGAAGTGGTCAACGATATCGTGGCCAGGACGATTAAACTGCGCCGCCAGAGTTTTCTCGGCAATCGCCATCCCGACGGCGTTGGCAATACCCTGACCCAGCGGGCCAGTAGTGGTTTCAACGCCAGCGGTGTAGCCCACTTCCGGGTGACCCGGGGTTTTTGAATGTAGCTGACGGAAATTCTGCAGTTCGGACATCGGCAGGTCATAACCGGTAAGGTGCAGCAGGCTGTAAATCAGCATTGAGCCGTGGCCATTGGACAGCACGAAGCGGTCGCGGTCGGCCCAGGACGGGTTGGTCGGGTTGTGGTTCAGGAAATCACGCCACAGGACTTCGGCAATGTCAGCCATACCCATCGGGGCACCCGGGTGACCGGATTTGGCTTTCTGTACTGCGTCCATGCTCAGCGCACGAATAGCATTGGCAAGCTCTTTACGTGAGGACATTTTGACTCCAGATCGGATGTTGAAAGGCCATGCCCGTAACGACTTGACGACAGCGCGTTTTGGGCTACGCCGGAAAATTTGCCAACAATTTACCCCAAGCCGCGCGTCATGTACATGGAACATCCTTTTACCGCTTCAGAAATCTCCGGATCGTGCTCGCATGTTGCGCAATTAGCTAACTTGCCTGCCACGCTTTTCTTTATACTTAACCCAGGCGCTAATTCATCTGCAACGAGCGCATTTCAAAATAATATTAATTCGTATGGAAGAGAAAAATGAAAATTCGCGCTTTACTGCTTGCTTTGGGCATGGCGACGGTGCTGACCGGTTGCCAGAATATGGACTCTAATGGACTGCTTTCTTCGGGCGCTGAAGCTTTTCAGGCCTATACGTTAAGCGATGCGCAGGTAAAAGCGTTGAGCGATCAATCCTGTCAAGAGCTCGACAGCAAAGCGAAAATCGCGCCGGCGAGCAGCGAATACGCTAAACGACTGGCAAAAATTGCCGCCGCGCTGGGGGATAACATTAACGGCCAGCCGGTGAACTATAAGGTTTACGAGACGAAAGACGTCAACGCGTTTGCAATGGCGAACGGTTGTATCCGCGTCTACAGCGGACTGATGGATATGATGACCGACAACGAAGTTGAAGCCGTGATCGGCCACGAAATGGGCCATGTCGCGCTGGGTCATGTAAAGAAAGGGATGCAGGTCGCGCTGGGCACTAACGCCGTTCGTGTTGCGGCGGCATCGGCAGGAGGCGTAGTCGGCAGCCTGTCGCAATCACAGCTTGGCGAGCTTGGCGAAAAACTGGTGAACTCGCAGTTCTCTCAGCGTCAGGAGTCCGAAGCGGATGATTATTCTTACGATCTGTTGCGCAAACGCGGTATCAGTCCGGCAGGACTCGCCACCAGCTTTGAGAAACTGGCAAAACTGGAAGCGGGTCGTCAAAGCTCGATGTTCGACGATCACCCGGCGTCCGCCGCACGCGCACAGCATGTGCGCGATCGTATGAGCGCAGACGGAATCAAATAACCCCCGAACAGTGCCGGATGGCGGCGTGAGCGCTTATCCGGCCTACAAGCATCAATCAGCTGTAGGCCGGATAAGCGCAGCGCCATCCGGCAAAACAACTTACTCGCCCTTCTTCGCCGCCTGGATATAGAGCATTTCTAATGCCAGCGTCGCGGCCGCCAGAGCGGTGATCTCCGACTGATCGTAAGCCGGCGCGACTTCCACTACATCCATACCGACAATGTTCAGATCTTTCAGACCGCGTACCAGTTTAATGGCGCGATCGGAGGTCAAACCGCCGATCACCGGCGTACCGGTGCCAGGCGCAAACGCCGGGTCCAGACAGTCGATATCAAAGGTCAGATAGACCGGCATATCGCCGACGATCTGTTTCACCTGAGCGAGGATATCATCCACGCCGCGATCGTTGACCTGGCAGGCATCCAGCACGGTAAAGCCATTGTCTTTGTCAAACTCAGTACGAATACCGATCTGTACCGAATGATGCGGATCGATCAGGCCTTCTTTCGGCGCGGTGTAGAACATCGTGCCGTGATCGAATTCGCAGCCGTTAGCGTAGGTATCGGTATGCGCATCAAAATGTACCAGCGCCATTTTGCCAAAATGTTTCGCGTGGGCGCGCAGCAGCGGCAGCGTGACGAAGTGGTCGCCGCCGAAAGAGAGCATACGCTTGCCTGCAGACAGCAGTTTTTCAGCGTGCGCCTGTAATTTTTCGCTCATTTCACGGGCATCGCCAAACGCATACACCAAATCGCCGCAGTCCACGACGTTCAGGCGCTCGCGCATGTCAAAATTCCACGGGAAACGGTGATGTTCCCAGGCGAGGTTGGTCGACACCTGACGGATCGCCGCCGGGCCATGACGGCCGCCAGCGCGACCGGACGTTGCCATATCAAACGGTACGCCAGTGATCACCCAGTCGGCATCGCTGTCATACGGCTGGAAGTTCATTGGCAGACGTAAAAAACCAAACGCATTAGAAACCAGTGAGTTATCGTACTGATGACCTAAGGTGCTCATGGCAAAAACCTCTTCTTAGTCAATATAAAAAAACCCTCCCGCGTCGTTAGGCCCGACGAGGAAGGGTTTGAATTTGTTTACGGCTCAAAGTTTACTCTGACAGACCGCATTATTGAAGTCAGTTTAGCCAGGTACAGTAGACAACGCCCGAAAAAAATATATATCCAGCGCAAATCAGTAGGCTCATACGTCCATCGCGGTCAGTTAAGAGGCCTTAGGGATTTGCCGCTGTAAAAACTCAAGCACTAATGCGTAAAACAGCGGTGTTTTTCCTGGCGTCTGGAAAATGGCGTGACCGCTACCGGGAATGAGGGTCATCTCCGCCTGAGGCAGCAGCCGGTACAGCTGCGTTACTTCTTCAACGGTGAAAAATTCATCCCGGTCGCCGTCCAGTAATAGCACAGGAATGTGGATTTTTTTCACCTCTTCTTCCGCCAGCGATGTGGGCGTTGTCCACATTGGCCAGACACCTTTGAGGAACGTGCGCCAGTAGTCTTTTTGCTCTGGATGATGCATGTTCTGATAAAATTTAACCATCCCGGGCGCATCCGAAGCCATTTTATCCAGATCGCGATCCGTCAATTGCCCCTGAGGCATTCCTTTACCATAAAAAATTTCCATCCCCTGCATGTAATGGGTCGTAGCAAAGCGATGCGTTGCGCCGCCGACGATAGCAGCGCGCGCTAGATCCGGGTATCGGCTGGTTAACTTCAGAACGACCATGCCGCCATCGCTGTAACCCATCACCAGCGGTTTTTCCAGCTTTAGCGCTTTAACAAAAGCCGCCATATCTTCCGTCATCAGATCATAGCTAAACGTTCCTTGCGGGTTATTGGTTAATCCATGTCCACGACTGTCCGGCATGATGACGCGAAAATATCGAGATGCCTCTTTCGCTAATCCCTGCCAGCTTTTCGCCGTCAGACCACCACCATGAATCAACAGCAGCGGAGGCCCCTCGCCCTCTTCAACGTAATGAATTTTGATACCATTCGCTTCCACAAATTTATCTTTGTCCATCGTTGTTGCTGAAGCATTTATTAAAAATATAATATTGATAATAAAAATAAATGCTAATTTAAAAATATGATTCATAACACCTCGCCAATCACTTCCCGTGTAAAAGACCATATTATTCAGATTGAACAAAAATAACATCAAAATCGATTTGTATCATTTTCACTTATTTACCGGGGAGACCCCGCATCCTCTTTTTACAGAACGTAAAAAGCCTTTCCGCGATTAGCCTCAACGCGAAAAGGCTCTGAAGTCAGAAAAGTGCCACCTTATTCATTCTGGCTGTAATTCAGGATGACTTGAAGGTCTCTTCCTGAATTGCATTTGGCGCTTTCTTTATTCCTTCGTCTGACAGGGCAAGCTTGACTCGCTAAATGCCGTGGCCGGAATTTTCACAATCGCTTTTTTAACCGGCGCAGGTTTACCACGCGTACAAAGCGGACGGTGGACCTGGTTGGGATAAAAAAGCGCGAAATCGCCAGGATTTAATGTAACGAACTGCTCATTAGCGACACATTCAGGAAAGATGATGTCATCAGGAAGATGCTCAAGCTCCTTTATCCTGGTATCAATTTTGTTGGAATAGCCAATCTCCTCATAACCGCTTAGTAAAATCTGAACATCGATATATTTTTTATGAAGTTCAGCTTTGCGGTTTAACGAAGAGTGTGTTTCTCCTTCGCTTATCATAAGAAATGACTCCGGGAAAGAAAGTTCATATCTACCAGCAGGCTGATCTTCAGCTATCTTCACCGCTTCGATGATAAGTTTTTTAATAATGTGGTTAACGTAAGGTAATAAAGTAAGCTGCTCTATATTTCCATATAGCATACTATAGTTATCCTAAATAATGGTCGTGATTATAATTATCAGCCAATCAGGTACTGGTAAATACCTTCAGCCACAGGAATACCTTCTTTTAAACATTTTTCTTTATAGGCGATTTGCGGATCGTTTGGCGCCAGCACTTTATCAACACCGGGCATCGGTTTTACAGCCCTTAGCTCATTGACCATTGTGCTCATTATTGAGGAAAACAGCGGATTGCCCAACATCTGCGGATCAATAACGATAACCAGACTCGCTAACTTGCGCATCTTGTCATAGTCGCCATACATCCGAACAATATGGTTGCTAAAGTTTGCCCCCATCAGGACGCCCGTGAGCGCATCAATCGCCAGGGCAATACCAGAACCTTTGTGCCCGCCAAAGGGCAGCAGATTTTCAATTTTATGCGGATCGGTAGTGATATGTCCCTCTTTATCCAGCGCCAGGCCGTGACCTATTGGTTTCCCGGTTTCTTTGGCGTGCAGAATTTTACCAAACGCAATGGCGCTGGTCGCCATATCGACGATCATCGGATGGCTGTCTTTAACGGGGAAGCCGAAGGCGATTGGGTTAGTCCCCAGAAAGCGCTCCGCGCCGCCATACGGCGCAACGCAGGTATCCGTTTGCGTCATGGCGATAGCCACCATTCCCTGGCTTGTCGCCTGCTCAATAAACCACGAGAGCGCGCCGCAGTGGGACGTATTTTTGACGCTGACGAAGCCCAGCCCCGTCTCTCTTGCCAGACTAATAGCGTGGTCTGTCGCCTTTATCAGCGCGCAGTGTCCCATTCCATCATCAGAGTCCAGAATAGCGACAGAAGGCGAAATCTGTTCGATGCTGAATGTTGCTTTTGGATTGAGCCCGCCTGCGTTCAGGCGGGTACAATAGTGCTCTACGCGAATAACGCCGTGGGAGTGAACGCCGGTAATATCGGCATGAACCAAAACGTCGGCTACCTGCTGCGCCGTTTGCGCGTCAAGACCCGCCTGGGTGAGTTTATTAAACGCCAGCGCTTTCAATTCATTTTCTTTGACTAATATTGTTGACATAACTATCCCGCTATTAAAATTTGATAACGCCTTTAACCAATTTTTTGTTTTCTACCACGTTCTTCTGGTACTGGTTGCCGAACGTATAGAAATCGAATTCCTGGTTTTTCATCATTGTTTCGCTAATAGCGCCCTGAGCCATTAGCTCAATGACACATTCGAAGTCTTCCCGCGTCGCGTTACGACTGCTCAATAGCGTGGTCTCTTTTTTATGGAAGGTCGGATCGTCAATGACGAGCTCGCCGATATACAGCCCGATGAAGACGATTTTTCCGCCGTGACGAATCAGATCGACAGCGCGGCTCATGGAGGATTTATTGCCGGTGGCATCAAGCACAGTGCCGGCTAATTCACCGGAGAAACAGGCTTTCAGCGCATCAATATAGCCGTCTGACGACGGATCGAGCGTTGCAACGCCTACCTTTTCGGCGACCAGACGACGGCGTTCGGCGTCAATATCAGCTACCGCGACGCGAGCGCCTTTGGCTTTTGCTATCGCGGCGGCGGCCAGCCCAATCGGCCCGGCGCCGACCACCAAAATGTTTTGCTGCGGCTTCACGTCAGCGCGGCGTACTGCATGGGCGCTGATGGCGAAACACTCAACCAGCGCGCCCGCGCTGTCGGTGAGGTTATCCGACAGTTCAACCAGATTTTGTTCACGAACGGCCAGATATTCGCTAAAGCCGCCGTCCTGGTGAACACCATACAGCGAGACGTTCTCACAGCAGTTGGTTTTTCCTTCCCGGCAGGCTGCGCAAGCGCCGCAAGGAATACAGGGAATAACGCTATAGCGTTGGCCGACCTTCGCCGTGCTGCACGATTTACCTAACATTTCAGCCACGCCGCAAATTTCATGACCCAGCACGCGCGGATAGGCAAAAAAGGGCTGGCGACCGGCAAACGCATGGATATCGGTGCCGCAAATACCAACCGCTTTAATTTTTAACAGTACTTCATCGTCTTTTAAATGAGGAATATCCCTTTCAATGTATTCGATATTTCCCGGATTATTACAGATAAGCGTTTTCATACTTAACCCTTTGAAGATAAACGGTGAATGGTGGCCGTGACGCCATGTAATTCAATATGGTTAAAGGCCTGCTGAATGTTGTTTAAAAAGTCTGCGTTGTCGCTGGCCAGCGTTCCAAAGATGCTATTTATCTGCAGCAAAGACAGCGCTTGTTCCCATCGCGTGTTTTTATTTTTAATAGCCGCATTGAAGGTATCATTGAGCGGGTCGGCCACGCTCTGCCCCTGAGAGAGCGTATTAATGACGTAATGGAGCCAGCCCGCAATCAGCGTCGCTAACGCCCTGCCCTTAACACCGCGCGCCTGGAGCGTCAGATAAGGATCGACGGCCCGCTGAGGCAGCTTCTGAGAACCGTCCATCGCAATCTGTCCGGTCTTATGTTTAATGTTCGGGTTGCTGAATCGCTCAATGAGCAACTGCGCATATTGATGTACATCTACCGCCAAATTCGGGCGCAGCGATTTTGCCTGCTCTTCCGTCATTAAATGATGTACGGCGGTTTTAAAAGCGTCGTCTTCCATGCACTGATAGATAAACTCATATCCGGCCAGGCTGCCGTTATAGGCGAGAAACGAATGGCTGCCATTCAGCATACGAAGTTTCATTTCTTCATAGGGAAGTACGTCCGAGACGAACATCGCCCCTGCTTTATCCCAGTCAGGACGACCGGCAACGAAATTATCTTCGATAACCCACTGACGGAAATCCTCGCATACGATGCCGCAGGGATCGGCAAAACCGATCTGGTCTTTAATCATGTCAAATTGCTCTGGCGTCATTGCCGGCACGATGCGATCGACCATGGTGCCAGGAAAGGTGACATGCTTCGCTATCCAGGCCGCCAGTTGCGGATCGAGATTATCGGCAAACGTAACGATCGCCGTTTTGGTCAAATGACCGTTTTCCGGAATGTTATCGCACGACAGTACACTAAACGGGGGAAGCCCTTGCTGGCGGCGTATCCGTAGCGCTTCGACGATCAGTCCGAGTGCTGACCGGGGATGTTCGGGATCGGCAAGATCGTGTTTGATGAGCGGATGGCTGAGATCGAGCGTTCTGGACCGTGGATCGGTGCAGTAACCTTTTTCCGTTATCGTCAACGAAACAATTTTTACCTGCGGCTCAGTCAGCTTCTCGATCGCCGCCTGAATACCTGACTTCGGCGTATGCAACGCGCCGGTGATGGTACGAACCAGGCGACTGTTGATGGCGCTGGCTGACGTTTCCACCACTGAAAACAGCCCCTGTTGCGCATTTAGCGCATCCACCAGCTCCGCATCGCCGAACAGATTCAGTTCAAAAATCCCCCAGCGGTTGCCGGTTATCTCATTCGTGAGATCGTTATAAACAGCCTGATGACCACGGTGAAAGGCGCCAAATCCAATATGTACGATGTTGGCTTCCATTCCCTGACGTGAATAAGTCGTTTTGAATTGGTGCCTTGCGGCGTCTAACTGGCGAGCTATGGTGTCCATGAATTTTTCCCACTCCTGCTTTGTTTACCAATTCTGCTTAAACACCATACCAAAATCCGTGAATATGATCACACTCATGGCACCAGATTCTTTACCCTGGTATGCTGACTAATAGCCAATGAACAAAAATAATTTATTTATCAAATAGTTACAAAAAGCACTTGTCAGGATAAATTTTACGATTCACAAAAGCGTGATTTTGATTAGAAAAATCGGCCACGAATTGGCATACCACCCATACAACCAGTAATCATTAAACACCATGAAAAACAATATCTTATTGAATAACACGCCCGCTGCGAGCGTATATGTCACGCATGATTGGTTCAATAATCACCCGAAATACAGCAAACCAAACCTGATAATTTGTCTAGTGAATTAATGAGCTCAATTTATTATCAGCATCAACGTTAACCTAAGAACATCAGTTACGGTTTTGATCATCCGGGTCGCTGCTAAAGAGATGAGGAGTGAGCCGCCTTTAGACGTAATTGGCAAATTAATCCATTGATTGAAAAAAGGAAAAAATTGATGAAGACGCAGATTAGGTACGTTGAAACAAAGCTTTCAAAGCCCCTCTGACCGAGGTCTTAGTTGACGCGAAACATGGCATAATAGCCATTTCGAACTGGTAACCACGACGATTACGCTGGAAGACGGTTCAACTGGCACCGGATATACCTATACCGGCGGAAAGGGAGGGTATGCAATTAAAGCGATGATCGACCACGATCTTGCCCCGGTACTGTCAGGGAAAGAGGCGCTGCGATTGACGATATCTATGACTTTATGGAATAGCATATTCACTATATGGGTTGCGGAGGCATCGCGTCGTTTGCGATGTCTGCAGTGGATATCGCCCTTTGGGATTTGAAAGGCAAACGTGAAAAACTGCCGCTGTGGAAAATGGCTGGTTGAAGGCGGCGCGTCTGTCGACGAATAGCGGTCGTTTGGTATGCTCGCTCGGTATGCAGGAATTACACGTCAGACTGGTTTCCGCATTCGAGACTGGCTGACTGGAGGTTCACAGTTTCCCGATCGATCAATATACCAAACATCCGCTGGTGGTCGACAATTATCGCGCCGTGGCACCGGACACCTACGGCATTGGCGTAGAGTTTGACTGGGATAAGCTGAGCGTTTACGAAGCCTGATTCCCTCTCTCCGGGTTTGTTTTTGGCGGCAGGCCCGGTTAATCGCTGACAAAAATGTCATCCGCCTGAAAATAGCCGTCAGGTGGCGAAGAAAAAATCATCAAAATCTTCCAGCGAATCATCCTGTTGGAAGATTTTTACCAGCTCATTTTTACTGTTTTCAAGATGGGTCCACGAGGCCTGTCTGGCCTGCTCAGCATCGCGTTTTTGCAATGCAAGGAAGATACTACGGTGATCTTCCACCCATTTCATTCTTAACTCTTTCTTATGTAAATACTTATAGTTTAACTGCTTCCAGCGCGGATTTTCGGTCCTGACAGCCCGCCACAGCTCGGCAGATTGTTTCATTAATACACGATTTTGCGTAGATTCCGCGATGATATTGTGGAACTGGCGATCCAGTTCTTCAAATTTGTCGCTGTCGCCGCCAATCTGCTTTTCCTGCTGCTCAATAATACGTTTAAGCTGCTTAAGTTCATTAAATCTTATTTGCGTAGCGGCAAAACCGGTGATGTTGCTTTCGATGACCTGCCGGGCCTGTAGCAATTCAAAGGGGCCAATGTCTGAGTAAGGCAAGAGCGCTTTTTGATTGATTTTCTCCAGACTATCAATAAAGTAAGTGCCTGCGCCTTGCTTAACCTCTACCACTCCCTTCAGCTCAAGCATAATAATCGCCTCACGAATCGTCGTGCGGCTGGTTTGAAAACGCTCGCTAAGTTCTCTCTCCGCCGGAAGTCGCTCGCCAGCTTTAAATACCCCTGAATAGAGTAGTTCTTCTATTTGCAGCCCTATATCAAAATAGCGCCGCTTGGTTAAAATTTGTTCCATGCACATACCTATGTAGACAGCAATTGCTCCACTTGAGGGTAGTGTAAACAAATCCTAATGTTTATGGTAAACAATTTCCCTGTCAGAGAGTGGTCGTTTCTTTCCCACAACCTACGGCTATGCGCGTCACACAGTCCTTCCCCACCAGACTCGGCAGGAAAGGCACTGATTCCCATAACGCATATTTGACGTTTGATGCCGGGTTTATTTGCGGCAAGGCGGCGGCGCATACCCGTTGTTGTCCGCCGGGAAAGCCTGCGAGGAACAAGGCGGTAGCGTATTTGTTGCTTTACCCTGCAATGCAAAGGCGGCAAAGCCGATGACGCCGATGTTGCGTACATCGCCCTGCGCGGAGTGGGCCGCATAAGCGTCAGCTATGTCGGCGAACTGGAATGCCGCCTCAGTGTGTTTATCTTTGCGAAACCCTTTAATCGCCAGTGAGTCGCCGGCGTTAACAATATAGCCATGATGATTCAGCGAGCCTGCTTTTCCGTTCAACACGTCCAGGCCATCAACCGTTGCGACGATTTCGTAATTGGTATCATGACTGTAATTACGAATATATAACTGATAGTTCATCCCTGATCTTGCAGGAATACTATATTGCCATTGTCCCATTGATGCGTTGTAGCGACGAGTAATTGGAATCGAATTAAAATTAGCGTCGCGCACAGCATATTCAAGATCGCTGATACGTATACTATAAACTTTATCGTAACCTGACGGATATTGAGTGGAGTAATTTATTATCACCATTTCGGCAGGTTCTCGATCGGCACGTTCTACCGAAACGCTTTGTACCGATGAATGCACGTCGCCGCCCCAGGCGGTGCCGACGTCGGATGAAGAGCCATTATTAGATTGCATTCCGCTGGAACAACCGCCTAACAGCAAAAACAAGCCAACAATGACGGCATTAAATTTAAATTTGCTCATACTTAACCCCCTTTTTAATTATTAGGGGGATTGTAGGCCCATAAAATTACATAGAGAAGCGGCACCGCTGATAATTAAGAATTTATAAAATATAAAAGGGTCGATTTAAATAATTAAATCGACCCACAAGCGGAATACTCTTAATTACTCATCTTCAAGATAAGTATAACCGTACAGTCCCGCTTCAAATTCCTCAAGGAACTGCTGCTGCAACGCATCGTCCAGATCCGTCTGTTTTACCTGGTCGCGGAAATGCGTTAACAGCGTTTTTGGATCCAGTTGCACATATTGCAGCATATCCGCAACGGTATCGCCTTCGTCCGACAGCTCAACCTCGACGCTACCATCCGGGAAGACAAACACGTCAACCGCTTCAGTATCGCCAAACAGGTTGTGCATGTTACCGAGGATCTCCTGATAGGCGCCGACCATAAAGAAGCCGAGCATCGGCGGATTCTCTGGATCGTATTCCGGCATCGGCATCGTCGTGGCGATACCGTCGCCATCGATATAGTGGTCGATAGCGCCATCGGAATCACAGGTAATATCCAGCAGCACGGCACGACGTTCCGGTACCTGATCTAACCCTTCCAGCGGCAGCACCGGAAAGAGCTGATCGATTCCCCACGCGTCCGGCATTGACTGGAACAGCGAGAAGTTGACGTACATTTTGTCCGCCATCCGCTCTTGCAGTTCGTCGATAATCGGGCGATGCGCACGGTTTTGCGGGTCCAGTTGCTTCTGCACTTCATGGCACATGCTGAGATAAAGTTGCTCCGCCCAGGCGCGCTCCTGCAAACTAAACGCGCCGGAAGAGTAGCCGATATGAATATCGTGCAGATCCATTTGGCTATCATGCAGCCATTCACGCAGCGAGCGGCGAGTGCCGGGCTTATGCATCTCCTGCCAGGTTTCCCACAGATTTTGCAGCGCGCGCGGCGCATCTTCAGCAGGGGCTGTCGGATCCGTGTATTCGTTACGCTCCACGCCGATAATGTTAGAGACCAGTACCGTATGGTGCGCAGTGACGGCGCGGCCAGACTCGGTAATCACCGTCGGATGCGGTAAACCATGCTCTTCGCAGGCATCGCCAATCGCCCAGATGATGTTATTGGCATATTCGTTCAGGCCATAGTTCACCGAACAGTCGGACTGCGAGCGGGTACCTTCATAATCCACGCCCAGACCGCCGCCCACGTCGAAGCACTGGATATTCACGCCCAGCTTATGCAGCTCAACATAGAAACGCGCGGACTCGCGCACGCCGGTCGCGATATCGCGAATGTTCGCCATCTGCGATCCCAGGTGGAAGTGCAACAGTTGCAGACTATCCAGACGCCCGGCGTCACGCAGGGTCTCCACCAGTTGCAGCACCTGCGTCGCCGCCAGGCCGAATTTTGATTTTTCGCCGCCGGAGGATTGCCACTTACCGGACCCCTGAGAGGCCAGACGCGCACGCACGCCCAGGCGAGGAACCACATTCAGGCGCTCGGCCTCTTCCAGCACAATCGCGATTTCAGACATCTTTTCGATGACCAGATAAACCTTATGGCCCATCTTCTCGCCAATCAGCGCCAGCCGAATGTATTCACGGTCTTTATAACCATTACAGACGATCACGCTACGGGTCATGCCGGCATGCGCCAGCACCGCCATCAATTCCGCTTTTGACCCCGCTTCCAGCCCCAACGGTTCACCGGAATGGATAAGGGACTCGATCACGCGGCGATGCTGATTGACCTTAATCGGATAAACGAGGAAGTAGTCGCCGTTATAACCGTAAGATTCACGCGCACGCTTAAACGCCGCGTTAATTGAACGCAAACGGTGTTGCAGGATCTGCGGGAAGCAGAACAGCGCCGGCAGACGCTGACCTTGCGCTTCGCGCGCTTTCACCAGTTTGGCAAGATCGACACGCGCTTCCGGTACGTCGGGATCGGGGCATACGCTAATATGGCCCAGCTCGTTGACGTCGTAGTAGTTATTGCCCCACCAGGCAATATTGTAAGTGCGCAGCATCTTGCTGGCTTCCTGGGAGCTCATTGCAACCTCCTGCATGGAGCGTAGTACACCCTGTTCGCCTGCTGACGAAGGCGAACCCATAGACATGTCGTCAGACATAGCGAACCTCAATTTTTATTAGCAAGTGTAAAACAGTTGACTACTATCGCAATCCGAAGACGCGATAACAACCCATAGACAAGCGGATTTTCCAGCAGATAGCGCTGATGCTCCGCCTGCGCGACCGGTTTCTTTTTCATATCATTGTAAACACGTAACCGAACTCACAGATAACGGTTCGGCGAAACCACGAGAAAACTCTTGCGTTAACAAGAGCGCCCTTGTTCAGTCTTCAGCGCCATTGCCGGCTCTGGAATCCTGAGAAGCGCCGAGATGGGTATAACATCGGCAGGTATGCAAAGCAGAGATGCAGATTGCGGGGGACATGCGCGCACCAGAACGATGCGACAGATTCAGCAGAATACAACGGTTCATTATCTCGTATCACCTCCACGGCCGCCTCGTAAGACGAACCCACAAGCCAAAGCAACGTTTTAACCCGGCTGGAAGTGGCGACACGAAGAAAACGTCGTGTGCTTTTGTATGAGCCGCGCGTCGCGTTTTATACCCAGAACGCAGAAAAAAAGCAAAGCATAAATGCGCATAATGTCAGCATTATCAGAAACGTTTATCGCCTGATTTTGACCGACATTGCGACGGCCTTCAAAAAAAGCTGGAAATTGGGCGAAGAAGTGACCTAAAATAGCCATCCAGATGTTAATCCATCCATACTGATTAACACTCAGACTGCCAGTGTCAGTAACCTTCAGACTCATGGTAGAATCTTCTGTCATGACTATTCCGCACAACAGTTTGAGCTAACTAAATTCTCCTTAGGTGAAATTAAATATGGCAAAACACCTTTTTACGTCTGAGTCCGTATCAGAAGGGCATCCTGACAAAATCGCAGACCAAATCTCTGATGCCGTGTTGGACGCTATCCTGCAACAGGATCCGAAAGCACGCGTCGCCTGTGAAACCTACGTTAAAACCGGCATGGTTTTAGTTGGCGGTGAGATCACCACCAGCGCCTGGGTCGATATCGAAGAGATTACCCGTAATACGGTGCGCGAAATTGGCTATGTGCATTCCGACATGGGCTTTGACGCCAACTCTTGCGCGGTACTGAGCGCAATTGGCAAACAGTCTCCGGATATCAACCAGGGCGTTGACCGCGCAGACCCGCTGGAACAAGGCGCGGGCGACCAGGGCCTGATGTTTGGCTACGCGACAAATGAAACCGACGTATTGATGCCTGCGCCAATCACCTACGCGCACCGTCTGGTACAGCGTCAGGCTGAAGTGCGTAAAAATGGCACCCTGCCATGGTTGCGTCCGGATGCAAAAAGCCAGGTCACTTTCCAGTATGACGACGGCAAAATCGTCGGTATCGACGCCGTGGTTCTCTCTACGCAGCACGCAGAAGATATCGACCAAAAATCGCTGCAAGAAGCGGTGATGGAAGAGATCATCAAACCCATTCTGCCGTCTGAATGGTTAAATACGTCCACTAAGTTTTTTATCAACCCAACCGGGCGTTTTGTTATCGGCGGCCCGATGGGCGATTGTGGTCTGACCGGTCGTAAGATCATCGTTGATACCTACGGCGGTATGGCACGTCACGGCGGCGGCGCCTTCTCCGGTAAAGATCCGTCTAAAGTTGACCGTTCTGCAGCTTACGCTGCGCGTTATGTCGCGAAAAACATCGTGGCGGCAGGTCTGGCGGATCGCTGTGAAATCCAGGTCTCCTACGCTATCGGCGTAGCGGAGCCGACGTCCATCATGGTGGAAACGTTCGGTACTGAAAAAGTGCCTGCTGAACAGTTGATTCTGCTGGTGCGCGAATTCTTCGACCTGCGCCCGTACGGCTTGATTCAGATGCTGGATCTGCTGCACCCGATCTACAAAGAAACTGCGGCTTACGGCCACTTCGGTCGCGAAAACTTCCCATGGGAAAAAACCGACAAAGCGCAACTGCTGCGCGATGCTGCCGGTCTGAAATAATCGCCCGCGCCTGACGCTGTTTTTCAGTCAGGTAAACCATACCGTACTTATCAAGGCCAGCGCCCTGCTGGCCTTTATCATTGCTGATACACGCAACGTTATCAGATATTCCAGCGTGAATTTATACTGACCTTTTTGTGATGCGCAGCACAATCCACTCTCCCCTTTCGTTTCTTCGACTACACTTTTTATCATTCAGTTTCAGTCATCATGAAAGCGGTTACATTCATTTTCATTAAGAACTGACCGCATCACTATCGGTATGCTAATTCTGCGATGAAAATATTACATAATTTTTCAACTTTGTCTGAATACCAGGCGATTGATATGGTTATAAGATTATTAAAACTATTATTTTTCAGATAATTAAATAATCACCGAGATAAATAGTAGTGTAAACGATTACACCATTGTGATTAGCCTCACATCTTTTTACGGCGTACTCACCTACTCTTAACATCGATAAAATTGCTAACCCAACCGGAGGGCATAATGCCTGACAATAAAAAACAAGGGCGTTCCAACAAGGCCATGACATTTTTTGTCTGCTTTCTTGCAGCCCTGGCAGGATTACTTTTTGGCCTGGATATCGGCGTTATCGCCGGTGCTTTACCCTTCATTACCGACGAGTTTCAGATTACCGCACACACTCAGGAATGGGTGGTCAGCTCCATGATGTTTGGCGCGGCCGTCGGCGCTGTCGGCAGCGGCTGGCTCTCCTTTAAGCTGGGTCGTAAAAAAAGCCTGATGATCGGCGCTATCCTGTTCGTCGCCGGTTCGCTGTTCTCCGCTGCGGCGCCTAACGTTGAAGTCCTGATTATTTCTCGCGTGCTGCTGGGTCTGGCCGTCGGCGTCGCTTCCTACACTGCACCGTTGTACCTGTCCGAGATCGCGCCGGAAAAAATTCGCGGCAGTATGATCTCAATGTACCAACTCATGATCACCATCGGGATTCTGGGCGCTTATCTGTCCGATACCGCGTTCAGCTACAGCGGCGCATGGCGCTGGATGCTCGGCGTGATCATCATCCCGGCCATTCTGCTGCTGATCGGCGTCTTCTTCCTGCCGGACAGCCCGCGCTGGTTTGCGGCGAAACGCCGTTTCCATGATGCTGAACGCGTCCTGTTGCGCCTGCGTGACACCAGTGCGGAAGCAAAACGTGAGCTCGATGAAATTCGCGAAAGTTTGCAGGTTAAACAGAGCGGTTGGGCGCTGTTCAAAGAGAACAGCAACTTCCGCCGCGCCGTGTTTCTTGGCATTTTGTTGCAGGTCATGCAGCAATTTACCGGGATGAACGTCATCATGTATTACGCGCCGAAAATCTTCGAACTGGCGGGGTACACGAATACCACGGAGCAGATGTGGGGCACCGTTATTGTTGGTCTGACTAACGTGCTGGCAACCTTCATCGCTATCGGCCTGGTTGACCGCTGGGGCCGCAAGCCGACCCTGACGCTGGGCTTCCTGGTCATGGCGATTGGTATGGGGATTCTGGGTACGATGATGCACATCGGCATCCATTCGCCGTCTGCGCAATACTTCGCTATCGCTATGCTGCTGATGTTCATCATTGGATTTGCGATGAGCGCTGGTCCGCTGATTTGGGTACTGTGCTCCGAAATCCAGCCGCTGAAAGGCCGCGATTTCGGCATCACCTGCTCCACCGCGACCAACTGGATCGCCAATATGATCGTCGGCGCAACGTTCCTGACCATGCTGAACAATCTGGGTAACGCCAACACCTTCTGGGTCTACGCTGGCCTGAACGTGCTGTTTATCCTGCTGACCCTGTGGCTGGTGCCGGAAACCAAACACGTTTCGCTGGAACACATTGAACGTAACCTGATGAAAGGTCGTAAACTGCGCGAAATCGGCGCCCACGACTAATCCCTCCACGCTTCCTCCTGCCACAGGAGGAAGCGTTTTTCTTGCAGTCCCTCTTCCGTCGCACTATTCTCTGCCGCTATGAAAACCCCTCGTCTCCCTATCGCTATCCAGCAGGCCGTGATGCGCCGTCTGCGGGAAAATCTCGCCCAGGCGAACCTCAAGCTCGATAGACATTATCCGGAGCCGAAACTGGTGTATACGCAACGCGGCACCTCGGCGGGCACCGCCTGGCTGGAGAGCTACGAAATCCGCCTCAACCCGGTGTTACTGCTGGAAAACATCGACACCTTTATAGCAGAGGTCGTGCCGCATGAACTGGCGCATCTGTTGGTGTGGAAGCACTTCGGACGCAAGGCTCCGCATGGCAAGGAATGGAAGTGGATGATGGAAAGCGTGCTGGGCGTTCCGGCCAGACGTACTCATCAATTTGCGCTGCAATCCGTACGGCGCAATACCTTTCCCTACCATTGCCAATGCCAGCAACATCAACTCACCGTCCGCCGTCATAATCGGGTAGTACGCGGCGAAGCGGTTTATCGTTGCGTTCACTGCGGCGAACCACTGGTCGCCGGGTAGTTCCCGAAACGTCCGGGAACTTTCCTGAGCGGACTGATTGCATACAGACACAACTTTCGTTACGTTGCGGGCTCGTTTTGCTATGGAGTGTGCAATGTACCGTAATTTTTCTTTTGCCGCTGCGTTGCTGGCCGCAGCGTTTTCAGGCCAGGCCCTGGCCGATGGCATTAACAATTTTTCTCAGGCCAAAGCGGCGAGCGTCAAAGTCAATGCCGACGCGCCCGGCAGCTTTTACTGCGGGTGCCAAATCCGCTGGCAGGGTAAAAAAGGCGTCGTAGACCTGGAGTCCTGCGGCTATAAGGTGCGTAAAAACGAGAATCGCGCCAGACGCATTGAGTGGGAGCACGTTGTCCCCGCCTGGCAATTCGGTCATCAGCGCCAGTGCTGGCAGGACGGCGGGCGAAAAAACTGCGCTAAAGACCCGGTCTACCGCAAAATGGAAAGCGATATGCATAACCTGCAACCCGCGATTGGCGAAGTGAATGGCGATCGCGGCAACTTTATGTATAGCCAGTGGAACGGCGGCGAAGGTCAGTACGGGCAATGCGCCATGAAAGTGGATTTTAAAGCGAAGCTCGCCGAGCCGCCCGCCCGCGCCCGTGGCGCAATCGCCCGCACTTATTTTTATATGCGCGACCAATACCAACTGAAACTTTCCCGCCAACAAACGCAGCTTTTTAACGTCTGGGATAAGCAGTACCCCGTTACCGCCTGGGAGTGCGAGCGCGATGCGCGTATCGCGAAGGTCCAGGGTAATCATAATCCCTATGTGCAACGCGCTTGCCAGGCGCGAAAGAGCTAACCTACACTAGCGGGATTCTTGTTAACCCATGCCCTGGATAGCCAAACGCCGGGGCCATGACGCGGATTTTTTTATTATGCGTATTCCCCGCATTTATCACCCTGAATTGTTGACGTCCGGTACGCAGATTTCGTTATGCGAAGATGCGGCCAACCATATTGGTCGTGTACTGCGCATGGGACCGGGACAAGCGTTACAGCTGTTTGACGGCAGCAATCAGGTATTCGATGCTGAAATCATTAGCGCCAGTAAGAAAAGCGTTGAAGTGCAAGTGATGAAAGGCGAAATCGACGATCGTGAATCGCCGCTGCATATCCATCTGGGCCAGGTGATGTCGCGCGGTGAAAAAATGGAATTTACTATCCAGAAATCGATCGAACTGGGTGTAAGCCTCATTACGCCACTGTTCTCTGAGCGCTGCGGCGTTAAACTGGATAATGAACGTCTGAACAAAAAGCGCCAGCAGTGGCAAAAGATCGCTATCGCCGCCTGCGAACAATGCGGGCGTAACCGGGTGCCGGAAATTCGCCCGCCGATGGCGCTGGAAGCCTGGTGCGCCGAGCAAGATTCCGGGCTGAAGCTCAATCTTCATCCGCGCGCCCATGCCAGCATCAACACTCTGCCGCTGCCGGTTGAACGCGTCCGACTGCTGATCGGCCCGGAAGGCGGGCTGTCGGCGGACGAAATCGCGATGACCGCGCGCTATCAGTTTACTGATATTCTGTTAGGACCTCGCGTTCTGCGTACTGAGACAACCGCGCTCACCGCCATTACCGCGCTACAGGTGCGTTTTGGCGACTTAGGATGAAGCGTTAACGGAGAAAATAATGATCAAGCTCGGCATCGTGATGGACCCCATCGCACACATCAACATCAAGAAAGACACCAGTTTCGCTATGCTGCTGGAAGCCCAACGTCGTGGTTATGAACTTCATTATATGGAGATGGCCGACCTTTATCTGATTAACGGCGAAGCCCGCGCCCGCACGCGAACGTTGAACGTGGAGCAAAATTACGATAAATGGTACGAGTTCGGCAGCGAGCAGGAGATTAAACTTGCCGACCTCGACGTTATCCTGATGCGTAAAGATCCGCCGTTTGATACCGAGTTTATTTATGCGACCTATATTCTGGAACGCGCTGAAGAGGAAGGGACGCTGATCGTCAACAAACCGCAAAGCCTGCGCGACTGTAATGAAAAACTGTATACCGCCTGGTTTGCCGACCTGACGCCGGAAACGCTGGTAACGCGCAATAAAGCGCAGCTCAAAGCGTTTTGGGAAAAACACGGCGATATCATTATGAAACCGCTGGACGGTATGGGCGGCGCGTCCATTTTCCGCGTTAAGGAAGGCGATCCTAACATAGGCGTTATCGCCGAAACGCTGACCGAGCTGGGCAACCGCTACTGCATGGCGCAGAACTATTTGCCCGCGATCAAAGATGGCGATAAGCGCGTACTGGTCGTCGACGGTGAGCCGGTGCCTTACTGCCTGGCGCGTATTCCGCAGGGCGGCGAAACCCGCGGCAACCTGGCGGCTGGTGGTCGCGGCGAACCCCGTCCGTTGAGCGAAAGCGACTGGGAAATCGCCCGCCGCGTTGGACCAACGCTTAAAGCCAAAGGGCTTATTTTCGTCGGTCTGGATATTATCGGCGACCGCTTAACGGAAATTAACGTGACCAGCCCAACCTGCGTGCGTGAAATTGAAGCGGAATACCCGATCTCTATCACCGGGATGTTGATGGACGCCATCGAAGCGCGTCTGGCGAAGTAAAGGTTTATTGCCCGGTGGCGTGCGCTTACCGGGCCTGAGCAATCACGCCGCCCCGGTCGGATAAGGCGGCGCGTCAGCATCGCCATCCGGCAGTCTATTGCCCGATAAGGCCGCCGTCCTTTGGCAAAAGACGGCTTATATGAGTGACAACCGTCCGCTTTCCCCACATACTGAACGCTGTCGTTTTTTTGAACCAGGAAACAGAACCTCTGACAATGAATTTACAGCATCACTTTCTTATTGCCATGCCTGCGCTCCAGGACCCGATTTTCCGCCGTTCCGTAGTGTATATTTGCGAGCACAACCAGGACGGCGCTATGGGGATTATTATTAATAAGCCTTTGGAAAATCTGCAAATTGAAGGGATTCTGGAAAAACTAAAAATTACGCCGGAACCGCGCGATTCGGCAATTCGTCTTGATAAAGCCGTGATGCTCGGCGGCCCGCTGGCGGAAGATCGCGGATTTATTCTCCATACTCCGCCGTCACGTTTCGCCTCCAGCATTCGTATCTCAGACAATACCGTGATTACCACCTCCCGCGATGTGCTGGAAACGTTAGGTACCCAACAACAGCCTTCCGATGTGCTGGTCGCGCTGGGCTACGCCTCCTGGGATAAAGGCCAGCTTGAACAAGAGTTGCTTGATAACGCCTGGCTTACCGCGCCCGCCGATCTCAATATTTTGTTCAAAACACCCATTGCCGAGCGCTGGCGCGAAGCGGCAAAACTTATTGGCATTGATATTCTGACCATGCCTGGCGTTGCGGGGCACGCCTGATGAGCGACACCTTACTGGCCTTTGACTTCGGCACAAAAAGCATCGGCGTTGCAATAGGACAACGCATTACCGGCACCGCCCGTCCGCTTCCGGCAATCAAAGCACAGGACGGCACGCCCGACTGGATGCTCATTGAACGTTTGCTGAAAGAGTGGCAGCCGGACGAAATTATTGTCGGGCTACCGCTCAATATGGATGGCACTGAACAACCGCTGACGGCGCGCGCACGTAAATTCGCCAACCGTATTCATGGGCGTTTCGGGGTAACTGTCACGCTGCACGATGAACGACTCAGCACCGTTGAAGCACGCTCCGGTCTGTTTGAACGAGGTGGGTATCGCGCGCTGAACAAAGGCAAAGTGGACTCGGCCTCCGCCGTGATTATCCTCGAAAGCTATTTTGAACAGGGGTATTAAAGCCGTTTTGTCAGCAGGCGGATAACGCGGTCACGGTTGCCAGGCTTACTGGGCAATAAGCTGGTTTAATGCCTTCAACGCCTGTAAACGCGCAGCCGCCTCCGCCTCATCAATCCGCCACATTCCCGCAAAGGCCAGCGCTGCGGCGTGCTTGCCTAGCGGTTGCGCCATAGAAACTTCACCATCAGCGTGATGCCACAGCACGTATCCCCGCTGGCGCTGCTGCGCCACATGCGGTGCCAGATTACGCCACTGCTCCGGAGTAAAACGCTGCATTAGCGCCTCATCGCTTTCTGCCGCCAGTAACGCCACTCCTGTTACCGACTGCCAGGCCGGGCACATACGAAACCCCGCCAGCGCCTGACTTCCCTGCGAACCCGGCCTAGAGTGATAAATATAGATAATCTGATCCTCCCATAGCACGCCTAATGCCACCACGATGTCTTTGGGCGCATGGAGCTCAAGGATAGGCAACGCATGGGAGAACAGCGCTGAACCGCGAATCGCCTGCGCCGCCAAAGCATGAATGCCTGGCCCGGGTAAATAGCGTCGGTGCTCATCCTGCATCGTGAGTCCAATAGAGGCCATCGTCATTAACAGGCGATTAACGCGCGTGGTATTAATATCCATCAGCCGGGCAAGCTCGCGACATCCGATAGCACGGTCGCTGGAAACCAGATATTGCAGACAGCGAATGCCATCTATCAGGCTTTGATTCGGTTGTGATGACATCGTTAAATGGCTTCGCTGTGGTTTTAACAAAGCTGCGATTTTAACGCCGGTTCGCCAGGATACAAGCCTGCATGCCGTTCAATCCACCGCGCCAGTCAACACTTTCCTCCCCCCCCTACGCCGCCATCTTCGCTACAGCCGTCCCTGCACCTGACGCCATTGCGCGCTCTGGGCGAATGTCATCATCCCCTGCTGCTGCCCGGTTTGTATCACGTGGGCCAACTGATGGAGTTTGCCTTCACGGATCAAATTCCCTGTGGCTGGCGTATTAATCAGTAATTCAAACAACGCCACGCGCCCATCCTGTCTGTCGACCTCCAGTTTTTGTGATAGTACGGCGCGCAGACTACCCGCCAGTTGGCTGCGTACCGGTTCTTTTTCCTGCGCCGGAAAACTATCCACTAATCTTTCCACCGCCTGCGCCGCACCGCGAGTATGCAGGGTTGCCAGTACCAGATGCCCCGTTTCCGCCGCCGTCAGCGCCAGGCGAATGGTCTCGCTGTCACGCAGCTCTCCCAGTAAAATGACATCGGGATCTTCACGTAACGCCGCGCGCAGCCCGGCGGCAAAAGTGGCGCAATGCTGGCCGATTTCCCGCTGCTGTATCAGGCAACGCTTGCTGGTGTAACGGTACTCAATAGGATCTTCCAGCGTCAGGATGTGTTTATCGGCATGTTGATTAAGATATCCCACCATCGCCGCCAGCGTGGTGGACTTCCCGCAGCCAGTAGCGCCAGTGACCAGAATCAGTCCGTTCTCGCTGGCAAGCAGTGCGGGTACTATCGGCGGCGTCTGGATTTTCGCCAGATCAGGACAGCGCTCGGGCAATAGCCGTAGCGCCAGCGACGTTCCCTGTTGATGTGTGAACGCACTGGCGCGCAGGCGCCGCGTGCCAGACAGCGAGACGGCGAAATCAAGCTGGCCGTGCGTTCGCCACTGATATTGTTGCGCATCATTAAGCCAATCAAGCAGAAGCCTGTCGACATCAGGCGCGGTAAAAGGCGCGTTCTCCATGCGTCCTTGTTTGCGCCATCGCGCAGGCCAGGCGTTACACAGGTGTAGATCCGAGACGTTATGCTTTACACTAAGCGTCACAATTTCTTCCATATTCATATAAACATCCTCGGAAAATGAACGATATCGCGCATAACCTGGCATACATCCGGGACAAAATCTCCGCCGCGGCGACGCGTTGCGGCCGCTCTTCAGAAGAAGTTACGTTGCTTGCAGTGAGTAAAACCAAACCTGCGAGCGACATCGCAGAAGCCATTGCCGCCGGACAACGGGCATTTGGTGAAAATTATGTACAAGAGGGGGTGGAAAAAATCCGCCACTTTCAGGAAGCGAAAGTGGAAGGCCTGCACTGGCACTTTATTGGCCCTTTACAGTCCAACAAAAGTCGGCTGGTGGCCGAGCATTTTGACTGGTGTCATACCATCGATCGCCTGCGTATCGCCTCGCGGCTGAGCGAACAGCGCCCGGATAATCTGCCGGCGCTAAATGTTCTGATCCAAATTAATATCAGCGATGAAAACAGCAAATCAGGCATTCCGCTGGCGGAACTGGATGAGCTGGCCGCTGCGGTGGCTACACTGCCGCGTCTGCGGCTTCGCGGACTGATGGCGATCCCGGCGCCAGAGTCAGATTATGTAAGGCAGTTTGAAGTCGCACGTCAAATGGCTGTAGCATTTGCCGGGCTGAAAGCGCGCTACCCTGACGTTGATACCTTATCTCTGGGTATGAGCGACGATATGGAAGCCGCGATTGCGGCAGGTAGCACAATGGTGCGCATCGGCACCGCTATCTTTGGTGCTCGTGATTACACAAAAAATTAAGGAAAACTGAGGAACGCCATGAATACGTTGACCTTCCTGCTCTCAACGGTAATTGAGCTGTATACCATGGTGCTATTATTGCGCGTGTGGATGCAGTGGGCCCGCTGTGACTTTTACAACCCTTTCTCCCAGTTCGTGGTGAAAATTACGCAGCCCATCATCGGACCGCTGCGTCGTATTATCCCGCCAATGGGGCCGATTGACAGCGCTTCCCTGCTGGTGGCGTTTATTCTTAGCGTTATTAAGGCGATAGTGCTGTTTAAGGTCATTACGTTTCAGGCGATTATCTGGATTGCCGCGGTGCTTATCTTGCTTAAAACAATCGGCCTGCTGATCTTCTGGGTGCTGCTGGTCATGGCTATCATGAGCTGGGTGAGCCAGGGTCGTAGCCCAATTGAATATGTATTGATTCAGCTTGCCGAGCCGCTGCTCAGCCCGATTCGCCGTATACTGCCTGCGATGGGCGGCATCGACTTCTCGCCGATGGTTCTGGTGCTGCTACTGTATGTCGTTAATATGGGGATCGCTGAAGTCTTACAAGCGACAGGCAACATGTTGCTGCCGGGGCTGTGGATGGCGCTATGAGTGCTGTGACTCGCTGCGAAGACGGTCTGGTGTTACGGCTTTATATTCAGCCGAAAGCCAGCCGCGACAGTATTGTGGGCTTACATGGCGACGAGGTGAAAGTCGCCATTACTGCCCCGCCGGTTGACGGTCAGGCAAACAGCCATCTGACCAAGTTTCTTGGTAAACAGTTTCGCGTGGCGAAAAGTCAGATCGTCATCGAAAAAGGCGAGCTGGGCCGTCACAAACAGGTAAAAATTATTCACCCGCAACAGATCCCGCCGGAAATTGCGGCGTTAACTGAGTAGGTATTCCATGCAAAAAGTTGTTCTCGCAACCGGCAACGCCGGTAAAGTGCGCGAGCTCGCGTCGCTGTTAAGCGATTTTGGGCTTGATGTGGTAGCGCAAACGGAACTGGGCGTTGACTCCGCGGAAGAAACCGGCCTGACGTTTATTGAAAACGCGATTATCAAAGCGCGCCATGCCGCTAAAATGACCGGTCTGCCCGCCATTGCCGATGACTCCGGTCTGGCCGTTGACGTTTTAGGCGGCGCGCCGGGTATCTATTCCGCGCGCTATTCTGGTGAAAACGCGACAGATCAGCAAAATCTGGAAAAACTGCTGCATACTCTACGGGATGTTCCGGACGACAAACGCCAGGCGCGATTCCATTGTGTACTGGTTTATTTGCGTCATGCCGAAGATCCCACACCGATAGTCTGTCACGGTAGCTGGCCTGGCGTCATTACTCGCCAGGCGGCCGGAAATGGCGGATTTGGCTATGATCCTATTTTCTTCGTACCGTCTGAAGGCAAAACCGCCGCAGAACTGACCCGTGAAGAAAAAAGCGCGATTTCCCACCGAGGACAAGCGCTCAAGCTGCTGCTGGATGCGTTACGCAATGGCTAAACTACCGCCGCTCAGTCTTTATATTCATATTCCCTGGTGTGTACAAAAATGTCCATATTGCGACTTCAATTCCCATGCGTTGAAGGGCGAGGTGCCGCATGACGACTACGTCCAGCATCTGTTAAGCGATCTGGATGCCGACGTCGCCTGGGCGCAAGGGCGTGAAGTAAAGACCATTTTTATTGGCGGCGGTACGCCAAGCCTGCTTTCCGGGCCGGCGATGCAAACGCTGCTGGACGGCGTGCGTGCGCGCCTGAATCTGGCGGCGGATGCGGAAATTACCATGGAAGCGAACCCCGGCACGGTCGAAGCCGACCGCTTCATCGACTATCAGCGCGCCGGCGTAAACCGGATCTCCATTGGCGTGCAGAGCTTTAGTGAGCCTAAGCTGAAACGTCTTGGCCGTATTCACGGTCCACAAGAGGCGATGCGGGCAGCAAGACTGGCAAATGGGCTTGGACTACGCAGCTTTAACCTCGACTTGATGCATGGATTGCCGGATCAAACGCTGGAAGAGGCGCTGAATGATTTGCGACAGGCGATTGCGCTTAATCCGCCGCATCTCTCATGGTATCAATTGACGATTGAACCCAACACTTTGTTCGGTTCGCGTCCGCCGGTTTTACCGGACGATGACGCACTGTGGGATATCTTTGAGCAGGGCCACCAGTTATTAACCGCTGCTGGCTATCAGCAATACGAAACGTCGGCCTATGCCAAACCCGGTTATCAGTGCCAGCATAATCTGAACTACTGGCGCTTTGGCGACTATCTGGGGATTGGCTGCGGCGCCCACGGTAAAGTCACCTTCCCGGGCGGCAGGATCCTGCGCACCACCAAAACCCGTCACCCACGCGGTTATATGCAGGGACGTTACCTGGAAAGCCAGCGTGACGTGAGTGATGACGATAAACCCTTTGAGTTCTTTATGAATCGTTTTCGGTTGCTGGAGCGCGCGCCTCGCGCCGAATTTGTCGACTACACCGGGCTTACGGAAGCGGTTATTCGTCAGCCAATCGACGAGGCTATTGCCCAGGGCTACCTGACCGAATGCGAGCAATACTGGCAGATTACCCGGCACGGTAAACTGTTTTTAAACTCTCTTCTTGAGTTGTTTCTCGCGGAATAACAAGGAATAAGCCTGTCGCGCCAGCGGGTAAAATACCTGATGGCGCGACGCTTACCGACCTGTGGCGGTTAATGCGCCGCCGGCAAGCGCATTATTTAATAACCCCTTTACGACGCAAATCGTCCGTATCTTTTTTCCAGCGCTCGTAACCGTCATTAATATCCATAATTTTCACACGGATATCACTCTGTTGCATCTGAAGTTTCTGTACCGCTATATTCAGCGGATATTGTCCTTTCTCTAACGTTATCCAGTCATTCTGCGCTTTTCGACGCAGCTCTTCTGATTTCAAAAATACCTGCCGCCGTTGCTCGTGTATGTCTAAATCTCTTTTCTGCTGAATAGCCGCTTCATTGCACGGCTCACTCTGCTTACGACACGCGTCTAATGCCGGTTGATAGACCTCTTTTTCGTATTTCTCGGCATATACGCTGCTATCGTTGGCTTTTACATAATCATCGAGCTCTTTTAACGTCTTTTTAAACGCCTCGGCGCGGGTCAACGGTTTCCCATCAGCGCCTTTTCCCCAATACGCGTCCGCTTCTTTTTTAGCTACCGCTATTTTCTTATCCAGGGCAGAGAGTTGTTCTTCAAGACCGGGGATCGACGCTTTCTGCGCACGCCAGGAGGCTTCAATGTTGCCAAACCGATAGTTAAAGTCATCACTGTTGACGATCAGGTATTTATCATTCGTTTTAATGTCGTCAATAGCCCGGCCCTGATCGCTGGCTGCCATTTGTAATGAGTAATAGTTCACCGTCCAGCCAGAGGCTGGCGTCCCTTTACTGGTTAACATGGCAGAAAATTTAACGGGACGATCTTTGGTCCAGGTTTTTTCAACAAAATAATAATCCGCCGCCATACCAACGCCGGTATACATATCTTCACGGGAAGAAATATCCCCTTCGGCAGACCAGGTGGCCTGATTGCCCGTCGAATCAAGATTTTTTAAGGTAATGGAATCCAGTTTAAGTATGCCGTGGTACTGCTTACTAAACTGTTCTTTTAAGATGTTATCGGAGGGTTGAGCAACCTCTGCCCAACTATAGCCTGAAATCAGGGCAAACAGCGCTGCGCCAGCAATCCATTGTCGAACCACTTGTGGACCTCCCGTCCAGAGACATGACGCCCACGATTATCATAACCAGGATGATAATTAGCAAGGTAATAGTGTTGGTTGTGCGAGAGATCTTCCAAAGATAGCCCCGGCCTTCCGACCGGGGCATTATCTTTAATACTGATTGAACATCGTCTGGATCTGTTTTGGATCTTTAGTCTGGGTTAACGCCAGTTGCAGTAAGACACGCGCTTTTTGCGGGTTCAGCGTGCCGGAAGCGACAAAGCCGTATTTTGCATCGTCAACTTCCGCATCCTGCGTGGTTGCGCCAGTCGGCACACGTGAAGAACGCACCACTACCGTACCGTTGTGCGCGGCGGTCGCCAGGGTATCAAAGACCGTTTTATACAGGTTGCCGTTACCCACACCTGCGCTCACGATCCCGTCATAACCCGCGTCTACCAGCGCTTTTGCCGGCAGATCGGACGCATTCGCATAGTTATAAACGATACCGACTTTCGGCAACGCGGTCAGCTTCGACACGTCGAACGGGGTGGAGGTGGTATGTTTACGCTCTGGCGTACGCTGGTAGTCAATTTTACCGTTGTGGATATAACCCAGCGGGCCGTAGTTAACCGCTTTAAACGTCGCCACGTCAGTCGTATTGGTCTTAGTGACGTCGCGTCCGTCCATGACGGTATCATTCATTACCACCAGCACGCCGCGGTTGGCAGACTGTTTATCAGCCGCTGTTACTACCGCATTATAGAGGTTGAACGGGCCATCTGCGCTCATTGACGTGGAAGGACGCATCGCGCCGACCAGTACCACCGGTTTATTGCATTTCACGGTCAGATCGAGGAAATAAGCGGTCTCTTCCATCGTATCAGTACCGTGGGTGATCACGAAACCGTCGGTGCTGTCGCACTCGGTATTGATTTTTTTCGCCAGCGTGAGCCAGACTTCATCGTTCATATCCTGCGAGCCAATGTTAACGACCTGCTCGCCTTTCACTACCGCAATGTCCTTCAATTGAGGAACGGCATCCACCAGATTTTCGACGCCGACTTTACCTGCCGTATAATTTGATTTTGTTGCTGAATCACCACCGCCAGCGATCGTTCCGCCGGTCGCTAAGATGGTGATATTCGGTAAAGCGAACGCTGCGCCGCTGAAACCCATTACCAGAGCAGCTAATGCCGTTTTCCTGAAAAACTCCATGTTATATCTCCAGTTATGTCAACTGGTCGCATTATCCCTATATTGCAGACGAATAATGTGACGCCATACGATTAACCAGCGATATATATCCAACAGAGAGTATTTTTTAGAGATGGATAACAAAATGCAGGAAAAAACAGAATAAAAAGGCGCAGATACGATCTACGCCATTGTTTAAAAAGGAAAGATTACTTCAGGCTGCCAACCAGCGCTTTGCGGCTATCTTCTAAGGTTACTACGCGGCTACAGACATCTTTGCCAAACTGCTGGAAATCTTTCTCCTGATTTTTCCATTCGTTCTGGATAGAGGTTTGCAAACCACCGAGGCTGCCCATCACACCCTGTAAAGGATTGCCGCCGCCTTTAAGCACCGCTTTGGCGCCCATTTCGTTAATGCTGTCCTGCAAAATACCGCCCATCGCCTGATTCACCAACTGCTGACCGTCGGCACGCACCTGGTCGATAGCCTTATAGTGGAACGTCAGGCCGTCCGTACGATGTTCGATAATGCGGTTCATTTGCGCTTTTAATTGCGCATCAAGCTTCGTCAGACGGCTACGCATGTTGCTGCTTTCGCCCACCTCTTTAGCGATGATTTTATCCAGCGCCACGCGGCCTTTTTCGACGCGCGATCGGGCGCCCTCATCAATCCACGGCAGCGCGCTTCGCAGCTCCGCCTGGTAATCTTTCGCTTGCTCGCGCTGCGCGGCGCTAAGGGTGTACTGCTTACCGTTGTACATCACATTGCCGTCCGGCGTGATCACCAGGTTGCCGTTTTCACCTTTCACCTGCACCGTTTGTGGACTCAGGATCACATCGTCACGCGGCGTGACGCTGCATTTGTAATCTGCATGAGCGGCCATCGCCGTCAACGTTAGCACTGCCGCCAGCAGCGTTTTGCGCATCATAACTTTCCCTCAAGACAAAGCGGGCCGGCATTTGCCGACCCTGTACTCATTAGTCCCACCAAACGTCGAAAAGTTCGCTGGTTCGGACTTCTTCAAGGTTGCGCGCTTCCAGCCACTTACGCACAATCGCCTGATGTTCTTCGGTACATTTACCGATTTCCTGCATACAAATCAGCCCTTCCCAGGCCAGGTAGCCGCTGCCGTCAAACGCCAGTTTATTAGGCTCAATAACGTCATTAATAAAGTCATCGACAGTCTTATCGACCTGCTCTTCAGATGTACCTTCCGGAAAACGCCATGCCACCGAAAATCCTAATTCCTGGAATTCGTCAATGTGCATTTTTTTACGCAGACGACGACTACGGTTCTTTGCCATTATTTCACCCTCTCGAACATTAAGTCCCATACGCCATGACCAAGACGATGGCCACGTTGTTCAAATTTCGTTACCGGGCGCGATTCCGGGCGCGGTACATAATCATTGCTCTCTGACAGATTTTTGTACCCGTCGATAGAAGACATGACTTCAAGCATGTGTTCCGCATACGCTTCCCAGTCGGTCGCCATATGGAAAACGCCGCCCAATTTCAGCTTGCTCAATACCAGTTCAGCAAACGGCACCTGAACGATACGGCGTTTATTATGACGCGCTTTATGCCACGGGTCAGGGAAAAAGAGCTGAACCATCGATAAAGAATTGTCAGGAATCATTGTATGCAACACTTCTACCGCGTCGTGGCACATGACGCGCAGGTTTTCAACGCCCTCTTCATGAGCGGACGCCAGACACGCGCCGACACCGGGTGAATGCACTTCAATGCCGAGGAAATTCTGCTCCGGGCGCGCTTTCGCCATCGCCACCAGAGACGCCCCCATGCCAAAACCAATCTCCAGCGTCACCGGCGCTTCGCGACCAAACAACGTGGCGAAATCTACCGGCGCTTCGCTGAACTCGACGCCCATCACCGGCCAGTAGTTTTCCAGCGCGTGCTCTTGCCCCTTTGTCAGTCGCCCCTGGCGACGAACAAAACTACGAATACGGCGCAGCGGGCGACCGTTTTCATCAAATTCCGGTGAAATGACGTCGTTTTTCATAAAAGTGTAGTCTGCTGTGTTTGAGTTCTGAAAACGGGCATTATCCAAAGTTAGTTGCCGGATGCAAGCATGAAGCGCACTGCGGAAAGTTCCGGTTTACACCCTGCGGCCTCTGTGCTGCAATCTTGCCCCCGGCAATAATGAATGAGTTTCCATGCAAGCGTCTCAATTTTCAGCCCAGGTTCTGGACTGGTACGACAAATACGGGCGGAAAACGCTGCCCTGGCAAATTAACAAGACGCCTTACAAAGTATGGCTCTCGGAAGTCATGTTGCAACAAACGCAGGTGACGACGGTGATTCCTTACTTTGAGCGATTTATGGCGCACTTTCCGACGGTAACGGATTTAGCGAATGCGCCGCTGGATGAAGTGCTCCATTTATGGACCGGGCTCGGCTATTACGCCCGCGCGCGTAATTTGCATAAAGCGGCGCAACAGGTGGCGACGCTTCACGGTGGAGAATTCCCGCAAACTTTTGCCGAAATCGCCGCGCTACCCGGCGTCGGGCGTTCAACCGCCGGCGCAATTCTCTCCCTCGCGTTAGGTAAACATTATCCGATTCTTGATGGAAACGTTAAACGTGTGCTGGCTCGCTGTTATGCTGTTAGCGGCTGGCCTGGAAAAAAAGAGGTGGAGAATACGCTGTGGACGTTGAGCGAGCAAGTGACGCCCGCACGCGGCGTGGAGCGTTTTAATCAGGCGATGATGGATCTGGGCGCGATGGTTTGTACGCGCTCAAAGCCAAAGTGCACCCTGTGTCCGCTGCAAAACGGTTGTATCGCCGCTGCGCATGAAAGCTGGTCACACTATCCGGGCAAGAAACCGAAACAGACGTTGCCGGAGCGGACGGGTTACTTTTTATTGTTACAGCATAATCAGGAGATTTTCCTGGCGCAGCGTCCTCCCAGCGGTTTATGGGGCGGACTCTACTGCTTTCCGCAGTTCGCCAGCGAAGATGAATTACGTGAATGGCTGGCGCAACGGCATGTTAACGCTGATAATTTGACCCAGCTTAACGCGTTTCGCCACACATTTAGCCATTTCCACCTGGATATTGTGCCTATGTGGCTTCCCGTGTCGTCACTGGACGCCTGCATGGATGAAGGCAGCGCGCTCTGGTATAACTTAGCGCAACCGCCGTCAGTCGGACTGGCGGCCCCCGTGGAGCGCTTGTTACAGCAGTTACGTACCGGAGCGCCAGTTTAACGCCCCGGTCGATGAAGAGGATGACTTATGAGCAGAACGATTTTTTGTACTTACCTGCAACGCGACGCTGAAGGGCAAGATTTTCAGCTCTACCCTGGCGAACTGGGAAAACGTATCTATAACGAGATCTCTAAGGACGCGTGGGCGCAGTGGCAGCATAAGCAGACCATGTTGATTAACGAGAAAAAGCTCAACATGATGAACGCCGAGCACCGTAAGCTGCTGGAACAGGAGATGGTGAGCTTCCTGTTCGAAGGCAAAGACGTTCATATCGAAGGTTATACGCCGGAAGATAAAAAATAGGCCCGTTGCTGAATGACGCTGCGCTTATTCGGCCTGTGAGTTATGCCGGATAAGCCCTTAGCGCCGCTGCCCGGCAACATGGCATAACGACAACACAACATGCACTCCCGGAATGATGAAAAAATTACTCGCGCTTGCTGTTATTGCGCCGTTGCTCATCTCCTGCTCCAGTTCGACCAAAAAAGGCGAGACGTATAATGAAGCCTGGGTCAAGGATACCAACGGCTTTGATATTTTGATGGGGCAATTTGCCAACAATATTGAAAATCTGTGGGGATATAAGGAAGTCCTGATCGCCGGGCCGAAAGACTACGTCAAATATACCGATCAGTTCCAGACCCGTAGCCACATCAACTTTGATGATGGGACCATTACCGTTGAAACCATCGCCGGGACGGAACCTACCGCACATCTGCGCCGGGCTATTATTAAAACGTTGCTCATGGGTGACGACCCAACCTCCGTCGATCTTTACTCCGATGTCGATGACATAAAAATTTCTAAAGAACCCTTCCTGTATGGTCAGGTCCTCGACAATACCGGCCAGCCTATTCGCTGGGAAGGCCGCGCCACGACATTCGCGGATTACTTGCTGAAAACGCGGCTCAAAAGCCGCAGTAACGGCCTGCGTATTATTTACAGCGTCACCATTAATCTGGTGCCGAACCACCTTGATAAACGCGCGCATAAATACATTGGCATGGTACGCCAGGCCTCCCGTAAATACGGCGTTGACGAGTCGCTGATTCTGGCGATTATGCAAACGGAGTCCTCGTTTAACCCGTATGCGGTCAGCCATGCGGATGCGCTGGGCCTGATGCAGGTGGTGCAACACAGCGCCGGGAAAGATGTTTTCCGTTCTCAGGGTAAGTCCGGCACGCCAAGCCGTAACTTCCTGTTCGACCCCGCCAGCAATATCGATACCGGCACAGCGTATCTGGCAATGTTGAATAATGTCTATCTGAGCGGTATCGAGAATCCGACGTCGCGGCGCTATGCGGTCATTACCGCCTACAATGGCGGCGCAGGCAGCGTATTACGCGTATTCTCGAACGATAAGATTCAGGCCGCGAATATGATTAACCGCATGTCGCCGGGGGATGTGTACCAGATATTAACCACCCGACATCCATCTGCGGAGTCGCGCCGCTATCTGTATAAGGTGAATTCCGCCCAGCGATCGTATCGCCGCCGATAAACCATCGCATCCCGCCTCTGGCTGGCAAATGACAGAGGCGGGAAAGGTAAAAGTGTTAACTCCGTCACCCTTTTGCTTTGCAATCAGAAATTGTTTGCAAATATTTGTCACAGGTAACAAAAAAAGCCCGCCGCTCATTGATAGAATCACAACGGCAAATGTGCCTTTTAAAACATTCATCCGCTCTCAGGTGTGAGGAAATTAACATGAATCTTAAGCTGCAGCTTAAAATACTCTCTTTTCTGCAGTTCTGTCTGTGGGGAAGCTGGCTCACTACCCTGGGCTCGTATATGTTCGTCACCTTAAAATTTGACGGCGCATCTATTGGCGCAGTTTATAGTTCACTGGGGATTGCCGCCGTCTTTATGCCGACCTTGTTAGGCATTGTGGCTGACAAATGGCTGAGCGCGAAATGGGTCTATGCCCTGTGCCATGTCGTCGGCGCCATCACGCTATTCATGGCCGCGGAAGTCACTACGCCTGGGGCGATGTTCTTTGTGATCTTGCTTAACTCGTTGGCCTATATGCCGACGTTGGGCTTGATCAATACCATATCGTATTACCGCCTGCAGTCTGCCGGCATGGATATTGTGACTGACTTTCCGCCTATCCGTATCTGGGGCACCATTGGCTTTATTTTGGCGATGTGGGGCGTGAGTTTCTCCGGTTTCGAGCTGAGCCATATGCAGCTTTATATCGGCGCGACGCTTTCCGTTCTGCTGGTACTGTTTACCTTTACCCTGCCGCACATTCCGGTGGCGAACCAACAGAAAAACCAGAGCTGGACATCAATGCTGGGCCTTGACGCTTTTGCGCTGTTTAAAAATAAGCGGATGGCGATTTTCTTCATCTTCTCCATGATGCTGGGCGCGGAACTGCAGATCACCAACATGTTTGGCAACACCTTCCTGCATAGCTTTGATAAAGATCCGCTATTCGCCAGTAGCTTTATCGTGCAGCACGCCTCGGTGATGATGTCGATTTCGCAGATTTCTGAAACGTTATTCATCCTGACCATTCCGTTCTTCCTGAGCCGTTATGGTATTAAGAATGTTATGCTTATCAGTATTGTGGCGTGGATGCTGCGTTTCGGCCTGTTCGCTTATGGCGACCCGACGCCGTTCGGTACCGTTCTGCTGGTATTGTCGATGATTGTGTACGGCTGCGCCTTCGACTTCTTCAACATTTCTGGCTCGGTGTTTGTCGAAAAAGAAGTACGCCCGGAAATCCGCGCCAGCGCGCAGGGGATGTTCCTGATGATGACCAATGGCTTCGGCTGTATCCTGGGCGGCATTGTGAGCGGTAAAGTGGTGGAGTATTACACTCAAAACGGCATTACCGACTGGCAGACCGTGTGGCTCATCTTCGCAGGCTACTCGCTGGTGCTGGCCTTCGCGTTCGTAGCCTTGTTCAAATACAAACACGTTCGCGTTCCGGCAGGTTCGCAACCCGTTGCACATTAATCCTTGCCCTGTTTCGCAGGCCGGATAAGGCGTAAATGCCTTATCCGGCCTGCAGGCAACGTTACTTTAAAACATATCCGTACAAGCGTTGAATTCCATCGGCATCGGTCTCGCTATACACTCCCTGCAATTCCGGCGAAAAACCGGGCAACAGATTGATGCCCTCTTCCAGCGCCAAAAAATAACGCTGCGCCGCGCCGCCCCAAATCTCCCCCGGCACCACGCACAGTACGCCCGGCGGGTATGGCAATGCCCCCTCGGCAGCAATACGCCCGCCCGCTTCGCTGATACGCACCAGCTCTACATCGCCGCGAATAAAGGCGCTGTTGGCATCCTGCGGGTTCATCGCCACATGCGGCAGGCTTTCTTTGCGGAACATCGCTTTTTGCAGATCCTTAACGTCAAAGCTAACGTACAGGTTGTGCATCTCCTGACATAGCTCACGCAGGGTGTAATCGCGGTAGCGCACCGGGTATTTCTGAAAAACCGTCGGCAATACATCCGCAAGCGGCGTATCGTCTTCAATGTGTCGTTCAAATTGCGCCAGCATCGCGACCAGTCGCGCCAGTTTCTCTTCGCTCTCGGCAGGTGTCAGCAAGAACAGAATCGAGTTGAGATCGCACTTCTCAGGCACAATACCGTTCTCACGCAGATAGTGGGCGAGAATGGTCGCCGGGATGCCGAATTCGGTGTACCGCCCACTATCGGCATCAATACCTGGCGTGGTCAGTAACAGTTTACAAGGATCGACAAAATACTGGTCATCCGCATAACCCTCAAAGCCATGCCATTTCGCCCCAGGTTCAAAACTGAAGAAACGACGATTGCTGGCAATGGTCTCCGTCGGATATGTCTGCCACGGCTTGCCGTCAACCACCAGTGGGATAAAGGGCTGAAGCAGTTTGCAGCGGGCGAGAATGGCTTTACGCGCGTCAATGCCCAGCGCAACGCACTCCGCCCACAGGCGGCGACCGCTCTCCCCTTCGTGGATTTTGGCATTGATATCCAGCGCCGCAAACAGCGGGTAGAACGGGCTGGTCGAGGCGTGCAACATGAAGGCGTTGTTCAGGCGTTTGTGCGGACAAAAACGCGCCTGGCCGCGAATATGGTTATCTTTTTTGTGGATCTGCGAGGTTTGTGAGAACCCCGCCTGTTGCTTATGTACCGATTGGGTCACAAAGATCCCTGGGTCGTTTTCATTAAGCTCCAGCCGCAACGGCGAGGTATCCGCCATCATATTGATAAACTGCTCATAGCCTACCCACGCGGAGTCAAACAGAATGTAATCGCAGAGATGTCCGATTTTATCCACCACCTGACGGGCGTTGTAAATAGTGCCGTCATAGGTACCCAGCTGAATGATCGCCAGACGGAACGGACGCAGCGCATCGGCGCTTTCCGGCATCACGTCACGAATCTGGTCGCGCAGGTACGTTTCATCAAAACAGTGCGCATCAATGCCACCGATAAAACCAAACGGGTTACGCGCCGCTTCAAGATAGACTGGCGTCGCCCCGGCCTGAATCAGGGCGCCGTGGTGGTTGGATTTGTGATTATTACGATCAAACAGCACCAGATCGCCGCGCGTCAGCAGGGCGTTGGTGACCACTTTATTCGCCGCCGAAGTTCCATTCAGCACAAAATAGGTTTTATCCGCATTAAACACTTTTGCCGCAAATTTCTGCGCGTGTTTGGCAGAACCTTCATGTATTAGCAGATCGCCAAGTTTCACATCGGCGTTACACATATCCGCACGAAACAGGTTTTCACCAAAAAAGTCATAAAAATGGCGGCCTGCGGGATGTTTTCTAAAAAACTCGCCATGCTGGTGCCCCGGGCAAGCAAAGGTACTATTCCCCATGTCGACATACTGGGTCAGGGTGCCATAAAAGGGCGGCAGAAGCTCCGCTTCGTAGCGACAGGCAGCGTTTTCCAGCTCCAGCCATTCCTGCGCGTTCCCGCCTATTACCGCCGTAACGCCGACAGGCGCGCTGACGGGTTCATCCGCAAGCATAAACACCGGCAGGTGAAAACCGGTGCGTTTAAGCAACGCCAGAATACCGCTACGGCTGTCGGCAGTGGTAATGACGACTGCGGCCACATCGGTAAAGTCGGTACTGTCCAGCGCCACTACGTTTCGGTGGGTGGAGAGACGGGGGATGAGTTCACCGCTGGCGGCAATATTCATTGATTTCATAAGCGCAAATACCCGTTTCGGGAGTAGAGTAACCCCGGACAAGGCCCGATGCCTTGCCCAACGAGATGCCGGGTCAAACTGGATACCAGCTCCGACCGCCAGACATCAGTAAAAACAGACTGTTTCTGATTTTACTGTTGTCCTGCAGTGAGCGTGCGCTGCCCTCACCGCATAGCGGGGATGACAAAAAAAGGAAAGAAAGGGGCAAACCTCGCGCAGTCAGGCGACAGTGAAGACAATATAAAGGCGCTATGTTCATCCCGGCGAGCCCCATGCTGGCAGGAGAAATTTCGCGCAATCATGGCACCTTTCACCAGGCGGCGCAAGGTAAAATCAGCGCTCTATACGTCACAGATAATCAAGCTATTAACAGCTTAATCGCGTGATAATAAGGCAATTTGAAAGACAAATAACAGGAGTCATTGTGGTAATTGGACCTTTTATTAACGCTGGCGCAATTTTATTCGGCGGCGTTATTGGCGCGCTGTTAAGTCAGCGTCTGCCAGAACGGATTCGCGTCTCAATGACGTCTATTTTTGGTCTGTGCTCTCTAGGAATTGGTATTCTGCTGGTGATGAAGTGCGCTAATCTTCCGGTGATGGTGCTGGCGACGCTGGTCGGCGCGCTCATCGGCGAGTTTTGTTTGCTGGAAAAAGGCATTAATGGCGCAGTCGCGAAAATCCAACAATTATTTATGGCATCGGGTAAGAAACCGACACACGACTCATTTATTCAAAGTTACGTCGCTATCATTGTACTTTTTTGCGCCAGCGGCACCGGTATTTTCGGCGCGATGCATGAAGGGATGACCGGCGATCCAAACATTTTGATCGCTAAATCTTTTCTGGATTTTTTCACTGCCATAATTTTCGCCTGTTCGCTTGGCATCGCCGTTTCGGCGATTTGCGCACCGATGTTGATTATCCAGTTAACGCTTGCCGCCTGCGCCACCCTCATTCTTCCACTGACTACGCCGGCAATGATGGGCGACTTTAGCGCCGTGGGCGGACTGCTGCTGGTGGCGACCGGCTTGCGTGTATGTGGAATCAAAATGTTTCCGGTAGTGAATATGCTCCCGGCGCTGTTGCTGGCGATGCCGATCTCCGCCGCATGGGCGATGTTTTTTGCCTGATTCTGCGTGCAATAACAACAAAGTGGTGATAGATTGTGCAGTCTACGTTGATTTGAAGAAATTTCGTTGACGAAGCGAGGCGATTACGGTTTAATGCGCCTCGTTGCCCGGATAGCTCAGTCGGTAGAGCAGGGGATTGAAAATCCCCGTGTCCTTGGTTCGATTCCGAGTCCGGGCACCACCTTTCCTTTTTTATGCTTTCTTATGAATACCTCGATGTCTTCAAGTCAATAAGTCTGAACATAGACTCTTTCCAGAAATTATTGCCATATGATCTCCATTAGACCAATATAAACGGATGCGTGATCATAATAAAGGCAGTAATAGTAAGTTTTAACATTAAACATACTGCGAAATTTCAATTAAGTTTCCATCAGGGTCCCTGATGTAGATAGACATTATCTCGCCTGTGGCTCCAGTTCTCTCAACCGGGCCTTCAACAATGGGAATGCCTGCCTGTAAGATCTCAGACACAACATCATTTATCGGTGTCGATGTAATAAAACATAAATCGGCAGATCCCGGCGTTGGTCTACTCGCTTTTGGTTCGAACTCCATTTCTTGCTGATGGAGGTTAATTTTTTGCGCTCCAAATATTAACGCTTTTCTGTTTTGTTTAAATGTTACCGCAGAAAAACCAAGTACCTCTTCGTAGAATCTTATTGTGGTTGATATATCAGATACCGTTAATACAAGGTGATCAATTCTGTCAATTATCATTTGAATAGACTCATGATGTTTATATTTTAGGGATGCTACATTAAAAAATAGCATTAACCTACTTTTAAATCAGATGCATTTTTTTTGCATCTACTCTAAGTTGCTGCCGAAAATTGGGATGTGCCAATTCAATGATGCTGAGCGCACGCTCGGTTGAAGAGAGCCCCTTCAGGTTTACGGAGCCAAATTCAGTGACTATCCAGTGCGTATCCGTTCGTGGGGTTGTTACAGGCCCCTCAAGGCGGGGAACAATACGAGAAATCGTATCATTCGCGGCCGTTGAGCGGGTCGTAATAATGGAACGACCTCCTTTAGATGCATATGCGCCTCTGACAAAATCCAATTGCCCTCCTGAAGCGCTGTACTGGTGTCCAAGCAAATATTCAGAGTTACAGGCACCAGTGAGATCGATTTGTAAGGTAGCGTTAATGGAGACAACATTCTCATTTTGCGCAATGATCCCCGGATCGTTAACATAATCGACAGGCCGACTAAAAAAAGAGGGGTTGTCGTTGAGATAGTCATACATATCCTTTTGTCCCATAGCAAAAGTAAATACAGACATTCCCCGGTCGATATTTTTACGCTGATTGGTAACGACGCCTTGTTGAATCAAACTTACCAACCCCGGATTCAGCGCCTCTGTATGGACTCCCAGATCATTATGTTCCTTGAGCGCATTACAGATGAGCTCCGGTAATGCGCCGACCCCCATCTGGAGACAAGCGCCATCTGGCACAAGAGAAGCGATAATCTGACTGATAGCAATATCTTCGGCTACGGCAGTACGTATTGGTAGTTCAATTAAAGGGACATGGTTTTCAACAATGGCGTCAATTTCTGAAATATGGATTGCAGCACCTTCTCCATGAACGCGCGGCATATATTTGTTAACTTCGACAATAAGCTTTTTAGCTGTCCTCGCAATCCGGGTGGAATAATCGTTTCCAGTTCCAAAATTAAAATAGCCATACTTATCCATAGGGGACACGGTGTGAATAAAGGTATCAATACCAATATCATCAGCTAGTAATCGCGTCGCCTGATGAAAATTTGAAGGTACATAGTTAACTATTTTTCGCCCGGAACTCTCAATCCCCTGACGTATTAAAGCCCGTTCAATACCGGTAATAAACATACTGTAGAGATGAATATAGTCACTTAGCTCATAACGGAAAATAGTGTTCCCGGCAATGCTGGCTGTTTCATAACAGTAAACCCGCAGATCGTTGATTTCTCCCCTTTTCGCTCGCTTTGCCAGCGCATTCAGCAAAGCTGGAGGCTCTGCTGCAAACATTCCCATAGAGAGGTGACTGCCGGAGGTAATTAAAGTAACCGCCTCGTCAGGCGTCACGCATTTTTCGGCATACACTGCATTAACATTCATCATGACTCTAAACCTCAGGGCGATTTCTCAATAAGCGGCGTCTTCTTCAGGCGAACATCCACAGCAATAAACTAACATTGTTCGTTCGAAGCGCATGACCTCTACACCATTCTGGTTAATACCACATGTCCGAACGGTAACGATGCCTTGTCCCGGGCGACTATTTGACAGGCGTTTGCTGAGTACAGTGCTTTCAGCATAAAGTGTATCCCCTGCGAAAACCGGATGGACGGCTTGTACCTTATCCCAGCCAAGATTGGCCACGACCTTGGCGCTGACAGTACGCACGCTCATACCGGTTAAAA
Organism: Salmonella sp. SAL00672; assembly: GCF_046552175.1. Classification (NCBI taxonomy): domain Bacteria; kingdom Pseudomonadati; phylum Pseudomonadota; class Gammaproteobacteria; order Enterobacterales; family Enterobacteriaceae; genus Salmonella; species Salmonella sp. SAL00672. Next base: position 287,978 of record NZ_JBGDUQ010000002.1, on the reverse strand, counting down.
GCGCCAGAGTGAACGTTGAATCAACCAGTAACTTTTTCCATTCCGTTTTGCTGGCGTAAGCCGCATCGAAATGGACCGGCTGCACATTGAGAGTGAGCAGGGTAAACCACACATTATCGGCGTCCAGAACCGTCCGACCGGGACGATGTTCAAAAACATCACCGGGATGAAAATCCTCCCAGTAAAGACCCGAAATTTCTCGGTAGCGCCCCTCGCTAATGGTTTTATAAGCGGGTAATAACGTGTTCATAATCAATTCCTCTGTTAATAAAATCAGGAAAAGATCCCTGCCCGGGCGAGTAATCTCCGGGCCTGACGGGCAACGGCTGCATCTATCATCATGCCGCTAACGATCCCGACGCCTTTGGCATTCTCTGTCAGTACTGCACGAGCATGATTAATTTCTGCCGTTGTAGGAGTAAATGCGGCGTTGATTACACTAATCTGAGCGGGGTGAATAGCCGATTTTGCAGAAAAACCAAAACTGAGCGCCTGCAGCGTTTCCTCTTTCAGACCTGAAAAATCGCCTATATCAAAGAAGGGAGCATCTATTGCAAGAAGCCCTTTCATAGCGCAGGCAGCCACTATTCTGGCCCGCGCCAGCGCAAGAGGCTCCCAGGCGGGTGTGGCGCCAATGTCAGCCGCCATATCTGCGGCGCCAAACATCAACCCGCAGAGTCTGGGGGTGGCGTCCGCAATAGACTCTACGGCATTAAGCCCAACAACTGACTCAATAATGCCAATAAGGCGAGTATCAGAACCAGCCATCATGATAAGACTATCCACGATTTGCAGGTGCGCGGCTGACTCTGTTTTTGGAAGAATAATGTAATCAGGAAAAAAACGGCATTCCAGTAACATATGCAGGTCTTCAATGCCAGCATGAGTATTCATTCCATTAATTCTTAATGCTATTTTCAGCGATGAGTTTGGTCGGGATGAAAGGAACTGCATCGCAATTTTCCGGGCCTGCGCCTTGTCATTCGGGGTGACGGAATCTTCAAGATCGATAATAGAAATATCCGCCGCACTTTCAACTGCTTTTATGAAACGTTCTGGTCGAATTGCTGGGGTAAAAAGCCAGCTACGTGTCGGTGTATGAGAAATATCGGGCATATAGCACCTCCTGTTAACCTCACTATGCGCTCGCTGGTTTCATTCTTCCAATATATGATGGTGCCATTCTTAATTGCTTTTGGAGATGAGGATGGAACTGCGCCATATTCGCTATTTTCTCGCCGTCGCTGAAGAGCGGCATTTCACGCGGGCTGCGACAAAATTAGGCATAGGTCAGCCGCCGCTAAGCCAACAGATTAAGGATCTGGAAAGAGAGCTGGGAGCGCAGCTATTCCGGAGAGTGCCTCATGGCGCGGAATTAACCGAGGCTGGAAAAGCATTTTATGATGTTGTTAAAGGGATGCCTGCTACCGCGACAAGAGCCGTGCTGGCGGCGCAGCGTGTCGCCAGGGGGGAGTCGGGCGTGTTAAGGGTGGGTTTTACTGCCTCTGCGGCATTTAACAGTGTGGTGCCCAGCGCAATCCGTACTTTCAAGCGGGCTTATCCTGACGTTCGTTTGCAGCTTGAGGAAGGAAATACAACCCAACTGGCTGATGAATTGAATGAAGGATCGCTGGATGTTGCCTTTCTGAGACCCGGTTTTACAGGCAATGAACGGTTCCAGCTCAGGTTACTGTCTGAAGAGCCAATGGTTATTGTGCTGGCAGAAACGCATCCTGCTGCGGCGTGTAAACAGATTGCACTCTCGATTCTCAAAGATGAGTTTTTTTTACTCTTCCCACGTGAAATCGGCCTGTCGCTTTATGACGCAGTGATCAAGGCCTGCGGTAAAGCGGGCTTTGAACCGAAAATTGGTCAACTCGTGCCGCAAATTTCGTCAGTCATTAACCTTGTGTCGGCAGAGATGGGCGTGTCGATGGTTCCAGATTCAATGAGACAGGTTAATGTCAAGGGAGTAGTATACCGCCCCGTTGCAGACCAGATGCCCGTCGCAAAGCTGGCTCTGGCATACCGGCGCGGCGATACATCGCCAACGCTGAGAAACTTCATCCTGAAAGTCACTGGCTGAATGCGGTTATGTGAGCGTTGAATAATCATTTGAAACGTAACCAATAATTATTGGTCCGATTTTGTGTCTAAAGGAATCGCTAACGGAGCAGGAACTGGCTGCAATGTCTGTGGATCGACAGCCAGATAACGCCCGGTTTTACTGTCGATACCCACATAATCGATAAGCTTGCCTTTGGCATAAAGCACCATTGTCTGTTTTGCAAATGCCTCATATGCGCTGCTCAGTATTTTCACTTTATCCGCATAATTTGCTGCGAGATTATGCGTTTCCAGGGGGTCACGTTGCAGGTTGAATAATTCCCATGGCGCATTACCCGCCTGTGGGAATACTGTGACAAGACGACGCAATTTCCATTCCCCATCTATCCAGGCCGCCTGATTATGGAGTTCAACACCATATTGTGTGCGAGGCGCGTGCAGACTTTCACCGGTCAGATAGCGTTTAAAACTCACGCCGATTATTGGCAGTGTCGGTCTTTCAGATAATGATTTACTGGCATCAATACCTGCAAATTCATAGAGCGTGGGCGCAACATCATACGCCGCCATCGTGGCGTTATCTATGGCGCCATGATGGATGATACCAGGACCGGAAATCATAAAACTGGTATTAATTCCCCCCTGACCGCTGGTCGTTTTGTGATAGCGACCATAAGGCGCATTGCTGACATCAGCCCAGTGGGGACCATAAGAGATAAATGAATTTTTACGACCAATATTTTCGTAACTATTATCGAATTGCTTCCAAAAATCTGGTTCAGATTCATAGTGAAAGCCCTCTGCCGGATTCACCCCATTATCACTTAAGAAGACCAGAATCGTGTTTTTATCGCGCCCGGTCTTTTTTAATGTCTCAATAACGGTACCAATCTGTGCATCCATATTGGCGATCATAGCAGCGTAAACCTGCATCACCTTCGCCGTATATTTCTGCTGTTCCGGGGTCATCGCCTGCCATTCTTTATCAAGTTCCAGTCCTGGCAGAGGTATGTCATCACGCAGGAAACCCAGTTTCTTCAAACGAGCAATACGCTGACGATAGACGTCTGCATAGCCCTGTTCATACTGACTTTTAAAACGACTAATCCATTCATCCGGCGCCTGCAGAGGATCATGTGGCGCAGTAAAGGCCAACCACGCGAAGATAGGTTGTTCCCGTGGCGTCTCGCTGATCCAGCGATTAATCTGGCTGGCATAGGCTTCGCTGGAGTAAAAACTGGAGGGCAGTGAAATGCGCTGATTGTCACGGGTATAATAGGTATGAAATATCTCCACGGTTCCCAGCGGCACGGCATCATCAAAGTGACTGGCGCCTCCCCCCATCAAGGCGAAAGAATGACGAAAGCCCCGATCTTTTGGCGTCGAGCCTGGCGTAAAACCAAGATGCCATTTACCCGCCATCAGCGTATTGTAACCAGCATCTTTAAAGCGTTCAGCCATGGTCGTCACCCGATCAGTCAGGCGCAATTCATAGCCTTCCTTACCTATGGTATTTTCATACCACCACATACCGCCTATACCCGCTTGCTGACTGGTGTTCCCGGTTAATAGCATCGCACGGGCGGGAGCAGACATGGGAGACGTGTAATATTGACTCATCCGCACGCCGTTCTCAGCCATCGCCTGCAAATTAGGCGTTGGGATTTCCCCACCGAAGGGAGTGATATCAGAATATCCCATATCATCAGCGATAATCACGATAATATCAGGACGTTCGTTTTGCGTACTGTGTGCCGTACCGGAGAAGATAATGCTGAGTGTGGCAAGTGTTACTTCTTTTTTCACGGCTTATTCTCCATTTCAGACTACGGATGTTGTACAAGAGCGGCAGGCAAATGCGGCAAGAGGGACCATCAGCCCGAAAATCTGCCCATAACGTCAGCACGCCAGGCCTTCAGTCCATTCAGATTCCGGGGCCAGGCGCGTAGCGGAGCCAGAATCTCCGTGAAAAAAGAGTAATAGCCGCTACAAAGTCGGTTGTAGCCGGCACTGTTGATATGTGCGGGGCAGCCTCCCTGGCAGACTATTTTCACAGAACACCGTTGACACTCCCGGCGCTGGCTTTTCTTAATACCAAAGGGAAGCCGGGTTGCGGAATCTACGGCTGGCGCTAACGTATTATTAGCAAGCTGTCCCAGGTAATGCTGGCTATTAATCAGATGATCGCAGGCATAGAGTTTGCCGTCCGGCTCCATGACCAGATTCGTGCCGCAGCGGGCGGAATGGACACAGGTGGCGCTGATATGCGTAAAATATTGTGCCCATGCCTGTTCAATGTTGATCACAAAAACCCGTCCCATATCACCGCGTTTGCGCCATTGACGCCAGATATCAATCATGAAACGTCCCCAGTTATCCGCACTCAATTGGTAACGTTGCTGTAGGGCGTTGCCTTCGTCCATCAGTGGCTGAAATTGCAGATAACGAGCGCCAAGGTTAACAACATGATCGTAGATGGCTGCCGCATGGCGAGCCATGTCATCATGCACGACAATCAGTACATTAAAATCGACTCGATAGTGTTGTAACAATGTGATTCCCCGCAACACCGCCGGATAGCTGGCCTCGCCGCGTTTGCCCGGACGATGATGATTTTGCAAGTCTTCACTGCCCTCAAGACTGATGCCAATAGTAAAATTATTGTCGCGAAACAGACGGCACCAGGCATCGTTTAACAACGTCGCATTCGTTTGCAGACTATTACTGATCGTCACGCCGTCAGGCGCATATCGTTGTTGAAGCGCTATTACCTTTTTATAAAAACCGATTCCGGCTAAAAGCGGTTCACCGCCTTGCCAGACAAAATTAATTTCACGCGCACTGGCAGGTTGCGCCGCAATATAGCGACAAATAAAAACCTCCAGCGTTGATTCATTCATTTTTTCTACGGGCGTTTCGCCCTGTGGGTAATAACAATAGCGGCAGGCCAGATTACATGCAGGGCCTATGGGTTTTGCCAATATATGAAAGGGTATCTGCGCGCGATATTCCGTCATTACGGGGATTTGTTGTTGCCGTAATGTGTTGAGATTCAACATTATTCTGTCCTGTAATTATCATTTCTGATGCGGAGACATGACTCACATTTCGCAATAGCGTTCGTCTGGCGCTGAGGGCAGAATGCCGAGAGCAGGCTGTATCTATTGATACGCCGGTTTTCTGCATAGCGCATGACGCTATTGAAATGTTATTTAGCAAATCCTGTCTGAGCCAGAAATTAAGTCTCTGTTAACCTGCGCTATTACAGAAAATCATAGAACAGGCGTCTCAAAAGAATATCGTCCTGAAGGACGAGAACTCACGGCATTTTCAGGAGATGAGTCAACCGCGACAGAAAAAATTATATTAATAATTTTAAATTATTTTTTAGAAAACCAGACAGGATTTAAATTAAAATCATTTATTTTCAATAGGTTATAAAAAATACCGCAACATACGTCACATTATTAACATGTGAATGATTGTGTTAACCGAATGTAAATTGTATGTTTCAACATACCACTATTTTACTGCGCCCCGACGCGCTCATCCGGATGGAAGGAGATAACATGTCAGCCTTATCAACTACTGGCCATAATGACGGGATCACTCTCCATTGCTTACAGAGCATTGCGCAACTCATTCCTCTGTCGTCGGCGGTTTTTTATCGTGTTAATGCTTATTTAAAGCCGGAAGCCTATGTTTTACATAATATTTCTAATAGCACACACCAACAATATCTGGAGCATTTTCAACCATTAGACCCGCTATCGCCTTCCCGATTCGGCCAACAGGTTATTACAGTAGCGACGATGACGCCCGGCATCTGTGCTCGTCATCGCCATTATTATCATGAATTTATGCTACCTAATCATGTGTGCGACATGATTGAGATCTTTATTCGTCGGGGCCATCGTATTATCGCGGGCATTTCATTAATGCGCGATATACCTTTTTCCAGCGAAGAGCGTTTGCGAGCCCAGGCAGTACAACCATTACTGGGACTGGCAATTCATGATTCTCTTCAGGAAGACAACGATCTGGCGTCAATATTGACCGCCAAAGAGCGTGAAATTGTGGGAATGGTCTGCGAAGGGGCCAGCAACAAATTGATTGCCCGTCAGTTGAATATTTCTCTCTCAACAGTGAAAACGCATTTACGTAATATTTTTGCTAAAACAGAAGTGATAAATCGCACGGAACTGGTTTCCCGAACCAGAATGTCCTCGGTACAACATTCACTGAATATGTGAAAGCGTTCTTTTTAACCCGCGTCAATTGCGGGTCTTTTCCCCATATGTCATATATGCCTGAATTAATACCACCCTCTGAGCTGATGCCGCAATAAAATGTCATATTATCTGGCGTCGGTATCCTGTTGCAGCCATTGATTCATGGCCTGATTGATCATATTTATCACACTAAGCAGAAGAACACGCTGGTGCCGCTCAAGCCGCAGATAACGGCGCAGCGGCGGCATTTTACAAACCACTTCGCTAGCAGCCCATAGCTCAATGCTGCAATACCATTCCTTATGATGTAAAACCAGCGTAAACCGACGATAATCCAGTTCACTCAGTGCCTGTTGTAAATTGGGGAAACAATTAAGATAGTTAATCAGCCCGGCGGTACTTTTGCTGCCAGTAAAAATGACGGGATAACGTTTCAGCCATCCGGGCTGATGAACGCGAATTTTGCCCTGCAAAGGATAATTGATTGTGCCTTTCACCCTGAATTCACAACTGTGAATACTGGCCATGAATAACCGTTTTTGCTGAACATGGCAGATAACCTGGGTAAATGCATTCAGATGCAGCACGGCGCTATGTTCGGTCAATTTTTCACAACGCCAGCCGCTCAAATCACGTAACACCATATTCATTAATGCGTTCTTAAACCAGGGGACGGAGGACATCTGGCGTCATCTCTTCATTGTTTCGCTTTTCATAATTGCCCATAGCCCGTTCCACGACCTCTTCTACCGGAAGCGGGAGGAAAGGATTAACCCGTTGCACACATAATGTCCAGAATAAGGCATAGGCGGCAGTCAATCCAAGCATAATACCGAATGGTATAAGTACATCCCGACTGTTCATTCCTGGAGGCGCGATATTAATAATGGCGATAATAATACCCACGCTCGAAATAATCTGAGGTAAGGGAAACCAGGGGGCCCGGTAAGCGCGTGGTAAATCGGGGCGCCGAATACGTAAGATAACGACCGATAACGTTACCAGCAGATAAGCTACTCCCCAGGCGCAGACCGCAGCGAGGATCAGCGGAACAATGTGGTCGATATCACCGTTCAGATACCAGGCATGTAAACAGGGAATCGCAACACCGAATGCGATGGCGATGACCGGTGTTTTAAAGCGGGGGTGCAACCAGGTCAGAAACCGCGGCAAAGCGCCGTCCAGCGCCATGCCGTATATAATACGCGGTACTGCCGCCATTAGCGTATTAATCGTCGCACATCCCGCTAACAACAACCCCACGCCCAGCCAGTATTGCCCGACATGTCCCATGACACGATTGGCAAAGGCGGGAATAGCCATCGGCGTATCCAGTAAAAAGATATGGTTTGCCGCATCGACCACCACATTATTTACCTGCCGGTTAATCGCAGCGCCATAGAGGAACATACAACCTGCCACCGCTAAAAGGCCAAGCGCCATTGCTCTGGGAATCGTACGATGCGCTTTTTTAATTTCCGGCGCCATTGGCGTGACCAGTTCACAACCGACGAACATAAACATCGCCATGCCTATATAACCAAACAGACCAGAAAGATTACTGACATCAAGCGGTGCGCCAAACCACCCGGAATGATGAGTGACCGGGGATAACAGGATCCCGCATAAACCGAAGATGGTCAGGGTAGTCCACATACCGAATGTAAGAAACACTTCCACCTTGCCAAATACTTCAACACCAATGGCATTCAGTAACCCGAAAACCACTACCATGCCGACGCCAACCATCCAGGTATTGTGCTGCATGGCCACGTGTTCGCTAACAGACTCAAAGTTCACCAGCGCCATGACGCCAGCGAGAATCGTTTCTGCCGTGCCGGCAAAAATGTGTACGATCAGGTAAGCGCAAAGCGCACCGGTGATAGCGAAAAAACGCCCCATCCCGCAGGAAATATAGTCGTAGACGGAGCCAGTCGTGGGAATAAGCGTTGCCGCTTCGGCAAAGGTGGTAATCTGCGCTTGCATCATAATAAATGCCAGTAATACCGCAAGAGCAAAGGTATCTCCCCCTGAGCCAAAACCACTGGTCACGGTCAGGATCACCGGGCTTGCCATAATCAGCCCGACGGAGCTGGCAAGCGTCGTGGGGAAACCAATAACGCCACGTTCAAGATGGCTGGCAAGTCTGTTTTTAAACATGGTCAACCTCTTCACTATTATTACAACAATAAATTACCGCTCCGGAATAACGCTTATTTATGGCAGGCACCGTATCTAACAGGTATCGTCCTGAAGAGGGATAACGGTAAATAACGTTGTGACGCCGTCCCCGCATGCGCTAATAGCAAGTGGGGAGCGCGTTATTCTCCCCAGTGATGCCAACGCTACTGACGAACAATTAAAGGATTCAACCCTGCTTATGGCTTTCAACTTTTGCCAGATAATGTTTTACAAAACGGGGCGTTAAAACTTTCCATGCCACTTCGGTTCCCTGTTCAACAAACCAACTATCGCCCGGTGAAAAACGTATCGGTTCCTGACCCGCGACAGTGAGTTCCACTTCCCCTTCCAGCACGGTTGCGTGCTCGGTAAAGGGATAAATCATCGTGAAACCGCCGCGGGTCGATGAAAACAGTCCACAGGTAAATACGTCCTCAGGTTTACCGTAAATCATCGCAACGGCGACCTGGGGATCGCCTTCTGTTGGCAACGCCCCCAACAGGCTGACACTCCCGATTGGCTGTAATTCAGGAACAGGTTGATTGAGTTTAAAAGCGTGCATTAATGTTCTCCTGGTTAATTCCGGCCTTTCCAGAAACCGGCTGTTTGATGTATCAGTTTTCCCGCACTGACCAGCAATAGACGTAGACTGTCGCGACCATAAATTGTCGCGTGGGGAATGCTACTCATCAGACGATACCGCTCGGAACCGCCATTTATTCCTTCGGCCAGGATTTTGCATACAATATGGGAAGGCGTGACGCCAAATCCGGAATAACCCTGAACATAAAAAACATTATTGTGCTCACGAAGCGTGCCAATCTGCGGAAACAGATTCGCGCTACAGGCCATCGGTCCGCCCCAGGCAAAATCGATTTTAACGTCTTTCAAATAAGGAAAGACCTCCGTCAACAGAGTGCGGTTCCAGGCAGCAAAATCGTGCGGGGTATATTCAAGAAACCTTGTGGCGCTGCCAAACAGCAGACGGTTTTCTTTTGTGAGACGGTAGTAATTTATCACCGGGCGGATATCACTAAAAGCCCCGCGCAAGGGACTGATCCGCTCAACAAGCTCGCTGGAGAGAGGTTCTGTAGAGACCTGATAAGAATAAGTAACCAGCGTTTTCTTATAAATTTCTGGTTCCAGATTATTGAGAAAACTATCACAGGCCCACAGCAATTTGGCCGCTTTTACGCTGCCCATCGCAGTACGTACCCGCACAGTTTTACCATAACTGACCTCAACCACAGGTGAATATTCGAATATCTTCACCCCCAGCGAATTCGCAGCCTGAGCGGAGCCCAGCAATAAATTCAGCGAGTGGACATGCCCTCCCCCCATATGCTTGAGAACACCGCAGTAGACGTCGGAACCAATAACCTGCTGCACGTCTTTACCGGTATAGAGTTCAATATCATCTTCCGGCGTAGCAGCTTTGAATTCTTTTTCCCATTGTTGCAGCGTTTTTAACTGCCGCTGGTTGTAGGCCAGATAACCATATCCGGGGACAAAATCAGCATCAATATGGTATTTACGAATTCGCTCCCGAATAATACCTGCGCCGAGGTTCGAGATTTTAAACAGCGTCTCCATTCCCGCTGCGCCTACATATTTTTTAACGGCTTCGATGTCGTGACCTATACCGGCCATCACCTGACCGCCGTTTCGCCCGGTGCCGCCATACCCAAGATGGCGGGCTTCCAGAACGACAACATTAGTGATCCCCTGCTCCGCCAGTTCCAGCGCGGTATTGATGCCTGAAAAGCCACCGCCAATGATCACCACATCGGCATCAATATCGTCTTGCAGAGCAGGAAAATGCAACGGGTATTTTTTCGTCGCGCCGTAGTAATTCAACGCATCGATTTTTGTATTCATCGCGTTACCTTGTCATCACGCTTGACTAAGACCGCTATCACAGCACGGTAACGTTTTACAAAATATCGTCCGGAAGAATGACGTTCTTTGGAACGATATTCAGTTCCAGGCAAGTATGTTGAGATGGAAAACGTACATTCCTGACCTACAGGCACTTCTGATGAGCGACGTGACATTACTTGCCGAAGTAACGACTTTTTTACGCCAACGACACGGACAATTTATTGCAGGTGAACGTCAGGCCGGAAACGGCACGAACTTCTCGGTCACTAACCCAGCCACCGGCAAAATCATCGCCGACGTTGTGTCGGCAACCCCTGCGCAGGCAGAAGAGGCCATGCAGAGCGCCAGACGGGCGTTTGATGTCTGGCGTAAAATGCCAACGTTACAACGCGGCGCATTACTGCTGAAACTGGCTGATACTCTTGCCGCTCATCGTGAAGAGTTAGCTCAACTGGAAAGCGTCTGTTCAGGTAAAACGATTATGCTGTCGCGCGGTCTTGAACTCGATCAGTCAGTGGCCTTCCTGCGTTACTTTGCCGGTTGGGCAGGAAAAATAACCGGTGAAACGCTGAATGTCTCCCTGCCATCAATGGGAGAAGAGAGATACACAGCGTTTACCCAACGCCAACCCATTGGTGTGGTCGTCGGTATTGTGCCGTGGAATTTCTCCATTATGATTGCTATCTGGAAGCTGGCCGCAGCGCTGGTATGTGGCTGCACCATCGTCATTAAACCAAGTGAATATACCCCGCTGACACTGCTGCGAGTCGCTGAACTGGCTAAAGAGGCAGGTTTCCCTGATGGCGTAATTAACGTGGTAAACGGTGCTGGCGGTGAGATAGCGCAACAGCTGATCGCGCATCCAGATTGCGCCAAAGTGAGTTTCACCGGGTCAGTCGCGACAGGTGAGAAAGTCCGGCGTTCGGCAACATCGTCAGGAAAACGCGTTACCCTCGAACTGGGAGGGAAAAATGCGGCGCTGTTTCTCAATGATCTCACGGCACAAGCCATGGTCAACGGTATTCTTGAAGCCGGTTATCTGAATCAAGGACAGATTTGTGCTGCCGCAGAGCGTTTTTATCTGCCCCAGGAAAAACTGGATACGGTCATGACGCTCCTCAGACAACGGTTATCGGAGATCGTGCCCGGCTCGCCTTTAGATGAAAAAACGGTGATGGGCCCGCTGGCGAATCAGGTTCAGCTTGAAAAAGTGCTGCGTCTGATTCAACGTGCACGGGAAGAAGGGGATACCATTGTTTATGGCGGTGAAACTTTACCCGGCGGAGGGTTCTTTTTACAGCCGACAGCGGTAAAAGTGCGTAGTAAAAACAGTACGCTGATGCACGAGGAGACCTTTGGCCCTGTCTGTAGCTTTATCGGTTATCAGAATGAAAAAGAGGCGCTTTCGCATATCAACGCTTCGCCATTCGGCCTTGCTGCAAGTGTGTGGTCGGAAAATATGTCTAAGGCATTACGCTACGCTGAAGATATTGATGCTGGCATGGTGTGGGTCAATATGCATACCTTCCTCGATCCCGCGGTACCCTTTGGAGGGATGAAAGGATCGGGTAGTGGTCGTGAATTTGGCAGCGCGTTTATTGATGACTATACCGAACTTAAATCTGTCATGGTCCGTTATTAACCATCCTGAAAATAATGCAGGCAGATCAACCATACCGAAAGGTGGACTGTCTGCCTGATTATCAGGTTCGCTCGCTGCGTTTTTTTGCTTTTGGGATAATGTTAAACGCCCGGCCCGGCGTTCCTTCCTGCATTACTAGCGCCATCTACCGTTAGAGTAGGCTATCTCCAGCCTTAACGGTTCAGACTCATCCTGTAACATCGCTTCCAAAGACAACGCCAGCGTCTGATGATGGGCATCTTTTACACTGACTTTCAGCATGTTGATGCTCGGTTCATAACGTAAAATAGCAGCGCGAAGCTCACGGCAAAACCAGTTGAGAACCCGTTTGTCACCCACATTCACCTCGTGCCATTCCGGCATACCCCGAGTGAGCAGCGGCGGTAATGTCTCGCCACCTGGCACGGCGCAAGAGTTGAATAAACACATTAACTTGCGTCGTACCAATTCATGTGGGCTTATCCCCTCAACCAAGAGCCTGTCGAATAGCGCGACCGGAATGGTTGGCGTCATCATCATTTCCCTATCTGGTCTATCGCCAGATCCCATACTGACGTTCTGGACTCCTGTTGAGCGCCGTCTGATTTCTCGGCAGTGATTTGCCATTCTATTTTCGTGAAGTTCAGCGACATCGTTTCCACCGGCTTACCGCCGGCGCCGCAGCTAACACTGAGTTGTGATATCAGCGCGTTTGTCAGGGTATAAACGATAAGCGACCGCATTTTGCCACCGTCATTGCGGCACAACGTCAGCACCGCTGTTCTAATTAGCCTCCCGCTACAGCAGTACTCATTGAGCACAGGCGTGGCGAGGTCGACAAATTTGGTGAGCGACATTTCACCAACATGCGCACGCCCGGAAGTCCGCTCAGTGAGGCTAACATCGTTATTTACCTGCATTGCCACATTGTGGCTATAAGACATGATCTCTATCTGATCTTCAAAGCCTTCAATCTGGCTTTCGCCTTTGATATTGTCGAGCTTTAAAAAAATCGCATCCATGATTTATCTCCTTGTTGATCAAGTGGCAGTTAAGCAGCCAGACGAATACCAGCGGCCAACGCTTGTGACTCTTATTAAAAGCGCAACGACCAAAAAACACAGCGTGAAAAGCGCCAGGTTTGCAGGGATTTTGCCAACGTTTACCCACGTCTGATAAACGTTATTCCGCTGGTTGCAATGCAATAGAGGTTTTTGGCCCGCTGTGGCCAAATACAATTGAGGTTATACTGAACGCTCTCTGCCATATTCAATCCCTTTTATCGCAAAGTATCCCTGGTGCCGGTATCACAGCGTCGTTATTCAAAAATTGACATTTCAGAATAATAATCAGCTATATATAAAAAACACATCAAAAAGCAAATATCAACTTAATTTTTACTTATTTAATAAAAAAATCCAAATTGATTTACATCAATTAACACATACAAAAGAATTAAAAATCAAAGCATTAAATAAAAATAATCACTATGGAAAATTTTATTTTTCTTAATACTCACATTATAAATTTTATTTGCTTATTTTCCTGTGAACACAAAAAATGATTTAAATCAAAAAACAAACTATTCTCGTTGATTAACGTTTTGACCGAAATAAAAAAGATTTTATACGTCCCGGGATAGTCTCCCTTTCTGATGGACAATATGCATTAACAAGCGGGCAAACAGGTAACTTCTGCCCGGGTAATCCGTTACCCGACTGATATTAACATTGTCATGAGGTGATATCATTTGCCCGGCCAGCCATAATCATCCGGAACCGGCGCTACGCCACGAACATCAGGACGGAGCATTTTTTGTCGATCCTCTTCGTCATCCACCCAGACACTGGCTATCTCTTCACAGGTTGCAAACCATACGCCATCATGCCCTTTAATATGTTCAATCAAACGTGACAACATCATCATATGATGCCCATGACCGATTATCTGCGGATGAAGGGCCATCGCATATAAACCGTTTTCCTGATGGTGATAAGCATAGGTAAAAATATCCTTCCAGCGTCGCAGAACACCGTCAGTATCGCTCATCCCCTCCTGGTTGCCGGTATACGCCAGTGCGGGAAAATCATCCAGATACCAGCTAACAGGAATCTCCAGAATCGCGCTGGCCGGGCCTGCGATATTTCCCGTCTCCCAATTCACCTGCCAACGTTGAGGATGGTAAGGCACAAGATCTCTCGCCATCAGGCTACTGTCATAGAGAAAACCGGCTTCCTCCAGAAGATCCAGCGTATTCTCGCTATAATCCCAATAGGGAGAACGGTATCCCACAGGGCGTATGCCGAAATGTCTTTTATAACAGGCGAACGCCAGATCCATAAGTCGGCGTTCTGTATCACGATTCACCAGCGTCGGATTTTCATGATAGTAGCCATGGTGAGCGATTTCATGCCCGGCATCAAAAATTGCTTTAATGATTTCCGGGAAGGTGTCTACAGTGTGTCCGGGAATAAAAAAGGTGGTTTTGATATTATTTTCTTTGAACAATTTCAGAAGCCTTGGTACGCCAACTTGAGCACCAAACTCTCCTCGTGACATAAAGGATGGCGACGGTCGATTAAATCCGCCCAGCCATAAAGACTGAGCATCTACATCAACACCAAGATTGACCGCAATCCTTTTACCCTCAGGTAATTTTAAATATCCCATAACGACCTCCAGCTAATACATAGAAGGGACACATTCTGTTATTTAATGTGTGATGGCCAGATATTATATATGCCTGCTTTTCTGCGTCTGTCCTTGAACGTTGTTGCTGCCCCCCCAAGTCTATTTTCATATAGAACATCGAGGTTAATTTCTCCTGAAATGACATCCTCTTGATTGACGTGCGCCTCTGCGATAATACCTTGTGGATTTTTCCACACGACATCACAGGGGCTTAAAATTGAACTTCGGGCCCAGCAGCCTGGCAGTGGCCCGCCCGGGTTTCCGCCCAGGCAACAGTGAACAAGATAAATTTGATTTTCAATACAACGTGCGTGGCAACAATGCCTGACTCGCCAAAATCCCTGTTCAGTAAACGTAGCGGAAGGCGTTAAAATTAACTCCGCACCCTGTTCCGCCAGCGTCGCGGCACACTCCGGTATTTCTGCTTCATAACAAATATTAAAACCCACCTTTGCAAATGGCAGTTGAAAAACAGCCATTTTATCGCCTTCCTGAGTATACCAACCCCGTTCAGCCGGGAAGATATGCGTCTTACTGTGAGCATAATGTTCGCCATCGGGTCCCCATATATGCGCAACATTCTCATAGCGATCTGCTCCAGTCTGCTCCAGATGAGAGCCAGCAATAATGAACTGTCCTCTTTCTTTCGCTTCCTGTTGAAAAAGCTGCTTATAGGCATCCGTGAACTGATCAATTAAAGTAAGGTGTGAAATGGGTCTTTCTTGCCATTTTTTCAATAATGTAAATAACTCAATGGTAAATAGCTCCGGGAAGATAACGACATCAGCACCCTGACTTTTATTAAGAAGTATCCTTACCTTTGTTATGAAATCTTCAAAAGTGTTTATTTCAGTAACAATATACTGACAGGCTGAAACAGTAAAATTACGTGGCATCGTGATATCCCCGGCATGAAATTTAAACTTAAATTAACGTATAGCGCATGGAGAATATTAGGGAGTGGACATTACGACATCAGGTTATTTTTTGTGAAGCTGCGCAAAATATATGGAGAAAAGAGTAGAAGCATTGAACCTTTATTTACATAAAGGGGACTTTATCGATGATCGCAGCGAGACAGAGAGTCGATAAAAATCCAGGCGAAAAACAATAACCCTTACCACAATATTATTTTCAGCATCTGAAAATAATCAGGCAAACTAAATGATAACGCGCTGGTATAAAACCAACGCGTATTTTTACCGATAAGGGTAATGAAGACGGCCACCCGAAGGTGGCCGTTAGAACCCGGTAGCGCTTCGCTTATCAGGCCAGTGAAACCGAGACAGCTTTAGCGGTGAGACGCCAGCGGCTGTTCCGTCATTGGCGGGTGGTGCTTTTCCGGATCTTTAATCAGTACCCACAGGATGATGGCGCCGATAATATCGAACAGACTGAGTGCAATGAAGAACGGGCCGTAACCGATAATAGCGACCAATGCCCCCATAAACAGGTTGAAGCTTAACTGTCCCATCCATGCCGCAGATCCTGCCAGACCGGCAACCGTCGCGACCTCATTTTTCTTGAACAGGTCAGCGCTCATGGTAATCACGACGGTAGACAGCGTCTGGTGCGCAAAACCGCCAATACTCATCAATGCAATGGCGACATACGGGTTAGTCGTAATGCTGACAAAACCGATCGAAATCATCAAAACAGCGCCGATGGTAAAGCTACAACGACGCGCATTGATCGTGGTCATGTGCATCTTTTCCATGAAGAACTTCGCCAGGAAACCGCCTGCAACGCAGCCAAAGTCCGCCGCCAGGAACGGCAGCCAGGCAAACATGGCGATCTCTTTTAACGGCAGATGCATCACGTTAATCAGATACAGCGGCATCCAGAAACTCAGCGTTCCCCATGCCGGGTCAGCAAGAAAACGGGTAATCGCCAACGCCCAGAAGTTACGCTTTTTAACGATCTCTTTAACGGCCGGTTTTTTATTATCGTCCTGGAGATAGCTTTCCTGGCCGTCTTCGATATAACGCAGCTCTTTGTGGGTGATCCACGGGTGTTTATTTGGCGAGTTATAAATCAGGAACCAGGTGATGGCGAACAGCACGCCGATCCCACCGGTAATCACAAACGCCATTTCAGTACCGATGCCGCTATCAGCAAAGGTCAGCATCGCCCAGACCACCAGCGGCGGCGCCAGCATCGCGCCAATTGAAGTACCGATATTAAACAGGCCCCCCGCAATACCGCGTTCTTTCGTCGGGAACCATTCGGCGCTGGCTTTAATCCCGGCCGGAATCGCTGACGCTTCGGTTAGCCCCATCAGACCACGCAGAAATGCCAGACTTATCCAGCCGCCGGCCAGCGCGTGCGCCATGTTGATCAGCGACCACAACAAGGCAAAGATAAAGAAGCCGATTTTCAGTCCGATGACATCCATCAAATAGCCGGTGATCGGCTGCGCAATGGTGTAACAAAGCTGGAAGGCGCTCACCACCCAGGAATATTGTTGCTCATCAAAATGGAGTTCTTTCATCATCGCTGGCGCCGCAACGCTAAGCGAGCTACGGGACAGGTAGTTTACGATGGTCCCTACGCAGACCAGGCCGATAATCCACCATCTTAATTTTGTCATCTTCATGATAAAGCCTCGTTAAAAAACATTAGCTCCGCGCCGTCTGACCTGTAGCGGGAAAACTGAAATCACAAAAATTGGTTGACCAATCAATATTTTCTCATCCGGACCGGTCAAAATCTGGCGGCAACTCCCGCACTTAATATTCTTGAAATAAATACATCAACTCATTTCAAGTTGAATGGTGAATGCTTTTCACCCAGCAAAAATTGACACAGATCAAATAAATAAAATTGGCAGACCGTGAATGATGATATTTGTGATTTGGTTAGCCAATTTAGACAATAAGGTTGACATGAGAAAAATTTTGGTTGAATTTAGGGGGCAGAACGGGTTTACAAAGCACGTTTCGATGTTGGCTGGCAATGGGTCAACCACGAAGACGTTATCGCAAGAAGAGGAAACGAGATATGAAACAAACCTGGCGCTGGTACGGACCTAACGACCCGGTAACGCTGTCAGATGTACGCCAGGCTGGCGCAACCGGCGTGGTAACGGCGTTACACCATATCCCGAATGGAGAAATTTGGTCGGTAGACGAGATCCAGAAACGTAAAGCTATCGTTGAAGAGGCGGGTCTGGAGTGGTCTGTGGTAGAGAGCGTACCTATCCACGAAGATATCAAAACCCACACCGGTCAGTACGATTTATGGATCAAAAACTACCAGCAAACGCTGCGTAACCTGGCGCAATGCGGTATCTATACGGTTTGCTATAACTTTATGCCGGTGCTGGACTGGACACGTACGGATCTGGAATACGTATTGCCGGATGGTTCCAAAGCGCTGCGTTTTGACCAGATTGAATTCGCCGCGTTCGAACTGCACATCCTGAAGCGTCCGGGAGCAGAAGCCGACTATACGGCAGAAGAGATTGCTCAGGCAGATAGGCGTTTCGCCACCATGAGCGAGGAAGACAAAGCACGTCTGACCCGCAACATTATTGCCGGTTTACCTGGCGCGGAAGAAGGCTATACGCTGGATCAGTTCCGTCAACACCTGGCGACGTATAAAGATATCGATAAAGCAAAACTGCGTGAACATTTTGCCTATTTCCTGAAAGCCATTATTCCGGTTGCCGACGAGGTTGGCGTGCGTATGGCCGTTCACCCTGACGATCCGCCGCGCCCTATTCTCGGCCTGCCGCGCATTGTCTCTACCATTGAAGACATGCAATGGATGGTGGAAACCGTTAATAGCATGGCGAACGGCTTCACCATGTGTACCGGATCTTACGGCGTGCGCGCCGACAACGATCTGGTTGATATGATCAAACAGTTTGGTCCGCGCATCTACTTTACGCATCTGCGCTCTACGCTGCGCGAAGAGAATCCGAAGACCTTCCACGAGGCCGCCCATTTGCACGGCGATGTGGATATGTATGAAGTCGTTAAAGCGATTGTGGAAGAAGAGCACCGTCGTAAAGCCGAAGGTAGCGACGATCTGATCCCAATGCGCCCGGACCACGGTCATCAGATGCTGGACGATCTGAAGAAGAAAACGAATCCGGGTTATTCCGCCATTGGCCGTCTGAAAGGGCTTGCGGAAGTCCGCGGCGTCGAACTGGCTATCCAGCGCGCTTTCTTTAGCAAATAACCTTCTTTCGCATGGCGCGACGCGTCATGCGATTTCCCCTACTCAATGCAATAGCAACATGCCTCGCCCCGGAGATCGCGGGCGAAGACGTCGAATGACAGGAGTTTGCAATGGAACAGAATATCGCCACCGCCCAGGTTTCCGTCGCCCGCCCAAACTGGGACAAATCACGTCTGGTATCCCGTATTGTGCATCTGGGCTGCGGGGCGTTTCACCGCGCGCACCAGGCGCTCTTTACCCATCATCTACTGGAAAAGAGCGACAGCGACTGGGGCATTTGTGAAGTGAACCTGATGCCGGGTAACGACGCGCGGCTGATCGCGAACCTGAAAGCGCAAAATCTGCTGTACACCGTTGCAGAACGCGGCGCAGAAAGCACCGAACTGAAAATTATCGGTTCAATGAAAGAAGCGCTACACCCTGAATTCGACGGTCATGCAGGGATTCTGGCGGCAATGGCGCGCCCGGAAACCGCCATCGTCTCCTTAACCGTGACCGAAAAAGGCTACTGCACCGACCCCGCCAGCGGCGAGCTTGATGTCAATAACCCGCTGATCCAAAACGATCTTGCCCATCCACAGCAGCCTAAATCCGCCATTGGCTATATTGTCGAAGCGCTAAACATGCGCCGGGAGCAAGGACTGAAAGCTTTTACCGTGCTGTCGTGCGATAACGTGCGCGAGAATGGTCACGTCGCGAAGGCTGCCGTCCTCGGCCTGGCAAAAGCTCGCGATGCCGCCCTCGCCGCATGGATTGCCGACAATGTAACCTTCCCCTGCACCATGGTTGACCGCATTGTTCCGGCAGCGACCGAAGAGACGCTACAGCTGGTTGCCGACCAGTTAGGGGTTTATGATCCCTGCGCTATCGCCTGCGAACCCTTCCGCCAGTGGGTCATCGAAGATAACTTTGTGAATGGTCGCCCGGACTGGGACACCGTCGGCGCGCAATTCGTTGCAGACGTCGTACCGTTTGAAATGATGAAGCTGCGTATGCTTAACGGCAGCCACTCTTTCCTCGCCTATCTGGGTTATCTCGGCGGGTATGACACTATCGCCGATACCATGACCAACCCGGCTTACCGTCGCGCGGCGCTGGCGCTGATGCTTGATGAACAAGCGCCGACGTTGTCAATGCCGGAAGGCACCGATCTGGAAGGGTATGCGAATTTGTTGATCGCGCGTTTCACTAACCCCTCGTTGAAACACCGCACCTGGCAGATCGCGATGGATGGCAGTCAGAAACTGCCGCAGCGTTTGTTGGACCCGGTACGTCTGCACTTGCAACAGGGCGATGACTATCGCCGCCTGACGCTGGGCGTCGCCGGATGGATGCGTTACGTCGGCGGTGTCGATGAGCAAGGTAAAACCATTGATGTCGTCGATCCGCTGCTCGCGCAGTATCAGGCGATTCATCAGCAATATCAGACGCCGGAAGAACGCGTTCGCGGGCTACTGGCCATCGAGTCTATCTTTGGCAACGACCTGCCGAAGAACCACGAATTTGTGCAAGCCGTTACCGACGCTTACCAACAGCTATTGCAGAATGGCGCGAAAGCCACGGTAGAAGCGCTGGCTAAGTAAGGAGATAAATCATGGCTACGTTTATGACTGAAGATTTTCTACTTAAAAACGACATTGCCCGCACGCTGTACCATAAATACGCCGCGCCCATGCCGATTTATGACTTCCACTGCCATTTAAGTCCGCAGGAAATCGCCGACGATCGCCGTTTCGATAACCTCGGTCAGATCTGGCTGGAAGGCGACCACTATAAATGGCGAGCGCTACGAAGCGCAGGCGTGGATGAGTCGCTGATCACCGGCAAAGAGACCAGCGATTATGAAAAATATATGGCCTGGGCCAATACCGTACCAAAAACTCTGGGTAATCCGCTGTATCACTGGACGCACCTTGAACTACGCCGTCCATTTGGCATTACAGGTACGCTGTTCGGACCGGATACCGCGGAAAGTATCTGGACGCAGTGTAATGAGAAACTGGCGACACCGGCCTTTTCCGCGCGTGGTATTATGCAGCAGATGAATGTGCGGATGGTCGGAACCACCGACGACCCGATAGATTCTCTGGAATATCACCGCCAGATAGCCGCCGACGACAGCATTGATATTGAAGTCGCGCCAAGCTGGCGCCCCGACAAAGTTTTCAAAATCGAACTGGACGGCTTTGTCGATTATCTGGGGAAACTGGAAGCGGCGGCAGATGTCAGCATTACCCGTTTCGACGATTTACGTCAGGCGCTCACTCGCCGTCTCGACCATTTCGCCGCCTGCGGCTGCCGCGCGTCCGATCATGGCATTGAAACGCTGCGATTTGCGCCGGTGCCCGACGACGCGCAGCTTGACGCCATTCTGGGCAAACGTCTGGCTGGCGAAACGTTGAGCGAACTTGAGATCGCCCAGTTTACCACGGCGGTGCTGGTCTGGCTGGGCCGTCAGTACGCCGCGCGCGGCTGGGTGATGCAGCTACATATTGGCGCGATCCGTAACAATAATACCCGTATGTTCCGCCTGCTGGGGCCGGATACCGGCTTTGACTCCATTGGCGATAATAACATTAGCTGGGCGCTCTCCCGTTTGCTCGACAGTATGGATGTGACCAATGAACTGCCCAAGACTATCCTCTATTGCCTGAACCCACGTGATAACGAAGTCCTGGCGACCATGATCGGTAACTTCCAGGGGCCGGGAATTGCCGGAAAAGTGCAGTTTGGTTCCGGCTGGTGGTTTAACGATCAGAAAGACGGGATGCTGCGCCAACTGGAGCAACTGTCGCAAATGGGACTGTTAAGTCAGTTTGTCGGGATGCTGACCGACTCCCGCAGTTTCCTTTCTTATACGCGACATGAATATTTCCGTCGTATTCTCTGTAACCTGCTGGGACAGTGGGCGCAGGACGGAGAGATTCCTGATGATGAAGCGATGCTAAGCCGTATGGTTCAGGATATCTGCTTCAATAATGCCCAGCGTTATTTCACGATTAAATAATCGCTATTAATCTGTGAGCACAGGTTTCAGGTATTTCTAGGAGCAGGAAGGCGGTAAGAGAGTGAGAAATTTAGCAGTAACGCACTTTTCCAGCCAAAGTCTGGCCGCCGATAAAAAGCAAAGAGGTTGCTGATTAATCCCGAATCACTTACTAAAGTAAGTGATTCGGGTAAACAAACACAGCCATCTTCTGCGTCATGCTTTTTTTCTCTGTCCGGAATAACTCCAGTGCAGAAAGTGTGATACATCAGTCCTGTTGATGATGGCTCCTGTTGGTTATACGGTAATAACTCATGACTTCACAGTGTGGTTTCTTTTAATAAATCGACAGCCAGCATTTCCAGCTGGTTAACCACCTCATTACTGGAACGCTCCATTCTGTCGAGTTCTTGCGACATCGCATTCATATCGCCTGCGGCAAAATAGTTCAGCGCAGAGTGACCAGCGCTATGCACCTCTTTATGCGGCGCTTCCAGACTACGGAAACTGTAGTAATTGCTAAACTGCTGCCCTTCAAAACCGTAGTACCATTTCCCCAGCCGACACTGATCGTGCATCGTTATTTTGCTGTTTATGTCTTTATTTAAGAGTAATTTGTAGACTTCCATTTTCCAGATAACATGGTCAACTTTAACAATATTCAAAAACTGCACCGTAGAGATGTACTGCATGACCGATTTCATGCTCAGCGATTTATCGATAACGATGCCAATAGACTCCACAATTTGATTTATGTTAGTCGTAATATTATCAATAACCGGCTGTTGGTTATCCAGCACCTCACTCACTCTGGCCGTATTATCTTTGATTACAGAGGTTAACGTACTGACGCTTTTCGAACTGTGTTTAACATCTTCGGACAGGTTTTTCACTTCTTTCGAAATAACGCTAAAACCACGCCCGGCATCCCCTACGCGCGCGGCCTCGATCGCGGAGTTAATCGCTATCAAATTGGTCTGGTTAGCGATCTTCTGTATCTCTTTAATACACGCATTAATTTGCGTTAAGGAGGTATTTAAGTCGCCCATACGACAGCCAATATCCGATGAAGTCGTGCCAATTTCGGTGATAAATTCCACGAGCGATTTTAATGAACTTCTGGCTTTATCATTCTGTTCGTTAAGTTCATTAATGCGTTCTTTTTCAATGTTGAGCTGCTCACAGGACTTAATGATGGCATTACGAATGATATCGATCGTCGAGATCCCCATCAGAATTTTTTGACACAGTATCCGCTCATAAGGCTCAGGAGTATCCACCACCACGTCAGACGCATTAGCGCCAGATTCTGCTGCTGGCGGCGGTATTTTTACAACATTATTATTCCAGTGGCGCAAGCCTAATACTTTTTTAAACATATACCATTCTCCTTATTATATGTGGACATCCTGATCTATGCCTGGATAAAGTATTATCAACTCATGCTAACATAATGAAAAATCGGCTGTCATCTGCCATAACCATACGTTCACCAGAATAAGACAAAACGTCCACTAAACTTAAATAATTACAGAGTAAACTATTCAACAATACTATTAATAGTCATAATGGAAGTCGCTTCACTTTATACGGAAATATTATTTACAAGGCTGACAATAATAGTTGAATAATAATTAACTGCATTTACTTAGGTGTAGCTATATCTCGCCACGAAGATTGCAGACAGGGTTTAAACGCAAACTTTTGCAATAGAAAAATAACCTAACGTAAACTTTTTATATGACCAATAATATCATTTGGACTCATCAATATATTATGCTGTCCGTTTACCAGCCAAACAGGCATGACCTAAATCCAAAGGAATGGGGGCAGCGTAACCAGCCGCAAAAAGTATCGATTAGTCGAAAATCAGGAAACGGATGCGCCAACGCGGCGAGCGTCACCGCCTGCGTCAGAAAAGTTAAGAATAATTTGTGATATTATTTCTCATATGTTACCAGTAAATGGCAGGCTGATAGCCGTTCGCTGGTAAACACAACAGGCGGGATATCGGCACCCACGCCGATATCCCGACGAGAATGACCCCGTTACGCTTTGATGACGATTAACGGTTCAATATCGCTCTCTTTTTTAATGACTAATGAATCATCGCCGCGCAGGCACGTACCGCCGTAGTTACCGCCCACGGTAAACGTACAGACCTGAATATACTTCCCGGCGACCTTTGGCAGGCACCACAACTGCTGATAGATATTTTTCTGCGTGGCGAACTTGCCGCTGGTTTTATCCAGGAGCTCTTCCTGATGGCTCACCAAATCGATATTACTACCGCAACGTCCGGCGATCGGTTTTACCGCATAGCCGGTCTGCACCAGCTCATCGTTAACGGTAAAATCCGTGTCGAGCAAATAGCGATGATGCGGGAACAGCGACCACAGGATGGGCAGGATCGCTTTGTTGCCCGGGATCACCGTCCACAGCGGTTCAAACACCAACACTTCCGGGCGCAGTAATACATCAATCAGCCGGACTTCATTTTCCGGGTGCCCGGTACGAATAGGCACTGCGGCGTACTCCGTCTCGCTGACTTCGCGTATCTGCTCCATCGCCGTTTCCCACGCCCAGGTTTTCCAGACACAATTCACCAGCCGTCCGTCGCCATCGATCAACTGCCCGGCGTCATCCCAGCGCAACTCGCCCAGCCCGCGGAGAATTTTGCTCGCGAAACCAGCCTGATGCAGCGCCTGCTGCATAAACTGCGCGTGATAGTCCTCCTCAATATCATCATCCTGCATGATATGAACGAAAGGACGCGCTTTACTGTGTTTCCAGGCGCCTGCCAGCTCGTTAATTAAGCCTTCCGCCGGGTTATGCCCTTTACCGGTATAGCCCTGCTCAGCCCATTTTTCGAGAATTAATCCCGCTTCGGTATGGCATGATGCGGAATCGGCATTGTATTCATAGACTTTCAGCCCGCGTTCATCCATGCAGAAATCCATACGACCGGTGATCATATGGTGACGACGGCGCTGCCAGGAGAGGCGCAGGCGCGGCCAAAGAATTTTGGGGATATCGAATAGCGCCAGCAGATTATCGTCTTTTAAAACTTTGTCCGTGGCGTGCAGGTACATCAAATGCAACTCATTGGTCGCTTTGATAAGCTCCTGTTCAGCGCTCTCGGTGATGGTAAAATACTGGTACGGGTCCTGATTGATAACGTGTCCGTTCGCCTGTACATAGGCTTTTTGTAACGGATCGCGCTCATCCAGCCACTGACCGTCAAACTGACCTTTCTCTGGCAGTCTTGCGCTGCGAATCGCCAGCGACTGATTCGCGATGTCAGGCTGTGACAAACTGTATTGCGTGTCGTCGGTCTGGATCATCCAGCCTAAAATCGTCGTGTCATCAAAGGTGTCGCGCAGGGTGTAACACCCGTTTTCTACAACCATTTCCAGTTCGCGAGTCCACTGCTGCCCTGGCGGCAATGGCGTGTGGATAACGTTTTGCTCAGCAATACGAATTTTGTTATCCAGGAGCTGGGTGATAATCGCAACGTGCCCGGTTTCGTTAAACTCGCCGCCCTTTTGCCAGATGAGCAGCGCCCCGGCCTCCGGCGCGCGCGGCGAACCGTTCGGGAAGGCCTGCAAAGGCAAAATATTGTCATTCACGACCTCGCGCAGAAAACGCAGCGAGAAGATTTCCCAGGCCATGCCGACGTCAGTAAAAACAACGCCATAATTCAGAAAGAGAAAACGGCGGGCAAATTCCACGCACTGCCATTTATGCCCCATGTATTCATCGTCGATGTAGCTACGAAAAGCTGCGTCGTCGTCGTCCCACGGATCGAGGGAATTGTAATCTGAAGAGTAGATCGCTACGCCGCCGGGGGCGTAACCCAATAATGTCCCGAAGGGGGCATCCTGACTGGTGGTTCCTTTGCTCATGCACTTACCTCAAAACAAGACCGCCTGAGCAGCCTGGCGTGATTTCGCTCTGATTGTCTGCTCTGTGACACTAACCGGACAGAGGTCGACATAATCATACACCTCAATAAGGCACACTGAGGCCAGAAGGTTAAAATTTCACTCGCCGGAATGTCCCAATAGGTTAAATGTCCGGTTAGCAAGCTGCTACACTGCTTCAACACCACCACTGTGAAGGCAGGTCAATATGGCAGATAATACTTATCAACCCGCAAAAGTCTGGACGTGGGATAAATCCGGCGGCGGCGCGTTCGCTAACATTAATCGCCCGGTTTCCGGCCCGACGCACGACAAAACGCTGCCCGTCGGCAAACATCCGTTACAGCTTTATTCGCTGGGGACGCCTAACGGCCAGAAAGTGACCATTATGCTGGAAGAGCTCCTGGCGCTGGGCGTGACCGGCGCCGAATATGACGCCTGGTTGATTCGCATCGGCGAGGGCGATCAGTTCTCCAGCGGCTTTGTTGACATCAATCCGAACTCAAAAATTCCGGCGCTGCGCGATAACTCACACAACCCGCCGATTCGGGTTTTTGAGTCGGGCGCAATTCTTGTTTATCTGGCGGATAAGTTTGGCCATTTCCTGCCGCAGGATCTGGCTAAGCGCACAGAAACCCTTAACTGGTTGTTCTGGCTACAGGGCGCGGCGCCGTTCCTCGGCGGCGGTTTCGGTCACTTCTATCATTATGCGCCGGTAAAAATTGAGTACGCCATTAATCGCTTCACCATGGAAGCCAAGCGTCTGCTGGACGTGCTGGATAAGCAGTTAGCTCACCACCCGTATGTCGCGGGAGAAGAGTACACTATTGCCGATATGGCCATCTGGCCGTGGTTCGGCAACGTGGTGCTGGGGAATGTCTATGATGCAGCGGAGTTTCTGGATGCCGGAAGTTATCAAAACGTACAACGCTGGGCGAAACAGGTAGCCGAACGTCCGGCGGTAAAGCGGGGGCGCATTGTCAACCGGACCAACGGCCCATTGAACGAACAGCTTCACGAACGCCATGACGCCAGCGACTTCGAAAACAATACCGAAGATAAACGTCAAAGTTAAACCATGATGCCGGATGAGGTAGTAATGTCGTCATCCGGCATGGTATTCCCTGCTGACGCTTCGCTTATCAGTTCTGCGAGTGTGTCATATTCGGCGCTTCACTAAACCCATGTTGCATGAGAATCAACCTCGCCCGTGCTGACAGTAAAAAGTCGGCAAGCGTTTTTCCCTGCTCGCTCAGGCAGGCAAAGCCATATTCAGCCACGGGATTATAAGGTTCCGGGATATCAACCACTCGCAGCGAATTAACCTGCCGTAGCCAGGGAGCATAGCTGGCATAGCCGATAAAGATATCGGTGTAATCATGATTGATGAGCCATTCCGCTGCCAGCCGGCCCGCCGGTAACGGCAAAGTCTGCCTGCCGCCAACCAGCGCTACCGCGCGTTTTCGGACCGCTTCGCCCTCCTTGCCCATCCGCGAAAAAAGCTGCTGCGTATAATCGCCGGAAGGATCGCAACCTGCTGTTGAGGTGCCGATCCGCAGATCCCGCCGGGTTAATAGCGACAGCCAGTCCTCGCCTTCACGCATCGCCTGTGCCCGCACGCTCAGACACAAACGGTTCGTCGTAAAAGGCGCGACCCGCAGCGCCCGCCCGCTTTCCAGCAGCGCCTGCGGATGCGCCAGGTTCGCCGAAGCAAAAAAGTCGCACGCTTCGCCCGCTTCGATGCGTTCACGTAACAGCCCCGCCGGACCGAAATCACATACCGCATCCGCCTGAAACGCCGCCATTAGCTGCGGCCAGACGACACGCAAGCTCCCCGCAGCCAGTATTCGCATCACTGTACGCCCTGATAGTCAGTACGGTAAAAACGTTGATACCAGTCGTTAGCGGCCTTTTGCATGTCAATATCGTGGAATTTTTGCGGATAGAGTTTTTTCGCCATCCACAGTTCGCCGATTCCCACCGCCTCCGGCATCGGATATCCCCAGGCTTTGGCATAATCCGGCATCAGGTAAACCCGATGATGCTTCACCGCGTCAATGACCTGCCACTGGGGATTGTGCAGGATCTCATTGACGACCTTTGGATAGCGATTCTGGACAAAGATCACCTGTGGATCCCAGGCAATCACCTGCTCCATTGTCACCTGCTTAAAGCCTTTCACCGAGGATGCCGCTACATTCAGCGCCCCCGCATGGGCCATCATCAGACCGGTATATTTACCGGAACCGTAGGTGGTCAACTCCGGATTCGCCATATAGGCGCGAACTCGCTCATTTTCAGGAACCGACTGCAAACGGTCGCTGACCATCTTGCGACCTTTATCCATCGCCTCAATCAGCGCTTTCGCCTCTTGCGGTTTATTGGCGATATCGCCAATCAGCGTTATTCCTTCACGCAGCCCGCGATTATAAGCCTGCTCTTCATCGGCCAGGGTCGGGTTCATTTTAGCCTGCTCGCCAGCAATATCATGGCGCAGCGAAATCGCCACTACCGGAATGCCAAGACGGCTGATCTTGTCGATCATCTCCTGCGGAGCGTAATTCGTGACAAACACCACCTGCGGGCGCAGCGCCACCAGTTTTTCAGGATCAACGTGCGTTAGATCGCCCAGCGAGGCTTTTTGCGCCAGTTCCGGCGCCAGACGCGCATAGCCGTCGCCTAATTGCTGTTTCCAGTTCGCCATGACCCCAACGATTTTGTCAGTGGCATTCATCTGTACAAGGAGATTGAGCGTTTGATGCTGGAGCACCACCACTCTGTCGACGGTGTCCGGAACCGTGACCTGGCGGCCAATTTGATCGGTAAAAGTACGCGCCGCCTGTGACATTAACGGCCAGCAAAAAAGCAACGCCAGCAGAGAGAGCTGGCGCAAAAATTTATTCATAGGTTTCGCCCCACAATCGATATATAAATAATTATACAACGATTATAGAGCGATATAATAGAGGTGATTAAGGGATCACGCGCTGGTGATGTCGTACTCCATGCGGCGCAGCGCATCTAACGTGGCTTTCGCTTCGTCTTCGTCAATGATGCTCATCGCAAAACCAACGTGTACCAATACCCATTGCCCTATCAGATCGGCTGGCTTACCTTCACAAATCAGAGCAATATTGACATCACGTTTGATGCCACACACTTCCACCTGCGCAAGCTGGTGAATATCATCTCCGACGGCCAGCACCTGACCGGGGACGCCAATACACATAATTAACCACCTGAAATAAAATGCGGGTTATTCGACCTCAATACTTTTTACTTTCAACGAATCGCCGGTATCCACCCGCAGGCGATCGCCATGACAATGCGGACATTGCGCGTCATGCCTGAGAATTTCCACCACCTGACTGCAATCCCAGCACCAGGCCTGGGCCGGTCTGTAGTCGATGTGCAATTCGCACCCTTGCGCTAAAGTTCCCTGGCAGGCGATGTCAAAGCTGAAACGAACCGCGCGCTCTTCAACGCACGAAAGCGCGCCTATCTCCAGCCATACGCCGGTGACGCGCGCCACGCCGTGCTGTTCTGCCTGCTGCTGAATAATTTCAACGGCGCTTTGGCAAAGAGACAGCTCATGCATTCTCACAGCTCCGACGGCCAAACAGCAACGCACGCCGGCTTGTCTGCGGCGCATCAGGATTGCTTACCGGCAGAGATAACAGCATCCGCGCGCAGTCATCCGCCAGCCGGACGCCCTCTTCCGGCGACAGGCTACGGGAAAGCGGCGACATCAACGAGCAGGCAAGATATTGCGAAACGCCTTCCAGTTCGCCAACGGTAAAGGTCATCGTGCCATAAGGCAGTTGCAGACCGAGTTTTTCACCGACGGTACGCCCGGGCCAGATCTGGTCCGGGCCAGGGAAGATTAATGCGCTTAACATCCACGGCGTAATTACCGTGCCCGTCCATTGTCCTTCAAACAACGTAAAATCAGAGACATGCACAGGCATAGTCGGATGCAGAAAGGAAAGATCGTGCATCGAACGATGGGCTATCTCTTCAAACGCCGCCTGAACCCGGGCGACGGGCGCCGTGTCGAATCCGGAAAACGTTTCAGACATGCGCCGTCTCCTTAGGAATTGCTTCGACGCCGGATTCACGCAGCGCAGCAAGAACCTGCTCAAGCGCAGGTTCAATCATCGCCTCGACGGTTGGCGTTAAGCCGATGTGCGGTTCCAGCGACTGTGGAATAACGCCGACCAGGGTCAACTTCTTCGGAAACTCGCCGGTAAAGCGGAGGGCCGACAATACGTCGGCCAGTCCAAGCTGATGGGGGGAGATTTTGTTGGTGAACAGCGCTGGAACTTCATCGTCGCGCAGTACCATAATGGTTCCCGGCGCGTTCTTTTTCGACACGATGGCGTCGGCAATGATCAAATGATCCCGACTCGCCATATCGCCAAGAAGTTCCATTCCCGCCGTACCGCCATCCAGAATCTCAACGAAATCCGGCAGGGTGTATCGTTGCTCTAACGCTTCAACAATACGCACCCCGATGGCTTCATCGGTCAGCAAAATATTGCCGACCCCTAAGACTAATATCCGCATTACAAAACCTTCACCGAGACCACTTCATTGCCATCGGCGTCCACCACGTGTACCGCGCACGCCATGCAAGGGTCGAAGGAGTGGATGGTACGTACCACTTCCAGCGGCTTCGCCGGATCGGCGATCGGCGTACCGACCAGCGACTGTTCGTACGGCCCCACGTCATCGTTGAAGTTACGCGGACCTGAGTTCCAGGTCGATGGCACCACCGCCTGATAGTTACTGATAATACCGTCTTTAATCACCATCCAGTGAGACAGCATACCGCGCGGCGCCTCCAGGAAGCCCACGCCTTTGAACTCGCCCGTCGCCGGAATGTTCGGCTTCACAAACGTGGTGTAATCGCCTTTGCCGATATTTACAATCAGCGCGTTGTATTGATCCTGCAATATGTTTTGCAGTTCACAACAGTGAACGGTACGCCCGATGATACGACCCAGCGTAGAGTGAAGTTGCGCCATTTCCAACGTTTTGCCGGTCAGCTTCTGATAAAGCGCAATGATTTCATTGAGCTTGGTCTGCGTGGATTCACGACCTGCAGCCAGTTTACACAGCATGTTCGCCAGCGGCCCGACTTCGACGGTTTTGCCGTAGAATGTCGGCGACTTGACCCATGAGTATTTACCGTCATCCGACCAACCGTCGTAAGCCGGGATCGTAGTGCCTTCCCACGGCGCCTGCGGCGCTTCATCTTTGTACCAGGCGTGCTTCGCGCTCTCCTGAATACCTTTAATCAGGAATTCGTCGGAGTGAGAGGTGATCGGACGGTATGTCGACAGATCGGCATTGGTAATGTAACCGCCCGGGAACAGGAAACTGCCGTTTTTACCGTCGGTCGGGAATTCCGGCGCGCTCAGGTAGTTCACCGCGCCTTTGCCGCGCTCCAGCCATTCCGGATAGTAGGCCGCGATGACTGCGGTATCCACTTTATACACCTGCTCGACAAAATCGCTCAGCTTATCGATAAACGATTTGATGTACATCAGGCGTTCAAGGTTCAACGTACCGATGCTGTCGAGATTGATCGGGTTCGCCACCCCACCGACCGCCAGGTTCTGGATATGCGGCGATTTACCGCCCAGCAACGCCACCACGCGGTTAGCGTCACGCTGACATTCCAGCGCCTGCAGATAGTGGGCGACCGCAATCAGGTTGACCTCCGGCGGTAACTGCATTGCCGGGTGCCCCCAGTAGCCATTGGCGAAAATACCTAACTGACCGCTGGCGACAAGATCCTTGATCTTGTTCTGAACTTTCGTGAACTCTTGCGCGCTGTTCAGGTGCCAGCTCGACACGCCATCCAGCATCGCAGAAGCTTTTTCCGGATCGGCTTTCAGCGCAGAGGTAATGTCCACCCAGTCCAGCGCAGAGAGCTGGTAGAAATGGACAATGTGGTCATGGGTGGTATGCGCCGCCAGAATAATATTACGGATATACTGCGCGTTGACGGGAACATCAATATTCAGCGCGCTTTCCGCCGCACGAACGGAGGAGATCGCGTGAGTTGTCGTACAAACGCCGCAAATACGTTGCACAATCATCCACGCATCGCGCGGATCGCGGTTCTTCACGATCTCTTCCATACCGCGCCACATGGTGCCGGACGCCCATGCTTTGGATACGACGCCGTTCTCAATTTCGCAGTCAATGCGTAAATGACCCTCAATACGGGTTACCGGATCAATAGTAATTCTCTGGCTCATGCTTTGCTCGCCTCATGACGATTATGATCGTTTTGTTTTAAAGGAGGAAGTATCGGCAGTAGACGAATGAGTACGATGTATGCACAAATCTCAATAGCCACAAAACCAATAGAAATCAACAATTCTTCCCAGGTTGGGAAGTAGTGGTAGCCGCCACCCGGGTTGAATGCCACCAGCGAATAGGTCAGACGCCACGTCGCGCAGCCCAACAGCGCGCTCAGCGCCGACAGGTACAGCATACGAGAGTCATTACGCAGTTTCGCCACACGCAGCACCACTAACGGGAAGACCATCAGGACGACTTCAATCCAGAACATAGCGGAGTAAAAATCGCCGGCAAACGCATAGGACAGCTTGTCGCGATAAATCAGTTCGCCAAAGCGCAGGACGACGAAAATCGCCAGCAGCACGCTGATGGTATTCGTCAGCTTAACAAACAAATTTTTCTCATCCGGACCGTTTCCTTTCAGGCCTGCCTGAACCAGCGAACCCTCAAATATGACAATGGAGAAGCCCATGATAAACGCGGTCAGAACCGAGAACAGCGGCAGCATTTCATAGCTTTGCCATAGCGGATGCACTTTATAGCCCGCCGAGATCATCAATGACCCCATTGAGGACTGGTGCATCGTCGGCAACAGCGCGCCCAGCGCGATAATAAAGAACATCACCTTATTCAGACGCTTGAGCGACACTTTCCAGCCCAGACGTTCAAACAAGGCAGGCGCAAACTCCAGCGCCATCACGCCGATGTAGATGGTCATACAGACCGCCGTCTCAAACAGTACCGAGTTCACGTTGAAGTGACCTGGAATGTAGAAGTACGGCAGGTTCCAGTAACGACCGACGTCGATAGTGATCGACAGGCCGCCCAGCGAGTAACCAAACAAGCTTGCCAGCAACGCCGGGCGCACCAACGGATGGTATTGCCCACGGTTAAAGACATACACCGCCCATGCCAACGCCCAACCGCCGCAGGCAAAGCCGGTGCCGATCAACAGGTCAAAGGCAATCCAGACGCCCCACGGGAAACCGCCGTTCAGGTCGGAAACGGAGCCCAACCCGAAGACCAGACGCTTCACGATAAGGAGCATACACAGGACGATTAACGGTCCAAAAATAATGACCGGTTTACTGATGATTTTTCCGCCCAGCGGTTTTGGATCATGACTCATGATCGTCTCCTCCATCGTGATGGTCGTTTTTGCTGTTACGACGAACCAGCACGGTTAAGCCCGCCAGCGCAGCCAGGGGTAGTATCATGCCTTTATAAAGCGTGTGTTGAACATGCTCGGAGCGCGCTCCGGTTGAAAGGTCATCCAGCTTCGGCAGATCCAGATCTTCATAAGGAACGCCTGTCAGCACCAGCACCTGAGTACCACCGCCCTCTTTTTCACCGTAGAGGTGTGGGTAGTATTTAGGCACCGTATGCAGATAGGTGTCGTCCGTTTTCAACGTCTGGCGCGGATAGTGATATTCACTGCCTGGTTTGAGGGCCAGACGTTTTTTCGCTTCCGCCATCAGCTCTTCACGAGTACCGAAAATCACGGCCCCTGCCGGACAAACTTCCACGCACCCAGGCAAACCGCCTTTATCCAGACGCTCAACGCCTTTCTGGTTACACAGCTCACACTTGTGAAGCGCGCCAAACGGGTTGTTGTAGTCGTACTTAGGTACGTTGTACGGACAGGCGACCATACAGTAACGGCAGCCGGTGCAGACATCTTTGTCATAGTGGACGATGCCGGTTTTCGGATCTTTTTTCAGCGCCGACACCGGACAAACGGAAACGCAGTTAGGATCGACGCAGTGCATACACTGTTTCTTGATGTAGGCATAGCCGTTCTCTTCCTGATCTTTGTTCACGCCCGTGCCGCTACGCCATACCTGGATAATGTTATTGGTATACGGCGACAGTTTGTCGTTGTTCGACCAGGTCTGCTCCCCTTCCGGGTTACGCGCCGGGAAGTTGATATCCTGACACTTTGTGACGCAGGCCTGACAGCCCACGCACAGAGTAGAGTCATACAACATACCCAGCGAACCTGGAATCGGCGGACGGTTTTCTGCAGCCGCATGGCTGACAGACGGCGCGGCGCCCAACAGCAATGCTCCACCGGAGGCTGCTTTAATAAAGTCACGTCTGTTCACGGTTATTCTCCCCGTGAGTCAGCGTTATCTTTCTTTTGCTGACGCCCCAGTTCACGTACCGCCATCACGCTGACGCCGGCAACCAGACCGACTACGCCGCCAAGCAGACCGACAGCGCCCGCAGAGATATTGCCGCCTTCTTTCATATTGACGTCAGGTTTCTCTGAACGCGGAGTTTGGTTTTCGACATGAGCAAGCTGGTGAATGCCCTTATGGAAGCCGATACCTTCTTCGTTACAGCCATAGCAAGGATGGCCGATCGCCACTGGCCAGACGCCGCCAACGTCACAGAACTGTAACGTAGAACAGTTGCCCCAGGTTTCCGGCCCTTTACAGCCAAGATGGTAGAGACACCAGCCCTGACGGTGGCCTTCGTCGCCAAATTCTTTGGCAAAACGGCCTGCGTCGAAGTGTGGACGACGTTCGCAATGCTCATGAATCAGACGGCCATAGGCAAAGGTTGGACGATTTTTCGCATCCAGCTTCGGCGGCGTGCCGTAAGTGATGATATGCGCGACGGTCGCCAGGAAGTTATGCGGGTTTGGCGGACAACCTGGAATATTGATAACCGTTTTGCCCGGTAAGACTTCCTGCAGACTGACAGCGCCGGTTGGGTTTACGCCAGCCGCAGCAACGCCGCCCCATGCCGAGCAGGAACCGATAGCGATAATCGCGGCTGCGCCGTCAGCGGCTTTGCGGATGTGATCCACGATCGGCTCGCCGGCAACCATGCAGTAGATACCGTTATCTTTTAGTGGGATAGAACCATCCACCACCAGAACATATTGCCCTTTATACTTCTCCAGAGCGTTATGTTTGTTTTCTTCGACCTGGTGACCGAATGCGGCGGAAAGTACCTCGTGGTATTCCAGAGAGATGGTCTCCAGAACGAGGTTTTCAACGGTTGGGTGTGTAGCACGAAGCAGTGATTCGGTACAACCGGTACACTCCTGAGCGCCAATCCAAATAACGGGCGGACGCTGTGGATTGGATACCGATTCTGCCATTTCTGCGGCGGCTTTGCTACTGAGCCCCATAGTAGCGGCCAGTGCTGCACAAAGCTTCATGAAATCACGACGGTTAATGCCGTGAGAAGTGATGAGAGTATTATCTCCAGTCATTTTATAGTTATTCCGTTACGAAGACCTGGCTTTTATTTTGCACTGTTCGCGAAGAAGTTATTGCGATCGGTACGCCATTTACCACACTTTTTTTATGGTTATGTGCGCCATAATACTTCGACGGAACAGTAAAACGAAGGGAAGAGGCGATAGTGTAATTAATTAAAGCAAGATAATACCCCTGTTGGATCAACCTTCGAGTCGATAACCGGCCATAAAGAAGCGAACCGCCATCCCGGAATGATTCTCTTTAAAGAAATCCATCACCATTTCTTTATCCAGACCATAGCGACGCGTCAGAATTCCAGCCTCCCACGCGCTAAGTTGACGATCGCCGGTCTTTTCGAACATACGGTGTGTAAAACCCAATACAAAGCCACGTTTATACTCAGAACAGAAATTCACCGCATGATGCGCGCTATATGCATATGGCGCGTGCAACCCGGCCATTAACCCTTTCCCAAAATGATTATTCATCTGACCTCCTTAGTCGCTATATAATAAATTATATAGCGACTAATTAAATGAAGGCCAGCGCATTACGCGCTTTTTTGCTTCACATCAGAAGGCAACCCATTCATCAGTAGACTGTGCGGGAGTCGACGCCATTCTCTGAACGCCAGGCGCCGCTTTCGCCGTTACGCGTTGTTGCGGCTCACTAGCGGAAAGCCGGAACTGCTGTACGGAGCGTTGCAAATCCTCCGTCTGCCGTTCCAGCGCCGCCGCCGCCGCGGAAACCTGCTCAACCAGCGCGGCGTTTTGTTGCGTAACGCTATCCATTTGCGTGATCGCCACGCCAACCTGAGAGATACCTTTACTCTGCTCTTCGGAGGCGGACGCGATCTGTTTCATAATCGTCGTCACTTCCGTGACGCCGCGCAGGATGGCGTCCATCGTCGCGCCGGTCTCCTGGACCAACTGCGCGCCTTGCGCTACGCGACGTACCGATTCGCCAATTAAGGCTTCAATTTCTTTCGCCGCCCCCGCGCTGCGGCTGGCCAGGTTACGTACCTCACCGGCGACCACCGCGAAGCCGCGTCCCTGCTCGCCCGCTCTGGCCGCTTCTACCGCTGCGTTCAAGGCCAGAATATTGGTCTGGAAAGCAATACTATTAATCACGGTAGTAATTTCGGCGATCTGCTGCGAACTGGCGGAAATACCGTTCATTGTTTCTACCACATCGGAAACCAGTTCACCGCCTTTTCCTGCCGTTAGCGAGGCGGCATCCGCAAGCTGACTCGCCTGGCGGGCGTGTTCGGCGTTCATTTTCACCGTTGCGGTAAGCTGTTCCATGCTGGCGGCAGTTTCTTCCAGCGCGGCGGCCTGTTCTTCCGTTCGGGAAGAGAGATCGTTATTACCGGTAGAAATTTCCGTCGCGCCGCGCCAGATATTGTCGCTTCCGGCGCGGATCGTACTCACGGCTTCGCGTAAACTGTCCTGCATCGCGCGCAGTAGCGGCACCAACCGGCCTACGCAGTTACGCCCCAACGCTTCAATCGGCTGGCTAAGATCGCCTTGCGCGATGCGCTGAAATTGCTGACGGATGCGCTCCAGCGGTTTCACCATCATTGCAACCAGATAGCGATCGGTAAAAATCAGGATAGCAATGCCCAGAATCACCGCCGTGATAAGCAGGATGCGGATGGTATAGGTTTTACCATCGACCATCACGCGGGTGTTATCCAGCATGGCGCCAGCTTCATGACTAAACCGTTCCGCGCTGGCGCCGAACGCGCGACTGAGTGCGGGCGTGACCGTACTGGCATGTTCGCTCCAGGCGGTCAGCGATCCTTGCTGCGCCAGTTGCATTTGAGGAACGACGCCTTTCTCCAGCAAGGCCTGCCAGTTGGACAACACCTCCCTTGAGATATCAGGGTTCATCGGCCCTGGCGATAGCGCTTTCATCTCCTCCAGCTTCTGACGCATATTCTCGAGCGACTGCCGGGCGGGCGCAAAATCGGGCGTGCCGCCGCCGATTTTTACATCCATCGCGCGGCTAAGGCGGGTAACAAAGCGGAAATATTGATCGTTACCCTGGCTTAGCACCGTCATTTGCCGCACAAGATGCCGGTCAATATCATTTCCTTCCGAAACTTCGGATAAAGCATGGACGCTGTATAAACCCACCCCCGACCAGAGTAGACAAAAAAGTCCCAGTATCGTCAGCATGACCATACGAATAGTAAAGTTTTGCAGCAAACGCATATGAATTTCCTTGCTGAATATAAGAGATTAGTCATCAGACGATGACGCACTCTCGTTATCGGCAAGGCGCGGAGAATATATAATGCATTCTCCATTTTTTTACAGTTATCGCCGTTTACGTACCCGTAGATGTTATATATCTGTGAACGCAGAGAAAATCTTTCAGTGTTATTACTGAGTAAATGAATAGATGTAGTAAAAATATTGCGTAAGGCTGCAGGGAGACGGTTATCCACCGTTAAAGAAGCGCTGTTTTACAGCCGGGCTCAGCATCCTTTGCCCGACTGCCCCGCCGTGGACGGCGGCTCAATGGTTATGTCGCGTCAATCTGTCCAGATAGCCCATCACGAACGCCGACAGGACAAAGGTCAGATGGATGATGACATACCACATTAATTTGTTATCCGGGACGTTTTTCGCATCCATAAACACGCGTAACAGGTGAATGGAAGAGATAGCGACTATTGATGCCGCCACCTTATTTTTTAGCGAAGTCGCATCCATTTTCCCCAGCCAGTTCAGCTTCTCCTTGCCCGCAGAGATATCCAGCTGAGAGACAAAATTCTCATACCCGGAGAACATGACCATTACCAGCAATCCGCCGACCAGCGTCATATCAACCAGAGATAACAGCACCAGGATCAGATCGGCCTCCGCCAGGGCAAAAACGTTCGGCAGAACGTGTAGAATTTCCTGGAAAAATTTTAGCGCTAAAGCGATCAGCGCCAAAGAGAGGCCAAAATACACCGGCGCGAGCAGCCAGCGAGACGCATACATTACATTTTCAAGAAAGCGTTCCATAGGGACCTGTCAGGTAACTAAAACCAGCAACAGTATATCTCAACCATGCAACATCAGATCAACATGCCAGTTAAGAGCCTATCCCACCAGGCGTTATTGGCGCAGCCAGTTTGGACGCGGACAGCGCACAAAAACCGGAGCGTACACGTAGTACGTGAGGTTTGACTCGCTACGCTCGCCCTTCGGGCCGCCGCTAGCGGCGTTCAAAACGCTAACGCGTTTTGGCGAGCACTGCCCAGGTCCAAAATGGCAAGTAAAATAGCCCTAATGGGATAGGCTCTAAGTCTCATCCGGTTTAACCTGTGGGCGCTGATATTCCGGCCATACCAGCGCGACCAACGCCGGGTAGGCTTCAAGACTGAACTCACGAAAACACTGGCGTAAATTCAGGACGTCCAAATCCGAATACGGCACCTTTTCTCCGTTCAGACAACGCTTCTTAATATTGTCGTAATACTTATAAACGGCAGAGTTAAGGTCGCTGCAACGACGCTGTGCGTCAAATAATCCAGGCGTTTCATTCAACTCAGTCATTGTCATTCGTTTTATCGTTGCATGAAGGAAATCGATATATTCATGGTTAACGCGCCAGTACCATACCGGCGTTATCGAATTCATTAATACTGAGAAATGATCTTCGCCCTCTTCCTTTGTCATGGGTTCAGTTTGATTTAAATTTACGATTTTTCCACCAGGACGTTTTTTATTAACCTCCCACATCAGGAAGAGTATCGCGCCGGTCAGTAATAGCAATATAATAACAGAATAAAAAATACTGTTCATAGCAGGCTCCATTTTTTTTGATTTTAAAATTACGCCATGTTATTGTCAACGAAACCTACACTATTAAAAATAGTATACCACTGATCGTAAAGGATATTTAGTCATGCTTCCTGAGCATCTGGTTTCCTCTCATTTTCGCCTGTCATCGCCGCCCCCTGAAGCCACAGAAAACAGTAAAAATTTGCCTCAGGGAAAGACAAAACTCAGCGATTACGAGCCCGATATTTTAATTTGCGCTAACGCAACCGGGCAACACAGAAACGTATTATTTGAAGAACGCGACCGTCATATTAAAGAACGTCTGTATTGTGTGGCTAAAATTGAAACGTTTGCCCGCCTGATAAACGCACTACAGGCAGAAGGCGATATTGATGCCCAAACGCTAAGTAAAATACTGGCGGATAAAACCGCAATGATAAATGAAAAAGGTAATGCCATTTGGCTTAATTTAATCACTCGCGAAACCAATATGCCGCTATTTTATTCACTGGAAGATAAAGATGAAAGAAGTTGAAGACAATAACGTTTATTTGGCTTTAGACAACCATAAAAGTGATGAATTTATCTTAAAGCAAAATCTTGCAGCGCTAATCGCCAGTAAAAATGCCACCCTGGAAAAGGTAACGCAGGAAGTGGTATCCATACCGGCGGCGTTAGTGCGCCTGAAGTGGCAAAACCGACGAGAGATGTATGCGTTACAGGTCAAAGAGGAGATTTATGGCGCGACCATCAATGCTATTATCGAGCAGCATCCTGAATTACGAGACAAAATTATGTCTCATCTTGAAAGTGACTGGCAGCATCTGCTGGCTCGCGAGACGGCAACCTTACGTCTGACGCGTAAGCTTTCCGATGGAGACTACCGGACGCGCAACGTCACCACCGTCGCACGGCAAGAAAAATAACCTTCATGGCTAGTTAACTCTGTTGTGAATACGGGCGAAGCATAAGGATCGTTCTGATTCTCCCTCTTACGGTAGTAAAAGTGTCTACGCTTAAAGGGTGTTCAACCTGAAGGGAGAAGCTCAATGTCTCATCTATACGACCCTACCACGCAGTATTACACCGGCGAATATCCTAAGCAAAAACAGCCGGCGCCCGGCGTCCAGGCGAAAATGACGCCTGTTCCTGACTGTGGCGAAAAAAGTTATGTCGGCAGTGGTCGCCTTAAAGATCGTAAGGCGCTGGTGACAGGGGGCGACTCCGGGATTGGGCGCGCTGCCGCTATCGCTTACGCGCGTGAAGGCGCAGATGTCGCGATCAACTATTTGCCAGCGGAAGAAGAGGACGCCCAGCAGGTTAAAGCGCTGATCGAGGAGTGCGGTCGTAAAGCGGTGTTATTGCCAGGCGATCTTAGCGACGAATCCTTCGCCCGTTCGCTGGTCCATAAGGCGCGTGAAGCGCTGGGCGGGCTGGACATTCTGGCGCTGGTAGCCGGTAAACAAACGGCAATCCCGGAGATAAAAGATCTGACCAGCGAGCAATTTCAGCAAACCTTCGCCGTTAACGTTTTTGCCCTGTTCTGGATAACCCAGGAAGCGATTCCGCTGCTGCCAAAAGGCGCCAGTATTATCACGACGTCGTCTATCCAGGCGTATCAGCCCAGTCCGCACCTGCTGGATTATGCGGCAACCAAGGCGGCAATCCTCAATTACAGCCGTGGCCTGGCGAAACAGGTGGCGGAAAAAGGAATTCGTGTGAATATTGTCGCGCCTGGCCCTATCTGGACAGCGCTGCAAATTTCCGGCGGTCAAACCCAGGATAAAATTCCGCAGTTTGGTCAGCAGACGCCAATGAAGCGGGCTGGCCAACCGGCAGAGCTGGCGCCGGTGTATGTCTATCTGGCAAGCCAGGAATCCAGTTACGTTACCGCAGAAGTGCACGGCGTGTGCGGCGGGGAGCATTTAGGCTAACGCATGAAGTCGATTAAGGTGGCGCAATTCTGTTAAGCAAGGCGCCACTTTAGGCAATAAAAAAGCCGGGTGGCGACTTCGCCTTACCCGGCCTACAGCGTCAGCAGAATACTTATTTCGCTTTCGCGGTCTCTTCGCCGACCAGACCAATTTTGAGATAGCCCGCCTGATGCAGCATATCCATCACTTTCATCAGGGTTTCATACTCTACGGTTTTATCCGCGCGGAAGAAAATCGTAGTATCCTTTTTCCCTTCCGTCAGGGCCGTTAGCTCGGCAATCATCGTATCATCCGTCACCGGATCGTTACCGATAAACATGGTGTTATCCGCTTTCACCGACAGATAAACCGGTTTTTCCGGACGCGGCTGTGGCGTACTGGTAGAAGCGGGCAGATTCACCTTGACGTCCACCGTCGCCAGCGGCGCAGCCACCATAAAGATAATCAGCAGAACCAACATGACATCGATAAACGGCGTCACGTTGATTTCATGCATTTCGCCGTTGTCATCCAGGTTCTCGTTAAGACGCATTGCCATGACGCATTACCCTACCCGTAATTTCTGCGCGGCGCGTACCGGCTGCGCACTGGCGCTCGCATTCAGATCGAGATCGCGGCTTTGCAGCAGCAATACCTGCGCCGCCACGTCGCCCAGCGTTGCTTTGTAACTGCCTATCTGACGTGCGAAGATGTTGTAAATGACGACCGCCGGGATCGCGGCTACCAGCCCAATCGCCGTCGCCAGCAGCGCTTCCGCAATCCCAGGAGCAACCACCGCCAGGTTGGTGGTCTGCGTTTGCGCAATACCGATGAAACTATTCATAATGCCCCATACGGTGCCAAACAACCCGACGAAGGGGGAAATGGCGCCGATCGTCGCCAGATAACCGTTGCCTCGTCCCATGTAGCGGCCAACTGCCGCGACGCGACGTTCCAGACGGAAGCCGGTACGTTCTTTAATCCCTTCGTTATCTTCGCTGCCCTGAGAGAGTTCCAGTTCATTCTGCGCTTCATTGATGAGCTGTGCGCTGAGGCTTTTTGCGCTGAAACCTGCCGCAATGTCGGAAGCCTGATCTAAAGAGCGTGCATCGGCTAATTGCAGTTGTTCACGCTTTAAGCGGCGCTTTTGCGTGAAAAATTCAACGCTTTTACTGAAGAAGATAGCCCAGGTGACGACTGACGCCAGAATCAGACCAATCATCACGCACTTCACGACAATATCGGCGTGCTGATACATACCCCAGACGGAGAGATCCGTCTGCATCAAATTATTACCCACTCTGTATCTCCAGGACGCAAATCACAAAATCTGAGCATAATAATATCAAAACAACGTCGAATTGATAGTCGTTCTCATTACTATTTACATACTGCCGCACCTTTACTGCTTTTTCTTTGCGCTTACGCATTAAAAAAGCCACCTGTTTTTATTTTGGCAAAATTTTCATCTGTATCACACGTCGCCAGGGTGCAGATGGTTATATTCATGCTAGTTTAGACATCCAGACGGTTAAAATCAGGAAACGCAACATGACGGATAAACAGTTGGATACCAAACTGGTAAACGCAGGACGCAGCAAAAAATACACGCTTGGCTCAGTGAATAGTGTGATTCAACGCGCTTCTTCACTGGTGTTTGACACCGTCGAGGCCAAAAAACACGCTACCCGCAATCTCGCCAACGGCGAATTATTTTACGGACGCCGGGGAACGCTGACCCACTTTTCGCTCCAGGAAGCCATGTGTGAACTGGAAGGCGGCGCCGGATGCGCGCTCTTCCCGTGCGGCGCGGCGGCGGTTGCCAACACCATTCTGGCATTCGTTGAGCAGGGCGACCACATCCTGATGACCAACACAGCCTATGAACCCAGCCAGGATTTCTGCAGCAAAATTCTCGGCAAACTGGGCGTGACGACAAGCTGGTTCGACCCGCTCATCGGCGCTGATATCACGCAACATATTCAACCGAACACGAAAGTCGTATTTCTGGAATCCCCCGGTTCTATTACCATGGAAGTACATGATATTCCGAGCATTGTTAGTGCGGTCAGACGCGTCGCGCCAGAAGCCGTCATCATGATTGATAATACCTGGGCGGCTGGCGTTCTGTTCAAAGCGCTGGAGTTCGATATTGATATCTCTATCCAGGCGGGCACTAAGTATCTGATTGGTCATTCTGATGCGATGGTCGGTACTGCCGTTGCAAATGCGCGCTGCTGGGAACAATTGCGGGAAAACGCCTATCTGATGGGGCAAATGCTCGACGCCGACACGGCTTATATGACCAGCCGCGGTCTGCGCACGCTCGGCGTCCGACTGCGCCAGCATCAAGAAAGCAGCCTCAAAATCGCCGCATGGCTGGCGAACCATCCTCAGGTCGCGCGCGTTAATCATCCGGCCCTGCCGGGTAGCAAAGGTCATGCGTTCTGGAAACGAGACTTTACAGGCAGCAGCGGTCTGTTCTCCTTTGTGCTCAATAAAAAGCTGACCGAGGCAGAATTATCAGCCTATCTGGATAACTTTTCGCTGTTCAGTATGGCCTACTCCTGGGGAGGCTACGAATCGCTGATTATTGCTAATCAGCCGGAACAGATCGCCGCGATTCGTCCCGCAGGCGGCGTAGATTTTACCGGTACGCTGGTCCGGGTGCATATTGGTTTAGAGAGTGTTGATGATTTGATCGCTGATTTAGCCGCCGGCTTCGCCAGAATTGTGTAAAGTTGCCGGGGATGGACATATATGCAGACAATTTCCGTGGAAAAGTCTGCGTTTGTTGCGTCCGGGATCAAGGCATCCCGGACGATTCAGGAGTACAATAGGCAGATAAAAGCGTAAATGCTGTTCCACAGGAAAGTTCATGGCTGTCATTCAAGATATTATCGCTGCGCTCTGGCAACATGATTTTGCCGCGCTGGCGAATCCACACGTTGTTAGCGTCGTCTACTTTGTCATGTTCGCCACGCTATTTTTAGAAAACGGTCTGCTGCCAGCATCATTCTTACCTGGCGATAGTCTGCTGCTACTGGCAGGCGCGTTGATCGCCCAGGATGTGATGCATTTTTTGCCGACAATTGGCATTCTCACCACCGCGGCCAGTCTCGGCTGCTGGCTAAGTTATATCCAGGGACGCTGGCTCGGTAATACGCGTACCGTCAAAGGCTGGCTGGCGCAGCTTCCGGCAAAATATCATCAGCGCGCCACCTGCATGTTTGACCGTCACGGTTTGTTAGCGTTGCTTGCCGGGCGCTTTCTGGCGTTTGTCCGCACTCTGCTGCCAACAATGGCGGGTATTTCCGGCCTGTCCAACCGCCGGTTTCAGTTTTTTAACTGGTTAAGCGGCCTGCTGTGGGTGACTGTCGTGACCAGCTTCGGCTACGCGCTCAGTATGATCCCGTTTGTTAAGCGCCATGAAGACCAGGTAATGACATTTTTAATGATCCTTCCCGTCGCGCTACTGGTCGCCGGGCTGTTAGGTACGCTGGTCGTGGTGATTAAAAAGAAATACTGTAACGCCTGACGTATCCATAATCGGCCAGGATGGCCCGGTTACGCTTCGTTGACCCGTGGCGGGATGCCCCACTTAGCTCCCTTGCATTGTCCGCATTCTTGCCGCATCTTCGCCCGGCGTAACGCCAAAATAACGTTTAAACTCCCGGCTAAACTGCGATGCGCTCTCATATCCGACCCGCATCGCCGCGGCGCTGGCCTTCATACCGTCGTGAATCATCATCATTCGCGCTTTATGCAGTCGGTAGCTTTTTAAATACTGCAACGGCGAGGTGCTGGTGACCGCCTTAAAATTATGGTGAAACGCCG
Source organism: Salmonella sp. SAL00672 (assembly GCF_046552175.1). Lineage (NCBI taxonomy): Bacteria > Pseudomonadati > Pseudomonadota > Gammaproteobacteria > Enterobacterales > Enterobacteriaceae > Salmonella > Salmonella sp. SAL00672. Next base: position 243,152 of record NZ_JBGDUQ010000002.1, on the reverse strand, counting down.
ACACGCTCATGTTCGCTTCTGCCGCCAGTTGCTCAACATTCAGGTTCTCGGTGTATTTCATTTCGATCTGTTTAAGTACGCGACTGATCAGGCTAAAGTGCGTCTGGCGACTAACCAGTGCAAGCAGCGCCCCGCCGCGCGGTCCCATCAGCACATGATAAAGAATTTCGCGAATAATCTGTTTTCCCAGAATCCGCGCATCCAGCGGGCGCTCCATCACATCCAGCAATCTTTCCACCGCACATAAAATCTCGTCCGACAGCGTGGCGGAGTTAATCCCACTGGCCGCCATCGGCAACTGGAAACGCTCATCTTCGCCAATGTCCATGAGCAACTCTTGCAGTTGCAGCACATCAATATCGAGCCGAATACCGGCCAGCGGTACCTCCGGCGTCGCCCAGGTCTCGCATTCAAAAGGGAGCGGCACGGTCAGTAAAAGATATTCATTAGCGTCATAACGAAACTTGCGCTTGTTAATATAGCCAATTTTATGGCCGGAAAAGAGAAATATGATGCCAGGCTGATACATGACCGGCGTGCGCGGCCCCGGTTCAACACCATACAACAGACGAATGCCCGCCAGCCGCTCGCTGATTATTTTATCATTATTTTTTAAATGATTAATTTTATCCGCCAACTGTAAGCAAATTGCTTCACGATTCATAACGCGCCATTTTTTCATCAAATCCACTCCGCTGGATTGTGCGCATTTTTAGCGATTTTCTCCAGCATTCTGGAGAAATAGGCAAAACATTGGCAGAAATGTGCATTGAGAGACATCCCTCACGAGACCACAATGATGGCCATCAGGCAGACAGCCGCCTGCCCTCTTTTTACCCACATAAGGGAATGAGCAATGAACAATTTCAAATTACATACCCCTACCCGCATTCTGTTTGGTAAAGGCGCTATCGTCGATCTTCGCGATCAAATCCCGCAGGACGCCCGCGTGCTGATTATCTATGGCGGCGGTAGCGTGAAAAAGACCGGCGTACTGGCGCAAGTTCAGGAAGCGTTAAAAGGACTGGATGTACGGGAGTTTGGCGGTATTGAACCGAACCCGTCCTATGAAACGCTGATGAAGGCCGTGCAGCTTGTGCGCGACGAAAATATTACCTTCCTGCTGGCCGTTGGCGGCGGTTCCGTACTGGACGGCACCAAATTTATCGCCGCAGCGGCGCAATATACGGACGGCGTCGATCCGTGGCACATTCTGGAAACCGGCGGTACTGAGATTCGTAGCGCAATCCCGATGGGGTCTGTGCTGACCCTACCGGCAACCGGCTCAGAATCGAACGCCGGCGCAGTCATTTCCCGTAAAACCACTGGCGACAAACAGGCCTTCCACTCCTCGTTCGTGCAACCGGTGTTTGCCGTACTGGACCCGGTCTACACCTATACATTGCCGCCACGCCAGGTTGCGAACGGCGTCGTGGATGCTTTCGTCCATACCGTTGAGCAGTACGTCACTTACCCGGTTAACGGCAAAATTCAGGATCGTTTCGCCGAAGGTATTTTACTCACACTGATCGAAGAAGGTCCCAAAGCGCTGCAAGAGCCTGAAAATTATGACGTCCGCGCCAACGTGATGTGGGCCGCTACTCAGGCGTTGAATGGCCTGATTGGCGCTGGTGTTCCGCAGGACTGGGCGACGCATATGCTGGGCCACGAGCTTACCGCGATGCACGGTCTCGATCATGCCCAGACGCTGGCTATCATTCTGCCTGCGCTATGGAACGAAAAACGAGACGTTAAACGTGCAAAACTCCTGCAATATGCTGAACGTGTATGGAATATCACCGACGGTTCCGACGACGAGCGTATTGATGCCGCCATTGCCGCCACCCGCCGTTTCTTTGAACAGATGGGCGTGCCTACCCACCTGTCCGATTACGGTCTGGATGGCAGCACTATTCCGGCGCTACTGGCTAAACTTGAGGCGCATGGATGCACAAATTTAGGTGAAAATCAGGATATTACGCTGGATGTCAGCCGTCGGATTTATGAAGCGGCGCGCTAAGGTTTTTTCGCCTCTGACTTTCGTTTTTGGCCATTTCGTCCAGACTTAAGTCACTTAGTCTCGCCGGCCCCGACTCCGGCGAGCCAATTAAAAGAGGAACACATCATGGCTAATCCAACCATTATCAGGCTACAGGATGGCAACGTAATGCCACAACTTGGGCTGGGAGTCTGGAAAGCAAGTAATGAAGAGGTGATCGCGGCGATTCATAAAGCGCTGGAGGTGGGCTATCGATCGATTGATACCGCCACAGCATATCAGAATGAAGAAGGCGTCGGCAAAGCGCTAAAAGCAGCAAGCGTAGCGCGGGAAGAGCTGTTTATCACCACCAAGTTGTGGAATGACGATCAAAAACGTCCCCGCGAAGCCCTGCAGGAGAGTCTGAAAAAACTGCAGCTTGATTATCTCGATCTCTATCTGATGCACTGGCCCGTACCGGCTATCAATCACTATGTCGACGCCTGGAAAGGCATGATCGCGCTGCAAAAAGAGGGGCTGGTAAAGAGTATCGGGGTCTGTAACTTTCAGATCCATCACCTCCAGCGTCTGATCGATGAAACCGGCGTTACCCCTGTGATCAACCAGATCGAGCTTCACCCCTTGATGCAACAGCGCCAGCTACATGCGTGGAATGCGACGCATAAAATCCAGACCGAGTCATGGAGCCCGCTGGCGCAGGGCGGCGAAGGAGTATTCGATCAGAAAGTGATTCGCGAACTGGCGGATAAATACGGCAAAACGCCCGCCCAGATTGTTATTCGCTGGCATCTGGACTGCGGGCTGGTCGTCATTCCGAAATCCGTCACCCCTTCCCGTATCGCGGAAAACTTTGCTGTCTGGGATTTCCGTCTCGATAAAGATGAATTAGGCGAGATCGCAAAACTGGATCAAGGAAAACGCCTCGGCCCCGATCCGGATCAGTTCGGCGGTTAAGCCGGATTTATCGCACGCCATGCCCGACGATGTCGTCGGGTTTTTTTGCATTCCGAAACATTAAGAAACAATTACGCGCATTTAACAGTATATTTCCCCCACACACAAGCGCAGAATTATTCTGATTTTGTGAATATTTATTCATATTTATTATGAATTTACTTAATACATATAAAATATTTATGGATGTGTGATTGTGGCGGAAAAAAAATCTCAGGGCGTCAAATGGCTCCCATTTATTCTTATTCTGGTTATCGCCGCCGGGCTGTGGCAGCTAACGCCCCCTTCCGGGTTAAGCGCGCCGGCCTGGCATTCCGCGATTATTTTTGTCGCGACGATCGCCTCTATCGTGGCGAAAGTGCTGCCTATTGGCGCGGTCGGTATTATCGGCATCACCGTCTTTGCGCTCGCCTATGCTGCCGGCGACAAAACGGCCAGCGGCGCGATTACCACGGCCTTGAGCGAGCTGAACAGTTCGCTGATCTGGCTTATCGTCGTCGCCTTTATGATTGCCCGTGGGTTTATCAAAACCGGGCTGGGTCGGCGTATCGCCCTACAAATGATCCGTCTGTTAGGTAAACGAACGCTGGGTCTGGCTTATGGTCTGGCGTTTGCCGATCTGATCCTCTCCCCCGCGATGCCCAGTAACACCGCGCGCTGCGGCGGCGTGATTTACCCGATCGCCGACTCGCTGGCGCGCAGCTTTGATTCACATCCGGAAGATGAGTCTCGCAGCAAAATCGGCACCTTTCTGATCACCTGTATTGGCAATGTTAACGACGTCACCGCCGCACTGTTTATGACCGGTTATACGGGTAACCTGCTGGCGGTAAAACTGGCGGCGAACGCCGGCGTTACGTTGAGCTGGGGAAGCTGGTTTATCGCCGCGCTCCTGCCTTGCCTGGTCTCTTTTCTTATCGTCCCGCTGCTGGTCTACTGGCTGACCCGTCCGGAAATTAAACATACGCCGGATGCGCCGGATTTGGCGCGCAAAGAGCTGGCGCAAATGGGCAGTATGACGCGCGGCGAGTGGCTCATGCTGGCGACCGTCGGCGTGTTGCTGGTGCTATGGATTTTTGGCAGCTCGCTCGGCGTGGATGCCACGACGGCCTCTTTTGTCGGTCTCTCGATTTTATTACTGAGCGGCGTGCTCACCTGGGAAGACGTTAAAAGCGAAAAAGGCGCCTGGGATACGTTGATTTGGTTTGCCGCGCTGCTGATGATGGCTAACCAGTTGAAGAAACTAGGATTCACCAGTTGGTTTGGCAACCTGATTGGCGACAGCATCGGCAGTACGATGCATGGAACCAGTTGGATAATCATTCTGCTGCTGCTTAACGCAGCCTATTTTTATACCCACTATTTTTTCGCCAGCGGCAACGCGCAAATCGCCGCGCTGTATGCGGTGTTTCTGGGTGTCGGTCTGCATCTGAATATACCGGCAGCGCCGATGGCGCTTATGCTGGCGTTTACCAGCAGCCTGTACTGCTCTCTTACGCAGTATACCCACGCACGCGGCCCCATTCTTTTTGGCGCCGGCTATGTACCGACGGGCGTCTGGTGGCGAACGGGATTTATTATCAGCCTCTTTAATCAGGCGGTCTTTTTGACAGTCGGCCTCGCATGGTGGAAAGTGTTAGGGTTGTATTAAACGCTTAACGCATCGATAAGCCCTCGGTTAACGGAGAAATGGAATGACCTGCATTTTCTGTCAAATAGTTGAAGGTAAAGCACCTTGTCATAAAGTTTGGGAAGATGAGCATCACCTGGCTTTTTTGTCGATTTTTCCGAATACCGATGGGTTTACCGTAGTGATCCCGAAAAAACATTACCCCAGCTACGCGTTCGATCTACCGCCGCAGGCGTTAGCGGACCTGATGCTGGCGACCCAAAAAGTGGCGAAGAAACTGGATAAGGCTTTCCCGGATGTCAGTCGTACGGGAATGTTCTTCGAAGGTTTCGGCGTAGACCATGTGCACAGTAAATTAAGCCCCATGCACGGTACTGGCGATTTAACCCACTGGAAACCGATTGAATCGCGGCAGAATAAATTTTTCGAACAGTATGAAGGATATCTGTCGTCACACGATCATGAACGGGCGGATGATGAAAAACTGGCCGCGCTGGCGGCCAGAATTCGTGCGGCATAAATACGGAGCACTTCTGCCGGATGGCGGTGTAAGCACCTTATCCGGCCTACAAAACTGTGCTATTCATAGACCTGATAAGCGCAGCGCCATCAGGCATTATACCTTAGATTATATACTTCTTATCTATTTTAATATATCAACCCTGGTAGGTTAAATATTACGGCGCGTGGCTAAATATTTCGTACAAAAACCATCCAGGAATAGCGGCAATAACACCCATTAAAATTATCCCTGCAAGAGTCATTTGCCTGTCTTCACGTTTTTCCATACTACATGCTTTAATAGCCATTATGAATATAACAACAGCTATTATAGCAATTACGATAAAACAGGGAATAATAATCATACCCATGATATCCCCTCCTCTGGGGCTGTATACAAGCATCATGCCTTAATCATTAAGGTAATATATAATTAATTTATACAATCAATAATATTTAAATAAAATATAAAGCTCCCCGTAATTTAGCAATTACTAAAGATCGACACAATATATTTAGATGTCTGTTACTTCCAGAAACATTAGCTTCCAGAAGCAACAGATTCAAAGGTAATTAACGCCCTGCGCCTTTCCCGCGCTTCTTATTCGCAGCAAGCCCCTGCCGCTGATGTTCCACCGGCGTATGCTTGGTCAACGCCGGGCGCGTGTTGCGGTTCTGGCGACGCGCTTCGCGCATCTCTTCAATGGTCGGCGCAGGCACCAGACACTCACGGCGACCGCCAATCAAATGCTTTTTCCCCATCGCTTCCAGCGCCTGGCGAATCAGCGGCCAGTTCGCCGGATCGTGATAACGCAGCAGTGCCTTATGCAGGCGACGCTGCCTGTCTCCCTTCGGCACCACCACATCTTCACTCTTATAACCAATTTTACCCAGCGGGTTTTTGCCGGTGTAATACATGGTGGTCGAATTTGCCAACGGCGACGGGTAGAAGTTCTGCACCTGATCCAGACGGAAGCGGTGGCGCTTGAGCCACAGCGCCAGATTCACCATATCCTCGTCCCGCGTGCCCGGATGCGCGGAGATAAAATATGGGATCAGATACTGCTCTTTTCCGGCCTGTTTAGAGTAAAGGTCAAATAACTCTTTAAAGCGATCGTAGCTGCCCATACCCGGCTTCATCATTTTCGACAGCGGACCTTCTTCAGTATGCTCCGGCGCAATCTTCAGATAGCCGCCCACATGATGGCTTGCCAGCTCTTTAATGTAGCGAGGATCTTCTACAGCGATGTCGTAGCGCACGCCGGAGGCAATTAAGATTTTCTTAATGCCTTTCAGCTCACGGGCGCGGCGATAAAGATTGATCGTCGGCGTATGGTCAGTATCCATATGCGGACAGATATCCGGATAGACGCATGACAGGCGACGACAGGTCTGCTCCGCACGCGGCGACTTACAGCGCAGCATATACATGTTCGCGGTAGGACCGCCCAGATCGGAGATCACGCCGGTAAACCCCGGCACCGTGTCGCGGATCGCTTCGATCTCGTTGATAATAGAGTCTTCCGAGCGGCTCTGAATGATGCGCCCTTCATGTTCAGTGATCGAGCAGAAAGAGCAGCCGCCAAAGCAGCCGCGCATGATATTGATCGAAAAGCGGATCATCTCATAGGCCGGAATACGGGCATTGCCGTAAGCCGGGTGCGGCACACGCTGATACGGCAGCGCAAACACGCTATCCATCTCTTCAGTGGAGAGCGGTATGGCGGGCGGGTTGATCCAGACATAGCGGTCGCCGTGTTTTTGCATCAGCGCCCGCGCGCAGCCAGGGTTAGTTTCGTGATGCAGAATACGCGACGCATGGGCGTACAGCACCTTGTCGCCTTTCACCTTTTCAAAGGATGGCAGCAGGATATAGGTTTTTTCCCACGGCTTCGGACGCGGCGGCTGCACGGTAATCGCTTTAGCTTCCTGCTTTTTCGGCGCGACCGGCTTGTTATCCGCGCACGGCAGATCCTCACCATAGGGATGGGGAATTGGATCGATTTTACCCGGCGTGTCCAGACGAGTGGAGTCGACGCCGCTCCAGCCAGGCAGCGCTTCTTTAACCATAATCGCAGTGTTACGCACGTCGCGAATCTGATCGATGGTTTCGCCCATTGCCAGACGGTGCGCCACTTCCACCAGCGGACGCTCGCCGTTGCCAAACATCAGCATGTCGGCTTTGGAATCGACTAACACTGAACGACGCACAGTATCAGACCAGTAGTCGTAATGCGCGGTACGGCGCAGACTGGCCTCAATGCCGCCGAGGATCACCGGGACATCTTTCCACGCTTCTTTGCAACGCTGGGTATAGACCAGCGTGGCGCGGTCCGGGCGTTTGCCCGCGACGTTATCTGGGGTGTAGGCGTCATCGTGGCGCAGCTTACGGTCAGCGGTGTAACGGTTGATCATTGAGTCCATGTTGCCGGCGGTGACGCCGAAGAACAGGTTCGGTTTTCCCAGACGCATAAAGTCGTCTTTGCTGTTCCAGTCCGGCTGGGCGATGATCCCCACGCGGAAGCCCTGCGCTTCCAGCATACGACCGCAAATCGCCATGCCGAAGCTCGGATGGTCGACGTAGGCGTCGCCGGTTACCAGAATAATGTCGCAGCTATCCCAGCCAAGTTGATCCATCTCGTCACGTGACATCGGCAAAAACGGCGCCGGCCCAAAGCAGGCGGCCCAGTACTGCGGCCAGGAGAAAAGGTCGCGATCCGGTTGGATCAGGGAGATAGCGCTCATATTGCTTCCAAAACGATTGGCAAAAAAATAATCAAAGGTCGGGGATTATAAGCCGTATCTATAGCGAAAATGAAGGAGATTATCGCCTTATATGCAGGGCTGGCGCGAAATAGAAACAACTTTCAACGGCCTGGCCTGATGTGTTTGAAATTGGTCTTATGAATATCTCCAAATTGGTATGCAATTAATTATACCCACGTCTAAAACCGCAGTATCGCCATAACAACAAAAAGTAAAAAAACATCACATTATCAGCAATATATAAAAAAACTTCGCTGAATTGCTCACGACACTGTTTTTACCATGACTTTCTTCTGTGAACCAGATCTCTTTCTTTGGTCTATTGATTAAATTAAATTGGCTGACAGAATTCAGGGGATAAAGAACACCATCACCACGCCTTTCCCCAACGCAACACCTTACGTATCAGCGGGTTATTAATTAATCAACGATAACCACAGGAATCCCAACCTATAAGGAAGCAGATATGAAAAACACACGTTCATTCACAACATCAGCGGTATTACTGGCCGGCTGTTTGCTACTGGCATTTCCAGCGCTCGCCAAAACCACGCTGAAACTGAGCCACAATCAGGATAAAAGCCACGCCGTTCACAAAGCGATGAGCTATCTGGCCGATAAAGCGAAAGCCTATTCGGACGGCGAATTAAATATTCGTATTTACCCCAACGCCACGCTGGGCAACGAACGTGAATCGCTGGAATTGATGAACTCCGGCGCTCTGCAAATGGTGAAAGTCAATGCGGCATCGCTGGAGTCTTTTGCGCCGGAATATAGCGTGTTTAGCCTGCCGTTTTTATTCCGTGACCGCGATCACTACTACAACGTACTGAAAAGCGACTTAGGGAAACGCATTCTCGCGTCCTCCGAAAGCAAAGGCTTCGTCGGCTTAACCTGGTACGACGGCGGTGCCCGCAGTTTTTACGCTGGTAAGCCCATCACTCAACCCGACGATTTAGCCGGTATGAAAATCAGAGTGCAGCAAAGCCCCAGCGCTATCGCGATGGTGAAAGCGCTCGGCGGCGTGCCGACGCCGATGGCGCAAGGCGAACTCTATACCGCGCTCCAGCAAGGCGTGGTCGATGGCGGCGAAAACAACCCCGTGGTTTATGCCGATATGCGTCATGCGGAGGTGGCGAAATTCTATTCCCGCGACGAGCACACGATGGTGCCGGATGTCCTGGTCATCAGTACCAAAGTACTTAACAAATTGAGCGATAAAGAGCGGAAAGCGTTATATAAAGCCGCAGATGAATCCATGCAGCAAATGAAAGATGTCATCTGGCCCGCCGCGGAAAAAGAGGCTTATGAGAGCATGAAGGCCATGAACGCGACTGTTGTTGATATTGATAAATCCGCGTTCAAACAGCGTGTTAAGCCCTTGTTTGATGAGTTCCGCGCAAAAGACGCTCAGTCAGCGAAGGATCTGGAATACATCGAGAATATGTAAATCTGCCGGGCAGGGTTCTCCTGCCCTTTACAGGATGTAATATGCGAATACTCACCAATGCACTGAACAAAATACTGGCCGGGTGCTGCTGTATTATTCTGGCGGTCATGGTTGCCTGCGTATCCTGGCAGGTGGCGGCGCGCTTTATATTCAACGCGCCAAGCAGCACGCTCGACGAATTCACCCAGATTCTTTTTATGTGGATGATTCTGTTAGGCGGCGTCTATACCGCCGGATTAAAAAAACATTTAGCTATCGATTTGTTAGCGCAAAAACTCTCCCGAACGCCCGCCCTCATGCTCGACAGTATCATTCAGGTGATTATTACCGTGTTCGCGCTGATTTTTATGGTGTACGGCGGTGATATTATTGTTGAAAAAGCGGCGCACGTCAGCCAAATGTCCCCGGTATTAAAATGGCCTATGGATAAAGTCTATTGGGTCATGCCGATTAGCGGCGTCATCCTGGTGTACTACACCATTGTGAACGTTATTGATAATTATCATCAGCGCCATCTTCGCTAACGAGGGATATATGGACTTTGAATATATTTACCCAATAATTGTTTTATTTGGCAGCTTTGCCATTATGCTGGCGGTCGGCGTTCCTATTACATTCGCTATCGGGCTGTCATCCTTATTCTCAATCCTGATAGCCCTTCCCCCGGATGCCGCAATCTCGGTTATTTCGCAAAAAATGACCGTCGGTCTTGATGGCTTTACGCTGCTGGCGATCCCCTTTTTTGTGTTAGCCGGCAATATCATGAATACCGGGGGAATCGCCCGGCGCCTGGTGAATCTGGCTCAGGCGTTAGTTGGCCGCCTTCCCGGTTCGCTGGCGCACTGCAATATTCTGGCGAACACCCTGTTTGGCGCGATATCCGGCTCGGCTGTCGCTTCTGCGGCCGCGGTGGGCGGCATCATGTCGCCATTACAGGAAAAAGAAGGCTACTCTCCGGCGTTCTCTACGGCGATCAACGTCGCTTCGGCGCCGATTGGCTTGATGATCCCGCCCAGCAATGTGCTAATTGTCTATTCGCTGGCTAGCGGCGGCACCTCTGTCGCCGCCCTGTTTTTGGCGGGCTACCTGCCCGGCATCTTAACCGCGCTGGCTTTAATGACGGTAGCGGCGCTGTATGCCCATCGCCACCATTACCCGGTTGCCGAACGCATCAACCTGCGGCAGTTTCTGTCGGTATTCCGCGATTCGTTGCCCAGCCTGTTGCTGATATTTATTATTATCGGCGGCATTATCGGCGGCGTATTTACGCCAACAGAGGCCTCTGCGATCGCAGTAATCTATAGCCTGGCGCTGGCGGCCATTTATCGAGAAATTAATGTGAGTAAGTTGCGCGATATTCTGCTGGATTCGGTAGTAACCAGCTCTATTGTTCTCTTACTGGTCGGCTGCTCAATGGGAATGTCATGGGCGATGACCAATGCCGATGTTCCTGAACTGATTAATGAAATGATTACCAGCGTGTCCGAAAATAAATGGGTCATCTTGCTGATTATCAATCTCATTTTGTTATTCGTCGGGACGTTTATGGATATTACCCCGGCTATTCTGATCTTTACGCCTATTTTCCTTCCCATTGCTCAACATCTGGGAATCGACCCTGTCCATTTTGGCATTATTATGGTTTTCAATTTAACCATCGGACTGTGTACGCCCCCGGTAGGCACTATTTTGTTCGTCGGTTGCAGTATCGGCAAAATCAGTATTGATAAAGTCGTCAAACCGCTATTACCGATGTTTCTGGCACTCTTTATGGTCATGGCGATGATTTGCTACTTCCCGCAGTTGAGTCTGCTGCTTCCCACGCTGTTTGCTCCTTCCTGAAAACCCTGACGGGTCTGCGCTATTCAGACCCGTACTCGGACGCTTTACGACGCCGGATTCACCAGCATTTGCCCAATCGAGCCGCGGTCAGCCATTTCCAGCGTCTGGCTGTTGAAATAGAACGGGAAGTGCGGCCAGGACGGCTGACCGTAATAGACCAGCAATTCGACTTGCCCATCCACCCAGACGGTATCTTTCCAGCCTCTATCTTCCGGGAACGGCATAGCGCCGTTGACGTTACGAATCAGGAAAGAGACGCCCTCAATATGGAACGACTGCGGCATATCGGCGCGTACCGTCCAGCGCTCCCAGGTGCCTTGTTGGGCGGTAATATCAATGCGATTCACATCCCACAGTTGGCCGTTAATCCCCGGATCGTCGCCAAGACTGATGTCCCGACTGCGGACAGGCGCGCCGCTCATGATCTCCGTCGGCAACAGACGCATCGGAAGATTATCGGTCACCAGCGGCAGCAATCCGGTTGGCCGTAACGTCAGCACCAGGGTCGAAACCAGAATACTGGAAGGCTCAAAGAAACCGCGAATCCGATCGACTATGCTGGCCGCTTCCCCGCAGGTGATCGAGACTTCGTCGCCGTTGGTCATATCAACCAAGATTTCACGTCGCTCGCCGGGCGCCAGTGACAACTGTTTGACGGAAACCGGCGCAGGTAAAAAGCCCTGATCGCCTGAAATCACATGCAGCGCCCGGCCATCGCTCATCTGAAGCTGATAGCGCCGCGAGTTCGAGGCGTTCAACAACCGTAATCGCACCCAGCCGCGGGACACTTCGACATAGGGGCTTTGCGCGCCGTTCACCAGCAGCGTATCGCCGACAAAACCACCGCTTCCCGGTTCGCTGTACTCCGGCGTCCCAAAGTTATCCAGCCGTTTATCCTGGATAATGACGGGAAAATCATCCACGCCGTAATGGTTCGGAATGGGCAGCGTTTTACTGATGTCGTCTTCGACCAGCCACATTCCGGCCAGGCCGTTATACACCTGCTGCGCAGTGCGGTTAGGCGTGTTAGCGTGATACCACAGCGTGGCGGCGCTCTGACGAATCGGCAGCACCGGCGCCCAGTCCGCGTTCGGCGACATCATACGCGCCGGGCCACCCATCAGCGGCCCCGGCACCAGTAAACCAGCAACCGTCATGGAGACATTTTCCGCCAGGCGGTTGCTATAGATGAGTTTAACGTCATCGCCTTTCCAGACGCGGATTGTCGGCCCCAGATAACGACCGTTCACTCCCCAGACCGGCGCGCGCGTGCCTTGCGTAAAGGACCAGTGCGCTCGCTGTAGCGTCATAAACAACGGCTGCCCGCGACGGGACTCCAGCAACGGCGGAACAGGCAACGGCTGTTGCTGACCGGCAGCATTCGCCCTGAGGGGAATCGCGCCTGCACATAGTGCGATTCCCGATGCCTGAAGAAACTGACGCCGACTGAATGACATATAAGCTCCATGTAAAACAGGCTAAAGAGTTGTGCCTGAAAAAATGATTTCTACAATAACAGAGTAAGACTGCTTAAACCTTACCGGTCGCTTCACGTTCCGCAACCTCTTTATCAAGTTCCGCGATTTTTTGCTCCATTAACGCACGGCAGTGGGCCGCCAGCTCGCGAACCTGGTCTTTACCATATTCGCTGACATCGACTGGCGGCAGCATTTCCACAATAACCAGTCCGTTGTTCAGGCGGTTTAGATTGACTTTGTTAGAGGTGTTGGAAACGCAGACAGGAATGATCGGCACACCAGCCGCGATAGCCGCATGAAACGCGCCGGTTTTAAACGGCAGCAGACCGCGTCCCCGGCTACGCGTACCTTCAGGGAACATCCAGATAGAAATACGGCGCTTTTTAAAATGGTTAACCACTGCCGCAATGGTGCTATGCGCTTTGGCGCGGTTATTACGGTCAATCAACAGATTACCGGTCAGCCAGTACAGTTGCCCAAAAAACGGGATCCAAAGCAGGCTTTTTTTCCCCACCGTCACCGTTGGCGGCTGCACAATATTCGCCGCCGTGACCATATCATAATTATTCTGGTGGTTAGCAATATAGATAGCATTGCCATAGTTTTCCGCGTCGGCGGGTTTGCGGCACTCCACTTTCAGGCCAAACAGCGGGGCCAGACGACCGAACATATGTCCAAACGTCGCCACGTGTTTTGGGTTACGTGGGCTGAAAAGGCAGTAAATAGAACCGAAAACACAGACCAGAATGGAGTAAATAACGGTAACAATAAGACGAAAAATATATAGCATAACAACCTCTGAAGGCCTAAGAGCCCGGCATTCTACGTCACCTGAAATTCAGGTTAGGATTTTGGTAAGTGTGGCTCTCTGGAAAAACGTATTGTTAATCGCAATGCACGAATAAACAACGGTTTTACGGGAAATTTTAATGTTAATCCGATCTGAAACCGTAGGCCGGATAAGACGCTACTGCGTCGTCATCCGGCAACGGCAGAGCGCCGGATGGCGGCTTAGATGCCTTGTCCGGCCTACGGGCGCCCCTGTCTTACTCTTCGCTGTCGCCATGACTTACGCGATGCGGCGAATCAATCTCAATGCGATCGATACGCTGCAGGCCGCGCATTAATGTGCCACGGCGTCCGCGTTCACCGACTACCTTTTGTAACTCTTCAGGGCGCAGTTTGATTTTGCGCTTCCCGACATGGATAGTCAGAGTGCTTTGTGGCGGCAGCACGTACAGGTGCGCCAGTCCATCATCGCCTTTCGCCGCTTCCGCAGAGGGGATATTAATGATCTTATTCCCTTTGCCTTTCGACAGCTGCGGCAGAGAGTCTACCGGGAACATCAACATCCGTCCGGCCTGGGTAATCGCCAGCAGCATATCGTGCTCGTCTTCAATCACCAGCGGCGGCATGACGTGCGCATTTTCCGGCAGTGTAATCAATGTCTTACCGGCACGGTTACGGGCAACCAGATCGTTAAACGTACAAACGAAGCCGTAGCCCGCATCCGACGCCATCAGCAGTTTCTGGTCATCGCCTTCCATCAGCATATGCTCTACGGTCGCCCCCGGCGGCAGCGTGAGTTTGCCGGTCAGCGGCTCGCCCTGCCCACGCGCCGACGGAAGCGTAATGGGATCAATAGCATAGCTGCGCCCGGTGGTATCAATAAACACCACCGGTTGATTACTCTTACCTTTCACCGCGGCTTTAAAGCTGTCGCCCGCTTTATAGTTAAGCCCCGGCGCATCAATATCATGACCTTTGGCGCTGCGCACCCAGCCCATCTGCGACAGCACGATAGTCACCGGTTCGGACGGCAGCATGTCGTGTTCGCTCATCGCTTTAGCTTCTTCGCGCTCACGCAGCGGAGAACGGCGATCGTCGCCATAGGCATCGGAATCTGCCTGTAGTTCTTTTTTCAGCAAGGTATTCATTTTGCGTTCAGACGCGAGAATGCCCTGCAACTGGTCACGCTCTTTTTCCAGCTCGTCCTGCTCGCCGCGAATTTTCATCTCTTCCAGTTTGGCGAGATGGCGCAGTTTCAGTTCGAGAATCGCTTCCGCCTGGGTTTCGCTGATGCCGAAACGCGACATCAGCGCGGGTTTCGGCTCATCCTCGTTACGGATAATCTCAATCACTTCGTCGATGTTGAGAAACGCCACCAGCAAACCTTCGAGGATATGCAGGCGCTTAAGCACTTTCTCCAGACGATAGTTCAGACGACGGCGTACCGTGTCGCGACGGAACGCCAACCACTCGGTGAGGATCTCCAGCAGGTTTTTCACCGCCGGACGACCATCCAGACCGATCATGTTCAGGTTAATACGGTAGCTTTTTTCCAGATCGGTGGTGGCGAACAGATGGTTCATCACCTGTTCCATATCCACACGGTTGGAGCGTGGCACAATCACTAAACGCGTCGGGTTTTCGTGATCCGATTCATCGCGCAGATCGTCCACCATCGGCAGTTTTTTATTACGCATCTGCGCAGCAATCTGCTCCAGCACTTTCGCGCCAGAGACCTGATGCGGCAGCGCGGAAATTACCACAGCGCCGTCTTCTTTGGTCCATACCGCGCGCATACGCACGGAGCCCCGCCCGTTTTCGTAAATTTTACGAATTTCCGCACGTGGGGTAATGATCTCCGCTTCGGTCGGGTAATCCGGCCCCTGGACGATATCCAGCAACTGATCCAGCGTCGTTTTCGGCTGCTCAATCAGCGTAATCGCCGCTTTCGCGACTTCGCGCAGGTTATGCGGCGGAATATCTGTTGCCATGCCCACCGCAATACCGGTGGTGCCGTTCAGCAGGATGTTCGGCAGACGCGCCGGTAACATTTTCGGTTCCTGCATGGTGCCGTCGAAGTTTGGCACCCAGTCCGCCGTCCCCTGACCGAGTTCGCTTAACAGCAGCTCGGCGTATTTGGACAGGCGGGATTCGGTATAACGCATCGCCGCGAATGACTTCGGATCATCCGGCGCGCCCCAGTTCCCCTGGCCATCGACCAGCGGGTAACGGTAAGAGAACGGCTGCGCCATCAGCACCATGGCTTCATAGCAGGCGCTGTCGCCATGCGGGTGATACTTACCCAGTACGTCACCAACGGTACGGGCGGATTTTTTAAATTTAGCGGTGGCGTTCAGCCCCAGCTCTGACATCGCATAGACGATGCGGCGCTGTACCGGCTTCAGGCCGTCGCCAATAAACGGCAACGCACGATCCATGATCACGTACATGGAGTAGTTTAAGTAGGCGTTTTCCGTAAATTCATGTAGCGCAAGGCGCTCTGCCATATCGCTCATTAACAGGGGATCCTCAATCTGCATGCTGACCGTTCGGACGGCAATATTGCCGCAGATAATACCCTATCTCACGGTCTGAGTCACAAACCGTGAGACAGGTGGCGAGGAAGTTAACGAAGCGGCAGATAGATATCCGTCAGCAGCTCATGTTCCGCGACCTCATGGACGAAATTCAGGTACTGGAAGAAGACCGGAAAATCGCGCGGCGTCTCACCGCTGGCGGGTAGCCATTCGCGGAATAAATACCACACGCTCTCCGGGAGGCTGTCGAGCGATCCCTGATGGCGCACCACCGCGCAGCGCCCGCCAGGAATCTCGCTATTCACCACGCCAACGTCATTTTCGGCTATCGGCTGGCGGACGCTGCCGCAGATATCAAAGCGGAATTGAGCCGGCGGCGTCGTCTGCGGGTCGTGCCAGGCAATACCAAAAGTTTGACTGCTGGCAATCGGCGACTGGCCCGTTTCGCGTCGCCATGCAATAAATTTCGCCGCGCTGGCGTTGACCTTATCCGGATGCCCCAGATGCGTCAGCATCGCGACGCGGGTAGGTGGAAATTCAACGATTTTTACGTCCATGACATGCTGCTCCTGTAACGCAAGTTTAGGAACGCGTTGGTGCCAGGCCAGCCAGTCCGGCGATTGCCGAAACCGGCACGGGCTTTGACCAAACGCGGTTTTGAAAGCACGTGTGAACGACTCCGGATTCTGAAATCCGGCATCCAGCGCGATATCGATAACTTTATCTTGCGGATTAAACGCCAGCCGCCATGACGCCCGGCGCAAACGCAACCACTGGATATAGCGATAGAGCGGAAGCCCGCTCCAGGTGGTAAACTGCCGGTGAAAATGAAACGGCGAACTGTGCGCCATCCGGCTTAACGCCTCAATCGACAGAGGCTCATCCAGATGACGCTCAATGTGGTCGCAAACGCGCCGCAGACGTTCGGAATAAGCCGCGCTGATCAGGTCATTCATCACTGCCTCCTTGTGGCCTATTCTGCCCACCGGGCGGCTGTGAATCCTGACCGATCTTGCGCAATGTGGGATTACGGATTCACTTTACGAATCTGTTTTACGTCGATTTCGACAGAGTTCCAGTCTTTATCCACTTCACCCTGAATTTCAACGGTATCCTGCGGGGTTACGGTCAGGCCGTTCCAGCGCTTGTGGTCAATATCCACATTGATAGTACCGGTCGCATCTTTAAACACATACAGGTCGTCGGAAATGCGCTCGACGATATTCCCGCGCAGCGTTACCCACGCATCGTCACGCAGCGATTTAGCGCTCTCTACCGTCGTGCTGCTGCCGTTCGGGCCGACAAATCCGCCGCCTTGCGTTTGCGTCGCCGACGGGCCGGAGAAACCGCCCTGCTGAGCCGCCAGAACCGGGGTAGAACACAGTGCCATAACGGCAACGATTGCAGCTAATTTTTTCATGATTACTTTTCCCTTTCATGTCGTTTCAGATCCATTTAATAAGGTAATCCTTAACAACTTCTTAAGGCAAAAAAAGAATCTTTTTTTCTGTACATCGCCTGCGGCGACAAGGTTAACTGACGGCAACGCGAGTTACCGCAAGGAAGAACAGATGCGAATTTTACTGGTAGAAGATGACACACTTATTGGCGATGGCATAAAAGCGGGCCTGAGTAAAATGGGTTTCAGCGTCGACTGGTTTACCGAGGGACGCCCGGGCAAAGAGGCGCTTTACAGCGCGCCTTATGATGCGGTTATTTTAGATTTGACGCTGCCAGGCATGGACGGACGGGATATTTTGCGCGAATGGCGCGAAAAGGGTAAACAGGAACCGGTGCTGATCCTGACGGCGCGCGACGCGTTAGCAGAGCGTGTCGAGGGGCTACGTCTGGGCGCCGATGACTATTTATGTAAACCTTTCGCGCTCATTGAGGTCGCCGCCCGTCTGGAGGCGCTGGTACGCCGCGCCAGCGGTCAGGCCAGTAGCGAATTGCGCCACGGCCAGGTGACGCTCAATCCAGGCAATCTCGTCGCGACGCTTGCCGGCGAACCACTGGCCCTAAAACCAAAAGAGTTCGCGTTGCTGGAACTCTTACTGCGCAACAAAGGTCGCGTGCTGCCGCGCAAGCTTATTGAAGAGAAGCTGTATAACTGGGATGACGACGTGTCCAGCAATGCAGTGGAAGTCCATGTTCATCATTTACGCCGCAAGCTCGGCAGCGAATTTATTCGCACCGTACACGGCATCGGCTACACCCTGGGTGACGCATGAAATTGACGCAACGTCTCAGCCTGCGCGTCAGGCTGACGCTTATTTTCCTGATTCTGGTCTCCATCACTTGGGCAATTTCCAGTTTTGTGGCCTGGAGAAAGACGACGGATAATGTCGACGAGCTGTTTGACACACAGTTGATGTTGTTCGCCAGACGGCTTAGCACCCTCGATCTTAACGAGATCAACGCCCCGCAGCGCATGGCGCATACGCCAAAGAAATTAAAACATGGGCATATCGATGACGATGCGCTGGCGTTCGCCATCTTTTCCGCTGATGGCAAAATGTTGCTGCATGATGGCGACAACGGTCAGGATATTCCGTATCGCTATCGCCGGGAAGGTTTCGACAATGGCTATCTGAAGGATGACAACGACCTCTGGCGTTTTTTGTGGTTGAACTCGGCGGACGGCAAGTATCGTATCGTCGTCGGTCAGGAGTGGGATTACCGCGAAGATATGGCGCTGGCGATCGTAGCGGCGCAATTAACGCCGTGGCTGATCGCCCTTCCCTTCATGCTGCTGATTTTATTGCTCCTGCTTCACCGCGAGCTCAGACCGTTGAAAAAACTGGCGCAGGCGCTACGCTTCCGGTCGCCGGAATCGGAAACGCCGCTCGACGCCAAAGGCGTACCGAGCGAGGTTCGCCCACTGGTCGAAGCGCTTAATCAGCTTTTTAGCCGCATCCACTCCATGATGGTGCGCGAACGGCGATTTACCTCCGACGCCGCCCATGAATTGCGCAGCCCGCTGGCCGCGCTGAAAGTACAAACCGAGGTGGCGCAGCTCTCGGGCGACGATCCGCTATCGCGTGATAAAGCGCTGACCCAGCTCCATGCGGGGATCGATCGCGCCACGCGGCTGGTCGATCAGCTACTGACGTTATCGCGTCTCGACTCGCTCAATAATTTGCAGGATGTAGCGGAGATTTCGCTGGAAGAGCTGCTGCAGTCCGCGGTAATGGATATTTATCATCCGGCGCAGCAGGCGAATATCGACGTGCGTTTACAGCTTAACGCCCATGACGTCATACGTACCGGCCAGCCGCTACTCTTAAGCCTGTTAGTGCGTAACCTGCTGGATAATGCGATTCGCTACAGTCCGCAGGGCAGCGTCGTCGACGTTACCTTACATGCCCGCAGCTTCACCGTCAGAGATAATGGCCCCGGCGTAGCGCCAGAGATTCTGACGCATATCGGCGAGCGTTTTTACCGCCCGCCAGGCCAAAGTGTGACCGGCAGCGGTCTGGGATTATCAATCGTCCGCCGCATCGCTACGCTGCACGGCATGACGGTGTCGTTTGGCAACGCCGCGGAAGGTGGATTTGAGGCCGTAGTACGCTGGTAGCAGAGATTTTTGCCAAAAACGCAAAAGACTTTGCACATTTTGCTAATTTCACCGCACCGCCCGTCAGCGTAGAATCAGCAGCAAACGCATTTCTTGAGGACACAAAATGAGTAACATCCTGATTATCAACGGGGCGAAAAAATTCGCGCACTCCAACGGCCAGTTAAATGACACCCTGACCGAAGTTGCCGATGGGCTTCTGCGCGATCTGGGTCATCAGGTTAAGATCGTCCGCGCCGACAGCGACTATGACATTAAAGAAGAGGTGCAGAATTTCGTCTGGGCTGACGTGGTGATTTGGCAGATGCCAGGCTGGTGGATGGGCGCGCCATGGACAGTAAAAAAATATATGGATGATGTCTTTACCGAAGGTCACGGTACGCTCTATGCCAGCGATGGCCGCACGCGTTCCGATGCCACTAAAAAGTACGGTTCCGGCGGTCTGGTGCAGGGGAAAAAATATATGCTGTCACTGACGTGGAACGCGCCGATGGAAGCATTTACCGAAAAAGATCAATTTTTCCACGGCGTAGGCGTAGATGGCGTCTATCTGCCATTCCATAAAGCCAACCAGTTCCTGGGCATGGACGCGCTGCCAACGTTTATTGCCAACGACGTGATTAAAATGCCGGATGTTCCGCGCTATACCGCAGAATATCGCAAGCATCTGAGCGAAATTTTTGCTTAACTGGTCATCCTGGAATTAGAAGGAGTTAACCATGCTTACCGTCATTGCCGAAATTCGCACACGTCCGGGCCAACATCACCGTCAGGCCGTCCTCGACCAGTTTGCGAAAATTATTCCAACCGTTCTTAAAGAAGAGGGGTGCCACGGTTACGCGCCGATGGTGGATCATGCCGCGGGCGTGAGTTTTCAGACTCTGGCGCCTGACTCGATCGTGATGATTGAACAGTGGGAAAGCGTTGCGCACCTTGAGGCGCATCTGCAAACCCCGCATATGAAAGCCTACAGCGACGCGGTAAAAGACGATGTGCTGGAAATGAATATTCGTATTCTGGAATCCGGCGTTTAAGTTATTACCCTCGTCTGACGTCGCCCTGATGCGATGCGCAAGTGTCGCCATCAGGCTGCGGCGTCATGTCGGATTCGCTTATCCGGCCTGCGCCGCGCAGACCGGATAAAGCGTGCAACAACCGTTACACGTCGAGATCCGCGAGATCGCCTTTTTCCTGTAGCCAGTTGCGTCGATCTTCAGAACGTTTCTTCGCCAGCAGCATATCCATCATCGCGTTAGTACGCTGATCGTCTTCATCGCTAATGGTGAGCTGCACCAGGCGGCGAGTATTCGGATCAAGCGTGGTTTCGCGTAACTGCATCGGGTTCATTTCACCCAGGCCTTTGAAACGCTGTACGTTCGGCTTGCCTTTCTTACGCTTCAGTTGTTCCAGTACGCCCGCCTTCTCTTCTTCCGTCAGCGCGTAATAGACCTCTTTACCCAAATCGATACGGTATAGCGGCGGTAGCGCGACATAGACATGACCATTCTTCACCAGCGCGCGGAAATGTCTGACAAACAGCGCGCAAAGCAGAGTAGCGATATGCAAACCATCGGAGTCCGCATCCGCCAGGATACAGATCTTGCCGTAGCGCAGCTGACTCAGATCGTCGCTGTCCGGATCGATACCGATCGCCACGGAAATATCATGCACCTCTTGCGAGGCCAGCACTTCATCGGAAGAGACTTCCCAGGTGTTAAGGATCTTACCTTTGAGCGGCATGATCGCCTGATATTCGCGATCGCGCGCCTGCTTGGCGGAACCGCCTGCCGAATCCCCTTCCACAAGGAACAGCTCGGTCCGATTAAGATCCTGCGCGGTACAGTCCGCCAGTTTCCCCGGCAACGCCGGACCGCTGGTGAGCTTTTTGCGCACCACTTTTTTTGCGGCGCGCAGTCGCCGCTGCGCGCTGGCAATCGCCATCTCTGCCAGTTGTTCCGCCGCCTGCACGTTCTGGTTCAGCCACAGGCTGAAGGCATCTTTCACCACGCCGGAAACAAATGCCGCACATTGACGCGACGACAGACGCTCTTTGGTCTGCCCGGCAAATTGCGGGTCCTGCATTTTCACGGAAAGCACATAAGCGCAGCGATCCCAGATATCTTCCGCCGACAGTTTGACGCCGCGCGGCAGAATATTGCGGTATTCGCAAAATTCGCGCATCGCGTCGAGCAACCCTTGACGCAGGCCATTCACGTGAGTGCCGCCCTGCATGGTCGGGATCAGGTTGACGTAGCTTTCCGTCAGTAATTCGCCGCCTTCCGGCAGCCACAATAGCGCCCAGTCAACCGCTTCCGTTTCACCGTTAAAATTACCGATAAACGGCTTTTCCGGCAGCGTCGGCAGGCCGTTTACCGCTTCGCCCAGATAGTCGTTCAGACCATCCTGGTAGCACCAGCGCTGCTCGCTGTTATTCACTTCATCTTTAAAAGTGATTTCTACGCCGGGACACAGCACCGCTTTTGCTTTCAGAACGTGCATTAAGCGAGAGACAGAAAAACGCGGGCTGTCGAAGAAACTTTCGTCCGGCCAGAAATGCACGCTGGTGCCAGTATTACGTTTACCGCAGGTGCCGACAACCTGCAAATCCTGCACTTTTTCGCCGTTTTCAAACGCGATGTTATAGACCTGACCGTCGCGGCGCACGGTCACTTCCACGCGCTTTGACAGGGCATTTACTACCGAAATCCCCACCCCATGCAGACCACCAGAGAACTGATAGTTCTTATTGGAGAATTTACCGCCGGCATGAAGCCGACAGAGGATCAGTTCTACCGCCGGAACCCCCTCTTCCGGATGGATATCCACCGGCATCCCGCGTCCGTCGTCAATCACTTCCAGCGATTGATCGGCATGTAAAATGACATCCACGCGTTTGGCGTGACCTGCCAGTGCTTCATCCACACTATTATCAATCACTTCCTGACCCAAATGGTTGGGGCGGGTCGTATCGGTGTACATCCCCGGGCGGCGGCGTACCGGCTCAAGCCCAGTGAGTACCTCAATGGCATCAGCGTTATAAGTTTGCGTCATGGTTTAATTAGCAATTCGAATTGATTGTCAGCAACTGTGCAGTCCAAGAAAATCGACAATCTGGTTGAAATAATCTTCGAAGCCCGTGAATGCGTGATTACCACCCTCGGTCACTGTCTGACGGCAGGAGGCGTAATATGCCACCGCCTGGCGGTAATCCAGCACTTCATCGCCCGTCTGTTGCAGTAGCCAGATCAGGTCCGGCGCTTCCAGCGGGTCAATCTGCATGACTTTAAGATCATAAATATGGCGAGACTCTAGCACATATTGCTGCCCGGTGTAGGGGTTCTCGTTCTGACCGAGATAGTCGGTCAGTAATTCAAAGGGCCGCACGGCGGGATTCACCACCACAGCCGGCAGCATAAAACATTGCGACAGCCAGGTGGCGTAATAACCACCCAGCGACGATCCTACCAGCCCTAATGGCGCACCGCCATGCTCAAGCACGAGAGATTCCAGCAACTCCGCCGCATCGGCAGGATACGGCGGTAGTTGAGGGACGATCATCTCAACATGCGGATGACGCTCCGCCAGCCAGTTTTTTAGCTGGCACGCTTTTGCCGAGCGAGGGGAACTGTTGAATCCGTGCAAATAGAGAAGCGTAGACATCAGTATCCTTCCGAAGCGGTATCGGGTCGGAACCGGGTATCCTGCAGGCGATGCACTTCCGTCTCCAGGACGCCGTTCGCCCGGAGCTCCAGCGTACGCCAGCCCGGCGCGATAGTATCCAGCGTAAAGTTCGCGCAGTGCGGTTTGAACTGTACGCAGGTTGACGGCGACGCCAGCAGACGCCGTCCGTTCCAGTCGAGATCCAGCTCCTGGTGAATATGTCCGCATAGCAGATACTTTACACGCGGGAAATTCGCCAGCACGCTATCCAGCTCACCAGCATTACGCAAGCTGTGCTGATCCAGCCAACTGCACCCTGCCGGCAACGGATGGTGGTGCAACAGGAGCAATGTCTGTCTCTCTGGCGCATCGGCGAGCTTACGCTCAAGCCATTCCAGTTGGAACTCGCTCAGTTCGCCATGCGGGACGCCAAACACCTGGCTATCCAGCAACAAAATCTGCCATTGTTCACCGATTAACACGCGTTTAGCCGGGGAAATCCCCGCCTCTTGCAGCGCGCTGTACATTGCCGGCTGAAAATCATGATTGCCCGGTAGCCAAACGCAAGGCGCGCGAAAGCTTGCGATACCCTCAGCAAAATGCTGATAAGCCGCAGCGGATTGATCCTGCGCCAGATCGCCGGTGGCCACGATCAGATCATATTCATACTGTTGCGCCCGAATAGCCTCCAGCACGGCCTGGTAACTTTCCCAGGTATTGACGCCTAACAGCGTTTCATGCTTTTCGGCAAACAGGTGAGTATCTGTAATTTGTAAAATCCTGACTCGGGCCTCACCAGCCAGAGGTAGGGTTAACAGGCTTTCCAAATGGTGTCCTTAGGTTTCACGACGCTAATAAACCGGAATCGCCATCGCTCCATGTGCTAAACAGAATCGTAGCCAGTCGGCCAGAAACTGATTAATTTGATGCTTTTCGTCGCGTTGATGCAACTTTTTATTTGGATAATCATACCGCGCTTTGAAGCGAAAGATCTGCTGGCTTGAACACACTTCAGCCACCATCGCATCATGGTAGAGGCGCACCGTCAGCGACGGCAGGCTCCAGTAGGTGATGGCTGGCGCCGTTTGCTCGATCGTTACAAGCGTAGTGTATCGGGTCGATTCCACAATCGTTAACCGATATTGTACGTTGCCCACCTGATAGCTCACCGTTTCACCGGGGGCGTCATTGCGCGGCAGCAGGCGGCGCAATTGCGAAAAATTGGTTTCGCACAAACGCATCATTTCTGGGAAGTCAGGTGTATAACGCTTCATTTTTTCCACTCGTTTTTTAACTCTTGATGATGCAACTGAAGCCATTGCAAAGCGATGACTGCGGCTGCGTTGTCGATTTTCCCCTCTTCTACCCACTGGTATGCCTGTTCCCGGCTTACCACATGAACCCGAATATCTTCGTTTTC
The DNA here is from genome assembly GCF_046552175.1 of Salmonella sp. SAL00672. Taxonomy (NCBI): domain Bacteria; kingdom Pseudomonadati; phylum Pseudomonadota; class Gammaproteobacteria; order Enterobacterales; family Enterobacteriaceae; genus Salmonella; species Salmonella sp. SAL00672. Next base: position 218,549 of record NZ_JBGDUQ010000002.1, on the reverse strand, counting down.
ATCCGCCAGACCATGAATACCTGCCGCGGTCGTGGCGTCCACTTCACCCACCAGAATAGATGAGCGCTCGCTGGTTCCTCCTGGGCTCGCCAGGTAACTGATGACCGGTCGGGTGCGGCCTACGGTCAGCCCCGCTTCTTCCATCGCCTCCCGCCGGGCGACCGCCTCAATGGTTTCGCCTTCTTCTATCATGCCGGCGACCATCTCCAGCAGCCACGGCGTAACGCTTGTGTCATACGCGGCAATACGAATCTGTTCGACCAGCACCACCTCGTCACGTTCAGGGTCAAAGGGTAGCAAGACGGCGGCGTGCCCGCGCTCAAAAATTTCGCGCTTTACCTCGCCACTCATTTCTCCGTTGAATAAACGATGGCGGAATCGATACACATCCAATGAAAAAAAACCGCGATAGCGCGTTTCCCGTGCAATAATTTCTACATCGCTTTTGGTGAAAGTAACTGGCAAGTTGTCTGATTTACGCATTGTGCTGCCCTGCTAGCAATAATGATTAAATGATGAATTTCAAGGGTGGTTGACTGCTGTTTTATCACCCTTGTGGTAAATTGGTGCCAATTAAGGCTCGTATGGCACGTAACGCCAACTTTTTGCAGTGGCGGATTCTGCTAGAATCAGCAATTATTTTTACAAATTGATCAGCGCTAAATACTGCTTCACAACAAGGAATGCAAATGAAGAAATTGCTCCCCATCCTTATCGGCCTGAGCCTGTCGGGGTTCAGCACACTAAGCCAGGCAGAGAACCTGATGCAAGTTTATCAGCAAGCACGCCTGAGCAACCCGGAATTGCGTAAATCCGCTGCCGATCGCGATGCTGCATTCGAAAAAATTAACGAAGCGCGTAGTCCTTTACTGCCGCAACTGGGTTTGGGTGCCGACTACACCTACAGCAACGGTTATCGCGATGCGAACGGTATCAACTCCAATGAAACCAGCGCTTCCCTGCAATTAACGCAGACGCTATTTGATATGTCGAAATGGCGTGGGCTCACCCTGCAAGAAAAAGCAGCAGGCATTCAGGATGTCACCTATCAGACCGATCAGCAGACGCTGATCCTCAATACCGCGAACGCGTATTTTAAGGTATTGAACGCTATTGATGTGCTTTCCTATACCCAGGCGCAAAAAGAGGCTATCTACCGTCAGTTAGATCAAACGACGCAACGTTTTAACGTGGGTCTGGTCGCCATTACCGACGTGCAAAACGCCCGTGCGCAATATGATACCGTACTGGCGAATGAAGTGACCGCCCGCAACAACCTGGATAACGCGGTAGAAGAGCTGCGCCAGGTAACCGGCAATTATTACCCGGAGCTGGCGTCGCTTAACGTCGAACATTTTAAAACCGACAAACCCAAAGCTGTTAATGCGCTGCTGAAGGAAGCGGAAAACCGTAACCTGTCGCTGTTACAGGCGCGTTTAAGTCAGGATCTGGCGCGCGAGCAAATCCGTCAGGCGCAGGATGGTCATCTGCCGACGCTGAATTTAACGGCCTCAACCGGCATTTCTGATACCTCTTATAGCGGTTCTAAAACCAACTCCACCCAGTACGACGATAGCAACATGGGGCAGAATAAAATCGGCCTTAACTTCTCCCTGCCGCTGTATCAAGGCGGGATGGTTAACTCGCAGGTAAAACAGGCGCAGTATAACTTCGTCGGCGCAAGCGAACAGCTGGAAAGCGCGCACCGTAGCGTGGTGCAGACCGTACGTTCTTCCTTTAACAATATTAACGCCTCCATCAGCAGCATCAACGCGTATAAACAGGCGGTCGTTTCCGCGCAAAGTTCTTTGGATGCAATGGAAGCCGGTTACTCGGTCGGTACACGTACCATTGTTGACGTACTGGATGCCACCACCACTCTGTATGATGCCAAGCAGCAACTGGCCAACGCGCGTTATACCTATTTGATTAATCAGTTAAATATCAAATATGCGCTCGGTACGCTGAACGAGCAGGATCTGCTCGCGCTTAACAGTACGTTGGGTAAACCTATCCCGACGTCGCCGGAAAGCGTAGCGCCGGAAACGCCAGAGCAGGATGCTGCCGCAGACGGTTATAATGCCCATAGCGCCGCGCCGGCAGTACAGCCGACCGCCGCTCGCGCCAACAGCAATAACGGCAATCCATTCCGGCATTGATAAGTTATTCGCTGGCGCTGCGCTTATCAGACCTGTGCCCTTGTAGGTCTGGTAAGCGCGGCGCTACCTGTCATGAAGCCGCGCCTGAACGTAAGGCAACGTAAAGATCCTGCTATTCCGCCGCATTCTCGCCTTTTCTCGCTTCAATTTCGACCAGTCATCCTCTATTCTGAAGGCATGTTGTATTTACCACTGGGTCCTGGAAGACAAATATGAAACGGACAAAATCCATCCATCACGCATCATTTCGCAAAAGCTGGAGCGCGCGGCATTTAACGCCGGTCGCCCTGGCGGTTACGGCTGTTTTTATGCTGGCTGGCTGTGAAAAAAGCGATGAAACCGTATCGCTGTATCAAAACGCTGATGACTGTTCAGCGGCGAATCCGGGCAAAAGCGCGGAGTGTACAACCGCGTATAACAATGCGCTGAAAGAGGCCGAACGTACTGCGCCTAAGTACGCTACACGCGAAGATTGCGTCGCTGAGTTTGGCGAAGGTCAGTGCCAGCAAGCGCCCGCACAGGCTGGCATGGCGCCGGAAAATCAGGCGCAGGCCCAACAATCCAGCGGCAGTTTCTGGATGCCGCTCATGGCCGGTTACATGATGGGGCGTCTGATGGGCGGCGGCGCAGGCTTTGCGCAACAGCCGCTGTTTAGCTCGAAAAACCCGGCCAGCCCTGCATACGGCAAATATACCGATGCGGCAGGTAAAAACTACGGCGCGGCGCAACCGGGCCGGACAATGACCGTACCGAAAACCGCGATGGCGCCGAAACCTGCCACCACAACAACCGTTACCCGCGGCGGTTTTGGCGAATCCGTCGCCAAACAGAGCACCATGCAGCGTAGCGCTGCCGGTACTTCAACACGTTCGATGGGCGGCTGATACGCATGGAAAGAGTCAGTATTACCGAGCGCCCGGACTGGCGCGATAAAGCGACTGAATACGGGTTTAATTTTCACACTATGTATGGTGAACCGTACTGGTGTGAAGACGCTTATTACAAGTTAACGCTCGCCCAGGTGGAAAAACTGGAAGACGTTACCGCCGAGCTGCACCAGATGTGCCTCAAGGTAGTAGAACGCGTCATCGCCAGCGATGAGCTGATGACGAAGTTTCGTATTCCAAAACATACCTGGGGTTTTGTTCGCCAGTCCTGGCAAACGCAACAACCGTCGCTCTATTCCCGCCTCGATCTGGCCTGGGACGGTATCGGCGAGCCTAAGCTGCTCGAAAATAATGCCGACACGCCAACGTCGCTGTATGAAGCGGCGTTTTTTCAGTGGATTTGGCTGGAAGATCAGATCAACGCGGGCAATCTGCCGGAAGGCAGCGATCAGTTTAATAGCCTGCAGGAAAAGCTGATTGAACGCTTTGCTGAACTTCGCGAGCAGTACGGTTTTCAGTTGCTGCATCTCACCTGCTGTCGCGATACGGTTGAGGATCGCGGCACCATTCAGTATTTACAGGACTGCGCGGCCGAAGCGGAAATCGCCACCGAATTTCTCTATATCGACGATATTGGTCTGGGGGAAAAAGGCCAATTTACGGATCTGCAGGATCAGGTCATTGCGAACCTGTTCAAGCTCTATCCGTGGGAATTTATGCTGCGCGAGATGTTTTCCACCAAGCTGGAAGATGCCGGCGTGCGCTGGCTGGAACCGGCCTGGAAAAGCATTATCTCCAATAAAGCGTTGTTGCCGCTGTTGTGGGAGATGTTCCCTGACCATCCGAATCTGTTGCCTGCGTATTTCGCCGAAGACGAACATCCGCCAATGGATAAATATGTCGTGAAACCGATCTTCTCCCGCGAAGGGGCGAACGTATCGATTATTGAGAACGGTAAAACGATCGAATCCGTGGAAGGCCCGTATGGCGAAGAGGGTATGATCGTGCAACAGTTCTATCCGCTGCCAAAATTCGGCGACAGTTACACCCTGATTGGTAGCTGGCTGATTAACGATCAGCCCGCCGGAATTGGTATCCGTGAAGATCGGGCGCTGATCACCCAGGATCTCTCCCGCTTCTATCCGCATATTTTTGTCGAAGGATAGATTTTCCTGTAAGCCCGATGCGCGTAGCGCCATCGGGCAATCATTCCGCGCCTTATCCGGCCTACCCCACCTGCACCGACAACATACTTATACTGCCCATCTCAATACCGTCGACCGGGATGGTGATAGGTTCCTTGCCGTCCCAGGCGCCAAGTACATACAGCAAAGGCAAAAAGTGCTCCGGCGTCGGGTTCGATAAGGCGCCCCCTTCATGTTGCAGATAATTCACCAGCGGGTGCTGTTCTACCGGCCCCTGCCACGTCAGGTTGGCTTTCACAAAGTCATTAAATGACGCCGCCCAGGGATACGGTATATTGTCACCGTGCCAACGCACAGTCCGCAGGTTATGAACCACATTCCCGCTGGCCACCAGCATCACGCCTTCGTCACGCAGCGTCGCCAGTTTACGGCCCACCTCAAAATGCCATGCCGCCGGTTTGGTACTATCAACACTAAGCTGCACCATCGGGATATCCGCATTCGGGTACATCTTGATCAATACGCCCCAAGAGCCGTGATCAAATCCCCACGCTTCTTTATCGAGCGCGACGGGAACGGGAGCCAACAGTTCAACCAGACGCTGCGCCAGCGCAGGCGATCCAGGGGCCGGATAATGCGTGTCATACAGCGCCTGCGGAAAACCGCCAAAATCATGGAGAGTTTGCGGCCTTTCCATCGCTGTGACGCCAGTCCCACGGGTATACCAGTGCGCCGACACCACCACTATCGCCTGTGGTCGCGGCAGGGCTTCCCCCAATCGCCGCCAGGCGCGGGTATAATCATTATCGTCCAGCACGTTCATCGGGCTGCCATGCCCCAAAAACAATGCTGGCATACACGTTAAAGACATGATGTTATCCTTACAGGAAAGACATTTTGTTAACATCACCATACGCTTTCTTCACAGAGGAAGAACTCAGATAACTATGATGAAGATCATCAGTTATTTTGAAGGTCAGGTTCGGACGGCAAATTGATAAGGAGTAATGGATGTCAGTACCACTTATTCTGACCTTACTGGCGGGCGCTGCCACCTTTATTGGCGCGTTTCTTGGCGTTCTTGGCCAAAAACCGTCTAACCGCGTGCTGGCTTTTTCGCTGGGCTTCGCCGCAGGGATTATGCTGCTCATCTCGCTGATGGAGATGCTGCCCGCCGCGTTAGATACCGAGGGGATGTCGCCTGTACTGGGCTACGGGATGTTTATTATCGGCCTGTTGGGCTACTTCGGGCTGGATCGCCTGCTTCCTCACGCTCATCCGCAGGATCTGGTGCAAAAAAGGCAGCAGCCGCTTCCCGGCTCGATAAAACGCACTGCGATTTTATTGACGCTCGGCATTAGCCTGCACAACTTTCCGGAAGGGATCGCCACCTTTGTCACTGCCAGCAGCAATCTTGAACTGGGTTTCGGCATCGCACTGGCGGTGGCGTTGCACAATATTCCTGAAGGTCTGGCGGTTGCCGGTCCGGTTTATGCCGCGACGGGCTCAAAACGTACCGCGATTTTTTGGGCCGGTATCTCCGGCATGGCGGAAATTCTTGGCGGCGTGCTGGCGTGGCTGATTTTGGGCAGTCTGGTTTCGCCAATCGTTATGGCGGCTATCATGGCGGCAGTCGCCGGTATTATGGTGGCGCTCTCCGTCGATGAACTGATGCCGCTGGCAAAAGAGATCGATCCTAACAATAACCCCAGCTATGGCGTGCTTTGCGGTATGTCCATCATGGGGCTCAGTCTCGTCATTTTGCAGACTATAGGTATCGGTTAAGAGAAACGTCGCGCCGGATGCAGGCCTTTAGCCAGGCAACATCCGGCTTCCCGTCAAGGATATGCGCTATTTCTGCTCATTCATCACGCTGTCGCCTTCGCTCGTCTGGCGAAAACGTTTCGTTCGCGCTTCAAGTAATGCATCTCTGTCTTGCCGAAACGCTCTGCAATAACGCTTCATATGGCAAATATACCCTACTACCACCAGAACGATTAATATTATCCAATACCAGGCAATAAACATCCTTTTTACCCTTAAAATTTAACATCACTAAACATTTAACGTTAAAATTTTACATACCCTTATTTTGACGTATTCATATACTGGCATATTTGTGGAACAAATAAATGATTTTGATCATATAAATCAGTGGTGAAACACAATAATGAAAGAGGTATTAAGCAGAAAACAATGTCGATAAGATCACACTTCGTACTAATTTATATTGTTCTTAAAATATCACACTCCTACTATCGACTCACTCAGGCAATTAAAAAATATTGATACAGAATATACTTTAAAATAAGTAACAGCATCATGACTTATATTTAAAGACCAATCATTTACCTCATTTATTATTCATAAAAACATAGTATATTCAGAAGTATTATATTTAGAAGTTGTATATAAGGAGATATATCCATGTTTGACCAATACCGGAAAACAATACTTGCCGGTGCCGTCGCACTGACATGCGGACTCACCGCAGCCAGTACGTTTGCCGCAGGTTTTCAACCGGCACAGCCCGCAGGAAAATTAGGCGCAGTCGTTGTCGATCCTTACGGAAATGCCCCTCTCACCGCGCTGGTGGAATTAGATAGCCATATTATTTCAGACGTTAAAGTTACTGTACATGGCAAAGGGGAAAAAGGCGTTCCTGTTACTTATACTGTTGGGAAAGAGTCTTTAGAAACCTATGACGGTATTCCTATTTTTGGCCTTTATCAGAAATTTGCCAACAACGTCACGGTAGAATATAAAGAAAACGGCAAAGCCATGAAGGATGACTATGTGGTGCAGACGTCCGCCATCGTCAACCATTATATGGATAACCGTTCTATTTCAGATCTCCAGCAAACGAAAGTTATTAAAGTTGCGCCAGGATTTGAAGATCGCCTTTATCTGGTAAATACCCATACCTTTACGCCGCAGGGCGCTGAATTTCACTGGCACGGCGAAAAAGATAAAAATGCGGGCATTCTTGATGCCGGCCCGGCGGGCGGGGCTTTGCCTTTCGATATCGCCCCTTATACGTTTGTGGTCGACACCCAGGGTGAATATCGCTGGTGGCTGGATCAAGATACCTTCTACGACGGCCACGATATGAATATCAACAAACGCGGCTACCTGATGGGTATTCGTGAAACGCCTCGCGGCACCTTTACCGCGGTGCAGGGCCAACACTGGTACGAGTTTGACATGATGGGGCAAATTCTTGCCGATCATAAACTGCCGCGCGGGTTCCTGGATGCGTCTCATGAATCCATCGAAACCGTGAACGGCACCGTACTGCTGCGCGTCGGCAAACGCGATTACCGCAAAGAAGACGGCATACATGTTCATACTATTCGTGACCAAATCATTGAGGTCGATAAGTCTGGCCGCGTAGTAGACGTTTGGGATTTAACCAAAATCCTCGACCCTATGCGTGATGCGCTGCTCGGCGCGCTGGATGCGGGCGCAGTATGCGTGAACGTCGATCTGGCCCATGCCGGACAGCAGGCGAAACTTGAACCGGATACGCCGTATGGTGATGCGCTTGGCGTTGGTGCCGGTCGTAACTGGGCGCACGTCAACTCTATCGCTTATGACGCGAAAGACGACTCCATCATCCTTTCTTCCCGCCATCAGGGTATTGTAAAAATTGGTCGCGATAAGCAGGTGAAATGGATACTGGCACCGTCTAAAGGCTGGAATAAGCAGCTAGCCAGTAAATTGCTGAAACCGGTAGACGATCATGGTAAGCCGTTGACCTGTGACGAAAACGGCAAGTGTAAGGACACCGATTTCGATTTCACCTATACCCAACATACGGCATGGCTTTCCAGCAAAGGCACGTTAACGGTCTTTGATAACGGCGATGGTCGCGGCCTGGAGCAACCGGCTCTACCGACCATGAAGTATTCCCGTTTTGTCGAATATAAGATCGATGAGAAGAAAGGCACCGTACAACAAGTTTGGGAATACGGTAAAGAACGTGGATATGATTTCTATAGTCCTATTACCTCGGTTGTTGAATATCAAAAAGACCGCGACACCATGTTCGGCTTTGGCGGTTCTATTAACCTGTTCGATGTTGGTAAACCAACAGTCGGCAAACTGAATGAGATTGACTATAAAACGAAAGAAGTGAAAGTTGAAATTGATGTGCTGTCGGATAAACCCAACCAGACTCACTATCGTGCGTTACTGGTTCATCCAACGCAAATGTTTAAATAAATAACGGGAAGGAATTAATATGTCATCTAAATGGATTACCTCTTTATTTAAAAGCGTAGTATTAACCGCGGCATTGGTCACTCCTTTTGCGGCATCGGCTTTTACCGAGGGCACAGATTATATGGTTCTGGAGAAACCAATTCCTAATGCGGATAAAACGCTGATTAAGGTATTTAGCTATGCCTGCCCTTTCTGCTACAAATATGACAAAGCCGTAACAGGTCCGGTTTCTGATAAAGTAGCCGATCTCGTTACGTTCACCCCGTTCCACCTGGAAACAAAAGGCGAATATGGAAAACAGGCCAGCGAAGTATTTGCAGTCCTGATCGCCAAAGATAAAGCTGCCGGGATTTCGTTATTTGATGCTAAATCACAATTCAAAAAAGCGAAGTTCGCCTGGTATGCGGCTTACCATGATAAGAAAGAGCGCTGGTCAGATGGGAAAGATCCGGCGGCATTTATTAAAACCGGGCTGGACGCCGCAGGCATGAGCCAGGCTGATTTTGAAGCAGCGCTGAAAGATCCTGCCGTTCAGGAGACTCTGGAAAAATGGAAAGCCGCCTATGACGTTGCCAAAATTCAGGGTGTTCCGGCTTACGTCGTCAACGGCAAGTACCTTATCTATACCAAAAACATCAAATCCATCGATTCTATGGCTGAACTCGTTCGGGAACTGGCCACTAAAAAATAAGCAGGGAAACGATTATGGATTTTATTAAGGGATTATGGCGAGACCTACGCGCAAGACCAGTAGATACGCTGGTGAGATGGCAGGAACAGCGCTTTCTGTGGCTGTTAATGGCCATCGCGATGGGAGGGTTAATTATCCTGGCGCACTCGTTCTTCCAAATCTACCTCTACATGGCACCGTGCGAGCAGTGTGTTTACATCCGTTACGCGATGTTTGTGATGGTAATTGGCGGGGTGATTGCGGCGATAAATCCCAAAAATATCGTGCTGAAGCTGATTGGCTGCATCGCGGCGTTTTATGGCAGCATTATGGGCATTAAGTTTTCTATTAAGCTTAATGGTATCCATCATGCGGTACATAATGCGGACCCCGATTCACTTTTTGGCGTGCAAGGATGTTCGACTGACCCTACCTTTCCTTTCAACTTACCGTTGGCGGAATGGGCACCGGAGTGGTTTAAACCTACCGGAGACTGCGGTTATGACGCGCCTATCGTCCCTGATGGCGTAACGCTCAGTAGCGTACAGCAGTGGTTTGTCGATCTCTACCAGCAGTCCGAAGGCTGGTATCTGCTTCCGCCCTGGCACTTTATGAACATGGCGCAGGCATGTATGTTGGCCTTTGGGTTGTGCCTGATTCTGCTGCTGGTGATGAGCGGCGCCTGGGCATTGAAACTGGCCAGAGGCAAATAACCTGAATAGATAAACCAAAGCAGAGGTCTGCATTCAGGCCTCTGCTTTTCTCACAATAATTTTACCATTCAGCTTATTCGTCGTTCTTTGAAACTGAACAATATGGCACCGAAGGAATACAAAAAAGCCGATGACATCTCATCGGCTTTTTTCAACCATGATCCGTTCGATCAGCTGGCTTTGCGCTCATGCGCCTGGCGGTAAGCCACCAGATCTTCAATCGTGACTACCGCCATATTATGCTGGCCTGCAAACGCGATACACTCCGGCGCGCGCGCCATCGTCCCATCGTCGTTAGTCAACTCGCACAGTACACCTGCAGGTTTAAAACCGGCCAGCGTCATCAGATCGATGGTCGCCTCCGTATGACCGCCGCGCGTCAGCACGCCGCCCGCCTGAGCGCGCAGTGGGAAAACGTGCCCCGGACGGTTAAGATCGGACGGTTTTGCGCCATCCTTAATTGCCGCACGCACCGTAGTGACACGGTCAGCGGCGGAAACGCCGGTGGTCACGCCTTCTGCGGCTTCAATGGTCACGGTAAAACCGGTGCCGTAGGCGCTGGTGTTGTTTTCCACCATCATTGGCAAGTCGAGCTGCTTACGACGATCTTCAGTAATACACAGACAAACAATACCGCTACCGTGACGAATGGTTAACGCCATCTGTTCTACGGTCATCGTCTCTGCGGGGAAAATCATATCGCCTTCGTTTTCACGATCTTCATCATCAAGCACCATCACACCGCGTCCTTCACGCAGCGCATCCAGTGCAAGTTCAACACGTTCAAAAGGCGTACCAAAAGAGGAAAGTAGCGTCTGATTCATGGTAAAAAAACCTCATTAACATTATGGTTACCAGAATCAGGGCAGTCTTAGGAGTGCCGACAAGCGGCAAAAAAATAACGTGAGCGGGTCCATGCCCGACTGGATCGTTACCCTCTCCCATCCGGACTTTAACCGTCGGCCCCGGAATTACACCGGATCTGCTGACCTTTTCGCTATGGCAAAAAGCGCTCGCGGGCTTTCAACCTGCTCTCCGCGTTCCGTCACGGCGCGCCGTGATGAGAAATGCGTTAAACATCGCTGATTTACCGCCGGTGGGGAATTTCGCCCCGCCCTGAGAATAAGCGGGTTAACTATAACGCTATTGATTACCTTCATCAACGCCTTTACTCCGTATGACGTCACACAATTCTGGTTTATGGCGTCCACATATCGCACTACAATAAGAGCTAACACTTACCAGTTCAGGGAAACCACAATGATTGACCCGAAAAAAATTGAGCAAATCGCACGCCAGGTTCATGAGTCAATGCCGAAAGGTATTCGCGAGTTCGGGGAAGATATCGAGAAAAAAATCCGTCAAACGCTGCAATCTCAGCTGACGCGTCTCGATCTGGTGAGCCGCGAAGAGTTTGATGTCCAGACTCAGGTCTTGCTGCGCACCCGGGAAAAACTGGCGCTGCTGGAGCAACGCCTCAGCGAACTGGAAGCTCGCGACAAGCCTGAAGAAGTAAAACCTGCGCCCGCCATCCCGCCAGTCGATCCACAAGAGTAAAAACGTGAACGGGCCTGACGGCCCGCTCATATAAGATCTGAATAATGCCCTGCACCTGTAAAGGGAGCCTGCATTAGTGTTCTAATTCTAACCTTTTCGCCTGAGTCGCCTGCTGGCAGTAAAGCGCGTAACGCTTGCAAAACCAGTCGCGGTGCTCCTCGTCCATATTGCCGGTTACCGCCTGGATATCAACAGGACGCCCCTCCGCCTGCATTCTGGCAAAACTGCGCGCCAGAAAATCGAAATTATTTAATGAATAGACGTTATTGTTGTTCATCAGCATACCCTCCAGTTATTGAATTCTGTTAAGGCTATATGCTTTTTCTGATTTCAGTATTTCCCTATATGTACGGCGGTTTTATACATAACGTGCGCAAATTTAATGCGCAAAATCACAATATTCACCAAAGATAACGACGGATAAATCGCTTTTCGGACTTAAGGAGATATGGGTCACATGATATTGTAACGCAATGAAATAACAAGCATGAAAATTATCACGCGAACATCCTTCTGAAGGCGGCGACAAGGATAGAAAATATGACCTTATTTGCGGAGTATAACAGCCCCTATCTGTTTGCCATCGCGTTCGTTTTCTTTATCGGCGTGCTGGAGATGATTTCTCTGATTTTTGGCCACTTTCTTTCAGGCGCGCTCGACGCCCATCTCGATCATTATGATGCCCTGTCATCCGGCCCTGCGGGCCAGGCGCTTCATTATCTGAATATTGGACGCGTTCCCTCCCTGGTCGTCCTCTGTCTATTGGCCGGCTATTTCGGCCTCTTCGGTATCCTCATCCAGCATGGCGGGATCATGCTCTGGCAGGCGCCGCTCAGCAATCTGCTGCTGGTCCCGTTAAGCATTGTCCTGTCGGTCTTTGCCGTGCATTACAGCGGAAAAATCCTCGCGCCCTGGCTACCCAGAGATGAAAGCTCCGCCCTCCGGGAAGAGGAATTTATCGGCGGCATGGCGATTATTACCGGCCACGCCGCCGTCGCCGGAACACCTTGCGAAGGAAAATTTACCGATAAGTTCGGCCAGATTCACTATTTACTGCTGGAACCCGAAAAGGGAAAAGAATTTAAAAAAGGAGACAAGGTGCTGATTGTCTGCCGACTTTCCGCAACGCGTTATTTGGCTGAGCGTACCTTCTATGTTTAATTGAGAGGAACTTACATAATGGATGATGTTTTTGGCATATTGCCATCATGGATGTTTACCGCCATCGTGGCGGTTATCGTCTTACTAATTATCGGGATCATTTTTGCTCGCCTTTATCGCCGCGCATCTGCGGAACAGGCGTTTGTCCGTACCGGGCTTGGCGGGCAAAAAGTGGTGATGAGCGGCGGCGCTATTGTGATGCCAATCTTTCACGAAATTATTCCGATCAATATGAATACCCTAAAACTTGAAGTCAGCCGTGCTACCGTCGACAGCCTGATCACCAAAGATCGTATGCGCGTTGACGTGGTCGTCGCTTTCTTCGTACGTGTAAAACCCTCTGTTGAAGGTATTGCCACCGCCGCACAAACGCTTGGCCAGCGAACGCTGTCGCCGGAAGATCTGCGTATGCTGGTTGAGGATAAATTCGTTGACGCCTTACGCGCTACCGCGGCCCAGATGACGATGCATGAGCTACAGGATACGCGTGAAAACTTCGTTCAGGGCGTACAAAACACCGTTGCGGAAGATTTGTCGAAAAACGGCCTGGAACTGGAAAGCGTCTCATTAACCAACTTTAACCAAACGTCCAAAGAGCATTTCAACCCAAACAACGCCTTTGATGCCGAAGGTCTGACGAAACTGACGCAGGAAACCGAACGCCGCCGTCGTGAACGTAATGAAGTGGAACAGGATGTGGAAGTGGCGGTGCGCGAAAAGAACCGCGACGCGCTTGAACGCAAGCTGGAAATCGAGCAGCAAGAAGCCTTTATGACTCTGGAGCAGGAGCAACAGGTTAAAACCCGCACCGCCGAACAAAACGCCAAAATTGCCGCTTTTGAGGCCGAGCGCCATCGTGAAGCAGAACAGACGCGCATTCTTGCTGAGCGGCAGATCCAGGAGACGGAGATCGAACGTGAGCAAGCAGTACGGTCCAGGAAAGTTGAGGCCGAGCGTGAAGTACGTATTAAAGAGATAGAACAGCAACAGGTGACAGAAATCGCCAACCAGACGAAATCTATCGCCATTGCCGCCAAATCCGAGCAGCAATCGCAAGCGGAAGCGCGCGCCAACGACGCGCTGGCCGATGCGGTTCGCGCCCAGCAAAACGTAGAAACCACCCGCCAGACCGCCGAAGCGGATCGCGCCAAGCAGGTCGCTCTGATCGCCGCGGCGCAGGATGCGGAAACCAAAGCGGTCGAACTGACCGTTCGGGCAAAAGCAGAGAAAGAAGCGGCAGAATTGCAAGCCGCCGCCATCATCGAACTGGCGGAAGCAACGCGTAAAAAAGGTCTGGCGGAAGCCGAAGCGCAACGGGCGCTGAATGACGCTATCAACGTACTATCTGACGAACAAACCAGCCTCAAATTTAAACTAGCGCTCTTACAATCGTTGCCTGCTGTTATTGAGAAGTCTGTTGAACCGATGAAATCCATCGACGGCATTAAGATTATTCAGGTCGATGGCCTCAATCGCAGCGCGACGGCGGGCGACGTCGCCGCTGGCGGCGCTAACGGGGGAAACCTGGCGGAACAAGCCTTATCTGCCGCGCTCACCTATCGTACCCAGGCGCCGCTGATCGATTCGCTGTTAAACGAGATTGGCATCGCCGGCGGCTCGCTAAAGGCGCTGACCACACCGTTGGTTTCATCGGCAACGGATGAGATTAATCGCGAAGCAACGGTAAAAGAGCAATAACCCCCCGCTATATCTCCTGTCCCTGGCCATAAGGCCGGGGATTTTTTTATCTTTTTTCCACCTTGTCTGTACAAAGCGTTATGACCAGCAGGCCATTTTGCGTGGGCGATCCAGTAACGCAAAATCGGCGGGAGAAAGCCCTTGCGCCAGACAGGCCACTCACCAACAATCGCGATGTCAGCAAGGGGCTGAAACGGGAAAGCCCCTCCCGAGGAAGGGGCTTTAATAAGGAAAGGGTTATGATGCAACAGGTCATCATACTGATTGTTCTGTTACTGATAAGTTTCGCAGCTTACTAACAGACAATCAGAGGGGGGAGAGATCCCCTCTCACCCTTATTCCTTTACTTTAGGTCGAAAAAAAAGCAGCGTCAACCGCGAGATACGCGTCGAAACAAAATGTCCGACGCGCCTTCAAAATCAGCGCCCGCCGCGTCTGTAACGCCTGATGACGCGGTTTTACTTCTCGCTCTCGGTCTGGATCTTTTTGATGATATTGGTCGTGGAACAACCATCTTCGAAGTTCAGCACCATGACTTCACCGCCGTTGGCCCAGACCTCTTCGCTGCCCGCGATCTCTTCCGGCTTATAGTCGCCGCCTTTTACCAGCAGATCCGGCAGAATACCGGCAATCAGTCGTTGCGGCGTATCCTCTTCAAAAGAGACAACCCAGTCGACCGACTCCAGCGCGCCCAGCACGATCATACGCTGTTCGAGCGGATTAACCGGACGGCTTTCGCCTTTCAGACGTTTAGTCGAGGCGTCACTATTGACCGCAACAATCAGGCGGTCGCCCAGTTTGCGCGCGTTCGCCAGATAAGAGACGTGGCCCGCGTGCAGAATATCGAAAACGCCGTTGGTCATAACCACTTTCTCGCCACGCTTACGCGCGCTGGCGACGGCCTGTCTCAACTCCTCTTCGGTCATGACGCCGAAGCCGGTATCCGCGCGTCCGCGCACTGCGTTTTCCAGCTCAATAGGGGAAACCGTTGACGTCCCGAGTTTACCTACCACTACGCCCGCCGCCGCATTGGCGAAATAACACGCCTCTTCCAGGGTATTTCCCGCCGCCAGCGTCGCCGCCAGCACGCCGATCACCGTATCGCCCGCACCGGTAACATCATAAACTTCCTGCGCCTGCGTCGGCATATGTAGCGGCGCTTTATTCGGTTGCAGCAGCGTCATTCCCTGTTCGGAACGCGTGACCAACAGCGCGGAAAGGTCGTAATCGGCAATGAGCTTCATACCACGTTCAACCAGTTCGTCTTCGCTTTTACATTTCCCCGCAACCGCCTCGAATTCAGAAAGGTTTGGCGTCAGCAGCGTGGCGCCGCGGTAACGTTCAAAATCCGTTCCTTTCGGATCGATGAGCACCGGCACGCCCGCCTGGCGCGCCAGGGAAATCATAGTCTGCACGCTGGTCAGAGCGCCTTTGGCATAATCGGACAATACCAGCGCGCCGATCGATCCCAGCGCCTGGTTGATACGCTCATGCAACGGCTGCGGGTCCACGCCCTCAAAGCCTTCTTCAAAATCAAGACGAATGAGCTGCTGATTACGTGATAGCACGCGCAGTTTGGTAATCGTCGGATGCGTCGGCACAGAAACGAAGTCGCACTTCACATTGACCTCCGCCAACGTTTTGCTCAGCGCGCGCGCGGCGTCATCAATACCCGTCAGGCCGACCAGACGGGCGTTCGCTCCCAGAGACGCAATGTTCATCGCCACGTTCGCCGCGCCGCCCGGACGTTCCTCAACGGTATTTACCTTAACCACGGGCACCGGCGCTTCCGGTGAAATACGGCAAGTGGGGCCATACCAATAGCGATCCAGCATTACATCACCCACAACCATGACGCCTGCACGTTCAAACGCTGGCAGATTTACTTTCATTCCTGTCTCCTGAGAGATTCAAAATTTGCGCGCGATAATAGCATAATTCAAACGGCTACCAGCCACTTCCGCCAGCTTGCCTGCACCAGCGCGCGCTCTTTGCTAAAACACGTCTGCGCCACATGACCGGGAAGCTCCTGCAACGCCAGGTGGTGCAGTTCATCACGCAGTGTGGTGTAGGCTACCGTCAGCGCCTGCGCCTCGTGTTCATCCATAATGCCGTTTTGCGCCAGAAGCTCCAGGATGCGCACGTTATCAGACCAGCGCGTTAATTTAGGTTTTTCATGAGCGTAGCGCAGTACCAGATATTGCGCGATAAACTCAATATCCGTAATACCGCCTTCATCAGCTTTAATATCAAAACGATCACGATGCTTATTGCCGAGATGCGCCCGCATTTTCTCGCGCATTTCACGCACTTCAGTCTGCAATGTCTTGCCGTCGCGCGCCGTCGTCATGATAGTGCGGCGCACCGTATCAAACTGTGAGGTAAGCTGCGGGTCGCCATATACCACGCGAGCGCGTACCAATGCCTGATGTTCCCAGGTCCAGGCTTCATGCTGCTGATAATCGGCAAACGCGTCCGCTGAAGTCACCAGCATTCCCGCCGCACCAGAGGGGCGTAGACGCGCATCCACCTCATACAAAATGCCGGAGGAGGTGCGCGTACTGAACAGATGCATAATGCGCTGCGCCAGGCGCAGATAAAACTGCCGCCCGTCGATTTCGCGTTCGCCGTTGGTCATGACGTCCATCGGACAGTCATGCAGGAAGATGAGATCCAGATCGGAACTGTAGCCCAGCTCCCATCCGCCCAACTTGCCATAACCGACGACCGCAAACCCCCGCCCCTGGCGTTCGTCCAGATGCGCTGGCTGACCATAACGCGCAACCATTTGCGTCCACGCCTGCTGCACCACAGCATCAATCATCGCCTCCGCCAGCCATGTGAGGTGATCGCTCACTTTCATCACCGGCAGCGTACCGGCAATATCCGCCGCCGCAATCCGCAAAAGCTGTGCCTGTTTAAACTGGCGTAATGCCTCCAGTTGTTGTTCTTCGTCCTCTTCCGGCACCCGCAGCAAATACTGGCGTAATTCGTCGCGGTAAGCGCCGGTAGCCGTCGGCTGATAAAGCGTGCTGGGGTCGAGCAGTTCATCAAGCAACAACGGATAACGCGCCAGTTGGCTCGCTATCATTGGCGAAGCGGCGCAGAGCATAATCAGGTGTTTCAGCGCGCCGGGAAATTCGCTCAACAGCTCCAGATAGGTGGTGCGAGTGACAATCCCCGCCAGCAACGGCGTTATCCGCGATAGCGTAACAGCGGCGTCTTCGCGGGAACAGACGTCAGCAAGCAGGTGCGGCATCAGTTGGTCCAGCACTTGCCGCCCGCGCGGGCCGATAGGGCGTTTATCCAGTTCCTTACGGAAGTCAGCGATGAGGGTCAGAACCTGTCGCCGATCCTCATCGGCTAAATGCGCCAGCACTGGCGTCGAATCATCCTCCTGTAGCGCATCCTGCCATACTTCACGCCACGGCTCTGAACGTTCTTCCTCCTGCGGGGTATCGGCTTCATCATCGCCAATTAATTCGTTGAATACGCGGCGTACATTAGCCATATGATCCGTCAGTTCGCCAACAAGCTGCGGCCAGTTCTCCGCCTTCATTCCCCAGGCCAGCCGCGCCCGATTCAGATCGTCGGCAGGCAACGTTTGCGTCTGTTCGTCATTGATGCTTTGCAGTAGATTCTCCAGACGACGTAGAAAAAGATAGGCCATGCGCAGTTGCGCCACGTCATTCTCAGGCAGCAAATGCAGCGCAGCGATAGCATCCAGCGTTGGCAGTAACGAACGCGACTGTAGCGACGGCTCGCGTCCGCCGCGGATGAGCTGGAATACCTGCACGATAAACTCAATTTCACGAATACCGCCCGCGCCAAGTTTAATGTTGTCTTTCAAACCGCGGCGTCGCACTTCGCGGGCGATCATCCCTTTCATATTACGTAGCGACTGGATGACGCTGAAATCGATATAGCGGCGGAAAACGAAAGGCCGCAGCATGGCGCGTAATTCACGAGACCAGGCGTCGTCGTTATCGCCCATTAGCCGCGCTTTCACCATGGCGTAGCGTTCCCAGTCGCGTCCTTGCTCCTGATAGTAATCCTCCAGCGCGGCAAAACTCAGTACCAGCGGGCCGCTGTCGCCAAACGGTCGCAGGCGCATGTCCACCCGATAGACAAAACCATCCATTGTGGGCTGATCCAGCGCTTTGATCAGCCGCTGCCCGAGACGCGTAAAAAACTGGGCGTTATCGAGTTCACGACGCCCGCCCCGGGTCTCGCCATGTTCCGGCCAGGCGAAAATCAGATCGATATCAGACGAAAAATTCAGTTCGCCGCCGCCCAGCTTGCCCATGCCTAAAATCAACAGCGGCTGCGGAACGCCCTGCGGGTTACAGGGGGTTCCCCATTCGCGGCAACAGGCGGCATACAGCCAGTCGCGCGCCCCCACAATGAGCGTCTCCGCCAGATGGCTCAACTGTTGTAAAATAGTCTCATCGTCCACCAGCGACAGCGTCTGCGCCCAGGCGATGCGTACCATGATGCGACGACGAAAAAACCTCAGTTCACGCATCAGCGAGGCGTCGTCACAGACACCTGCCAACGCCTCCTGTAACCAGCCAGCATAATGTCGCCATTCATCAGCCTGCGGCGATGCGGATTCCAGTTCGGCAAGCCACTCCGGATGCGCTATCACGCTATCCAGCGCAAAATCGCTAAATGTAAGTACTGACTTCGCCTGCACGTTAAGCGATGTCTCAGTAAATCCTTCTGGTAGGCGCTCAACAACGGTCTGCCAGTACTGCGATAAGGGTGAAGAGAGCGGCGTCATTTAGGGGATATCCTTTAAATAATGCCGGATGGCGGCGTTTCGCCTGATCCGGCCTACAAGTCCGCATACCGTAAGCCTGATAAGCGCAGCGTCATCAGGCGCTTTCTACGGTTCTGATTATCGTTTTCCGCTGTGCAACCAGAACGGCTGCTGGTTAATGGCCTCATTACGGAAATGTTCAATTTCAATACGTTGTCCGGTAAGAATGGCGTGACGCAATCCCTGCCAGTTTTCCAGCCATGCCTGCGCGACCATCGCATCATAATACCCGGCCAGCAGTAAAACGCTGTCGATATCGCGAGTCAAACGCGGCAACTGGTCGCGATACTTATCACCCAGCGGTTGTCCAAAAACTTTTTTTAATTCAGCAGCATGACGAGAAAGATGAATGTCGGCGAAACGCTTAAAAGAATCGGCCATTTTGGCCTGCGCCTTCGCGTCCAGAAATGGCTGCCAGGCTTTCGTCACCAGCCATTCCGTCAATGCCAGTTTCGCCATCGCCGTTTGCGTACTATAAACGGCTGTGACGGCGGACACCGCGGATGTCATCGTCGCTTCCGCCTGGGTAAGTAGATCACGTAAGTGAGCGCTCGCTTTACGCGGAACAATGCCACCAAAAAGCATTAAGGCATGGCGCACTAATCCCATAGCATCCAGCACGTGTTCTTTCGCCGACTCGTCGCCGCGCAGCCAGAGCTCTTCATGGTACTGCCACTGTGACAACGCCAGATCCAGCGAGGCCTCCAGCCCTTGCTCTACCGTGGCTTTCGCGGCAGTCCGCAGAATTGCCGTTGGTGTATTCTCTCGCGGCGCATTCCCCTGCGCCAGGTGATAACCTCGCGCCGCCTTACTCAGACTGCCCTGACGCAAACCGGTTTGCGACAGCAGTTGCTTCGCCAGTTTTAACACGGCGCGCGTATCGCCGCGAAGCAACTCAAGCTCCAGCTCACAAATCGGTTCGGCAAACTCGCCCGCTTTTACGTCGCCGAGATCGAGCGCAATTTCAATCCTGCTGCCGTCAACGTCCAGACACCATTTTTCCCGGTAAAAATCGGTACTGAACAGCGGCTGTACGCTTGATGCCAGGCCAGCGGGCAGTTTGCCATCCGGCCAGACCTCCGCCGGAAGTTGCGTCAGATCCAGCACGGGTTCGCTTAACGCGACATTGTATTCGGGTCGCTGGTGCAGCCCGCCCGTTACCCGGCCGGCAATTTTCATGGTCATTTCATAGCGCCCATTTTCACCACGAATACGCAGCCCCATATCATGGCGGCGTAGCCAGTTATCAGGCGTTTCGAAGTAGATATTCAGCAACTGGCTGGGCGCATGATGCTCGCCGCCGAGCGTATGAAGATGATTTCGCAGCGCATCTACGGCGTCGTGATTGACGATAAACTTTAATTCGATTTCCTGAGCCATGGCCTTGTACTTATGGGTTATGTCACATCTGGGAAGATTCTTGGCGAACTTACCCGCATTATTTTTGTCAGTAGATAGTATTTTGCGCCAAATTGCCATGCAACGAGCAATTTGACGGGCGTAAAAGTTTGACGTAGCGGCAAAGGCGACACAGATGATTCCGATTGATGTCGACTACTTTGCGTAGCGACACTGATGCCGTTACTATCGTTCCACTTTCTCTGACAATAACGACAGCCTGATGCCAAAATTACGCCTGATTGGACTAACTTTACTTGCGCTTAGCGCCACCGCCGTCTCTCATGCTGAAGAGACGCGTTACGTTTCTGATGAACTGAATACCTGGGTCCGCAGCGGTCCGGGAGATAATTATCGCCTTGTGGGTACCGTCAACGCCGGCGAGGAAGTCACGCTCTTACAGAGCGATGCCAACTATGGTCAAATCAAAGACAGTTCTGGTCGTACTGCCTGGATACCGTTAAAAGAACTGAATACCACGCCAAGCCTGCGTACCCGCGTGCCGGATTTGGAAAATCAGGTCAAAACGTTGACCGATAAACTCAACAATATTGATACCACGTGGAATCAGCGCACCGCCGATATGCAGCAGAAAGTGGCGCAAAGCGACAGCGTCATCAACGGACTAAAAGAAGAGAACCAGAAGCTGAAAAACGAGCTGATTGTCGCGCAGAAAAAAGTTAGCGCCGCGAATCTGCAACTGGATGACAAACAGCGCACCATTATTATGCAGTGGTTTATGTATGGCGGCGGCGTATTGGGTATTGGCTTGCTGTTAGGGCTGGTGCTGCCGCATATGATCCCAAGCCGTAAACGCAAAGACCGCTGGATGAACTAAATCGCCTTCTCTGCGGCACTGTCTTATCATTAGAGGATGATCGTTTTTAAAAGGAAAGTGGCGTGAAGATTTATCTGGTCGGTGGTGCGGTTCGGGATGCGTTGTTAGGGCTACCGGTTAAAGATAAAGATTGGGTCGTTGTCGGCGCCACGCCGCAGGAGATGCTTGATGCGGGCTACCAGCAGGTAGGCCGTGATTTTCCTGTGTTTCTCCATCCGCAAACTCACGAAGAATACGCGCTGGCGCGTACTGAGCGTAAATCCGGTTCCGGCTACACGGGCTTCACCTGTTATGCCGCGCCGGACGTTACCCTGGAAGCCGATCTCCAGCGTCGCGATCTGACCATTAATGCTCTGGCGCGCGACGATGACGGCCAGATTATCGACCCTTACCACGGGCGCCGGGATCTGGAGGCGCGTCTACTGCGACATGTCTCTCCCGCGTTTGGCGAAGATCCCTTGCGCGTATTGCGCGTGGCGCGTTTTGCCGCCCGTTACGCTCATCTTAGTTTCCGTATCGCCGATGAAACACTGGCGCTAATGCGCGAAATGACCGCGGCAGGCGAGCTGGAACATCTGACGCCGGAACGGGTATGGAAAGAGACGGAAAATGCGCTTACCACCCGCAATCCGCAGGTTTACTTCCAGGTATTGCGCGACTGCGGCGCCCTGCGCGTCCTGTTTCCGGAAATCGACGCGCTGTTTGGCGTACCCGCGCCGGCAAAGTGGCATCCGGAAATTGATACCGGAGTTCATACGCTGATGACGCTGTCGATGGCCGCCATGCTCAGTCCGCAGCTTGATGTCCGTTTCGCCACGCTTTGTCATGATCTGGGCAAAGGCTTAACGCCGAAAAACCTCTGGCCGCGCCATCATGGTCACGGCCCGGCGGGCGTGAAACTGGTCGAACAGTTATGCCAGCGTTTGCGCGTCCCCAATGACCTGCGTGATTTAGCTAAACTGGTCGCCGAATACCACGATCTGATCCACACCTTTCCGATACTCCAGCCGAAAACGATCGTTAAGCTGTTTGACGCCATTGATGCATGGCGTAAACCGCAGCGCGTCGAGCAGATTGCGCTGACCAGCGAAGCCGATGTCCGTGGACGTACCGGCTTTGAAGCATCGGATTACCCGCAGGGGCGCTGGCTGCGCGAAGCCTGGCAGGTGGCCCAAGCGGTACCGACGAAAGAGGTGGTGGAGGCCGGATTTAAGGGCATTGAGATTCGCGAGGAGCTGACGAAGCGACGAATTGCAGCGGTCGCCAGCTGGAAAGAGAAGCGCTGCCCGAACCCCGCCAACTAAACGCCATCCGGCACGATAAATTGCCTGATGGCGCTGCGCTTATCGGACCGGCAAAACAGTTAGGCCGGACAAGGCGGTACGCCGCCATCCGGCACGGTCAATCATCAGAAGAAGACGACGTAAACGGCAGCCGCCACCACAAAGCGGTAAATCGCAAACGGAATAAACGAGATACGCTTAATCAGTTGCAGGAAAGTCTTGATGGCGATCAGCGCCACCACAAACGCCGTCACAAAGCCCACCGCGAACATCGGAATATCCGCTGCGGTCAGGAATGACCAACTTTTGTAGAGATCCAGAACCGTTGCGCCCATCATCATCGGCACAGCCAGTAAGAACGAGAACTCAGAGGCGGCGTAACGGCTGACGCCCATCAGCATCCCACCGGAAATGGTCGCTCCGGAACGCGAGAAGCCCGGCCACAGCGCCAGACACTGGAAACAGCCAATCATAAACGCCTGACGATACGTCATATCATCCAGCCCCGGCGCGCGCGGTTCTTTCGGCTTCAGGCACTCGGCGGCAATCAGCAACAGACCGCCTACCACCAGCGCGTACATCACGTTAATCGGGTTAAATAGCGACTTGATCGTGTCATGAAAGACTAACCCCAGCACCACCGCCGGAATCATGCCCAGCAGGATGTGAATCAACGTTAATCGACCTTTACTTTCACCTTCACGCTGTAGCGGGCGGCCAAAGTGAATACCGATGAGACCAAACAACCGCCGCCAGAACATCACCACGACCGCCAGAATAGATCCAAGTTGAATCACCACTTCGAATGTCTTGGCCGTATCGCCTTCAAACCCCAGCAGATGACCCACAATAATCATATGGCCCGTGCTGGATACCGGCAAAAACTCCGTCAATCCTTCGACCACACCCAAAATTGCCGCTATCAGCAGCGAGTGCATATCGCTCATCAATAAACCCCTAAAATGAAAAACACTGCAAAAATGGATCTCGCGTTAAGACCCCATATATAACCGTTTGGTTTAAAAAATATAAAATTATTTATTTTTATTTCAGATTATTGCCACGCTCAATAATTACCCCTACGTTCGCCGCGCGCGCGACGGCGCCAGGCTTGCTCAGTTTGATGCGAACCCACGGAGAATTGAATCGGCTAAGCAGCAGATCCGCCACCTCTTCCGCCACGCGTTCGACCAGAGCAAAACGACCGCCTTCGACATGATTTATCACCGTGTCGGCGATATCCGCATAACTTAGACAATCTGCGACATCATCGCTTTTCGCCGACTTGCGGTTATCCCATGCCATTTCGATATCGAACACCAGTTTTTGCTCGATAGTCTGTTCCCAGTCGTAAACACCGATAGTGGTGATTACCGAAAGTTGCTCTATAAATACAATATCCATCACGACCTGCCTGCTTTTTGGCTAACCCGGATACCACTTCCGGCGAAATGTGCGTATTATCCACAGAAATAGTAAATAAAACGACACTTTCAATACGGAACAGCTTATGAGTGCAATCGCGCCTGGAATGATCCTCTTCGCGTACCTCTGCGGCTCAATTTCCAGTGCCATTCTGGTTTGCCGCATCGCCGGGCTGCCCGATCCGCGAGAAAGCGGCTCCGGCAACCCGGGCGCGACGAACGTATTACGAATCGGTGGCAAGGGAGCGGCTGTCGCGGTACTTATTTTTGACATCCTTAAAGGCATGTTGCCCGTCTGGGGCGCGTATGCGTTAGGCGTTACCCCTTTCTGGCTGGGGCTTATCGCTATCGCCGCCTGTCTGGGGCATATCTGGCCGGTCTTTTTTGGCTTTAAAGGTGGGAAAAGCGTAGCAACCGCATTTGGCGCCATTGCGCCCATCGGCTGGGATTTAACCGGCGTCATGGCTGGCACCTGGCTGCTGACGGTCCTGTTAAGCGGTTATTCATCGTTAGGGGCGATTGTCAGCGCCTTGATTGCGCCGTTTTACGTCTGGTGGTTTAAACCGCAGTTCACCTTCCCGGTATCGATGCTGTCATGTCTCATTTTGCTGCGCCATCATGACAACATCCAGCGTCTGTGGCGTCGACAGGAGACGAAAATCTGGACGAAGCTGAAAAAGAAACGCCAGAAAGATTGAGCTGGAGCTGCGTCTGGAAGAGGGCCTCAACCGTCTGGGGATCGGCTCACAAGGGTTGACCGGCAATAGCTCGGTGATGGGCGTACATATCGAATCCGCCGCGCGTCACCCTTCCACCATTGGCGTGGTTAGGCGCGATTTTCGGCCTGCTCTTCCTGGTGCTGCTGATCGTCACCGGGCTGTTGTGGATGCCCGTCGTTTTGCTGTAAACCCGTTGGGGCGGCATGATGTCGCCCCCTTTTTCCGCTTTTACGCCGCTGGCAGCTCGGCCAGCGGCCAGCGCGGACGTACCGTTACGCCAAGATCCGCCGTAACGCCCGCCTTAAACCGCACCATTCCGGCATAGGCGATCATCGCCCCGTTGTCAGTACAAAACTCCGGGCGCGCATAGAACACTTCGCCGCGGCGTTTTTGCATCATTTCGGCAAGCTTCGCGCGCAGCGTGCGGTTAGCGCTGACGCCGCCCGCCATGACCAGACGCTTAAAACCGGTGCTTTCCAGCGCGCGCTTGCACTTGATCATCAGCGTATCCACGACCGCATCTTCAAAAGCGCGCGCAATATCAGCGCGAGTTTGTTCGTCGTCGCCATTACTACGAATGGTGTTAGCGGCAAAGGTTTTCAGACCGGAAAAACTAAAATCCAGCCCCGGACGATCGGTCATCGGGCGCGGAAAGACAAAACGCCCCGCCGTCCCCTGCGACGCCATTTTCGACAGCATCGGGCCGCCAGGATAATCCAGCCCCAACAATTTGGCGGTTTTATCAAACGCTTCACCGGCGGCATCGTCAATCGACTCTCCCAGCAGTTCGTACTGACCGATTCCGGTCACGCTAATGAGCTGCGTATGTCCGCCGGAGACCAGTAGCGCCACAAACGGGAATTCCGGGGGATTATCTTCCAGCATTGGCGCCAGCAGATGACCTTCCATATGGTGTACAGGAATGGCCGGCACATTCCAGGCAAATGCCAGTGAACGCCCGACGGTTGCGCCGACCAGCAGCGCGCCGACCAGGCCCGGGCCTGCGGTATAGGCCACCGCGTCGATATCGCTCGCCGTCAGACCGGCTTCTTTTAATGCCGCCTGAATCAGCGGCACGGTTTTACGCACATGATCGCGGGAAGCCAGTTCAGGCACTACGCCGCCGTAGTCAGCATGTAATTTCACCTGACTATACAATTGGTTGGCTAACAGACCCTTTTTGTCGTCGTAAATAGCGATGCCGGTTTCATCGCAGGATGTTTCAATACCCAGTACACGCATGACTTGTTTTACCTCGCTCTAATACCGCGCAGTGTAGGTCGAATGCGGGTGGATGTATACCCTCAGTCCCGACTTCGTGTATACTCCCTCCCCTTATAAAAGTCCCTTTCAAAAAAGGCCGCGGTGCTTTACAAAGCAGCAGCAATTGCAGTAAAATTCCGCACCATTTTGAAATAAGCTGGCGTTGATGCCAGCGGCAAACCGAATTAATCAAAGGTGAGAGGCACATGCCGGTAATTAAAGTACGTGAAAACGAGCCGTTCGACGTAGCTCTGCGTCGCTTCAAGCGTTCCTGCGAAAAAGCAGGTGTTCTGGCGGAAGTTCGTCGTCGTGAGTTCTATGAAAAACCGACGACCGAACGTAAGCGCGCTAAAGCTTCTGCAGTGAAACGTCACGCGAAGAAACTGGCTCGCGAAAACGCACGCCGTACTCGTCTGTACTAATCTTTTGAGAGCGGGCTGCTCTCAATTCAGATCGAGTTGTAGTTGTAAGGCCGTGCTTCCGAAAGGAATGCGCGGCTTGTTTTCGTTTATGCATTAGCATATACACAAAATCATTCATGCTGCGTCCAGGCGGCAAGAGAGCAAGTCCCCGGCGCTTACGCAAGTCAGCGACAGGGGTGAGCAAACGTAGCCAACACTACGGCAGCCTGAAGAATGACGTGTATAAAAGGGGCATATGGCTGGACGAATCCCACGCGTATTCATTAATGACCTGCTGGCGAGAACCGATATCGTCGATCTGATCGACGTGCGCGTAAAACTCAAGAAACAGGGCAAGAACTATCACGCGTGTTGTCCATTCCATAATGAGAAAACCCCTTCTTTCACCGTAAACGGTGAAAAACAGTTTTATCACTGCTTTGGATGCGGCGCGCATGGCAATGCGATCGACTTTTTGATGAATTACGACAAGCTCGAATTTGTCGAAACCGTCGAAGAATTAGCGGCCATGCATAACCTGGAAATTCCCTATGAAGCAGGCACCGGGCTTAGCCAGATAGAGCGCCATCAACGGCAAAACCTCTATCAGTTGATGAATGGTCTGAATGACTTTTATCAGCAGTCGCTTACCCATCCTGCGGCAAAACCTGCGCGTGACTATCTGCAAAAGCGCGGTCTGAGCGCTGAAATTATTCAGCGTTTCGCCATTGGCTTCGCGCCGCCAGGTTGGGATAACGCGTTAAAGCGCTTCGGTAATAACAGCGATAACAAGGCATTGTTGCTGGATGCCGGGATGCTGGTCAATAACGAGCAGGGCAGCACTTACGATCGTTTCCGTAATCGGGTCATGTTCCCTATTCGGGACAAACGCGGCAGGGTGATTGGTTTTGGCGGCCGAGTTCTGGGGAACGACACGCCGAAATACCTTAACTCTCCGGAAACGGACATTTTCCATAAAGGCCGCCAGCTATATGGTCTTTATGAGGCTCAGCAATATAGTGCTGAACCGCAACGCTTGCTTGTGGTCGAAGGTTATATGGATGTCGTCGCACTAGCGCAATACGACATTAACTATGCGGTCGCTTCGCTGGGTACCTCAACCACGGCAGACCATATGCATATGTTATTCCGGGCGACGAACAACGTAATTTGCTGTTACGACGGCGACCGGGCTGGCCGTGATGCCGCCTGGAGAGCGCTGGAAACAGCAATGCCTTATATGACCGACGGTCGGCAGGTACGCTTTATGTTTTTACCTGACGGCGAAGACCCGGATACGCTGGTGCGTAAAGAAGGCAAGGCGGCTTTTGAAGCGCGGATGGAGCAGGCGCAGCCGCTCTCTACGTTTCTGTTTAATAGCCTCCTGCCGCAGGTGGATTTAAGCTCGCCGGATGGCAGCACGCAGTTAGCCGCGCTGGCGCTGCCGCTCATTAATCAGGTGCCTGGCGACGCGCACCGTATTCAGTTGCGCCAGACGTTGGGGCTGAAGTTAGGCATTTTCGATGATAGTCAGCTTGATCGTTTAGTGCCAAAACAGGCGGAAAGCGGCGTTTCCCGCCCGGCTCCGCAGCTAAAACGCACGACCATGCGTATACTGATAGGATTACTGGTGCAAAATCCGGATCTCGCGCCGTTAGTGCCGCCCTTAGACGCGCTGGATCAGAATAAGCTGCCTGGACTTGGCTTATTTAAAGAATTGGTCAAAACTTGTTTGGCTCAGCCAGGTCTTACTACCGGACAACTTCTGGAACTCTACCGTGGCACAAATGATGCTGCGACCCTTGAAAAATTATCGATGTGGGACGATATAGCAGATAAGGCGATTGCCGAAAAGACCTTTACCGACTCACTCAACCATATGTTTGATTCGCTGCTGCAACTGCGACAAGAAGAGCTGATCGCTCGCGATCGCACTCACGGTTTAAGCAGCGAAGAACGCCGAGAGCTCTGGACGTTAAACCAGGAGCTGGCCAGAAAATGAATTTAACGGCTTAAATGCCGCATATCGATCGGGAAGCCCCCGACAGCCGCAGTGAGAGGCAGCGGCCAAAATATAAGTATGCCCTCGCTTTAAATGTCGACAGCTATACCGTCGACACCAATCAAACGAATAAGTGTGGATACCGTCTTATGGAGCAAAACCCGCAGTCACAGCTGAAACTTCTTGTCACCCGTGGTAAGGAGCAAGGCTATCTGACCTATGCTGAGGTCAATGACCATCTGCCGGAAGATATCGTCGATTCAGATCAAATTGAAGATATCATCCAAATGATCAACGACATGGGTATTCAGGTAATGGAAGAAGCGCCTGATGCCGATGATCTGCTGCTGGCTGAAAATACCACCAGCACCGATGAAGATGCGGAAGAAGCTGCTGCACAAGTTCTGTCCAGTGTTGAGTCTGAAATCGGTCGTACGACTGACCCGGTACGCATGTATATGCGTGAAATGGGCACTGTTGAACTGTTGACCCGGGAAGGCGAAATCGACATCGCTAAACGTATCGAAGACGGGATCAACCAGGTTCAATGCTCCGTTGCCGAATACCCGGAAGCCATTACCTATCTGCTGGAACAGTACGATCGCGTTGAGGCTGAAGAGGCTCGTTTGTCCGATCTTATCACCGGCTTTGTCGATCCGAACGCGGAAGAAGAGATGGCGCCGACCGCAACTCACGTCGGTTCTGAACTCTCCCAGGAAGACCTGGATGATGACGAAGACGAAGATGAAGAAGACGGCGACGATGACGCCGCCGATGACGACAACAGCATTGACCCTGAACTGGCACGCGAAAAATTCGCTGAGCTGCGCGCGCAATACGTCGTTACGCGCGACACCATCAAAGCGAAAGGCCGCAGCCATGCTGCCGCGCAGGAAGAGATTCTGAAGCTGTCTGAAGTGTTCAAACAGTTCCGTCTGGTACCGAAGCAATTCGACTATCTGGTCAACAGTATGCGCGTGATGATGGATCGCGTGCGTACTCAGGAACGTCTGATCATGAAGCTCTGCGTCGAGCAGTGCAAAATGCCGAAGAAGAACTTTATCACGCTGTTTACCGGTAACGAAACCAGCGAAACCTGGTTCAACGCCGCTATCGCGATGAACAAACCGTGGTCGGAAAAACTGCACGATGTCGCGGAAGAAGTGCAACGCTGCCTGCAAAAACTGCGGCAGATTGAAGAAGAGACCGGTCTGACCATCGAACAGGTGAAAGACATCAACCGTCGCATGTCTATCGGGGAAGCGAAAGCCCGCCGTGCGAAGAAAGAGATGGTTGAAGCGAACTTACGTCTGGTTATTTCTATCGCTAAGAAATACACCAACCGTGGCTTGCAGTTCCTTGACCTGATTCAGGAAGGCAACATCGGCCTGATGAAAGCGGTAGATAAGTTCGAATACCGTCGTGGTTACAAGTTCTCCACCTACGCTACCTGGTGGATTCGTCAGGCGATCACCCGCTCTATCGCGGATCAGGCGCGCACCATCCGTATTCCGGTGCATATGATTGAGACCATCAACAAGCTCAACCGTATTTCTCGCCAGATGCTGCAAGAGATGGGCCGCGAGCCAACGCCGGAAGAGCTGGCCGAGCGCATGCTGATGCCAGAAGATAAGATCCGCAAGGTGCTGAAAATCGCTAAAGAGCCTATCTCCATGGAAACGCCGATCGGCGACGATGAAGATTCGCATCTGGGTGATTTCATCGAGGATACCACCCTCGAGCTGCCGCTGGACTCTGCCACTACCGAGAGCCTGCGCGCCGCCACTCACGATGTTTTGGCTGGCCTGACCGCTCGTGAAGCGAAAGTGCTGCGTATGCGTTTCGGTATCGATATGAACACCGACCACACACTGGAAGAAGTGGGTAAACAGTTCGACGTTACCCGCGAACGTATCCGTCAGATCGAAGCGAAGGCGCTGCGTAAACTGCGCCACCCGAGCCGTTCTGAAGTGCTGCGCAGCTTCCTCGACGATTAATTCGCCGCACACGTATAAACGCCGCCGCAAGGCGGCGTTTTTTTATCAGGCCATGCGCAAGCACCCTATTTGGCCTACAGAATTTCTACACAGCGCGAGTATTCGCGCCCTCATTCCCCATTGCTATAGCCCACGCATAATGAGCGCTTGATCCAGTTCGCGATAGGCCTCGACCAGTTTTTCCGTTTTAATTCGGTTTAAGCCACTGGGATTCGGCAACACCCACACCATCGTCGCGCCAATGGCGATCTTTTGTTTACCCCAGGCGATACCGCGCTGGCTGAATCCCTGTTCAAAAGCCTGTTTACCAAGCACCGCCAGCGCCGCGGGCTGGTAGTCCTCTATCTTTTCAATCAGGTTTCGTCCGCCGCTACGTAATTCATGCAACTTCACCTCAGTCGCTTGTACCGTCGGTCGATCGACGAGTTTCGTTACCCCGCAGCGAAAATCCAGTAATTTTTCCGCCTCTTCCGGTTTCAACTGTCGATCGGTGAAACCGGCCAAATGAATAACTTTCCAAAAACGATTCGCGGGATGCGCAAACGGAAAGCCGGTATTCGCCGAGGAGAGTCCCGGATTGATGCCGCAAAAAACCACCCGTAGCCCTGGCGCCAGTATGTCCTTAACCATTATTACTCCTGAGCAATACAACGTTCTTTAAGTATAACGGGTTGAAAACACATTGTTTATAAAAACAGCACCCGCACGGTTACGGCTGGATTACAGCGTAAAGTTACATTATAATCCACCGCCACGGCCCCTTAGCTCAGTGGTTAGAGCAGGCGACTCATAATCGCTTGGTCGCTGGTTCAAGTCCAGCAGGGGCCACCAAATTTTAGCTTTAAAATCATATAATTAAGCCACTCTAAAGAGTGGCCTTTTTGTTTCTGACAGGGCTCACCCCATACCGCTATTTACGATGCCAATAGGCTGCCGCACGTACCAGGTGTGGATCAAACCCCTTTTCAAAGCACTGACTTAAACGTTTTACCGTTTTGCCTTCGCCAGTAATCCAGATGAAATAGTCTGATTCTGGTATTGTCAGCTGCGACAGGCGCGTTTGCATTGCCTGTTCATCGCCGCCAACAACATATTCCACAGTAATATCCGTCAAATGGGCGAGATAATCGCGATATGCCGCATCCTGAATGCTCACCAGCGCGGTTACCGCAGGGCGCGCAGGCAGACGGCTAAGCGATTCCAGACGACGACGTAGCGCAGGCATACCGGACTCATCGCAGACATAAACCTGACAGGCATAATCTTCCGGCACCACCAGCGAACCGCGCGGCCCGCCGATCGTCAGTGTATCGCCTTCACGGGCTTCCATTGCCCAACGGCTGGCTACGCCGCCATCGTGGATAAAGAAATCCAGCGCCAGCTCGCGACGCGCCTCGTCATACAGCGGCGTGTAATCCCTGGAGACCGGACGAACGCCCTCCCCCCAGATAATGCCTTCCTCAGTGACTGTCGGAGGCGTAAAGCGACAGCCTGGCTCAGGGAAAAAAACTTTCGTGTGATCGTCAAAGCCCAGGGAGGTGAAACCGTCCAGCGCCTCGCCGCCAAGTACGATCCGCTGAAATCCTGCGCTAATACGTTCTACCCGCAGAACGGTCAGCTCGCGAAAACGCAGTTCATTACGAACACGCTGTGGATAGCGTGCGGATGATGTCGTCATTTTTTGCCTTCGTGAAGTAATACGATATATCTAAATTAAAATTTTAAATGATAATGATTGTTAATCAGTAAAAATGCAACTGTTTTTTGATAGTGTTCTGGCCACGCGTCGCTAACTATAACCTTACAATAAAACCTTATAAATTAATAGATTATATAAACAATCGCTTTTGCCCTTGCTAAAAATCATCATTTAGATATAAATTAGATATATCTAAATAAACAGGAGACAATGATGCAAAATCAACATGAAGGGTGTTGCAAAAACCGGGATCATAAGCACGATGGTTGCTGCAAAGATCGCGAACATCAGCATGAAGGCTGCCATAGCGCGCATCAGCATGAGAACGCCAGTTGCGGCGGCGAACACCGTCACGGACACGGCTGTGGTCGTCATGGACAGGGCGGTGGTCGACGTCAGCGATTTTTTGGCCACGGGGAACTTCGGCTGGTCATTCTTGATATCCTGACCCGGGACGCCAGCCACGGCTATGAACTGATTAAAGCGATAGAAAACCTGACGGGGGGCGGCTATACGCCAAGCGCTGGTGTGATCTACCCTACGCTGGATTTTTTACAGGATCAGCAATTTATCACGATTAGCGACGAAGAAGGCGGGCGGAAAAAAATCGCGATTACCGCGAACGGCGCGCAATGGCTTGATGAAAATCGCGAACACCTGACGCATATTCAGGCGCGGCTAAAAGCCCGTTGTGTGGGCATGGAGTTACGTAAAAATCCGCAGATGAAGCGGGCGCTGGATAACTTCAAGGCCGTGCTGGATCTGCGGATAAACCACAGCGATATCAACGACGCGCAAATCAAACGCATTATCGGCGTGATTGATCGCGCGGCGCTGGAAATCGCCGAACTGGATTAAGCGGGCTGCGTGTCCTCTTCGCGGACGCGGAACACGTTAACCAGCTCTTTTAAATGTAACGCCTGTTCGTTCAGCGACGCTGCGGCGGCAACAGACTCTTCCACAAGGCAGGAGTTTTGTTGCGTGGCGGCGTCAATCAGGCCAATCGCGCTGTTAATCTGCGAAATACCGTCAGTTTGCTCACGGCTGGCCTGCCCAATCTCGCGTAATATCACATCCATCTCTTCGACGTTATCCACCATGCCATTAATCAGGGCGCTGGCTTTCTCCACCAGGTGCATCCCTTCCTGAGTCTGACTGGTTGAATCTTCAATCAAATTACGGATTTCACTGGCTGACGAGGCGCTCTTTTGCGCCAACTGGCGAACCTCTCCGGCGACAACGGCAAAACCACGTCCATGTTCGCCCGCACGCGCCGCTTCAACCGCCGCGTTCAGCGCCAGAATATTGGTCTGAAAGGCAATGGAATCAATGATATTGATGATATCCGACATACGATTTGCCGTATCGTTAATGACGCGCATTTTCTGCGTCACTTGATTCATCATCTCCCCATTGTTTTTCACTACGCTGGCGGCGCCGGCAGAGAGTTTGGTCGCTTCACTGGTATGGTCAGCTGTGTTTTTAACCGTGGCGGTAATCTGTTCCATCGACGCCGCCGTTTCTTCAACCGAGCTGGCCTGTTCTTCCGTACGCGCCGCCAAATCCTGGTTACCGGCGACAATTTGCGCCGCCGCCGTGGAGATACTCTCCGAACCGTTTTGCACTTCCTGTACGATATCCAGCAGACGCGTTTTCATCGCCATTAATGCTTGCAGTAGTACGCCTGTTTCATCTTTATAGTCGGTGGTGATATGGCGAGTCAGATCGCCATCGGCAATCGCCTCGGCAAAGCGTACTGCGTCATCAAGCGGTCGGGTAATGGAACGTACGATATACCATCCCATTACGCATCCGGCAGCGATGCTTATCAGCGCCAGGGTAATTAACAGCGTCCGGTTAGTTTTAAAATCTCCTTCGACCTGCACGCCCGCGTTGTGCATCTGCGCATCCTGAACGGCGATAAGTTCCTGAACTTTGTCCTTATAGACCTTTTGCACTTGCACCGTTCTGGTCATCATCTCCTGAATGGCCGCCTGACGATTATGGCTTTGAATATCTTGCAAAATACGGAATCTGGACTCCAGGTATTGCTGGCGCGCTTCACGGATCTCGGTAATGATTTTCTGCGAAGCCGCATCGTGACGATTGCTGGAAAGCTCATCCAGTAACGCCGTAATACGCTGGCTTATTTCATCCAGCTCTTTCTGCGAACTCTGGCTCCAGCGCCCCTCTTCATCCAGTAACATGAGCTGCTGCGCGATGATGAAATCATTAAAATTATCGATTAACAGATTGGCTTTTACCGTGGTGGGATAATCATTGGTAATAATGTTCTGCATACCCGTATTAGCCCGATCAAGGCTAAACAAAGACAGAGCGGAACTCACCACCATGAGAACAATGAATAAGCCAAAGGCCATAAATAATTTTGAACGTATTTTAATGTTATGCAAAAACATATTTTCTCCCTGGGATTGCATATCCTCATACAGGAAGATTTATCGGCAATAATGTTACTAACTTTATGATATTGATCGCTTTTTATTTCGGAGCATTATTAGTAAGTAATTTTTATTGTTCACAGAAAGATGAACCAAAAGTGACATAAATTGGCACTAATAATGAAAGAAATACGCTAAAAGGTTAACCATTTCTTATTTATTAACTGATCTTATACCCATTAATGGGTAGGCAGGAGAGAGGAAAGAAATATTACATTATTTTTAACAATATATGTCACTGATACTCTCTATGATGGCAGGAGCCGCCTTCTATCAGAGCGCATCCGCCCGGTAAGCTTGTTGCTACCGGGCGGATGTCATTACCGTTGCTACCTACAAATAAACTTAATGCAGTACCGTGACCGCATCCTCCAGCCGGCTGGCACGGTGTTTTACCATTGCGGAGACTTGTGCGCTCTCTTCCACCAGCGCCGCATTTTTCTGGGTTATGCGGTTCAACTCGTCCACGGCGCGAGTCAGGCTGGAAAGCCCATCTGTCTGTTCCTGCGTCGACTGACTGATCCGTGCGATAAGCAGGGTGACATTTTGCACCTGAGCTACAATGTCATCCATGGTACGGCCTGCGGCGTGAACCTGCTCGGAGCCTGACTGCACCTTTGTTGCGCTGGCATCAATTAATTTACGAATATCGTTCGCCGCATTAGCGCTGCGGC
Source organism: Salmonella sp. SAL00672 (assembly GCF_046552175.1). Taxonomy (NCBI): domain Bacteria; kingdom Pseudomonadati; phylum Pseudomonadota; class Gammaproteobacteria; order Enterobacterales; family Enterobacteriaceae; genus Salmonella; species Salmonella sp. SAL00672. Next base: position 183,353 of record NZ_JBGDUQ010000002.1, on the reverse strand, counting down.
TGGCAAGATGGCGTACCTCGCCAGCAACCACGGCAAACCCTTTCCCCTGCTCGCCCGCTCTCGCCGCTTCTACCGCCGCATTCAGCGCCAGGATATTCGTCTGAAAAGCGATATCGTTAATTAGCGTGGTGATCGTCCCGATACGTTGCGTACTGTGAGCGATATCATCCATCGTTTTAATCACCGTATCCATCGCCTCACCTCCCTGAGTCGCCGCGCTACTGGCCGCCATGGAAAGCTTATCCGCAGCGGAAGCCGTCTCGGAATTGAGCTTCACGGACTCCGCCATCTGGTTCATGGTCGTTACCGTTTCCTGAACATTCTCCACGGTCTGACGGGTGTGTTCGTTCAGATCATTATTACCCTTCGCCAGCCTTTCACTGCCGTTTCTGACGCTGGAAACCTGACTTGATACGTCATTGATCAGCCAGCGGCACATCAAGCCAAGCTGCCCCACGGCCCTCAGCGTCAGCCCCAACTCATCGCTACGATTAAGGTGTTGTACGCTGTTGCGTTCGCCGGTCGCCACTTTCAGCGCCTGCGTCGCCACATTTTCAATGGGACGCACAATTTGCCATTCAAATAGCGCCGTACCTGCCAGCATCGCCAACGCGCCCAACAGCAACGCCTGCCATGACGCATCCGTACCGAACAGCGCCAACACCAGCATTACGGCCATTAGCCCCATAATGCTACGCACTCGCCAGCGAACAGGCATAGCGGGCAGTTTGCCCAGCAAGCCCTGACGAACCACCAAGCCTTTATGAATACGTTTACTACACCGCCCTTCATTTAGCGCCTGATATAAAGGCTCGACGGCGGCAATCTCATCATCCGTGGCGCGGGTACGGATCGACATATATCCCGTCACACGCCCTTCACGTATCATCGGTACCGCGTTGGCCCTCACCCAATAATGGTCGCCGTTTTTACGCCGGTTTTTCACAATGCCGCTCCACGGTTCGCCCTGTTTTAGGGTATACCACATATCTGCGAAGGCAGCTTTCGGCATATCCGGATGACGCACCAGATTATGTGGCTGCGCCAGTAACTCGTTTAACTGATAGCCGCTCACCTGGACAAAAGTGTCATTGGCGTGAGTGATATAGCTTTCCAGGTCGGTCGTAGACATCAGAGTGGTATCATCATCCAGCGGGGTATTTAGCTGGCTGACGTAGGGATGAGAAGACATGATAGCGTCCTGTGCAGGTTATCTGGATGTTAATTTTTCGCTCAGATGTTATTTCGGCGCTAATCTATTTATCTTTAGTTGTTAAAATTGCTCTGGATCGCAATTTGCGATTAATCCTTAATATTTGTACGATTTTCACCTCATCCCGCGCCTTATTTTCATTATGAAATTGTTTAGCGTGGACAACCTTTTTCTTTAAAATCTGCCCTGGCTCACCTTTTTCTCACGCTGCCGCTAACGCAACACACCGTAAACCGTAAAACAAGATCTGCTCAAAATGCATCCAATTGTTAACACATGACATTAAATATTGTGTAAATGTGATTATTCCTGGTGTTTATCCCGATTTTCACTATGGGCTTAGACCCCCGCTAATCCCTGCAATACTTAATTCAGTATCATGTGATACACGGCCCTCTGGAGCTCATTTTGAACAGGTTACCTTCCAGCGCATCGGCTTTGGCCTGTAGCGCGCACGCACTGAATCTCATCGAGAAGCGAACGCTAAACCATGAGGAAATGAAAGCACTAAACCGAGAGGTCATTGACTACTTTAAAGAGCATGTAAATCCAGGATTTCTGGAATACCGGAAATCTGTTACCGCCGGCGGGGATTACGGAGCCGTAGAGTGGCAAGCGGGCAGTTTGAATACGCTTGTCGACACCCAGGGGCAGGAGTTTATCGACTGTCTTGGGGGGTTTGGCATCTTTAACGTGGGGCACCGTAATCCTGTTGTGGTATCCGCCGTCCAGAATCAACTCGCAAAACAACCTCTCCACAGCCAGGAGTTACTTGATCCCTTGCGGGCGATGCTGGCAAAAACGCTGGCGGCGCTGACACCGGGGAAACTCAAGTACAGCTTTTTCTGTAACAGCGGCACCGAATCCGTCGAAGCGGCGCTAAAACTGGCAAAAGCGTATCAGTCGCCGCGCGGCAAGTTTACCTTTATCGCCACCAGCGGCGCATTTCATGGCAAATCATTGGGCGCGCTCTCCGCCACGGCCAAATCCACCTTCCGCAGACCCTTTATGCCTTTACTGCCGGGCTTCCGCCATGTGCCGTTTGGCAATATCGACGCGATGAGCATGGCATTTAGCGAAGGCAAAAAAACGGGCGACGAGATAGCAGCCGTGATTCTGGAGCCTATTCAGGGTGAAGGCGGCGTGATCCTGCCGCCGCAGGGATACCTGACAGAGGTACGTAAGCTCTGTGACGAATTCGGCGCGCTGATGATTCTGGATGAAGTACAAACCGGCATGGGGCGTACCGGCAAGATGTTTGCCTGTGAGCACGAAAATGTGCAGCCTGATATTCTGTGTCTGGCGAAAGCCCTGGGCGGCGGCGTGATGCCGATTGGCGCCACCATCGCGACTGAAGAGGTGTTTTCGGTTCTGTTCGACAACCCCTTCCTGCATACCACCACTTTTGGCGGTAATCCGCTGGCTTGTGCTGCCGCGCTGGCGACCATTAACGTACTGCTGGAGCAAAATCTCCCGGCCCAGGCGGAACAAAAAGGCGATACGCTCCTGGATGGTTTTCGACAACTTGCGCGTGAGTATCCCAATCTGGTACACGATGCGCGCGGCAAAGGTATGTTGATGGCCATTGAATTTGTCGACAACGAAACGGGCTACCGTTTTGCCAGTGAGATGTTCCGTCAACGCGTGCTGGTCGCTGGTACGCTGAATAATGCGAAAACAATTCGTATCGAGCCACCGCTCACGCTAACCATTGAACTGTGCGAACAGGTATTGAAATCAGCGCGTAATGCGCTGGCGGCGATGCAGGTGAGCGTTGAAGAGGTTTAAAAACGATGCCGGATGGCGCTGTGCTTATCCGGCCTGTTTTCTCCGGGTCGCGGCCTCTTTTTTGAATCCCATCACAATCACCACATTCCCCTTTTCCCTTTTATCTCGCGACGGCTACAGTAGTAACTCATCCGACCACATAACAATAATTTTACATACTGGATACGCTTATGAGCTACCCGTCGCTGTTCGCCCCGCTCGATCTGGGCTTTACTACTCTCAGAAACCGTGTGCTGATGGGATCGATGCACACGGGTCTGGAAGAACATCCTGATGGCGCTGAGCGCCTGGCGGCATTTTATGCCGAGCGCGCACGACACGGCGTAGCGTTAATCGTCACCGGCGGTATTGCGCCCGTTCCCTCCGGGGTCGTGATGACCGGCGGCGCGATGCTGAACGACGCCAGCCAATTAACGCCTCACCGCGTGGTGACCGATGCCGTACATGCGGAAGGCGGTAAAATCGCGCTGCAAATTCTGCACACCGGACGTTACAGCTATCAGCCGCACCTGGTCGCGCCGTCGGCAATTCAGGCGCCAATCAACCGCTTTATGCCACATGAACTGACGCATGATGAAATCTTGCAGTTAATCGACGACTTCGCACATTGCGCGCAGCTGGCGCGGGAAGCAGGCTACGACGGCGTAGAGGTGATGGGATCAGAGGGCTATCTGATTAATGAATTTCTCACGCGGCGAACTAACCATCGCGATGACGAATGGGGCGGCGACTATACCAGCCGTATGCGCTTCGCGGTTGAGGTAGTACGCGCGGTACGCCAGCGGGTAGGGAACGACTTTATTATTATCTATCGCCTGTCGATGCTCGATCTGGTGGAAAATGGCGGCACGTTCGACGAAACGGTACAACTGGCGCAAGCCATTGAAGCCGCAGGCGCAAGCCTAATTAATACCGGCATTGGCTGGCATGAGGCGCGAATCCCGACCATCGCCACGCCAGTACCGCGTGGCGCCTTTAGCTGGGTGACACGGAAACTCAAAGGTCATGTGTCGGTTCCGCTGATCGCGACCAATCGCATTAACGATCCGCAGGTCGCCGAGACGATCCTGACGCGCGGCGATGCCGATATGGTGTCGATGGCGCGTCCCTTCCTTGCCGATGCTGAATTCCTGACTAAAGCGCAATCCGGACGCGCAGATGAGATCAATACCTGTATCGGCTGTAATCAGGCCTGTCTGGATCGGATCTTCATCGGCAAAGTGACCTCCTGTCTGGTGAACCCGCGCGCCTGTCACGAAACCCACATGCCGATAACGCCGGCCATACGCAAAAAGAACCTGGCCGTTGTCGGCGCAGGCCCGGCGGGGCTGGCTTTCGCGATTAACGCCGCGTCGCGCGGCCATCATGTCACGCTGTTTGACGCTCAGAGTGAAATTGGCGGTCAGTTTACTATCGCCAGGCAGATCCCGGGTAAAGAGGAGTTTTATGAAACGCTGCGCTACTACCGTCGAATGATCGATGTTACTGGCGTTACGCTGAAACTGAACCAACGGGTGAACGCAGAGGATCTTCAGCCGTTTGACGAAGCGATCCTCGCCTGCGGAATAGTACCGCGACGCCCGCCGATAGACGGTATCGATCATCCAAAAGTATTGACCTACCTGGAGGTATTGCGCGATAAAGCGCCGGTTGGTAAGCGAGTGGCGATCATCGGCTGCGGCGGGATCGGTTTTGACACGGCCATGTATCTGAGCCAGCATGGCGAATCCACCAGCCAAAATATTGCTGAATTTTGTACGGAATGGGGAATTGATACCAGCCTGCAACAGGCAGGCGGTCTGCGCCCGGAAGGCCCGCGCCTGGCACGTAGTCCACGGCAAATCGTCATGCTGCAACGCAAAGCCAGCAAGCCGGGCGAAGGGTTAGGTAAAACCACCGGCTGGATCCATCGCGCGACGTTACTGGCGCGCGGCGTGAAGATGATCCCGGCGGTCAGTTACCAGAAGATCGACGACGACGGATTACATCTCTTGATCGGCGGCGAACCGCAGTTGCTGGAAGTGGATCATGTGGTGATCTGCGCCGGACAGGAACCTCGCCGCGAGCTGGCGGACCCGTTACGCGCCGCAGGTAAAACGGTACATCTTATCGGCGGATGCGATGTCGCGATGGAGCTGGATGCCCGACGGGCGATTGCCCAGGGCACCCGACTGGCGCTGGAGATTTAACGACTTTACCTGATGGCGCTGCGCTTATCGGGCTTACGTCGTCATACCGGTTTTACAGGCCGGTATGACGCTTGAGCGCCTTATCGACGGCGTCCCTGCTTCACCGCTTTCAAAATAACAAATTTATTGTTGGTTGCTATCGTCGCGCAATTACCGAAAATCTTCTTCAGCTTGTGGAAATAGTCCAGATGGCGGTTCGCCACAATATACAGTTCGCCGTTGATTTTCAGGCAGCGGCGGGCATGATGGAACATCTCCCAGGCGATATTATCCGTCAGCGCATGTTTCTGGTGGAACGGCGGGTTGCAGAACACAGCGTTAAAACGGAACGGCTCCACGCCGGAGAGCGCATTGTTGATCATAAATTCGCAGCGTTCGAACGCTTCCGGCAGGTTCGTTTCTACATTCAAACGGCTGGAATCTACCGCCATCGGCGATTCATCGACAAATACCACTTTCGCCTGCGGATTTTTCGCCAGTAAGCTCAGGCCAATCACCCCATTGCCGCAGCCGAGATCGACAATCTCCCCGTCGAGGTTTTCCGGCAAATGCTGCATAAAGAAGCGCGCGCCGATATCCAATCCGGTACGAGAAAACACATTCGCGTGGTTGTGAATCGTCCAGCCTGTATCTTCCAGTTTCCAGCTTAGCGTTTGCGGCGCGTCGGCCAGTTGCGGATGACTGAAGGTACAGTTAATCAGGCGCGCTTTCTTCCACGCCAGCGTCGTCGTGGTTGGGCCCAGCACTTTTTCAAACAGTTCCAGCGTAGAGGTATGAATATCACGCGCTTTCGCGCCGGCGATAATACGCGTTTGCGCCGTAACGACCTTACGCAAAGCGCGTAACTGCTGTTCCAGCAATGCCAGTGTTTTCGGTACCTTAATCAATACCACGCCCGGCGCCTGCGGGTAGTCAGCGGTACTGTCGAGAAACGTTACGCTGGACTCCGCGATGCCGTTATGGCGTAAATTCTCTCGCGTACCCAGTTCGCTTAAATACGAATCGCCAATACTGTATGGCGAATGCTCCGCCAGCGCACAGCTTAGCGCGCCAAACGTATCATTCAGGATCAGCACCGGGCCGCGAATTTCCGTCTCATCCAACTGTTGCAGCAGATACTCATCGGCCGCCTCCCACGCCAGAAGCGGGTTAACATCATCCGTTTGCGGAAAACGTTTCAGCGTCAGTGAACGGAAACCGTCGTCTACGTGGCTCATTAGGCCTCCTGAATGGTAAAATTGCGGCGTTATCCCTGAAAAGGGTGCGTGAGTATACACTTTTTATCAGCAACATGGAGCTTTGATGACCTCACTAACTTACCTTCAGGGGTATCCGGAACATCTCCTTGCCCAGGTGCGCGCCTTAATCGCCGAGCAGCGCCTGGGAGCAGTGCTGGAAAAACGTTATCCCGGCGCGCATGATTACGCCACTGACAAAGCGCTATATCACTATACTCAGGAACTGAAAAGTCAGTTTCTGCGCAATGCGCCGCCCATTAATAAAGTGATGTATGACAGCAAGATCCATGTGCTGAAAAATGCGCTGGGACTGCATACCGCTGTCTCGCGCGTTCAGGGCGGCAAGCTCAAGGCAAAGGCGGAGATCCGCGTCGCCACCGTGTTTCGTAACGCCCCGGAGCCATTCTTACGGATGATTGTGGTTCACGAGCTGGCGCACCTGAAAGAGAAAGATCATAACAAAGCGTTTTATCAGCTCTGCTGCCATATGGAGCCGCAGTACCATCAACTGGAGTTTGATACGCGACTGTGGCTGACGCATCAGGCGCTGTCGGCACAATAAATTCTGAAAATGCCCCTTCCCCCGTATCTTTTTAACGGCGTGGGCATAAAATCGGCGCGTTCACATTTCGCTCATTGCCTGCCGCCACGTCAAGGATGACGATCTGTAGAGGGTATTTTTTATCCACCGCCAACGGAACCGCGCAACGACCATGCTCCCACAATGTGCCCGTTTTATCCGCCGCCTCTGTTTTACACGTCGGGCGTTAACAGTGGCGTGCTTTCTGCTTGTCGCAGCAGGCGTCGCGCTTTTCTATTCTAACTGGCTTATCGTCAACGCCTCGCAGCATCTGACATGGAATGATATTCAGACCGTTCCCGCCCGCAACGTCGGGCTGGTGTTAGGCGCGAAACCCAGCAATCGGTATTTTACCCGGCGGATTAATACTGCCGCCGCGTTGTATCACGCCGGTAAAGTGAAGTGGCTGTTAGTCAGCGGCGATAACGGCAAAAAAGAGTACGATGAACCTTCGGCGATGCAGCAGGCGCTGATAGCGAAAGGTGTGCCGGAAGCAGCCATTTTTTGTGATTATGCCGGATTCTCCACGCTGGACTCCGTGGTTCGCGCCCGGAAAGTGTTTGGCGAAAGCCGCATTACGATTATCTCGCAAGCATTTCATAATCAACGGGCGATCTGGCTAGCGCAACAATATGGCATTGACGCTATCGGCGTTAACGCGCCGGATCTGAATAAAAGGCACGGAACCTACACACGACTTCGGGAAAAGCTGGCGCGGGTTAGCGCAGTGCTGGATGCCAAAATTTTGCATCGTCAGCCTAAATATCTGGGCGCTGGCGTCACTATTGGGGCTGATAGCGCACACGGGTGCCCTTCTCGCCAGTAAAATGCCAGAGTGCGTCGCAGCGCACTGGCAAGGGCGGAAAGGCGTGCTACATTGACGAAAATCCCTTTCTGGAGTCCGCTGACGTTTATGATACGTTTCGCTGTAATTGGGACTAACTGGATCACGCGCCAGTTTGTCGACGCCGCCCATGAAACCGGCAAATTCAGGCTCGCCGCCGTTTACTCCCGTAGTCTTGAACAGGCGCAGTCTTTCGCAAATGATTATCCCGTCGAGCATCTGTTTACCTCGCTGGAAGCGATGGCGCAAAGCGACGCGATCGAGGCGGTTTATATCGCCAGCCCGAATTCCCTGCATTTCTCCCAGACGCAGCGTTTTTTGCAGCATAAAAAGCATGTCATGTGCGAAAAGCCGCTGGCTTCTAACCTGGCGGAGGTTGATGCCGCTATCGCCTGCGCGCGCGATAACCAGCGGGTACTGTTTGAAGCCTTTAAAACCGCCTGCCTGCCCAATTTCCTGCTGCTGCGGGAATCGTTGCCGAAAATCGGCAGAATGCATAAAGCATTACTAAATTACTGCCAGTACTCTTCACGTTATCAGCGCTATCTGAACGGCGAAAACCCGAATACGTTTAATCCGGCCTTCTCCAATGGTTCGATTATGGATATCGGGTATTACTGTCTGGCGTCGGCGATCGCGCTATGGGGCGAACCGCGCAGCGTTCAGGCGTCGGCGAATTTATTGGAAAGCGGAGTAGATGCGCACGGCGTCGTGGTTATGGATTACGGCGATTTTAGCGTCACGCTACAGCATTCCAAAGTCAGCGACTCGGCACTGGCCAGTGAAATTCAGGGCGAGAGGGGATCGCTGGTCATTGAAAAGCTGTCGGAATGCCAGAAAGTGTGTTTTGCGCCGCGCGGCGCGCTGATGCAGGATCTGACCCAGCCTCAGCATATTAATACGATGCTGTATGAAGCCGGGGCGTTTGCCCAGCTTATTGAAAACCACGCCGTGGAACATCCGGGGTTGTCGCTAAGTCGCGCCACGGCAAAATGGCTGACAGAAATACGCCGTCAAACCGGGGTCATCTTCCCGGCGGACGATCTGACTCATCCCCTTACTGCGTAAAATTATGTAAATCATATGTTACAGGCCATTGACTCTACGCGTGGCCTGTCATACTTTGTTACGCGCAAAGGGGAGTAACTTCATTGCCGGTCGATCGTCATTACGATGTGTGCAAAACCACATCCGGTCACCGGGCAGCCATAAAGGAATGCGTCAGCGTATTCCTTTATTGTTGTAAGTGAGACCTTGCCGAATGGCAAGGTCTATGCATAAAAGCAACGGCTAATGCCATTCGGCGTTAGCCGTTTTTTTTTTGCATAGGGAGAAATAATGAATACTGTTGGTACGCCATTATTATGGGGTGGATTCGCGGTTGTTGTGGTGATAATGCTATCCATCGACCTGTTGTTGCAGGGACGCCGTGGCGCACATGCTATGTCGATGAAACAAGCGGCAGGATGGTCAATCCTGTGGGTAACGCTCTCGCTACTGTTTAACGCCGCTTTCTGGTGGTATCTGGCTGAAACGCAAGGGCGCGAAGTTGCTGACCCGCAGGCATTGGCGTTCCTTACCGGCTATCTGATTGAGAAGTCGCTGGCCGTAGATAACGTCTTTGTCTGGCTGATGCTGTTTAGCTATTTCTCCGTCCCTCCGGCTCTGCAACGCCGGGTGCTGGTGTATGGGGTTCTTGGCGCGATCGTGTTGCGTACTATCATGATTTTCGCCGGTACCTGGCTTATCACTCAGTTCGAATGGCTGCTGTATGTGTTCGGCGCCTTCCTGCTGTTTACCGGCGTAAAAATGGCGCTGGCGAAGGAAGACGAATCCGGCATTGGCGAAAAACCGATGGTGCGTTGGCTGCGCGGGCATCTGCGTATGACCGATACGATCGAGAACGAGCACTTTTTCGTACGTAAAAATGGCCTGTTGTATGCCACGCCGCTGCTGCTGGTGCTGATTATGGTTGAGCTCAGCGATGTAATCTTCGCCGTTGACAGTATTCCGGCGATCTTTGCGGTCACCACCGACCCGTTCATCGTACTGACCTCTAACCTGTTTGCCATCTTAGGACTGCGCGCGATGTACTTCCTGCTGTCCGGCGTGGCGGAACGCTTCTCGATGCTGAAATATGGTCTGGCGGTCATTCTGGTCTTTATCGGCATTAAGATGCTGATCGTCGACTTCTACCATATTCCTATCGCGATTTCGCTGGGCGTAGTGTTTGGCATTCTGACCATTACGCTGGTGATTAACGCCTGGGTTAACCATCAGCGCGATAAGAAACTACGAGCGCAATAATCTTTTATCGGGGTAAACCTGCCCCGTCAAAAACGCCCGACAGCGCACACCTGTCGGGCGTTTTTGTTTAACATGTCACAATACTGTTAATATAAAGTTATAAAACATGATCACAGCAAAAAATCCAGGATATTTCGCTTCCCGAACCTTCAACTTTCCTTATACTCAACCAGGTAAACACTTTGTTACATCCTGAAAGATGCGCCGTAAGAGCGTGCAGGGGATGACCAGCAACACAATACAAGGAACATGAAATGGCTACGCAACGAGCATCAGGGCTACTGCAGCGTTTAGCGCAAGGCAGTCTGGTTAAACAAATTTTAGTGGGTCTGGTACTGGGGATTTTACTGGCATGGATTTCTAAGCCTGCGGCAGAAGCGGTTGGCTTGCTTGGCACCCTGTTCGTCGGCGCCTTAAAAGCGGTCGCCCCCGTTCTGGTGCTGATGCTGGTAATGGCCTCGATCGCCAACCACCAGCACGGCCAAAAAACCAATATTCGCCCTATTCTCTTTCTTTACCTGCTAGGCACCTTTTCAGCCGCGCTGGCGGCCGTTGTGTTCAGCTTCGCCTTCCCTTCAACGCTGCATCTGTCCAGTAGCGCCCAGGATATCGTGCCGCCGTCCGGCATTGTAGAAGTCTTGCGCGGTCTGCTGATGAGCATGGTGTCGAACCCCATCGACGCGCTGCTGAACGCTAACTATATCGGGATTCTGGTATGGGCCGTCGGTCTGGGATTTGCCCTGCGTCATGGTAATGAAACCACCAAAAACCTCGTGAACGATATGTCTAACGCCGTGACCTTTATGGTGAAACTGGTGATCCGTTTCGCGCCAGTCGGTATTTTTGGTCTGGTTTCATCAACGCTTGCAACCACCGGCTTCTCCACCCTGTGGGGCTATGCGCACCTGCTGGTCGTCTTGATTGGCTGTATGCTGCTGGTCGCGCTGGTGGTCAACCCGCTGTTGGTATTCTGGAAAATTCGTCGCAACCCTTATCCGCTGGTGTTCGCCTGCCTGCGTGAAAGCGGCGTTTATGCCTTCTTTACCCGCAGCTCTGCCGCCAATATTCCAGTGAATATGGCGCTGTGCGAAAAGCTGAATCTGGACAGGGATACTTACTCCGTTTCCATTCCGCTGGGCGCCACTATCAATATGGCCGGCGCGGCAATTACCATTACGGTTCTGACGTTGGCGGCAGTCCATACGTTAGGCGTCCCGGTGGATCTGCCTACAGCGCTGCTGCTGAGCGTGGTGGCCTCGCTGTGTGCTTGCGGCGCCTCCGGCGTGGCAGGCGGTTCATTGCTGCTGATCCCGCTGGCGTGCAACATGTTTGGCATCCCGAACGATATCGCGATGCAGGTAGTAGCGGTCGGCTTTATTATCGGCGTATTGCAGGATTCGTGTGAAACGGCGCTGAACTCATCTACCGATGTTCTGTTCACTGCGGCAGCCTGCCAGGCAGAGGACGAACGTCTGGCGAATAACGCCTTGCGTAGCTAAGTGATTATCGATGCCGGATGGCGTATGCCATCCGGCGTAACGATAGATCTGAATCTCCCAATCCGTAGGCTGTGACGTAAAGCGAATTTATATCCACACGCAACATCCTCGCGTAACGTTATATGTAGATGGCGTCTGCCGCGGCGCTCGGTCAGCGTAAAGTATAAAGTGTCAGCCTGTGTAAATCCTCTCGCCACCCTCCCTTGCGATAAGCAAAATCAAAGCTCAACGACGCGTAATTTCTATAACGGACTTCGTTGACCTTTGTTACAATTAGATGCATTTTGAATTTTTGTGTGTTAGTGCTTGCTTACTTCACAACTTAACAAGGAATAGTTCAGGCCGCGAATTTGCCGTTTCCGCAACGCTGATAAAAACTCCAACTCTGTTGCGGCAGTGCAAACCTCAGATCACCGGCGTGACGTTAACCGATTCTCCAGGAATACTGAATGGAACTACTGACTCAATTGCTGAATGCCCTGTGGGCTCAGGACTTTGAAACACTGGCCAATCCTTCCATGATTGGCATGTTATATTTTGTGTTATTTATGATTTTGTTTCTGGAAAATGGGCTGCTCCCTGCCGCCTTTTTGCCTGGCGACAGCCTGTTGATCCTGGTCGGCGTGCTGATCGCCAAAGGCGCGATGGGTTATCCACAAACCATTTTGCTGCTTACCGTCGCGGCCAGCCTGGGTTGCTGGGTCAGCTATATTCAGGGCCGCTGGCTGGGGAATACCCGCACCGTGCAAAACTGGCTCTCTCATCTCCCCGCACATTATCATCAACGCGCCCATCACCTTTTCCATAAACACGGCCTGTCGGCACTATTGATAGGCCGTTTTATCGCGTTTGTCAGAACGCTGCTGCCCACCATTGCCGGCATATCCGGTCTGAATAACGCGCGCTTTCAGTTCTTCAACTGGATGAGCGGCTTGTTGTGGGTGCTTATCCTGACGTCGCTGGGCTATCTGCTGGGCAAAACGCCCGTCTTTATGAAGTATGAAGATCAGTTAATGTCATGCCTGATGCTGCTGCCCGTGGTGCTGCTCTTTTTTGGCCTGGCGGGTTCACTGGTCATGCTGTGGAAAAAGAAGTATGGGAGCCGGGGATAACTTATGCTTAAACCACGCATAACTGCCCGACAACTCATTTGGATCAGCGCTTTTCTACTGATGCTGACCATACTCATGATGACGTGGTCAACGCTGCGTCAGCAAGAGTCGACGCTGGCCATTCGCGCGGTTAACCAGGGCGCCAGTATGCCAGACGGCTTCTCAGTTCTGCATCATCTGGATGCGAACGGCATTCATTTTAAAAGCATTACGCCTAAAAATGACATGTTGCTCATTACCTTCGATTCCCCTGCGCAAAGCGCCGCAGCAAAAACAGTGCTTGATCAAACGTTACCACACGGTTATGTCGTCGCTCAGCAGGACGATGACAACGAAACGGTACAGTGGCTGTCCCGCTTACGGGAAAGCTCACACCGCTTTGGCTAATCTCCAGGAATCCGAATCATATCACTCACTTTGGTGATTTCATTGTTTAATGACTATGATTAATAAAGCGGTGTTTAACCCACCGCGTTATTATCGGGATCACCGCCCCGGACAACGGGTCCGAACATAAGGGAAAGTTCAGGAATGAAATACCGCATCGCTTTGGCTATCACGCTTTTTACACTTAGCGCCGGTAGCTACGCTAATTCGCTTTGTCAGGAAAAAGAGCAGGATATACAAAAGGAAATTAGCTACGCTGAAAAGCACAACAATCAGCGCCGTATTGAGGGTCTGAACAAGGCGCTCAGCGAAGTACGCGCCAATTGTACTGACAGCAAGCTGCGCGCCGAGCATCAGAAAAAGATCGCTGAGCAAAAAGAAGAGGTAGCCGAACGCCAACGTGATTTAGCCGAGGCAAAAGCAAAAGGCGATGCGGATAAAATAGACAAACGTGAACGTAAGCTGGCCGAGGCTCAGGATGAGCTAAAAAAACTTGAGGCCAGAGACTACTAAATTAACGCCGAATGTAAATACTCACTCACCTGGAGAAAACTATGTCGAAAGATAACACTACGGAACATCTGCGCGCTGAGTTGAAATCCCTGACCGATACGCTTGAAGAAGTGCTGAGCTCTTCGGGCGAAAAGTCGAAAGAAGAGTTGAGTAAGATTCGTAGCAAAGCCGAGCGCGCGCTGAAAGAGAGCCGTTACCGCCTGGGCGAAACGGGTGATGTGATTGCCAAACAGACTCGCGTCGCCGCCGCCCGCGCCGATGATTATGTGCGCGAAAATCCCTGGACAGGCGTAGGCATTGGCGCCGCTGTCGGTCTGGTGTTGGGCGTACTGCTGACGCGTCGTTAATTATGGCGGACTCTCGACAGGCACAAGGACCAGGCAAAAGCGTACTGGGTATCGGGCAGCGGATTGTCACCATTATCGTTGAGATGGTGGAAACCCGGTTGCGACTGGCGGTAGTAGAACTGGAAGAAGAGAAAGCGAACCTCTTTCAGCTTTTGCTGATGGTAGGTCTTACCATGCTCTTCGCGGCGTTTGGCTTAATGAGCCTGATGGTTCTGGTCATCTGGGCTATCGATCCTCAGTACCGTTTGAACGCGATGATCGCTACCACAGTTGTGCTGTTAGTGCTTGCGCTAATCGGCGGCATCTGGACTTTGCGCAAAGCGCGTCAGTCCACGCTATTGCGCCATACGCGGCACGAACTGGCTAACGATCGGCAAATTCTGGAGGACGATCAGTCGTGAGCAGCAAAGGCGAACGCGAAAAACGTAAAGCGCTGCTTCTCAGTCAGATCCAGCAGCAACGGCTGGATCTGTCCGCCAGCCGTCGCGACTGGCTGGAGACCACCGGCGCGTACGATCGCGGCTGGAATACGGTGTTAAGCCTGCGCTCCTGGGCGCTGGTCGGTAGCAGCGTAATGGCCATCTGGACCATCCGTCATCCTAATATGTTGGTACGCTGGGCGAAACGCGGCCTGGGTATCTGGAGCGCCTGGCGCCTGGTAAAAACTACCCTCCGTCAACAACAGCTCCGCGGTTAATATCTTTTCTTTTATAGCATCGCGCCATCAGGTTATCGCCCGATTACCCCTGGTGGCGCGATACTTTTATGCATATCGTCTCTTTATCAATCACTCAAATTTTTTGAAAAAATTTGGCAATTTTCCTTGCTAACAATTCCTGCACGCCACGTTTATGATTCTCTCCAGCGATAACAATGATGCGCCAAACCGCGTCATTGCTCATGAAAATAGCAGCAGCCGCCGAATCGGCCCTCTGGAGAATAAAATGAAAAAATTAGAAGATGTTGGTGTACTGATAGCGCGTATTTTAATGCCAGTTCTGTTTATTACCGCAGGATGGGGAAAAATTAGCGGCTATGCGGGCACACAGCAGTATATGGAAGCGATGGGCGTACCAGGATTCCTGCTGCCGCTCACCATACTGCTTGAGTTCGGCGGCGGTCTGGCGATTCTGCTGGGGTTCCTCACCCGCACCACTGCGCTTTTCACCGCTGGTTTTACGTTGCTGACGGCATTGATCTTCCATAGCAATTTTGCAGAAGGTGTAAACTCGCTGATGTTTATGAAAAACCTGACCATTGCCGGCGGATTCTTATTACTGGCGTTAACCGGGCCTGGCGCGTTCAGCCTTGACCGTCTGCTGAATAAAAAGTGGTAAGCAATCTATACTCAATTAAAAAAGCGAGGGAATAGCGCCTCGCTTTTGTCATCTGAAGGAGAGAGACATGGGACAACTGATCGATGGCGTCTGGCACGATACCTGGTATGACACCAAATCTTCCGGGGGGAAATTTCAGCGTTCAGCGTCGGCTTTCCGCAACTGGCTTACCGCTGACGGCGCGCCCGGACCTTCCGGCGAAGGCGGATTCGCCGCAGAAAAAGATCGTTACCATCTGTACGTTTCCCTTGCCTGCCCCTGGGCGCATCGCACGCTCATTTTCCGTAAACTGAAAGGTCTGGAGCCGTTTATTCCGGTTTCCGTCGTGAATCCATTGATGCTGGAAAACGGCTGGACGTTTGATGATACTTTTCCGGCGGCCACCGGCGATACCCTCTATCAGCATGAATTTCTCTACCAGTTGTATCTGCACGCCGATCCACACTACAGCGGCCGCGTCACCGTACCGGTCTTATGGGATAAAAAAAATCATACTATCGTCAGCAACGAGTCCGCCGAAATCATTCGTATGTTTAACTCCGCCTTCGATGGGCTGGGCGCTAAAGCCGGGGATTACTATCCCCCCGCGCTGCAAAGCAAAATTGACGAGTTAAACGGCTGGATTTATGACAACGTTAATAACGGCGTTTATAAAGCAGGCTTCGCCACCAGCCAGCAAGCGTATGATGAAGCGGTAGACAAGGTATTTACTGCGCTGGCGCGCCTGGAACAGATTCTCGGACAGCACCGCTATCTGACGGGCGACCAGTTGACCGAGGCGGATATCCGCTTATGGACGACCCTGGTACGCTTTGATCCGGTTTACGTGACTCATTTCAAATGCGACAAATACCGAATCAGCGACTACCTGAATCTGTACGGTTTCCTGCGCGATATCTATCAAATACCGGGCATTGCTGAAACCGTTAATCTTGACCATATTCGTCACCACTATTTCCGTAGCCATAAAACGATTAACCCCACAGGCATCATTTCCATCGGACCGTGGCAGGATCTGCTCGAACCTCACGGGCGCGACGTACGCTTTGGCTAATTTCAGGCGTCCTTCGGGACGCCTTATTAATAAATACCACAAATATTTACCAACATTTCATTCGCGGCTATTCTTAGTTTGATTACTTTAAAAACAAGTGATTGAACCATTATTGAGGCGAAAATGGATTGGTATTTAAAGGTTTTAAAAAATTATCTGGGATTTGGCGGCCGCGCGCGACGCAAAGAGTACTGGATGTTTATTCTGGTCAATATCATCTTTACCTTTGTGTTGGGCCTGCTGGACGCCATGCTTGGCTGGCAACGCGCCGGGGGTGAAGGCGTTCTGACCACCATTTACGGCGTTCTGATCTTTTTACCGTGGTGGGCCGTGCAGTTCCGTCGTCTGCATGACACTGACCGCTCCGCATGGTGGCTACTGTTGCTACTTATCCCCATTATCGGCTGGCTTATCATCATCGCGTTCAACTGCCAGAATGGTACGCCGGGCGACAACCGCTTCGGCCCCGATCCGAAACGTTTTTCCTGATGGCGGCGCGGCGCCGCTTTTAAAGCGCCGCGCGCTATTTATTTTCCGGCGAATAGCTTAGGTATTTCCCGCAGGCACCAGGCTTTTGCCTCCCCCATACTGTCGCGCCGCCAGGCCATAATAATATCGATTTCGCTGGTCGATTCCGGGCTGACCACGCGTAGCCGCCCTTCGGCAATATCCTGTTCCACCATCGAATATGGCATGGTCGCGACGCCAAGCCCGGCCAGCAGCGCCTGACGTTTATCTTCAATCGTGCTTACCGTCAGACGTGGCTGCTTATCCAGCAGTTGCACCGTTAATACCGGCCGCTCGCGCGCGGTATCCGCTACCGCTACGCCGCGGTATTTAACCCGCGTCACTTCCGAAAGCGGCTCCGGCTCCTGATGAATAGGATGGTCAGGCGCGGCGACATACACATTCATTAACGTATACAACTTACGGGAGTTAATTTCCGACGACGATCGAAAATGCATATCCGGAGCGATGACAATATCCGCCCGTCCCTGCTCAAGCCGCTCCCATGCGCCAGCCAGTACTTCGGTAATCAATGAAAGCTGCGTATTGGCTTTAGCGGCCAGCCGGTCGATCAGCGGAAAAAAAGCAGGCGTCGGTACCAGAGCTTCAGTGACCAGCGTCAGATGCGTTTCCCAACCGCGGGCCAACGCTTCAGCATCCGTCGTTAACTTGTCTGCCGCTTCCAGCAATACCCGCCCGCGTTCCAGCAGCATACGTCCGACGTTGGTGAATTTTGTACGATGGCCGGAGCGATCGAACAGTACAACGTCCAACTCTTCTTCCAGCTTCTGCATGGTGTAACTCAGCGCGGAGGGCACCCGCCCCAACTCATCAGCCGCTGCGGCAAAACTGCCCCGGCGGTCAATGGCGTCCATCACACGCAATGCTTCAAGCGTCAGCGCTCTCTCTTTAGCCATAACGTTCTCATTCAGGAAATTTGAACATACCGGGCAGAATATCTGGCTAACAATGCAGCGTCCAGCCCCTTAACATAAAAGGAAGTAAAGAGAGGTTAATAACGATGATTACGACCCGAACCGCCAAACAATGTGGACAGGCAGACTACGGATGGCTACAGGCCCGCTATACCTTCTCCTTTGGACACTATTTCGACCCTACACTGCTGGGCTACGCGTCGTTGCGCGTACTGAACCAGGAAGTGCTGGCGCCGGGCGCCTCTTTTCAGCCTCGAACTTACCCAAAGGTGGATATTTTAAACCTGATTCTGGACGGCGAAGCGGAATACCGCGACAGCGACGGCAACCATGTACAGGCTAAAGCGGGCGAAGCGTTACTGCTCGCCGCGCAGCCGGGCATTAGCTACAGCGAACATAATCTCAGCAAAGTTAAGTCGTTAACCCGAATGCAACTGTGGCTTGACGCCTGTCCTGAACGGGAAAACGCGCTGGTACAAAAAATCCCACTCCTGGCGGCGCAACAACAGCTTCTTGCCTCGCCCGACGGTGAGCAAAACAGCTTACAACTGCGCCAACAGGTCTGGGTACATCATATTACGCTGGAGAAAGGCGAATCGCTTAATTTCCAGCTTCACGGGCCGCGCGCCTATTTGCAGTCGATTCACGGTACGTTCCACGCGATGACGCACAACGAAGAACGCGAGGCGTTAACCTGCGGAGATGGCGCATTTATTCGTGATGAACCTAACATTACGCTGGTTGCCGATACGCCGCTGCGCGCATTACTGGTAGATTTACCGGTGTAGCCAGCCAGAAAAGGAGTCGCAAGATGAGTAAAAAATCGGCGAAGAAACGTCAGCCCGTGGTAAAACCTGCCGTACAGGAGGCGATGAGCGCCACTGTGCCGCTGGGCTATGAAGAGATGCTAACCGAACTGGAAGCCATCGTGGCGGACGCCGAAGCCCGGCTGGCAGAAGAAGAGGCCGCAGCCTGAAATCATGCCGGATGGCGGCGCAAGCGCCCGATCCGGCTGATAACGGGTAGACCCGATAAGCGCAGCGCCATCGGGCAACACGCTGCCCCGACGTCATGCCGGGGCGTTATTATTAATGCGCTTTACTGGCCATAATCTCGATGATCTGCTTGTCTGTCTGCTGCATTGAGCGACACGCCAGCGAACACAAATTCGAAATAGATTGTTCGACATTGTGCGCCACAATCCCTTCGTTTCCGGTCACCGCCGTATCATCCAACGCCATCAGTACGGCTTTCCACGCCGCCGACGCGCTGGTAGAGACTTTCATCGCGCAGCTATTCGACGCGCCATCGCAAATCATCCCGCTGACATCACCAATCATACTGCTGATAGCCATTGCGATAGTGTCGTAACGACCATCTATCAGCCACGCCATACCCGCTGCCGCGCCCATCGCCGCCGTAGTTGCCGCGCACAGCGCCGACAAACGCGGAAGCTGATGGTGAATATAGATAGCGCTCAAATGCGATAACATTAGCGCGCGCGCCAGGCGCTCGTCATCGGCGCCGACATGTTCAGCAACCACCATGACTGGCACCGTGGCGGTAATCCCCTGGTTGCCGGAACCGGAGTTGCTCATCGCGGGCAACGTGGCACCGCCCATTCTGGCGTCTGACGCCGCGCTGGTACGGATCAAAATCGCCGTGGAGAGATCTTTCGCCAGCAGACCGCGATCGCACTGTTTGGCCAGCGTCGAACCAATATGCAGCCCCCAGGAACCACGCAGTCCCTCCTGCGACAACGCGCCGTTTAGCCTGGCCGCATCGAGAATAAAGCGAATAGCGTCAAAGGGCACCGCATTCACAAACGCCAGGATCTCTTCCAGCGAGGTATGAGACAGCACTCCCAGTGGCGAGGTTTTTTCTTCTTCCTGCGCATTATCGGCCTGGGTAAATACCACGCCCTTGTCGGTTTCTATCCGCACAATATTTGTATGATCGCCGACGATCGTGACACATGCCCAGCTATCGCCGCTATACACTTTCGCCCGTGAAAACAGGATATCGTTACATGGCTCCTGCAACATCACTGCGACATGTCCGGCGGCCAGCATCGCTTTTGCATCGGCAACGGCTTTAGCGGAAGCGTCTTTTAGCACCTCCAACCCGGCTTTCGCATCACCGCCCAACGCGCCCAACGCCGCGGCGATCGGTAGCCCTACCATTCCCGTTCCTGGAACGGTAACGCCCATACCATTTTTCATCAGATTAGGCGAAACCCACGCGTCAATGCGTTCAACTGTGCCGTCAAGTTCAGCCGCCGCCGCCGCTGCCGCCAGCGCCAGTGAAATTGGCTCAGTACACCCCAGCGCCGGTTTTACTTCTTCCTGTACGGCCAGGATAAAACTTTGCCACAATGGATTTATTTTAGATTCAAACATAACAACAACCTTAATCTCAGGTATATCAAGAGAATGCCAGGAACGGAGAAACGCATAGCAGCAGACCGGTAATAATAATCAGGTACAACGAAGCGCCTTTATATTTGTGCAATGCGGGAACCTTGTAGACCAACCATGCCGGAATTAAACAGCCCACCATACCGAAGATAGGGCTACAAATAGAGGTGAAGCTCAGTACCGGCGCGTTGAGCACAATGGCGCTCCAGGCCAGCAAAATAGCGAAAATCATAATGCCGCGCTGTACCAGATTTTCCTTAATCTTCTCGGCGGGCATTTTGCGGCGCAGGATATTCATCACAATGCCTTGCGTCGCTTCGCGGAATCCTAAATAAACGCCAAAGAAGGCGGTCATGACGGCAAAGATGTTCAGAATTACGCTAACCACTTTGACCCAGCCAGCGCCATCGCCGCTAATAAATTGCGCGGCGATCGCCAGGGCGGAAATATTCTGCTCGTAGGCTTTCACCGCTTCGTCATGCCCCATCGCCAGGGTGAAGGAAACCGCATAGAAAAATACGGTAACGAACAGGATGCCAAACGCAATATTCATGGCACGCAGCGCTTTATGGCGTGCGACCTCAATAGATTTTTCGCGTGAACGGTAAGAGATCACCATTGGGCTTAACGTCTGGATAAATAAAATCGAGGTCAGCGTAAATGGCAGGGTAATAATGGCGTTTTTAATCAGCAGGGCCATCGGCGGCAGCGCGCCAATGTTATACAGATGCCACATACCCACCATGGAGACGCCCAGCGCCGCCACTACCAGTAGCTTGGTCAGCACCATGCCGGTGGAAATTTTGAACAGTAATTTTTCACCGCGTGAGGAAATCGCCACCAGGATGCAGATCAGCACCAGACCATAAAATGGACTATCGGAAAGCAATCCTTCCGTTACGCCGAAAGTATGCAGATAAGAGGCGCTGTCGTTAGTAATCGCCGTAGAATAGACGAACATCCAGATGACGAGCATCACAAAGTACAGCGCGCCTAATAAAATACCCCAGTTTTTGCCCAGATAGCCGCTGATCACGCTGGGGTAGTCTTTACATTCCGGGGATTCCGCCAGCGTATTAATAAACAGCCGCTGGAACAGGTACATGGCCGGATAGCCAATAATAGAAGAGAGTAAAAAGACCCAAAGTCCCATCAGGCCAACCTGGACAGGAAGAAAAACGATCCCTGCGCCGATCGCCATCCCGATACTCATAATGACCCAACCGGTGTCGGTACTATCAAATTTGATGGCTTCACGCCATTCGCTTTCTGTCATCCCTGCCCGACGCGCCGGGGCTGATGCGTCGAGGATTACGCTGGTATTACTTGCCGATTCCATAAAATTCTCGCTCAATGTGTAGGTAGAGGTTTTTTTTATTTTTCGTGCCGCAGCAAGGCGATATGCAGAACGTGAGGTGCAGGTACTTTCTTGTAATAAGAAAATCATACGCGCACGATAAGAGAAAAACTTACCAATAAAACGCCTGCATTTCTTGTGGGTTAAGAATTCTTTTCTATTTACTATTGGTTTAATGTTGTTATTTTCTCTATTTGACGCGTATCACAACAAAAAAGGGCGCACTTTGGTGCGCCCTTTTCTCAACTTCTGTCTTCTACGTTATCCCATAGCCTGCTCACTCTGCGCCTGTCGGGCCTATCCACAAACGACTTTAATCGCCAGACCGCCGCGCGACGTCTCGCGATATTTGTCGTTCATGTCTTTACCCGTTTCGTACATGGTTTCGATTACTTTATCGAGCGAAACCCGCGGTTCAGAGGTACGGCGTAGCGCCATTCGCGCCGCATTTACCGCTTTAACGGCGTTAATCGCATTACGTTCAATACAAGGGATTTGTACCTGACCCGCCACCGGGTCACAGGTGAGGCCAAGGTTATGCTCCATCGCAATTTCCGCCGCAATACAGACCTGCGCCGGACTGCCGCCCAGCAGTTCTGTCAGCCCCGCCGCCGCCATCGAACACGCGACGCCAACCTCGCCCTGACACCCTACTTCCGCGCCGGATATCGAGGCGTTCATCTTGTACAGCATACCAATCGCCCCCGCCGACAGCAGATAACGGGCGATAGAGTTGGCATTGACCGGACGACGGAATTTGTCGTAATAGGCCAGCACCGCAGGAATAATGCCGCACGCGCCGTTGGTCGGCGCGGTGACCACTCGCCCGCCCGCCGCGTTCTCTTCGCTCACGGCCAGGGCGAACATGTTAATCCAGTCGATGACGTTCATCGGATCGCGGGAGAGATTATCGCTGGAGACCAGCAGACGCCGTAACGCTACCGCGCGGCGTGGAACGTTCAGCGGCCCCGGCAGCACGCCCTCAGTATTCATGCCACGTTCAATTCCGGTCGCCATCACCTGCCAGATGCGGGCAAAGCCAGCGTCAATCTGCTCTTTGCTCCGCAACGCCAGTTCATTTTGCATCATCAGGCCGGAAACCGAGAGCCCCTGTCTTTCACACAGCGTCAACAGCTCGCTGGCGGAATGAAAATCATACGGCACCGATTTTTCTACGTCGTGCGACTGACCAAAGCGTTCCTCTTCGACAATAAAGCCGCCGCCAATAGAGTAATACGTTTTGTGTAAAAGCGGCGCTTGTCCGTTCCAGGCGGTAATACGCATACCGTTTTCATGGCGCGCCAGGGTTTCAGCGTGAAAGAGAATACTGTCGGCGACGGGAAAATCCACCACATGCGCGCCACCCGCCACCGATAAACGGCTGCTGCGGGCAACCTCCTGGATAAACGCCGGAATGCTATCAATATTGACATCCTGCGGCGTATTGCCCGCCAGGCCCATAATGACGGCGGTATCGGTCGCGTGGCCTTTGCCCGTCAGCGATAGCGATCCGTAAAGATCAACCGTGATGCGCGTCGTTCGCGGCAGGTCGCCGCTGTCGATCAGCCGATCGATAAAACATTTTCCTGCATTCATTGGCCCTACGGTATGGGAGCTTGAAGGTCCAATGCCAATCTTAAAAATATCAAATGCGCTAATCATATCTCCCCCTAAGATTACCGTTCAGTGAAGATCCGTCGCGGGGCGATCCACACGATCGCCCCGTTCACGTTACATCGCCTGAGTAAAGGTGCGCGAAATAACGTCCTGTTGCTGTTCACGCGTCAGCGCATTGAAGCGCACGGCATAGCCGGAAACGCGGATCGTCAGGTTCGGGTAGTTTTCCGGATGTTCAATCGCATCCAGCAACATTTCACGGTTCATGACATTGACGTTCAGATGCTGCCCGCCTTCTACCTGTGCTTCATGATGGAAATAACCGTCCAGCAGGCCGACAAGATTGGTTTTCCGCACCGCATCTTCTTTCCCGAGCGCCGCAGGCACAATCGAGAAGGTGTACGAAATACCGTCTTTGGCGTAGGTAAACGGCAGTTTCGCCACCGACGTCAGCGAGGCCACCGCCCCTTTGCGGTCACGACCATGCATCGGGTTCGCCCCCGGCGCGAACGGCGTTCCGGCGCGGCGTCCATCCGGCGTATTGCCGGTCTTCTGCCCGTACACGACGTTCGAGGTGATGGTCAAAATGGACTGCGTCGGCACCGCATTGCGATACGTTGGCAACACGCTAATTTTTTGCATAAAGCGTTTCACCAGGTCGCAGGCGATGCTGTCCACGCGCTCATCGTTGTTGCCGTACTGCGGATACTCGCCTTCAATAGCAAAGTCGATGGCAAGGCCGTTTTCGTCGCGGATCGGCTTCACCTGAGCGTACCTGATGGCGGACAGGGAATCCGCCGCCACCGACAGTCCGGCGATGCCGCACGCCATCGTCCGATACACATCACGGTCGTGCAGCGCCATCAGCGAAGCTTCATAGCTGTACTTATCGTGCATGTAGTGAATGATGTTCAGCGCGCTAATGTACTGCACCGCCAGCCAGTCCATAAAATGGTCGAGGCTCTCCATTACTGCGTCATAATCCAGCACCTCATCCGTTAACGGCGCGGTTTTCGGCCCGACCTGGATTTTCAGTTTCTCATCAACGCCGCCATTGATAGCGTACAGCAACGTTTTGGCAAGGTTGGCGCGCGCGCCGAAGAACTGCATCTGCTTACCGATGACCATCGGGCTGACACAACAAGCGATGGCGTAATCGTCGCTGTTAAAGTCGGTACGCATTAAATCGTCGTTTTCATACTGCAAAGATGAGGTCACGATGGAGACCTGCGCAGCATATTTCTTGAATGCCACCGGCAACGCTTCTGACCACAGTATGGTCAGGTTCGGCTCCGGCGCTGGCCCCATCGTGTGCAGGGTATGCAGATAACGGAAAGAGTTCTTCGTCACCAGCGTGCGGCCATCGAGCCCCATCCCGCCAATAACTTCGGTGGCCCAGATCGGATCGCCGGAAAAGAGTGAATCAAATTCCGGCGTGCGCAGGAAGCGCACCATGCGGATCTTCATGATGAAATGGTCGATCAGTTCCTGCGCCTGCTGCTCTGTCAGAAGGCCCGCGTTGAAATCGCGCTCAATGTAGATATCAAGGAACGAGGCGGTTCTTCCCAGCGACATTGCACCGCCATTTTGCGATTTTACCGCCGCCAGATAAGCGAAGTAGAGCCACTGTACCGCTTCCTGCGCGTTCCGCGCCGGGCGGGAGATATCGTAGCCGTATTTCGCCGCCATCTCCTGCATTTGCAGCAGCGCGCGACGATGCTCCGCCAACTCCTCACGCAGGCGAATCGTCGCCTCAAGTTTCTGTCCCTGCTCCAGATTCGACTGCAGATCGGCGAATTGCAGCTCGCGTTCGCGCACCAGATAACGGATGCCATACAGCGCGACGCGACGATAATCGCCAATAATGCGCCCGCGACCATAACCATCCGGCAAACCGGTTAATACGCCGGATTTACGGCAGCGCAGCATATCCGGCGAGTAAACATCGAATACGCCCTGATTATGGGTTTTCCGCAGGTCGGTAAAGGTATATTCAAAATCGGCGTCCATTTCGCGGCCATAGGCGTGGAATGAACTTTTGATCATGTTAACGCCGCCAAACGGATGCAAAGCGCGTTTAAGCGGCTTATCCGTTTGTAAACCGACGATTTTTTCCAGCTCTTTTTCAATATATCCCGCATCGTGCGCGGTAATCGTCGTCGCGATGTTGGTATCGAAATCCACCGGCGCATGGGTCGCGTTCTCGATACGTATTCCCGCCATCACCTTTTCCCACAACGCCGTGGTCGCTGGCGTCGCGTCGGCGAGAAAAGATTCATCCCCCTCATAGGGCGTATAGTTATGCTGAATAAAATCACGGACATTAATTTCTTCTTTCCAGTCCGTACCTTTAAAATCACGCCATGCTTCGGCATACAGCATATCGCTAGTATCGATATTTACCTTCATGAAAAATAATCTCTCTACAGAACAGCCGTTAAGTTATGCAAATTCCACTGGTGCTTTCACGTTGCCTAAATGAATGGCATCAAGGGCAATCATTTTCTCTTCATTCGTGGGAATAACAGCGCAAATAACCTGAGAAGGGTTAGCGGAAATAATGCGCTCGCCGTGAGAATTCGGCTGCTTATTCATTTCAACGTCTAACGTAAGCCCCAGTACGCCCAAATGTTCAATGACCAACTGGCGAATTAATACTGAATTTTCACCAATACCGCCGGTAAAAATAATGCCATCCAGCCGATGTAACGATGCCGCGTGTCCGGCAATATGACGGGCGATACGGTGGACAAATGTTTTTATCGCTAACCGGGCGCGCTCATGACCTTCGTGCCAGGCTTTTTCCAGGACTCTAAGGTCGGATGACAACCCGGAGATGCCGAGCAAACCGGACTCTTTATTCACCACTCGCTCCAGATCGCTCAACGTCTGCCCGGTTTCTTTGGCTATCCACGCCATCGCGCCGAAATCAACGTCGCCGCTGCGAGTCCCCATCATCAGCCCCTCAAGCGGCGTCATCCCCATTGAGGTATCCACGCTCTGACCATTGCGTACCGCGCAGATAGACGCCCCATTGCCCAGATGCGCGATAATCAGACCCGAGTTTTTTTCATCGAGGTCAAGCAGTTCATACGCGCGCCGCGAAACATAGCGATGCGACGTACCGTGAAAGCCGTAGCGACGCACACCCAGGCTGGAAAAATACTCCCACGGCAATCCGTACAAATAGGCTTCCGGCGCCAGCGTCTGGTGGAAACTGGTATCAAATACCGCCACCTGACGCACGGCCGGGAAAAGGCGCCGCGCCGCGTCAATGCCGCTTAAATTAGCGTAATTATGCAGCGGCGCTAAAGGTGATACCCGACGAATATTATCGATAATCTCATCGGTAATAATGACGGACTGCGTAAATAGCTCTCCACCGTGCGCGATACGGTGGCCTATTAATGCCACGCTATCCGTTAAATCACGTTTTTCCAGCTCAAAGGCAATGGCTTTTAACACGTCCTCATAATTAGAGTGCGCGAGGTTTATCGGCTTATCGCCATTAATAGATAAAAAGGCGTTTTCAGTATTCATTCCATCTGCTATTCCCGCCATTAAAACATCACAGGTAGCGACATCCAGTACAGAGAATTTGATAGAAGATGATCCGCAATTAATGACCAGAACGACCGGAAATTCATTCATGTAGTGCCTCCGTCGATGTCAGCCTGCGTCCGCGCCCTGGGGCGGAACGCAGGCTAAACGTGAGGATTAGAACAATTTGTAGACAATATTCAGGATGGTCAGCAGACCAATCAGGGTGACGAACACGTTATCCAGACGACCACGGTACTTCGCCAGCGACGGCGCTTTACGAATGGCGTACATCGGCAGCAGACATAACAGCGAGGCGATAATCGGCGCGCCCATCGCTTCAATCAGGTCCAGAATGTTCGGGTTTGCGTAAGCTACGACCCAGGTAGACCCCATAATGAAGATCATGCTGATGGTGTTAAGCTTGCCCATAGAGACTTTGGTTTTATCGCCTTTATAACCGAATTTCAGCACCAGGCCGTTCAGCCCTTCCAGCGTCCCCAGGTAGTGACCGAAGAAAGATTTGAAAATAGCAACCAGCGCGATGATAGACGCGCCATACTCCAGCACCGTTGCAAAAGTGGATTTTGTCCCCGACAAAGAGGCGAAATGGTTGGCCAGGTAGGAAAGTACCGGAATGTTCTGCGCTTTCGCATCCGCCATGTTCTGTGGAGAGAGCGTAAACAGGCAGCTAAAGGCGAAGAACATCACCACGGCGACCATCAGCATACTGGCGCGCGAGATGATCTGTGAACATTTACGCTCGGTAAATTCGCGGCCAAACTCTTTCTCATACTCTTCCCGCTTAGACACCACGAAGGAAGAGACGATGGGCGAAAAGTTAAAGGAGAACACCATGATAGAGATTCCCAGCCACACCGTAACCAGTATGCCATCGTGCCCGGTCAGCGCGATATTACTGAGATCAACCTGATCGATAACCGCCGAGTTCCAGTAAGGAATCAGCGATAATGAGATTAGTACCAGACTGGCGATAAACGGCCATACCAGGTAACTCATCACCTTAACCATCAGATCTTTACCAAACCAGATCACAAAGGCCATCAGCAGCAGCAAGAACAGCGCCACGAAACCGCGATTCAACGCTGGCATCTGCAGCTGATTTTCCCAAAACGTCATGAACGTGTTAGTAATGGTGACGCCATAAATCCACAACAGCGGGCAAATCGCAAAGAAGTAAAGGAACGTGATAACTACCCCGCCCGTTTTACCAAAGTGCTCTTCGACCGTTTCCGTAATATTGCCGGACGGATTAGATCCGGATAAACACAGACGCGCCAGCGCCCGGTGACAATAGAACGCAATGGGGTAAGCTAAAACCAGCATCAGCAGAATGGGGATAAGCCCGCCAAACCCGGCGCGGATAGGGAAAAACAGCACCCCGGCGCCAATGGCGGTACCAAATAAACCCAGCGTCCACGTAGTGTCCGATTTACGCCATGACGACTGTTTTGCCTGGCTGGATACAATGCTATCAGTAGTACTCATATCCTATCCTCACGAAAAGATTAAGCGTCAACTAAACCCGTAATTTGTGATACACGAGAAAGATCGATATTGCCGCCAGAAATAATACTGACCGTTTTTCTGTTCTGAATATGGCTATCTAATTTCCCGCTTAATAGTGCGGCGCAGGCCAGTGCGCCAGCGCCTTCAGTAATAACCTTATTGCGCTGAATTAAAGCGATCATGCTGTTACGAATTTCATCTTCGCTAACCAGAACAATGTCATCGATTAATTCACGAACGATTTCATAGGTTAAATTACCCGGGCGGGAGACATCACAACCATCCGCTAGGGTGCCGGTCGTTCGGTGCGTGGTTATTTCGCCAGCGTAATAAGACGCCGCCATACCGTGAACATTTTCGGCCTGTACGCCGATAACTTTAATAGTCGGGTTAATCGATTTAATCGCAATGGCAATACCTGCAATTAAACCGCCGCCGCCAATAGGCACGATGACATTATCGACATCGTACAGATCTTCCATAATTTCCAGACCAATAGTGCCCTGCCCGGCAATAACTTTTGGATCGTCGTAAGGCGGAATAAAAATGCGGCCTTCGGTTTCGACAATTTCACTCACCTTAGCAATGGTGTCATTGAAGTTGTCACCGTGGAGCACCACTTCCGCCGAATAATCACAGGTGGCCGCCACTTTTGACTTTGGCGCGCCCTTCGGCATCACGACTTTGCCGTCAATACCCAGCATTGCGCAAGAAAGAGAAACGCCCTGTGCATGATTACCTGCGGAACAGGCCACGACGCCTTTACGTTTTTCCGCCTCCGTTAACGAGCTAAGTTTGTTAAAAGCGCCACGAATTTTAAATGAACCCGTACGCTGCATATTTTCAAACTTGAGAAATATTTCGCCTTTGCAACGTTCACTAAAATAGTTAGAGCGAGGCATTCCCGTTTTATATATCTTCCCCGCCAGTCTTTTTTTCGCTTCGAGGATATCTTCAATTGCAACCGGGAGATCGTATGTAATGTGCATTATAACCTCTTAACCTGGGTATTAAAAATAAGTTACCGTTGCCCACTGTTCAAAAGAAACAGGTGACGTCAATTTCGCTAAATATGTTTATTCCATATCATTCAATTTCTATTAACTGCCTGCGTCTGCATCCATTATATGATGAATATTGTTTAGCCAATTCTACTAATACTGAAGCGGCTTTTTTGATACGATAATTTTTAGACCATACCGCCGCATAACGTGCGACGGGTAACGTGTCTTGTATGGGTATCGTGATAAATTGATTAGAGCCAAAAGGCGTGGTCATATCGCAGGGAATAACAGTTAAGAAATCAGCATTGAGAACAAGATTATATATTGTGACGACGGAATCTGTTTTAACAATGTTTTCGATGCTGATGCCATTTCGTTGTAGAGTGGTGAGTAATTCGCTGTAGTAGCCCATATTCGTTTGCGGCAACACCCACTGTTCGTCTTTTAACGATTCCAGTGTGATGGTGCCGGTGCATGTTCGGGACTTGCTGGCTACCAGGACAAACTCTGATTCAAACAGCGGCTCGACATGCAGATCCTGTAGCTGCATTTCATTACTGAGCGTACCGATAGCAAAGTCCAGCCGCCCGTCGCGCAGGGCCGGCAGAAATGAAGAGAGCTGGGCTTCGTACATGGATACCTGCGCTTTTGGAAAGACCTCTTTGAACTTATGAATCATATCGGACATGAAGGTAAAGCCAATCAGCGAAGGAAAGCCAAACGAGACGTCGACAACGGTATTGCACGTCATACTGTTCATCTCGTTGATCATGTTTTTCATTTCGCGGGTGATAGATTCAGACCAGGAAAGCAGTACCTGTCCCGCTTCGGTCAACGTAACGCCGGTATTTTTACGTACAATTAGCTCAACGCCAAAATAGGCCTCAACATCGCTAATGATTTTACTGACGGCGGGTTGGGTTAACCCTAACGATTTTGCGGCAGAACCGATAGAACCACTTCTAATGACTTCCTGAAAGACCACCAAATGCTGTGTTTTAGGGAGAACAAGAGTATTCATATCTACCGCTCTGAAATAACATTGTGAACGGCAGGAAGTGTAGCAAATTAAATCTTAAAGGTTATGTGCGACCACTCACAAATTAACTTACCACAATTTTTACATGGTTTTTATTAAATAAAGAAAACCTGATATTTCAATAGTTTACAAAAATAAAGCAGTAACTTAGCCTGATTTCAATCAAAAAACAGGGGCGGGATAACGATATATTATGGCGATAACCAGCCTATTTTATCTCCTATTTTTGATATCCCATGAAGACGATATTTCAATCAATTACGGGACATTTTATCGGCAATTCCAGCGTTAAATTTAAAGCATAATTTCTCAAATTTAAGTATAAACCGAAGGTAAATGCGCTTAAAAACCGTTACGCGTCACATTTTTTTACCTTATTTGTTTGTAAAGAAACATTTAATAAAATTTTAACCAAAATATTTCATACATTTAATTTTCATTTACAACAAATAATTTACACCGCTTTCTTGCTGTTTTTCAGGATGTAATTTTGTGAAAGAAATCGATTGCTTTTCACTTCAACTAAAAATAGCGCAATCCATAGCGTTTTGTGTTTCTCATCACAAAAACGAATAATATTATGTCACCACGGCTGTCAATTAATTGCCGGATGGTGACGCTGGCGTCTTCTGCAACCTCTATACCCTTCACCGGCCTGATAAGCAAAAACCCGCCAGCTTACACTGACGGGTTTTATGAAGAGATGATACTGACCGATAAGCCGCTTTCTTTTGGGTATAGCGTCGTGGACAGTCATTCATCCTGTCGCCCGGTAAAAGCAAAAACCCGCCAGCTTACACTGACGGGTTTTATGAAGAGATGATACTGACCGATAAGCCGCTTTCTTTTGGATATAGCGTCGTGGACAGTCATTCATCCTGTCGCCCTGTAAAAGCAAAAACCCGCCGAAGCGGGTTTTATGAAGAGGTGAAACTGACCGATAAGCCGCTTTCTTTTGGATATAGCGTCGTGGACAGTCATTCATCCTGCCGCCCTGTAAAAGCAAAAACCCGCCGAAGCGGGTTTTATGAAGAAGTGAAACTGACCGATAAGCCGGGTTCTGTCGTGGACAGTCATTCATCTAGGCCAGCAATCGCTCACTGGCTCAAGCAGCCTACCCGGGTTCAGTACGGGCCGTACCTTATGAACCCCTATTTGGCCTTGCTCCGGGTGGAGTTTACCGTGCCACGGACTGTTACCAGCCGCGCGGTGCGCTCTTACCGCACCCTTTCACCCTTACCTGATCCCACTTGCGTGGGCCATCGGCGGTTTGCTCTCTGTTGCACTGGTCGTGGGTTTCCCCCCCAGGCGTTACCTGGCACCCTGCCCTATGGAGCCCGGACTTTCCTCCCCTCCGCCCGTCTCCCCGAAAGGACGACGACGAAGCGGCGACTGTCTGGTCAGCTTCGGCGCGAAGTATAGAGGGTTCGCGCGACTTTGTCACCCTGCGCTGCGCATTCCTATCGCCAGAGCGGCAGCAACATTTCTGGATGCCCGATAAATATTGTCAAAAGCGCCCCGAAAAGCCTCCTCCAGCGTCACGATGCGCGTGAGTACGCTAAAGACAGCGTCGATGCCATAATGATGCACTATCCCTACATCGTGCGTCAGGCTGCCGGCAATGCCAATCACTGGCTTATGATATTTTTTCGCCACATTCGCGACGCCAATCGGCACTTTACCGCGAATACTTTGGCTATCAATCCGCCCTTCTCCCGTCACCACCAGCGTACAGTCGTGGATATGCTCCTCCAGGTTCAGTGCCGCCGTGACAATTTCGATCCCGCTGCGTAATTCCGCACCGAGAAAAGCCATTAACGCCGCCCCCATACCGCCTGCCGCGCCTGCGCCGGGCGCCGCCTTTACGTCGACATTCAGCGATTTTTTTATGATGTCGGCATAGTGAGCAAGATTTCTGTCCAGCTCAACAATGTTCTCTTCGGTCGCGCCTTTCTGCGGCCCAAAAATTCGTGATGCGCCGTTGTCGCCGATCAGAGGATTAGAGACATCGCAAGCGACACGAATAGCGCAGAGTTTTAAACGGGGATCGAGCTCTGAAATATCAATGTCGCTTAGACAATGAAGGCTTCCGCCACCGTAACCGATATCCGCGCCGTTTGCATCGCGCAGTTTTGCGCCTAACGCCTGCATCATCCCTGCGCCGCCGTCATTTGTCGCGCTGCCGCCAATGCCGATAATGATATTGCTTGCGCCGCTTTCCAGCGCCTGCAATATCAGCTCCCCCGTTCCCCGCGAGGTTGTAATCAAAGGGTTGCGTTTTTCTGGCGGAACCAGCGCCAGTCCGCTGGCCGCCGCCATTTCAATAAACGCGGTTTTACCATCCCCGGACATTCCCCAGCAGGCTTTCACTTTTTCACCCAACGGCCCGGTCACCCATGCGGCGCGTTCAACGCCCTGCGTCGCGGCAATCATGGCTTCGACCGTTCCTTCGCCGCCATCGGCAACCGGAACAGAGACATATTGCGCATCGGGGAAAATTTCCCGAAATCCTTTTTCTATCGCCTGCGCTACCTCGGCGGCAGAAAGGCTTTCTTTATAGGAGTCGGGGGCAATTACGATTTTCATAGTGGTAGCCTGTTACTGCACAACGCCGGATGGCGTTTCACTTATCCAGCCTGAAATTCAGGCCCGGATCGCTACACGCCATCCGGGCACAACGTCGTTAGCGAGTGACTTCCACTTTCGCCAGTTTTTCGTAGTAGCACGCCAGCGCGCTATGGTCGTCATTACCGTGTCCATCCGCGCGTAACGCCTGCATCATTTCCATAACGGCGGCGGTCAGCGGGAGCTGCGCGCCAACGCCGTGGGAGGTATCCAGCGCATTCGCCAGATCTTTAATGTGCAGATCGATACGGAAACCTGGCTTAAAGTTTCGGTCCATGACCATCGGCGCTTTCGCATCCAGTACCGTGCTGCCAGCCAGACCGCCGCGAATCGCCTGATAGACCAGATCCGGGTTGACGCCCGCTTTAGTCGCCAGCGTCAGCGCTTCAGACATGGCGGCGATATTCAACGCCACGATCACCTGGTTAGCCAGTTTTGTGACGTTGCCTGCGCCGATATCGCCGGTATGCACCACGGAACCCGCCATCGCTTTCATCAGGTCGTAGTACTTGTCGAAAATGGCTTTATCGCCCCCCACCATCACCGACAGCGTGCCATCAATCGCCTTCGGCTCGCCGCCGCTGACCGGCGCATCCAACATCTCAACGCCCTTCGCCTTCAGCGCATCGCTGATTTCACGGCTTGCCAGCGGCGCGATAGAACTCATATCAATCAATACGGTTCCCGGCTTCGCGCCTTCGATGATACCGTTCTCGCCCAGCGCAACCTCTTTCACATGCGGAGAGTTAGGCAGCATCGTGATGATGACGTCACACTGTTCAGCGATCGCCTTCGCCGTAGAGGCCGTTTCCGCGCCTGCGGCAATGACGTCGGCAATCGCTTCAGGATTACGATCGGACACCACCAGCGAATACCCTGCTTTCAGTAAGTTTTTGCTCATGGGCTTACCCATGATGCCTAAGCCAATAAAGCCAACTTTCATCGTCATAGCGTTCTCTCTTTCCATACCAGGATTATTTTTTAAAGGTGTCGGCAAGCTTCTGCGTGCTGGCGCGGAATGCGCCTAAATCGCTGCCAACGGCGACAAAGGTCGCGCCCCATTCCAGATAACGGCGGGCATCCGCCTCTACCGGCGCCAGAATGCCGCACGGTTTACCGTGCGCTTTAGCGCGGGCGAAAATATGTTGAATCGTCTGCTGCACGTCAGGGTGAGAAGCATTGCCGAGATGACCCAGCGCGGCGGCCAGATCGCTTGGGCCGACAAAAATGCCATCAACGCCTTCCGTTGCGGCGATGGCATCAACATTGTCGACACCCAACTGGCTTTCGATTTGAACAATAATGGTGATGTTTTTGTTCGACTGCGCAAAGTAATCAGGCACCGTGCCGAACATATTCGCGCGGTGAGAAACGGAAACGCCGCGAATGCCTTCCGGCGGGTAACGCGTCGAGGCGACGGCGCGAGCCGCTTCCTCTTGCGTTTCAACAAAGGGGATCAGGAAGTTATAAAACCCAATATCCAGCATCCGTTTGATAATGACCGGTTCATTGGTTGGCACACGTACCACAGGCGCGCTGGCGCTGCCTTTCAATGCCATTAACTGCGGAATTAAGGTGGTCACATCGTTCGGCGCATGTTCGCCATCCAGCACCAGCCAGTCAAATCCCGCCAGACCAAGAACTTCGGTGGTGATTGGGCTTGCCAGTGCAGACCAGCAGCCAATCTGCACCTGTTGCGCCGCCAGCGCCGCTTTAAACTTATTCGGGAAAATAGCGTTATTCATCGCTTATACCTTCGCTTATTTCTTTAATTCTCTACATGTGATGCCGCCACCATAACTTATAGCAACGACAATAAAATGCTTATCTGAAATCAGAATGGGTCTCCGCATTCTATTTCTAATGTGGTACACATCCTGTAGCACAATATACCGTTCTGATATCTTTATCGTCTTTTATTATTATCATGGTATTTTCAAATAACTCGTCAGATACACTGAATTCGCCATTCAGTATAAACAGCCTATGGCGGATAATCATTGTGCAAACGCTCATTAAAAAGGGATTATTTAACGCTTATTTTTGAGCATGCGCCCATGATACTGGGCGCTAATGCACACATTTACGCTTTACCCGGCCTACATAAAAAATTTCATAATTTGCGGTGATCTGGATCACATTCTTATATTTATACTCCTGTCATTCTTATTTCATTATGCATGAACTTTATTTCTTATATTGAGATTTAACGATTTAACCATAACCAAAATAGATAATCCTATTTCTATCATCCAGGCTGGAGAATGTTGAACAATGGCCAATATCGAAATTCGCCAGGAATCGCCATCGGCGTTTTATATAAAAGTACATGAAACCGATAATGTCGCAATTATTGTTAATGACCACGGCCTTAAAGCCGGAACACGTTTTCCGGATGGCCTGGAACTGACTGAACATATTCCGCAAGGCCATAAAGTCGCTCTGACGGATATCCCCGCTCACGGCGAAATCATCCGTTATGGCGAAGTCATCGGTTATGCGGTACGCGACATCCCGCGCGGAAGCTGGATCGACGAGTCGCTGGTTGAACTGCCAAAAGCGCCGCCGCTGAATACGCTACCGCTGGCGACCAAAGTACCGGAACCGCTGCCGCCGCTGGAAGGCTATACGTTTGAGGGCTATCGTAACGCCGATGGCAGCGTCGGCACCAAAAATCTGCTTGGCATTACCACCAGTGTGCACTGTGTGGCGGGCGTGGTCGATTATGTGGTGAAAGTAATTGAGCGCGATCTGCTGCCCAAATACCCGAATGTCGATGGCGTTGTAGGGCTAAACCATCTGTACGGCTGCGGCGTGGCAATCAACGCGCCGGCGGCGGTCGTGCCGATTCGCACGATTCATAATATCGCGCTTAACCCCAATTTTGGCGGCGAAGTGATGGTGATTGGCCTCGGTTGCGAAAAACTGCAGCCGGAACGACTGCTGGAAGGCACCGAGGATGTCCCCGCTATCGCCGTTGAAAGCGCCAGTATTGTGCGTTTACAGGACGAGCAGCATGTCGGCTTTAAATCAATGGTCGACGATATTTTGCGGGTCGCCGAACGCCATCTGACGAAACTGAACCAGCGCCAGCGCGAAACCTGCCCGGCCTCCGAGCTGGTCGTCGGGATGCAATGCGGCGGCAGCGATGCGTTTTCTGGCGTCACGGCAAACCCGGCGGTGGGTTATGCTTCCGATCTGCTGGTACGCTGCGGCGCGACCGTCATGTTCTCGGAGGTCACCGAAGTGCGCGATGCCATTCATCTTCTGACGCCGCGCGCCATCAACGAAGCCGTGGGTAAACGCCTACTGGATGAAATGGCCTGGTACGATAACTACCTTGATATGGGGAAAACCGATCGCAGCGCTAACCCGTCCCCCGGCAACAAAAAAGGCGGCCTGGCGAACGTCGTGGAAAAAGCGCTGGGCTCTATCGCTAAATCGGGTAAGAGCGCCATTGTCGAAGTATTGTCGCCGGGCCAGCGCCCCACCAAACGCGGCCTGATTTACGCCGCGACGCCCGCCAGCGATTTCGTCTGCGGCACGCAGCAGGTCGCTTCCGGCATTACCGTACAGGTCTTTACCACCGGACGCGGCACGCCGTACGGGCTGATGGCGGTGCCGGTCATTAAAATGGCGACGCGTACCGAGCTGGCGAACCGCTGGTATGACTTAATGGATATCAATGCAGGCACCATCGCCACGGGTGAAGAGACAATCGAAGATGTGGGCTGGAAGCTATTTCACTTTATTCTTGATGTCGCCAGCGGCCGGAAAAAGACTTTCTCAGATCAATGGGGATTGCATAACCAGCTGGCAGTGTTTAACCCCGCACCTGTGACCTGATCTATTCTGGAAAGCGCCTCGCAAAACATGGCTTAAGGGCCATGTTTTCATATGTTTGATAAACTGCGCCATGTTCATACCGGATATGGCAAAAACACCTAACCCACCATAAAACCATTCAAATTCAATAAATTGAAATTCTATGCCAGGCGCAACCTTACGTTTCTCACTAATTTGAGTCGCAGCACATGCAATTTGAGGTATGTCGAATATAACGACAGCCTATTAATCACCTTTACTTAATTCTGCTGCCTCATCAATTCTTTAATTTGTGCCAGCGTGGACGTGCCTTCCATCGGCCCACGCGCAGAGATAGCCAGCGATCCTGCGGCATTAGCATGGGCTAAAGCATCGGGTACGGAATATCCCGCAAGAAACAGGCTGACAAAGGTTGCGCCAAAGCAATCGCCAGCGCCTGTAGGATCAACCACCTTCACCGGATACCCAGCCACATGATGTTGTTCGTCTTTTGAATAGTAACTGGCTCCACGGGCGCCACGTTTAATGATGACATGGGCAATTCCACGCTTGTGAAGCCTTGCGACAATTTTCTCTTCATCGCGGGATTTGCTCAGGCCGAAATAATCCAGTTCGCCATCGCTTGGCAGGAAGAAATCCGTGTAATCAAGAATATATTCAAAGGCCTGCGACATTTCGCGGATCTTTAGCATCTCTTTACGGATATTAGGATCGAAAGAAATTGTGCCACCATTTTCTTTTACAATGCTAATCGCCTTGCGTACGGCATCGATCAAACGAAAGGAAAATAATGACGATCCCATAATATGAAAGTGGCGATATTGCCTGAGTAATGTTTCATCAAGGTGGTCGGCACTCAGCAAACCGCACGCACTGTCCGGCATGTTGAAAATAAAATCTCGCTGGGCCTGGCTTCGGTAGCTGACAAAAGCACTACCTGTTGTGGCGTTCGGCAGTACGGAAATTCCCTGTACATTTACGCCATCGCGCGACAATCGGGTAATATTCATAACGCCAAAGGCATCGTTGCCAACACAGCTAAACAACAATGAACGAAAACCAAGTTTAGCAACCTGATCGGCAAATATGGCAGGCGCCCCACTGGGATACGGCCCCCAAAATTCCCCCGGTGAGGAAAATCCCTGGTTCTCTTTTTTTGCCAGAAACTCGACGAGCAATTCACCCAATGTTGCGATTGTTATGTTCATGCGTTGTCCTTCATCTTGCCTGATGCAGGGTCGGGTTTATCCAGGTCAGACATTCGTTATTGGTATAGCTGTTGGTTAAGCCGTCGGCCAGAAACCGTGAGTGGTACTCAGCGGCGACAATCTGTGGCGTAATAATCGCGCTCAGCGTATTCAGTTTTCCTACCGGATAACGCGCTATATCATGAATCGGACGCTGCGCCACCACGGCAATACTCTGTCCACTAAGGCGCAGGCATTCACTTAGCAAAGCAGCTGCACTTTCGTTTTTCACGTTGAGCGTGCCATCCTCGCTGATATGGTCCACCATCACCAGACAACATGACGGTTGAAATTGTTGCAAAGATTGGATGGCGATTTCGCCCCCCAGCGCCTGACCACTGCGCCCCAGTACACCGCCCAACAACACAATTTCACCATCGATATAATCACGGGCCGGTGCAACATGGCTAAGATCGTTGATGATAAGGCACAGATCCCGATAATCGCCCAGGAAAGGAAGCGCTTTACGCAACACCTCTCCGGCCCCCAGAAACACGGTATCGTCGTCGCAGACCAGACGGGCAACTTGCTTAGCCAGTTCAAGCTCGACGCTATGCTCTAACGCCTGCGACTGCACCACTTCATGGCTTACCGCTGCTCTGACGGGTTGGGCCGTGTAAATCGCTCCGCCAAAGGAGCGTTTCAGATAGCCTTGCTGCTCCAGGTAATTGAGATCATTACGGATCGTTACCCCTGAAACCGATAACATTTCAGCCAAATCGTCTACTTTTATTTCGCCGTTTTTACGGACGATTTCGGCAATGTCCAGACGCCTTTTCAACAGGCTGGTAGATGGTTTTGCCACAACATACCCTTTTTTTCCGCTTCGTCGGGAAGTTATCCCGTGCTTTAACTTTCATTTTTAAACTTCTGACAGGGGATGTCAATTTTGCACCACGTCACCGAATGCTCAATGGGAAACATCACAATAAAATCAATCAATTATAGAATTTTCACATCCCCTATTTACTTACAAAACAAAATTTAAATCCACATATTTGCTTTCATTTAAGAAAAATTATCCTGCTTTTGTGTTGATGATCACAATCATGTGTGGCAATGATCGTTACATTACTTTCAAAACGAAGGTTATTTTTATTTTGTACTTTAATTTCGAAAGTTATAAACGGAGACCACTATGTTCATTATTTCCAGTAAAAATATGCTCCAGAAGGCCCAGCATACAGGCTATGCCGTGCCAGCCTTTAACATCCATAACCTGGAAACCTTGCAGGTGGTGGTAGAAACCGCCGCAGAAATGCGCTCACCGCTGATCGTTGCCGGAACACCAGGCACGTTTAGCTATGCCGGAATGGGTAACATTGTGGCGATCGCGGGCGATCTGGCTCGTGAATACAATCTGCCACTGGCCATTCATCTGGATCATCATGAATCGTTAGCCGATATTGAAAGCAAAGTTATGGCAGGGATCCGTTCAGTCATGATCGATGGTTCCCACTTTCCCTTTGAAGAGAATGTGGCGCTGGTGAAAAGCGTGGTCGATTTTTGCCATCGCTACGACACCAGCGTGGAGGCAGAACTGGGCCGCCTTGGTGGGATCGAAGATGATTTAGTGGTAGACAGCAAAGATGCCCTTTACACCAATCCACAGCAAGCACGTGAGTTTGTGGCGCGCACCGGCATTGATTCGCTGGCGGTTGCTATCGGCACGGCACACGGCATGTATGCCGCTGAACCTAAACTTGATTTTGAGCGACTGGCAGAAATACGCGCTCTGGTGGATATCCCTCTGGTATTGCATGGGGCATCTGGTTTGCCGGAAAGCGATATTCGCCAGGCCATCAGCCTTGGGGTATGCAAAGTCAATGTTGCCACCGAACTGAAAATCGCCTTCTCCGACGCCTTAAAAGAGTATTTCCTACAAAACCCGAAAGCCAATGATCCCCGCCACTATATGCAACCAGCAAAACAGGCGATGAAAGAGGTGGTACGCAAAGTAATTCATGTTTGCGGCTGTGAAGGGCAACTGTGAGGAATCGCCTGTGATCTACACGCTAACACTTAATAGCGCGATTGATATGAATATATTTAGCGATCCTTTACAGCCAAATATTGTCAATCGCACTCACCACACCGAGTTTTGCCCAAATGGTAAAGGGGTAAATGTTGCGCTGGTTCTGGATCACTTTCAAATACCTGCGCATATATTAGGCATTTTTGGTGGTTTCACCGGGCATTATATTGTAGAAAGCCTGCGTACCCGAAAAATGCCAGTCACACCAGCATGGGTAGAAGAACCCACGCGGATTAATATTTTCATTCATGACGGTAAGCAGGAATATAAACTGGTCAACCCTGGCTCATATATTCCAGATGAATGTAAACAACAAATTATCACGATTATTTCGCAACTGCCCGATGCAGACTATCTGGTGATAAGCGGCAGCCTGCCACAAGGTATTGAAAGCCGCTTTTACGCAGAAATTATGCATATTTGTCAGCAAAAAAATATCGGCGTAATTTTAGATATTAGTCATCCGTCATTACGTCAGTTACTGGAGTTCAAACCGTTATTAATTAAACCAAATGATGAAGAGGTTAAAGCAATATTCGGTTTAACTGTCTCTGACGACAATGATGCGAAAAATACTCTAACCACTTTACATGCACTTGGTGCACAAAATGTTCTGCTAACCCTTGGCGCTAAAGGAATGTATTTCTCCAATGGGATTGATTACTGGTTTTGTAGCGCGCCAACGGTTGATTTGGTGAGCTCCGCCTGTGCAGGCGATGCTGCACTGGCCGCCTTTCTCAGCCAGTGGTTATCTACAGGAGAAGTGGAATATGCCTTATCTCTTGCCAGTGCAACAGGAGCTGATGTCGCAAGTTCTGCCGGACTAGGCCAACTTGCGGCAATAGAAACCTTACTTTCGCAAATCCACGTCAGAAAGCTGTAGGTTAAATTACAATATAAGGTCTGCTTATGAAAAAGATCATTGCAGTGACCGGCTGCCCTACCGGTATTGCGCATACATTTATGGCTGAAGAAGCCTTAAAAAATGCCGCGAAAAAATTATCTGTTGAAATAAAAGTTGAAACCAATGGTGCCAGTGGCGTTGAAAATGCTATTCAACCTGCTGATCTGGTAGATATTGCCGGAGTCATTATTGCGGCGGATAAAGATGTCTTACCTGATCGCTTTAATGGTTTACCGGTTATTGAAGTACCGGTAAAAGAAGCAATCCATCATCCTGCGGAGCTGATTAACAAAGTTATTAATGGTGAAGCCCCAATACGTAAAGGCGAATCAACCACCAGCACGGAAATTATCGAAAAAGAATCACTGGGGCGACAAATTTATAAGCACCTGATGAGTGGTGTTTCAAATATGCTACCTTTTGTAGTTGCCGGAGGCATATTAATTGCGGTGTCGTTTTTATGGGGGATTTATTCCTCTGATCCTAATTCAGCTGAATACAATGCAACCGCCGCAATGCTAATGAAAATCGGTCAGCAAGCCTTTTCGATTATGGTTCCGGTCTTTACCGCTTATATTGCATTCTCTATTTCTGGCAGACCAGGGATGGTGGCTGGATTTGTCGGCGGCTTACTGGCAAATGCTACCGGCGCAGGATTTCTTGGTGGGATAATTGCCGGATTCGCCGCCGGTTACCTGATGTTATGGGTAAAGAATCGACTCGAAGGCTTACCGCGTCAGTATGAAGGCCTGAAATCGATTTTTATTATGCCGCTCATTGGCGTACTGGTTATTGGCGTGTTGATGTCGCTGCTTGGGCAACCTGTCGCAGCTATCAATAATAGCATGATGAACTGGCTGGCATCGCTACAGGAAGCGAATCCAATATTGCTGGGTATTGTGGTGGGTGCAATGTGCTCCTTTGACTTTGGCGGCCCGGTAAACAAAGCCGCTTATGTCACCGGCACGCTTTTACTGGGCCAGGGCAACTTCTACTTTATGGCTGGTGTGTCTGCCGCATGTATTACTCCACCACTGGTAATTGCTCTGGCGACCACCTTCTTTCCAAAAGGTTTTAGCGAGGAAGAACGTGCCGCAGGCATGGTTAACTATATCCTCGGTTGTACACACATCACTGAAGGCGCGATTCCTTTCGCAGCGAAAGATCCTTTGCGTGTCATCCCGATGATGATGATTGCTTCCAGCATTTCCGCAGTACTTAGCTACAGCTTGCGTATTCAGGTTCCGGCTCCTCACGGCGGCTTCTTAATTTTACCTTTGGTGAGTCAGCCGCTGGCCTGGGTGTTATGTATCCTTGCGGGCTCTGCATGTGGTGCGGTGATGCTTGGCCTATGGAGATTGTGGGCTGTGCGCAAAAATTCAGTCAACACAACTCCTGTAGCAAAGGCTGGAGGTCAGAATGCAGCTCTGTGAACACGATATTTTTATCAGCGATGAGCGCCTCGATAAAGTCACCGCTCTGCACCGTGTGGTGGAAAAGTTATCTGCGGCTGGCAATACCACGACTGACTATTTACGCGGCATGTTGGATCGCGAAGCACAGATCTCCACTTATCTGGGAAATGGAATCGCGATCCCACACGGTACGCCAGAGTCTCGCGATGCAGTATTACAAACCGGTGTAAAGGTAATCGTTTTTCGCCACGGCGTTGACTGGGGTGACGGCAATACCGCGTATCTGGTCACCGGAATTGCCGCGCGCTCCAATGAACATCTTGAGATTTTGCGCCAACTGACTCGCGTGCTCAGCGATGACGCTATTCTGCAAGCACTGGCTAAAGCCGAATCCCCCAGTCAGGTTTTAGCGCTACTGACTGGATCGACGACCAATACGCCAGCAGCCGTGGAGTTGCAGGAGGGTGAGCAGGCAACGTTTGTCATCCATAATCCGCATGGTTTACATGCCAGACCCAGTGCGGTACTGGTGAAGTTTATCAAACAGTTTCAAAGCCACATTACGGTAGAAAATCTGGATAGCGCCTCCGGCCCGGTGGACGGGAAAAACCTGATGCGAGTGGTGTCGCTCGGCGCGAAAAAGGGGCATCGCTTGTTGTTCCGGGCGCAGGGCGAAGATGCACAGCAGGCACTACGTGAAATCGGGGAGCTTATCACCTCTGGTGCAGGCGAGATGATCACCGTTCCCGTTACCCCACCACCAGAAGTCATGCAGCCAAAGCGCAGTTGGCTATCTCGATTGTTTAATTAGCCTTCATTTGTTCCTCCGTGCCCGCTCCGGCGGGTACGGTTTTTCATGACAAAGTGAAGTTACAGACATTACACACCATTTCGTTACCTTACATTTCCTTTCGCAACTTTCATTTATCAGATCAAAATCACAAAACAACATTACGAAAGCCTATAAATTCTTTCGAAGAAGAAAAACGAAAGAACTCGGAGATAAAAGTGAAAGAAATAATTGCTCGTCATAAAGCAGGAGAACATCTGGGCATCTGTTCAGTTTGTTCTGCTCATCCCCTGGTTATCGAATCAGCTCTGCTTTTCGATCTCAATACTGACAACAAGGTATTGATTGAAGCCACATCCAATCAGGTGAATCAGTTTGGCGGTTATACCGGAATGAAACCGGCTGATTTTCGTGATTTTGTTTATGGCATTGCTCAGGAAGTGGGATTTCCACGTGAGCGGTTGATTCTTGGCGGCGATCATTTAGGGCCTAACTGCTGGCAGAACGAACCGGCAGCGGCGGCAATGGAAAAGTCAGTTGAGTTAATAAAAGCGTATGTCGCCGCTGGTTTTAGCAAAATTCACCTGGACGCGTCGATGTCCTGCGCTGACGACCCGACACCGTTGGATCCGATGGTCGTTGCACGCCGTGCCGCCGTGCTTTGTAAAGCAGCAGAAGAGACCGCAAACGAAGAACAAAAATGCCATCTGACTTATGTCATCGGCACGGAAGTGCCCGTTCCTGGCGGTGAAGCCAGTACCATCGGCAGCGTTCATGTCACCCGCGAAGTCGATGCTGCACGTACGCTGGAAACTCACCAAATCGCGTTTCGTGAATCAGGTCTGGAAGAAGCACTGTCACGCGTGATCGCCATTGTGGTACAGCCGGGCGTTGAATTTGATCATACCCAGATTATTCATTATCAGCCGCAGGCGGCACAGGCGCTCTCCGCATGGATAAAAGAAACGCCGATGGTCTATGAAGCGCATTCGACTGATTATCAGACGCGACAGGCCTACCGTGCGCTGGTACGCGATCATTACGCCATTCTGAAGGTCGGCCCGGCGCTCACTTTCGCGCTGCGCGAAGCCATTTTCGCACTTGCGCAAATGGAAAACGAGCTGATCTCCCCGGAACAACGTAGTCGGGTACTGGAGGTCATTGATGAAGTTATGCTAAACGAACCGGGCTACTGGAAAAAATACTACCGTCCAACCTGGAGCCAGGCGATGGTCGACATCCACTTTAGTTTGTCTGACCGTATTCGCTATTACTGGCCGCACC
Organism: Salmonella sp. SAL00672; assembly: GCF_046552175.1. Taxonomy (NCBI): domain Bacteria; kingdom Pseudomonadati; phylum Pseudomonadota; class Gammaproteobacteria; order Enterobacterales; family Enterobacteriaceae; genus Salmonella; species Salmonella sp. SAL00672. Next base: position 138,874 of record NZ_JBGDUQ010000002.1, on the reverse strand, counting down.
CGCGTATTCGTCAAAGCGTAGAGAAGTTAATCGCCAATCTGAACAACGTCACATTGCCGCTGGGATTAATTAGCCAGTTTATGCCCGTACAGTTTGAACGCCTGTCTGAGGGCGTGCTCACCCCTACGCCGCATAACCTGATTATTGACAAAATTCAGGATGTTCTGCGCGCTTATCGCTTCGGTTGCACGCCGGATGTCGCCTGAATAATGGAGAATTTATGAGCCAACTATTTGTCCGAACCGGAATCACATTCGACTCGAGCCAACAGGCGCTGGCGCACATTGGCAAAGAGATGCTGGCGAAAGGCGTGGTACATGATAGTTATCCGCAGGCGCTGGTGGAACGTGAAGCGTCTTTTCCTACCGGCATTGCGCTGGAGCGTCACGCCGTCGCTATCCCTCATTGCGAGGCGGTTCATGCGAAATCACCCGCTATCTATCTGATTCGTCCAGATAAGCCGGTCATGTTTCAACAGGCGGATGATGACGAAGAGATTGCCGTTTCGTTAATCATCGCCTTAATCGTTGAAAACCCGGCGGCACAGCTAAAACTTCTGCGCCGCCTGTTTAGTGAGCTACAGAACCCGAGCACCCTCGATGCCCTGTTAAGCGCGCCGGATGCCGAACTGGCGATACGCTTTCAGGAAACCATCCTTGAGCCTGAGCAGTGCGTCCAGGTTTGATAATAAATTGATAATAATGAGGAATACCCTATGAAACGTAAAGTAATTGTGGCCTGTGGCGGTGCGGTTGCAACCTCAACGATGGCTGCGGAAGAAATTAAAGAGCTATGTGATGCCAACCATATTGAGCTCGACTTAGTGCAATGCCGGGTCACCGAAATCGAAACCTATATGGACGGCGCCGATCTTATCTGTACCACTGCCAGGGTCGATCGCGCCTTTGGCGATATTCCCGTCGTTCACGGTATGCCTTTTGTTTCCGGCGTGGGTATTGAAGCATTACAGCAAAAAATTCTGTCCATTCTCATGGGGTAACGTATGTTTAGCGAAATAATGCGTTATATCCTCGACTTAGGCCCAACGGTGATGTTGCCTCTGGTGATCATCGTGTTCTCTAAACTGCTGGGAATGAAGCTTGGGGATTGTTTTAAATCGGGTTTGCATATTGGTATCGGCTTCGTGGGTATTGGTCTGGTCATCGGCCTGATGCTGGATTCTATCGGCCCCGCGGCGAAAGCCATGGCGGAACATTTCCAAATCAATCTCCACGTTATTGACGTCGGCTGGCCAGGTTCATCGCCCATGACCTGGGCGTCACAAATCGCGCTGGTCGCGATCCCTGTCGCCATCGGGGTTAACGTCCTGATGCTGGTGACCCGCATGACCCGCGTGGTAAATGTTGATATCTGGAATATCTGGCACATGACCTTCACGGGCGCCATGCTGCATCTGGCGACCGGTTCATACTGGCTGGGGATTCTGGGCGTTGTGGTTCATGCCGCCTTTGTCTACAAACTGGGGGACTGGTTTGCCAAAGATACCCGCGACTATTTTGGCCTCGAGGGGATTGCTATCCCACACGGTTCATCCGCGTACCTGGGCCCCGTGGCGGTGCTCGTTGATACCATTATCGAGAAAATTCCGGGTCTCAATCGTATTCACTTTAGCGCAGACGATGTCCAGAAACGCTTCGGACCGTTTGGCGAGCCGGTGACTGTCGGCTTCGTGATGGGGCTGGTGATTGGTGTGCTGGCAGGCTACGACGCCAAAGCCGTTCTGCAACTGGCGGTCAAAACCGCAGCGGTGATGCTGCTTATGCCACGCGTCATTAAACCTATTATGGATGGCCTAACGCCTATCGCGAAACATGCGCGTAAACGTCTACAGGCTAAATTTGGCGGGCAGGAGTTCCTGATAGGCCTTGATCCAGCGCTACTGCTCGGTCATACCTCTGTTGTCTCCGCGAGCCTGATATTCATTCCGCTGACCATCCTGATTGCCGTCTTAGTACCGGGGAACCAGGTGCTGCCGTTCGGCGACCTCGCCACCATCGGTTTCTTTATTGCGATGGCGGTTGCGGTACACCAGGGCAACCTGTTCCGCACGCTGATTTCAGGTGTCATTATCATGGGCATCACCCTGTGGATAGCCACCCAGACGATTGGCCTGCATACCCAACTGGCTGCCAATGCCGGAGCGCTAAAAGCTGGCGGACAAGTCGCCTCGCTGGATCAGGGCGGTTCCCCCATCACCTGGCTGCTGATTCAACTTTTTACCTGGCAGAATATCGTCGGCTTCGCCGTCATTGCCATTATCTATCTGGCTGGCGTACTGCTGACCTGGCGTCGCGCCCGACAGTTTGTCGCGGCTGAGAAAGCCACGGCGCTACAGCAAAGTCAAATCGCCTCTTAATTTTAGGGGAGCAATCGCTCCCCTCACCTTCCTGGAGAATGTTATGAAATCAGTGGTTATTCACGCTGAGGGAGACGTGCGCGTTGAAGAACGCCCCTTACCACAACTGCAAGCCGAGGACGATGTGTTGGTCAAGGTCGTTAGCTCAGGGCTTTGCGGGTCGGATATCCCGCGTATTTTCGCGCAGGGCGCCCATTATTATCCTATTACGTTAGGTCATGAATTCAGCGGCTACGTTGAATCCTACGGCACAGGCGTAACGGATATGCAGCCTGGCGATACCGTCGCTTGTGTCCCGCTTCTTCCCTGCTTTCACTGTCCGCAATGCGAACGCGGTTACTTTTCTTTATGCAAACAGTATCAGTTTGTAGGATCGCGCAGCGAAGGCGGTAATGCGGAATATGTGGTGGTCAAACGGGCCAATCTTTTCCGCTTGCCGTCTGATATGCCAATTGAAGATGGCGCGTTTATCGAACCGATTACCGTGGGCTTGCACGCCTTTCATCTGGCGCAGGGCTGCGAGGGGAAAAACGTAATTATCGTCGGGGCCGGGACAATTGGCCTGCTGGCCTTACAGTGCGCGCGGGAACTGGGCGCGCGAAGCGTAACGGCGATTGATATCAATCCGCAGAAACTGGAACTGGCGAAAGCGCTGGGCGCAACGCATACCTGCAATAGCCGGGAAATGACCGACGACGACATCCAGACCGCGTTGTCCGACATTCAGTTTGATCAACTGGTTCTCGAAACGGCAGGAACTCCCCAGACCGTCTCGCTGGCTATTGATATCGCCGGGCCGCGAGCGCAACTGGCGCTGGTGGGGACGTTACATCACGATCTCACCCTGACGACGCGCACATTCGGGTTAATTTTGCGTAAAGAGCTCACGCTCCTCGGCAGTTGGATGAACTACTCCGCGCCATGGCCAGGAGAAGAATGGGAAACCGCAGCGCGCCTGTTAGCTGAAAAACGTCTTCAACTGACCCCTCTCATTGCCCATCGCGGCGATGCGGAAAGCTTTGCAGAAGCAGTCAAAGCGCTTAATGGCGCGCCCATGCAGGGCAAAATCTTACTTCAACTTTCCTGATGGTACGAGCCAGCAACCTGCGCTGGCTCACATTTCCTTTCGAAATTTAGCGTTCACCTTTCGCAATCCTTCGATTAAACTAGTTACAGTTAATTATCAGGCAAATCAATATGAACTCATTTGAGCGAAGAAATAAAATTGTCGACCTGATTAATACGCAAGGCAGCGTGCTAGTGATGGACCTTTCAAATACCTTTGGTATTTCTGAAGTGACTATCCGTGCTGACCTGCGTCTGCTGGAAGAGAAAGGCCTTGTCACCCGTTTTCATGGCGGCGCGGCAAAACCGGGAAGTCATCTGGCGGAAGGCGACAATCAGGAAGTCATTCTGGAAGATCGGTATCAACTCGCCAGCGATCCGAAAAAGCGGATTGCCCAAGCGGCTGCGGCAATGGTTGAAGAAGGAATGACCATCATTCTGGATAGCGGGAGCACAACATTACTGATTGCGGAAGCGCTCGCGCGAAAAAGCAATATTACGGTGATCACTAACAGCTTGCCTGCCGCTTTTACGCTATCAGAAAATAAAGATCTCACGCTGGTGGTCTGCGGCGGTACGGTACGGCATAAAACCCACTCAATGCACGGCACGATTGCGGAACGATCGCTACACGGCATCAGCGCCGATGTCATGTTTGTCGGGGCGGATGGTATTGATGCGACAAACGGTATTACCACGTTTAACGAAGGTTATTCCATTAGCGGCGTCATGGCGGCGGCGGCACACAAAGTTATCGCGGTACTGGACGCGACCAAATTTAACCGTCGCGGCTTTAACCAGGTATTGCCGATGGACAAGATCGACTGTGTGATAACCGATGACACCATCAGCAAACAGGATAAAGCGGCATTAGCGAAAACAGGCGTGGAATTAATGATCGTCTAAAAAGGAGTCGGTTATGCGTTGCTGATCGCGAGAGTAAGCCCGAAGGAAAGGTCCGGCCCGCTATCACCGCCCAATGCCCCCATCAATTTACCCACATCAATCACCTGATTGAGTATTAACGTGATGGCGATAAAAGGCGGTTCCCGGGCGCTCGCTTTTACTCTTCCTGCTGCCCCAGCGCATACTTATACAGCGCATTTTTCTTCACGCCGTGAATTTCTGCTGCCAGCGCCGCCGCTTTTTTCAGCGGCAATTCGGCCTGTAGCAGCGCCAGCGTGCGCAGCGCGTCGGCGGGCAGGTCGTCTTCTTGCGCTTTATGGCCTTCGACAATCAGCACCATTTCGCCTTTGCGACGGTTTTCATCTTCTTTGACCCACGCCAGCAGCTCGCCGACCGGCGCGCCGTGAATGGTTTCCCAGGTTTTGGTCAGCTCACGCGCCAGCACCACATAACGGGATTCTCCCAATACCGCGACGATATCTTCCAGGCTATCTAACAGGCGGTGGGTTGACTCATAAAAAATCAGCGTTCGCGGTTCCGTTTCAATGGCTTTTAGCGCATCACGGCGGCCTTTGGATTTCGCCGGTAAAAAGCCTTCATAGCAGAAACGGTCGGATGGCAGGCCAGCGGCGCTCAGGGCGGCAATCGCCGCACACGGCCCCGGTAGCGGCACCACGCGAATCCCCGCTTCGCGACAAGTACGCACCAGGTGGTAGCCCGGATCGTTAATCAGCGGCGTACCGGCGTCGGAAACCAGCGCAATGTTCTGCCCTTCTTTTAGCTTCGCGACCAGCGTTTCCGCTTTTTGTTGTTCGTTATGGTCGTGCAGCGCGAACAATCGGGCATTAATCCCAAAATGTTGCAGCAATAAACCGGTGTGACGAGTATCCTCGGCGGCAATCAGATCTACAGCCTGTAACACCTCCAACGCACGCTGGGTGATATCCGCCAGATTACCGATAGGAGTAGGTACAATAAAGAGTTGGCCCTGAGAATTATCCGCCGATTCGTTTTGTTTCATTGTGTCGTCCGTATTGCCGATTTAATATTGAGCATTGCGTAAAAAAATATCACTGGATACAGTATGGTACCCTCAACATTTTCTCGTTTGAACGCCGCACGCGCGCTGCCTGTCGTCCTGGCTGCGCTACTTTTCGCCGGGTGCGGCACCCAGGCGCCAGATCAAAGCGCAGCCTATATGCAGGGTTCAGCGCAAGCTGACTCCGCCTTTTACCTGCATCAGATGCAGCAAAGCGCAGATGATAGCAAGACCAACTGGCAATTACTCGCCATTCATGCACTGCTGAAAGAAGGAAAAAGCCAGCAGGCCGTCGACCTGTTCAACCAACTCCCGCAAAATCTGAACGATACCCAGCGTCGCGAACAGTCTTTATTAGCGGTAGAAATCAAACTGGCGCAAAAAGATGTCGCAGGCGCGCAGGCCTTGCTGGATAAACTAAAACCCGCCGACTTTGCGCCACATCAGCAAGCGCGTTACTGGCAGGCGCAGATCGTTGCCAGCCAGGGACGCCCGTCGCTTACCCTGTTGCGGGCGTTAATCGCCCAGGAACCGCTACTGGCGGCGAAAGATAAACAAAAAAATATCGACGCCACCTGGCAGGCGCTCTCCGCCATGACGCCGGATCAGGCCAGGACGCTGGTTATCAACGCCGATGAAAATGTGCTTCAGGGCTGGCTGGATCTGCAACGCGTCTGGTTTGACAACCGCAACGATCCGGACATGCTGAAAGCCGGGATCGCCGACTGGCAAAAACGCTACCCGCAAAATCCGGGGGCGAAAATGCTGCCGACGCAGCTCGTCAATGTACAACGTTTCAAACCGGCTTCCACCAGCAAAATCGCTCTGCTGCTGCCGCTGAACGGTCAGGCTGCCGTGTTTGGCCGTACCATCCAGCAAGGTTTCGAAGCCGCGAAAAACCTCGGCACCCAGGCGGTAGAGATGCAGCCTGCCGCCGCGCCTGACGCGCCGGTAGAACCTGGCGTGGAGGAGACGCAGCCACAAATGACCAACGGCGTCGCCAGTCCGTCGCAGGCCTCGGTGAGCGATCTGACTGATGACGCTCCATCCCAGTCCGCTACGCCAGTCAGCGCGCCACAAACTCCCCCTGCTACAACAAGCGCGCCGGCGGATCCCTCCGCTGAATTAAAAATCTACGATACCTCTTCCCAGCCGTTGGATCAGGTGCTTGCTCAGGTTCAGCAAGACGGCGCCAGTATCGTGGTCGGGCCGCTGTTGAAAAACAATGTGGAAGCGCTGATGAAAAGCAACACGCCGCTCAACGTGCTGGCACTCAACCAGCCGGAAACGGTACGTAGCTTCCCTAATATCTGCTATTTCGCGCTCTCTCCAGAAGATGAAGCCCGTGATGCGGCGCATCATATTTATGACCAGGGCAAGCAGTCGCCGCTGCTGTTGATCCCACGCAGCACGCTTGGCGATCGCGTGGCGAACGCCTTCACCCAGGAGTGGCAAAAACTGGGCGGCGGCATCGTGTTACAGCAAAAATTCGGCTCCGTAGCCGAGCTGAAAATGGGCGTGAACGGCGGCGCGGGTATCGCGTTGACGGGCAGCCCGGTCGCCGCCAGCGTGCCTGCGCAGCCTGGCGTCACCATTGGCGGTCTGACCATCCCTGCGCCGCCGACCGACGCGCAAATCACCAGCGGCGGACGCGTAGACGCGGTCTATATTCTGGCTACGCCGGAAGAGATTGGCTTTATCAAACCGATGATCGCCATGCGTAACGGCACCCAGAGCGGCGCGACGCTGTATGCCAGCTCTCGCAGCGCGCAAGGCACCTCCGGCCCCGACTTCCGTCTGGAAATGGAGGGTTTACAATACAGTGAAATTCCTATGCTGGCAGGCGGCAATATGCCGTTGATGCAGCAGGCGCTGAGCGCTGTACATAACGACTATTCTCTGGCGCGGATGTACGCCATGGGCGTGGATGCCTGGACGCTGGCGAACCACTTTTCGCAGATGCGTCAGGTGCAGGGATTTGAGATCAATGGTAATACCGGCGCATTAACCGCCAGCCCGGATTGTGTGATTAACAGGAAGTTATCATGGCTCAAATACCAGCAAGGGGAGATTGTTCCCGCCAGCTAACGCGTAAACAGGCTGGCGACGCGTGGGAAGCTGCCGCGCGTCGCTGGCTGGAAAGCAAAGGACTGCGGTTTATCGCCGCCAACGTGCGCGAGCGCGGCGGCGAAATCGATCTGATCATGCGCGACGGAAAAACGACGGTTTTTGTTGAGGTCCGCTATCGACGCTCCGGGCTTTATGGCGGCGCGGCGGCTAGTGTGACCCGCAGCAAGCAACACAAATTATTACATACTGCCCGCTTGTGGCTCGCCCGCCAGAATGGGAGTTTTGATACTGTGGATTGTCGGTTCGATGTGTTAGCCTTCACCGGAAATGAGATTGAGTGGTTTCGGGATGCGTTTAACGACCACTCATAATTGAAGATTTTAAGGATTAGCGTGCTCGAAAGAATCAAAGTTTGCTTTACAGAAAGCATTCAAACTCAAATTGCTGCGGCGGAAGCGCTTCCGGATGCCATTTCCCGCGCCGCCATGACGCTGGTTCATTCCCTGCTTAACGGCAACAAAATCCTCTGTTGTGGAAACGGGACGTCCGCGGCCAACGCACAGCATTTTGCTGCCAGCATGATTAACCGCTTTGAAACGGAGCGACCCAGTTTACCCGCCATTGCACTAAATACCGATAATGTGGTCTTAACTGCGATCGCTAACGATCGCCTGCACGATGAAGTTTATGCAAAACAAGTCCGGGCGCTGGGACATGCAGGCGATGTTTTATTGGCGATCTCTACGCGTGGTAATAGTCGCGATATCGTAAAAGCCGTTGAAGCAGCCGTCACACGTGACATGACCATTGTGGCGCTAACCGGGTATGACGGGGGTGAGCTGGCCGGACTATTAGGGCCGCAGGATGTCGAAATTCGTATCCCTTCACACCACAGCGCGCGCATTCAGGAAATGCATATGCTGACGGTAAACTGCCTGTGCGATTTGATCGATAACACGCTTTTTCCTCACCAGGATGATTAAGGAGTACACATGAAGGCATTTTCGCCGCTCGCAGTCCTTATTTCTGCGTTGCTATTGCAAGGTTGCGTCGCCGCCGCGGTAGTGGGTACGGCAGCCGTCGGCACCAAAGCTGCAACCGACCCGCGTAGCGTGGGCACCCAGGTGGATGACGGAACGCTGGAACTGCGTGTCAGCAGCGCGCTGTCGAAAGATGAGCAAATCAAAAAAGAGACGCGCATCAATGTCACGGCTTATCAGGGCAAAGTTTTGTTAGTGGGCCAGTCGCCAAACAGCGAACTCTCCGCACGCGCGAAACAGATAGCGATGGGCGTTGAAGGCACCACCGAGGTCTATAACGAGATTCGCCAGGGTCAGCCTATCGGCCTGGGGACCGCCTCTAACGATACCTGGATCACCACGAAAGTTCGCTCACAGCTACTGACCAGCGATCAGGTAAAATCGTCAAATGTGAAAGTCACCACCGAGAATGGCGAAGTGTTCCTGCTGGGCCTGGTGACTGAACGTGAAGGTAAAGCGGCAGCAGACATCGCCAGCCGGGTGAGCGGCGTGAAACGCGTGACCACCGCCTTTACGTATATTAAGTAACCGGTGTGCCGGGTGGCGATAAGAATGTGTAAACCGCGTCGCCATCCGGTAAATCATCCGGCTTCGCTACTCCGCTTTTTCCCGCAGTTGCGATGAGGTCAGAATCGTCACGCCTTCTTGTGCTGGCGCCAGCGCTTCCGCCAGCATGGCCCGCGCCACATCCCGCGCATCGATCGATTTCCAGTTTCCTGGCAACAGCCGGAATAGCGGAGCGAAAAGCGTTTCATTCACCCGCCGCGTTGTTCTGTCGCCGAGCAGCATAGAAGGTCGGGCAATCGTCAAACGAGGCCAATTTTGCGCGATTAACGCCTCCTCCATTTCTCCTTTCACCCGATTGTAGAAAAACGGAGAGTGCGCGTTTGCTCCCATTGCGCTGACCACCACCATGTGCTGCGCACCCAGTCGACGTCCGGTCAGCGCAGTATCAACCACCAGCGTATAATCCGCATGAATAAACGCCGCTTTACTTCCCGCTTCACGCCGGGTCGTGCCCAGGCAGCAAAAAACAATATCTACCGGGTCGGTCACCTGAGCTAACGCATCGGTAAGCTGCGGATCGTGAGGGTTATAAACGCCGACAATATCCGTCAGCGGGCGACGCGTCGGCGCGGCGATAGCGCTCACCTGCGGCGTGTTGATTAACATTCTCAGCAGATGTCCGCCGACCAGTCCGGTCGCGCCGGTAATCAGTACCTGACTCATCCTCGCTCCTTTACAGATTTGTCCACCTTGCACTCTCGGCCCTATCGACCAGGCTTAATAGTCTACGAGGTAAGTATCCATCATTGTGGAAAATTTGCCTTACCCGACGCCACCACTGCGGAGGAAACGCATGAGTAAGAAAATTGCCGTTTTGATTACCGATGAATTTGAAGATTCAGAATTTACCTCGCCGGCTGCAGAATTCCGTCAGGCCGGCCATGAGGTCATCACCATCGAAAAAGAGGCGGGTAAAACGGTGAAAGGAAAAAAAGGCGAGGCCAGCGTCACCATTGATAAGGCTATTGATGACGTTCGTCCCGACGGGTTCGACGCCTTGCTATTGCCGGGAGGTCATTCGCCGGACTACCTGCGCGGCGACAGCCGTTTCGTGGATTTTACCCGCGATTTCGTTAACAGCGGTAAACCGGTTTTTGCCATTTGCCACGGCCCGCAGTTGTTGATCAGCGCCGATGTCATTCGTGGCCGCAAACTCACGGCGGTGAAACCGATTATTATCGATGTGAAGAACGCGGGCGCGGAATTTTACGATCAGGAAGTCGTCGTCGATAAAGATCAGCTGGTGACCAGCCGCACGCCTAACGACCTGCCGGCATTTAACCGCGAGGCGCTACGCCTGCTGGGCGCGTGAGTCACGTAACCAGTGCAGTTTTTTACCAAACCCCAGCGTGTTGTCGGTGAATTTAATTTCATCCAGCCGGATTTCCCATACCGGCGCTGGCAGCACCCTGGCGACCGGGAAGCGACGAAGGTAAGCTTTACGCGCGGCGTCGCTCTCCTGCCCCTCCAGACGGCGAATTTCCCCTTTAAACTGCACGCCGCGAATGCGCGCCACCGTTTTCGGCTGACCATTGACCGTTCCCGCAACTGGCGCGCACGCGCCGGACATTTGCGCATGGCGGGTTTTATCATCCGTTAACAGATACAGCGCGACGTTTTGCGCATCAAACAAATAAAACGCATTGGCGCACCACAGCTCTCCCTCATGGTGTACGCACCAGGTCACCACGTGTTGTTTCGCCAGCCAACGGCCAATAGCGGTAAGTGTGTCCATCTTTATTCTCGCTTATACTGGGAACCTGAAAATTATCATGCTGATGGCGACAATGGCACCCTGGTATCTGTATCTGATTCGTACTGCAGACAATGCGCTTTACACCGGAATAACCACCGATGTGGCGCGTCGTTACAGGCAGCATCAAACGGGAAAAGGCGCAAAAGCATTACGGGGAAAAGGCGAGTTAACGCTGGCGTTTGCGGCGCAGGTCGGCGATCGCTCGCTGGCCCTGCGCATAGAGTATCGCATCAAACAGCTCACAAAGCGCCAGAAAGAGCGCCTTGTGACGGAACGCGAAGCGTTTGAGGCGCTGCTGTCCAGCCTGCAAACGCCAGTGCTTAAAAACGATTGAAGTGGTCGTGATACTCCACCAGCCCCGTCACGCCCTCCAGCGCATCCTCAGCCAAACGGTGTACCTGGAAAGCGCTTTCCGTACCGGGCCAACGGCAGTGAAGATCGTAATGTGCGGCCAGTTCAAAACCGAAGCGGCTATATAACGCCGGATCGCCCAGCGTCACGACCGCCGCGTAGCCGAACTCGTTGAGCGAATCCAGCCCTTCATACACTAACTGGCGCGCCAGCCCTTGCCCGCGATACTTTTCATCGACCGCCAGCGGCGCCATGCCGACCCACTGTAAATCTTCGCCCTGCACATCAACCGGGCTAAAGGCGACATAGCCCACCACCTGACCTTCATCATCCGTGGCCACCAGTCCGAGCGTCAGAAAACCATCTTCACGCAAATCGTGAACCAGCTTCGCTTCCGCATCGCTTTCGAATGAACGGCGTAACAGCGCATCAATACCAGGCGCATCAATAGGAATTTCTACTCGAATTAGCATGGTTCACCTACCGAGGTCTGTTTGGTTTCCGGCGAGTTTTTCATTCCCGCCTCAACAAAATCCGCCAGTTGCAGCAGCATAACGCGTAACGCTTTCGGCATCTGCTCCAGTTCGATGGCGTCCATCAGATTCTTCACATACAACCCTAACTCAGTATCGCCTTCAATGACCAGTCGACGCTGGAAAAAGAGCGTATCCGGATCCTGTTTACGGGCGGCGATCATTAGCAGATCGCTGGCGTCGGCGCTAAAACTGACGTCAGCATCCGCCTGCTGGCTAACGATCAGCTTTTCATTTTCAACCGTGGTATACCATTTTAAGTCGATGTCACGAACATGAATGCTTAACCAACGACCTTCGAGGAATTCCAGCTCTCCATCGGCCAGCGCCTGACGAAACTGCCAGCTCAGAACCTGTTCCAGAACCTGGCGCTTTAGCGCAAAGGGCGTCAGTTTAACCGGTACACTCATCAGAGACGGGCCAGCATGGACTAAGCGTGAACGCAGTTTATCTAACACGAGCTTTACTCCCTGTTTCAATAGTCCTGTTATTTTGCCATATCCAATAAATCACATGGCGGCGTAAATCAACAATTGGGTCTGATTTTCTACCCCATTATTGGTGTTACCAATACGCCTTTAACTGCCTTAAATCAAAAATTGTCGCAGCAAGGTTAACTAAAATCCCTGTTCGTTAACAATTTTGCGTCTCAGACGTAACCCTCAGGATAAATTATGGAGCTGCTCTGCCCTGCCGGAAATCTCCCGGCGCTGAAGGCGGCCATCGAAAACGGCGCTGACGCCGTTTATATCGGGTTAAAAGACGATACCAATGCCCGTCATTTTGCCGGCCTTAACTTTACCGAAAAAAAATTGCAGGAAGCGGTGAGTTTTGTTCACCAGCATCGCCGCAAATTACACATCGCCATTAATACTTTTGCGCATCCGGACGGCTATGCCCGCTGGCAGCGCGCCGTGGATATGGCGGCGCAGCTTGGCGCCGACGCGCTGATTCTTGCCGACCTCGCTATGCTGGAATATGCCGCAGAGCGTTACCCGCATATTGAGCGCCATGTTTCCGTTCAGGCCTCGGCAACCAACGAAGAGGCGATTCGCTTTTATCACCGCAACTTTGATGTCCACCGTGTAGTACTGCCGCGTGTACTGTCGATTCACCAGGTAAAACAACTGGCCCGCGTCACGCCGGTGCCGCTGGAGGTATTCGCGTTTGGCAGCCTGTGCATTATGGCGGAAGGTCGCTGCTATCTTTCTTCCTACCTGACGGGGGAGTCGCCCAATACCGTCGGCGCCTGCTCTCCCGCCCGCTTTGTCCGTTGGCAGCAAACGCCGCAGGGGCTGGAATCGCGCCTGAATGATGTCCTGATTGACCGTTACCAGGATGGCGAAAACGCAGGCTACCCAACGCTGTGTAAAGGCCGCTATTTAGTGGACGGCGAGCGCTATCACGCGCTGGAGGAGCCAACCAGCCTGAACACGCTGGAACTGCTGCCGGAGCTCATGGCGGCGAACATCGCTTCGGTGAAGATCGAAGGCCGCCAGCGCAGCCCGGCCTACGTCAGCCAAGTGGCGAAAGTGTGGCGCCAGGCGATCGATCGCTGCAAAGCCGCCCCGCAAAACTTCGTTCCACAGCGCGACTGGATGGAGACGCTCGGCGCGATGTCCGAAGGCACCCAAACCACGCTTGGCGCATATCACCGTAAATGGCAGTGAGAGGAGCTATGAAATATTCCTTAGGACCGGTGCTTTATTACTGGCCGAAAGAGACGCTGGAAGATTTTTATCAGCAGGCCGCAAAAAGCAGCGCTGATGTCATTTATCTGGGCGAAGCGGTGTGCAGCAAGCGTCGCGCAACCAAAGTCGGCGACTGGCTGGAAATGGCGAAATCCCTCGCCGCCAGCGGTAAGCAGGTGGTGCTCTCCACCCTGGCGCTGGTACAGGCGTCATCTGAATTAAGCGAGCTGAAACGCTATGTGGACAACGGCGATTTTCTGCTGGAAGCCAGCGATCTTGGCGTGGTGAATCTGTGCGCCGAGCGCAAACTGCCGTTTGTCGCCGGCCATGCGCTGAACTGCTACAACGCGGTCACGCTGCGCCGGTTGCTGAAAGAAGGCATGGTACGCTGGTGTATGCCAGTGGAGCTGTCCCGCGACTGGCTGGTGAATTTGCTTAATCAGTGCGATGAACTGGGCATCCGCAATCAGTTTGAAGTGGAAGTGTTGAGCTACGGGCATCTGCCGCTGGCCTACTCCGCTCGCTGCTTTACCGCCCGTTCGGAAGACCGCCCGAAAGATGAGTGCGAAACCTGCTGTATCAAGTATCCAAACGGTCGTGACGTGCTCTCGCAAGAGAATCAGCAGGTGTTTGTGCTTAACGGTATTCAGACCATGAGCGGCTATGTCTATAACCTTGGCAACGAACTGACGTCGATGCAGGGATTGGTCGATATCGTGCGGCTGTCGCCGTTGGGGACGGAGACATTTGCCATGCTTGATGCCTTTCGCGCTAACGAAAACGGCGGCGCGCCATTACCGCTTGCCGCGCATAGCGACTGTAACGGCTACTGGAAGCGGCTGGCAGGTCTGGAGCTACAGGCCTAGCCGGATGGCGGCATCAATACCTTATCCGGCCTACAAATAGCGCTCCCGTAGGCCCGATAAGTGCAGCGCCATCGGGCATTGTTTTTGCCGTCAGTCTCATAAAGCTCACTTTGTTAACAACATTCGCTAATCTTTAATGCAGTATTAAAAGATTAACCGGTAACAAAGTGAGCCGTTATGACTGACAAAACTATTCCGTTCTCGGCGCTGGATCTGGCGCCGATCCCTGAAGGAGCTTCGGCAAAAGAAGCCTTCACGCACTTGCTGGATCTCGCACGGCTGGCTGAAAAGCGCGGTTATCACCGCTACTGGCTGGCAGAACATCACAACATGACCGGTATCGCCAGCGCGGCGACCTCGGTATTGATTGGTTATCTGGCGGCCAATACCACAACATTACATCTTGGCTCCGGCGGCGTGATGCTGCCTAACCATTCACCGCTGGTGATTGCCGAGCAGTTCGGCACGCTGAATACGCTCTACCCGGGACGTATCGACTTAGGGTTGGGACGCGCGCCGGGTAGCGATCAGCCGACGATGCGCGCGCTGCGTCGCCATATGAGCGGCGATATCGATAACTTTCCACGCGATGTCGCAGAGCTGGTGGACTGGTTCGACGCTCGCGACCCTAATCCGCATGTGCGCCCGGTGCCCGGCTACGGCGAGAAGATCCCGGTCTGGCTGCTGGGCTCCAGCCTGTATAGCGCACAACTGGCGGCCCAGCTTGGCCTGCCGTTCGCCTTTGCTTCGCATTTCGCGCCGGATATGTTGTTCCAGGCGCTGCATCTGTACCGTACCCAGTTCAAACCTTCAGCGCGGCTGGAAAAACCGTACGCGATGGTGTGTATCAATATTATCGCCGCCGACAGCAACCGCGACGCCGAATTCCTGTTTACCTCTATGCAGCAGGCTTTTGTGAAGCTACGCCGTGGAGAAACCGGCCAACTGCCGCCGCCGATTGAGAATATGGAGACCTTCTGGTCGCCATCCGAGCAGTATGGCGTGCAACAGGCGCTGAGTATGTCGCTGGTCGGTGATAAGGCGAAAGTCCGCCACGGGCTGGAATCCATCCTGCGGGAAACCCAGGCGGATGAAATTATGGTCAACGGGCAGATTTTCGACCACCAGGCACGCCTGCATTCGTTTGATTTAGCGATGGATGTGAAGCAGGAATTGTTGGGGTAGTGCGTTGTTTTGCCCGGTGACGCTTCGCTTACCGGGCCTACAGCATCAAGTAGGCCGGATAAGGTGCAACCACCATCCGGCACAATAACGTTACTGGTACACCGGCAGCAAATTAAAGCTCGACAGAATATGGATAACCGCGTTGCCAACACCGAAGACCAAAATCAGGGCAATCATCGGTTTACCGCCCCAGACGCGGAATTTCGGGCTGCCGAAACGTTCGCGAGATTTACGCGCCAACAGCGCAGGCACAATGGCCGCCCAGATAGTTGCAGCTAAACCTGCATAGCCAATGGCGTACAGGAAGCCGTTCGGCCACAGCAGGCCACCGACAATTGGCGGCACAAACGTCAGCAGTGCGGTTTTAAAACGCCCCATTGCCGAGTCATCCAAACCAAACAGATCCGCCAGATAGTCAAACAGCCCCAGCGTCACGCCAAGGAAGGAACTGGCGACAGCAAAGTTAGAGAACACCACCAGCAGCAGATCCAGGCTGCGGCTGTTCAGCACGCCGCTCAACGCCTGTACCAGCACATCAATATTGCCGCCTTTCTGCGCAATGCCGATAAATTCCGGACGCGGGATGTTGCCCATCGTCCCCAGCAGCCAGACGGAATAGAGCGCCAGCGCCAGTAACGTCCCATAAATCAGGCATTTGACGATGGTGCGCGGATCTTTGCCGTAATATTTCATCAGGCTCGGTACGTTACCGTGATAACCAAAAGAGGCCAGACAAAATGGCAGCGTCATCAGCAGGTACGGCGTATATGACGCGTGGCTTTCAGCCACGTTAAACAATGTGGTCGGCGTGACGTGCCCCAACAGGCTGCCGAAGGTCAGGAAGAAAGTAATCACTTTCGCGCCCAGCACAATCGCCGTCATCCGACTGACCGCCTTCGTACTCAGCCACACAACAAACGCCACCAGCAGCGCAAAGGCAAAACCTGCCGCTCGCGCCGGAACGTTCAGCGACATCTCAGCAAAGGTATGATGCAGAATTGAGCCGCTCGCCGAGATATAGGCGTAAGTCAGGATGTAGAGCACAAAGGCAATGGAAATACCGTTGACAATGTTCCAGCCTTTCCCCAACAGATCTTTGGTGATGGTGTCGAAACTCGAACCAATGCGGTAGTTAAGGTTGGCTTCGAGGATCATCAGCCCGGAGTGCAGCATACAAAACCAGGTAAAGACCAGCGCCGCCATCGACCAGAAGAACCACGCCCCGGACATGACCACCGGCAGGGAGAACATCCCCGCGCCAATGATGGTGCCGCCGATAATCACCACGCCGCCAAGCAGCGAAGGTGACGTTTGGGTGGTGGTAAGTGTTGCCATTCAGCTCTCTCTCCAGTCATTTATAGTGTGACTATCTCTCAATACGCTGCACTGTACCAGTACACGAGTACAAAAGAAATAAAAAAAGCCCCGATTGTGACGATCGGGGCTGTATATTTTACTTTACGCTGTGAATGCGCAGGTCAGCGTGAGTTACGCATCACCGCCGAAACGACGGCGACCGGTAGAGTCATCACGACGCGGACCACGGCTTTCACGACGTTCGCCGCTGAAGCGACGACCATCACCACGACCGCCTTCACGACGTTCGCCGCTGAAATTACGACCGCCTTCACGACGCTCGCCACTGAAGCTACGACCACCGCCGCGACGTTCGCCGCCCGCGTGCGGAACAGCATCACCCAACAGCTGCATATTCATCGGCTTGTTCAGAATGCGGGTACGCGTGAAGTGCTGGAGCACTTCGCCCGGCATACCTTTCGGCAGCTCGATGGTGGAGTGAGACGCGAACAGCTTAATGTTACCAATGTAACGGCTGCTGATGTCGCCTTCGTTAGCGATAGCGCCCACGATATGACGAACTTCAACGCCGTCATCACGGCCCACTTCAATGCGGTATAACTGCATATCGCCAACGTCACGACGTTCACGACGCGGACGATCTTCACGATCGCCACGCGGGCCACGGTCGTTACGATCGCGCGGACCACGGTCATCACGGTCACGGAATTCACGCTTAGGACGCATCGGCGCATCCGGCGGCAGAATCAGCGGACGCTCGCCCTGCGCCATTTTCAGCAGTGCGGCAGCCAGCGTTTCGAGATCCAGCTCTTCACCTTCGGCAGACGGCTGGATTTTCGCCAGCAGCGCACGGTACTGATCCAGATCGCTGCTTTCCAGTTGCTGCTGAACTTTCGCGGCGAATTTTTCCAGACGGCGTTTACCCAGCAGTTCTGCGTTCGGCAGTTCCACTTCAGGAATGGTCAGCTTCATGGTGCGTTCGATGTTACGCAGCAGACGACGCTCGCGGTTCTCAACGAACAGCAGCGCGCGACCGGCGCGACCCGCACGACCGGTACGACCGATACGGTGAACGTAGGACTCGGAGTCCATCGGGATATCGTAGTTCACCACCAGGCTGATACGTTCAACGTCCAGACCACGTGCCGCAACATCGGTGGCGATCAGGATGTCCAGACGACCATCTTTCAGGCGTTCCAGAGTCTGCTCACGCAGCGCCTGGTTCATATCGCCATTCAACGCGGCGCTGTTGTAGCCGCTACGTTCCAGCGCTTCTGCTACTTCCAGGGTCGCGTTTTTGGTACGTACGAAGATAATCGCCGCATCAAAGTCTTCCGCTTCCAGGAAACGCACCAGCGCTTCGTTTTTACGCATACCCCAGACAGTCCAGTAGCTCTGGCTGATGTCAGGACGGGTAGTCACGCTGGACTGAATGCGCACTTCCTGCGGCTCTTTCATAAAGCGGCGGGTAATGCGACGAATCGCTTCCGGCATGGTGGCGGAGAACAGAGCGGTCTGGTGACCTTCCGGGATCTGCGCCATAATAGTTTCAACGTCTTCGATGAAGCCCATACGCAGCATTTCGTCGGCTTCATCCAGCACCAGACCACTCAGTTTAGAGAGGTCGAGAGTGCCACGTTTTAAGTGATCAAGCAGACGTCCCGGCGTACCGACAACGATCTGCGGCCCCTGACGCAGGGCGCGTAACTGCACGTCATAACGCTGACCGCCGTACAGGGCAACCACGTTTACGCCGCGCATGTGTTTAGAGAAATCCGTCATGGCTTCGGCAACCTGTACCGCCAGTTCGCGGGTTGGCGCCAGCACCAGAATCTGAGGTGCCTTCAGCTCAGGATCAAGATTGTTGAGCAGCGGTAAAGAGAACGCTGCGGTTTTGCCGCTACCGGTCTGGGCCATGCCCAGCACGTCGCGACCGCCCAGCAGATGCGGAATGCACTCTGCCTGGATTGGAGATGGTTTTTCGTAACCCAGATCGGTAAGGGCTTCAAGGATAGGAGCCTTCAGCCCCAGATCTGCAAAAGTGGTTTCGAATTCAGCCATGTAGTACGTGTGCCTCAAAATTAATGGCGGCCAGTCTACATAACTCATCATGAAATTGATCTGCAATTTTCATTGAAAAGTGTGAACCGGCTCAAAGTAGGTGTATTAACGAACAACAACGCCCTCACCCGCGAAGGTGATGGCAATCAAAAAGATTACGGGCTGATATGTTCGTCAGCTATTGCTGGTCCGATTCTGCCAGGTCATCTTGGTCCTGGCCCAGGAGCGATAATTCCAACAATGCGTATCGGTGCTCAACAAAGTTATGAACGTTGTTGGCCACCGCCAGTTTGAACAGAGCCGTGGCGCTGTCCAAATCCCCCAGACTTAGGTAATACTTACCTAAATAGAAGTTGGTTTCACTGAGATGCTCAGCGAGCGAGGTGTTATCCGTTGCGTCCGCCTTGAGCCTTTCCATCAGCGTTGCTTCGCTAATGTCGCCCAGGTAGAACTCGACAATGTTCCATCCCCATTGCTCTTTATCCGATTTTTCGAAGCGTGCTTTTAACGCTTCTTTCGCCTGCTTCTCATTAAGCTTCTGCTCAACAAGATACAGCCACAGGCTGCGGTAAGGATCATTGGGATCGTCTTGATAAAACGCCAGCAGATCATCTTGCGCTAACTTATCACGGCCGCCGTAATACAATGCGATACCGCGGTTTAAGTGCGCGTAGTTGTAAGTTGGATCAAGCTCTAGTACAGAATCAAACGCTTCATAGGCAGCATCAAAATTGCCTGCCTGCGTTAAATAAATGCCTAAGTAATTGAATACTTCAGGCATATCCGGTCTGATTGCCAGCGCTTGTGAAAAATCATTTCGCGCTAATGCCCTCAAACCAAGACTATCATACAACACTCCGCGCTCATATAAAAGCTGTGCGCGTTCGTCATCGGTTAAAGCCCGACTGGCAAGAATCTGTTCCATACGCGCCAGAATCACTTCCTGCTGTAAAGTCGGTTGCAATGGTACTGCGAGGACTTCACTTTTACGCCAGGCGGAATTACTGCATCCTGCAAGCGTAAGTGCTGTCGCAACGAAACACCAGCGCAAAAAAGGCTTCATTTCCCACTCCCGAAGACAACGATTGAATGAACGTCCTGTTCCCCGGTGGCTCAACAAGGCGTCCAGCCAGGTCTAAAGCCCTCCGCACTGCGGAGGGCAAAAGGCTACCTTACTCGGCCTGTTCGCTCGCCGGAGCTTCCGGCGCAGCCGCAGGTTGAGACTGCTCGGTTGCTTCTTTAATGCTCAGACGTACACGGCCCTGGCGGTCAACTTCCAGAACCTTAACCGGGACTTCCTGACCCATCTGCAGATAGTCGGTCACTTTCTCTACACGTTTATCCGCGATTTGAGAGATGTGAACCAGACCTTCTTTACCGCCGCCGATGGCAACAAACGCGCCAAAGTCAACGATACGGGTCACTTTACCATTGTAGATACGGCCGACTTCGATCTCCGCGGTAATCTCTTCGATACGACGGATAGCGTATTTCGCTTTTTCACCGTCGGTCGCCGCGATCTTCACAGTACCGTCATCTTCGATTTCGATGGTGGTGCCGGTCTCTTCAGTCAGCGCGCGGATCACAGAACCGCCTTTACCGATCACGTCTTTGATCTTGTCCGTGCTGATCTTGATGGTATGGATACGCGGCGCAAATTCAGAGATATCGCCGCGCGGCGCGTTGATCGCCTGTTCCATCACGCCCAGGATGTGCAGACGCGCGCCTTTAGCCTGGTTCAACGCAACCTGCATGATCTCTTTGGTGATACCTTCAATTTTGATATCCATCTGCAGCGCAGAGATACCGTCGCGGGAACCCGCCACTTTGAAGTCCATATCGCCCAGGTGATCTTCGTCGCCCAGAATGTCAGACAGTACAACGTAGTTGTCGCCTTCTTTCACCAGACCCATAGCGATACCTGCTACGGCGGCTTTAATTGGTACGCCAGCGTCCATCAGCGCCAGAGAAGCGCCGCACACGGAAGCCATAGAAGAAGAACCGTTGGATTCGGTGATTTCAGACACCACGCGAACGGTGTACGGGAATTTATCCATGTCCGGCATCACTGCCAGCACGCCGCGCTTCGCCAGACGACCGTGACCAATTTCACGACGCTTCGGAGAACCGACCATGCCGGTTTCGCCTACGGAGTACGGAGGGAAGTTGTAGTGGAACAGGAAGCTGTCAGTACGCTCGCCCATCAGTTCATCAAGCACCTGCGCGTCACGGGCAGTACCCAGAGTTGCGGTAACCAGCGCCTGCGTTTCACCACGGGTAAACAGAGCGGAACCGTGAGTACGCGGCAGTACGCCAGTGCGCACGTCCAGACCACGGATCATGTCTTTTTCACGGCCATCAATACGCGGCTCGCCTGCCAGTACGCGGCTACGCACCACGTTTTTCTCGATAGCGTGCAGGATTTCGCCCAGCTCGTTAGCATCCAGAGTTTCATCTTCTGCAATAAGCTGCTCGATGGTTTCGGATTTGATTACGTCAACCTGAGCATAGCGCTCTTGTTTATCGGTGATGCGGTACGCGTCGCTCAGACGAGATTCAGCCAGCGCAGCAACACGCGCGTTCAACGCGTCGTTGACGGCTTCCGGCTGCCAGTCCCAACGCGGTTTACCGGCTTCTTTCACCAGATCGTTGATCGCCTGGATAACAACCTGCTGCTGCTCGTGACCGAATACCACCGCGCCCAGCATAGTGTCTTCGCTCAGCAGTTCAGCTTCGGATTCCACCATCAGCACAGCCGCTTCGGTACCGGCAACCACCAGGTCCAGCTTGCTTTCTTTCAGCTCGTCCTGGGTTGGGTTCAGCACGTACTGGTCATTGATGTAACCTACGCGCGCCGCGCCGATTGGGCCGTTGAACGGAATGCCGGACAGCGACAGCGCAGCGGATGCGCCGATCATGGCAACGATGTCTGGGTTAACCTGCGGGTTAACGGAAACGACGGTCGCAATAACCTGCACTTCGTTAACGAAGCCTTCCGGGAACAGCGGACGAACCGGGCGGTCAATCAGACGCGCAATCAGGGTTTCGCCTTCGCTTGGACGGCCTTCACGACGGAAGAAGCTGCCCGGGATACGACCAGCAGCGTAGGTACGCTCCTGATAGTTAACGGTCAGTGGGAAGAAGTCCTGGCCTGGCTTGGCTTTTTTCTGGCCGACAACGGTAACGAATACGGCGGTGTCATCCATGCTTACCATAACAGCGGCAGTGGCCTGACGCGCCATCATGCCAGTTTCCAGCGTAACGGTATGCTGACCGTACTGGAATTTACGAACGATCGGATTAAGCAAAATAATATCCTTTCCAATTTTTGACGGCATAATACGCGCCGTCGTTAATACCCGATCTTCTGCGCATCCTCGCGACTAATGACAACCCTAACCCTGATATGGGTAAAGCCTCTCATTAGCCGCGCGAACCTCTGCAACGGAAGATCATTCATAGCAACAATACATTAGTTTCCAGCGAATTGCTGCCATCTGCTGGAAAAAAGGGGCCATGAAGGCCCCCTCTTTCTGAAACTCGAAAGAATTAGCGACGCAGACCCAGACGCTCAATCAGCGCGGTGTAGCGTGCAACATCTTTACGTTTCAGGTAGTCGAGCAGTTTACGACGCTGAGAAACCATACGCAGCAGACCACGACGGCTGTGGTGATCTTTTTTATGCTCTGCAAAGTGACCCTGCAGGTGGTTAATCTGTGCAGTCAACAGAGCAACCTGAACATCGGTAGAACCGGTGTCGTTTGCGTCACGACCGAACTCAGAAACGATTTTAGCTGTAGCTTCAGTACTTAGAGACATTTTAAAACTCCAAAGTATTTAAGAATGAGAGGACGCCGATCTCTAATTCAGCGATCCCAGTGTACGCCGCGTAAACTGTTAAATAATTTACGCGACGTTAAGCGGCAGTATTCTACTCGCAGCGCTCTCTTATCGCAAGACGAAGCGACATTACGCCGGGTACTCTACTACCAGCCGACGAGGCGCGACACGGCCTTCGTCGTCAATTTCGCCCATACCGATAAATTTATCGTCTTCACCTTCCGTCACACGAACCAGTCCCTTCAACGGCGCGCCCGTGGTACGAACCGGGTTGCCATTTTTGAAGTATACCGAAGATGTTAACGGCAGATTAACAACAGGATAGTCCGAAGCTGGACTGTCCATTGGCATCAATAATGGATCGAGCAACTGCGCCGCCGGAACGCCCTGCTGTTCCGCCTGTGCTACCAGCGTCTGCAAATGCTCCAGCGTCACCATACGATCCACCGGATACTTGCTGACCGTCAGACGACGCAGGTACGTTACGTGCGCGCCACAGCCCAGTTTCTCACCTAAATCATCAATAATGGTACGAATATAGGTGCCTTTGGAGCAATGAACTTCCAGCTCCAGCTCGTTACCTTCATGGCGAATAAACAGCAGTTCGTAGACGGTAATCGGGCGGGCTTCGCGCGGCACTTCAATGCCCTGACGCGCATATTCGTACAGTTTCTTACCCTGATACTTCAGCGCCGAATACATTGACGGAATCTGCTCAATATCGCCGCGGAAAGTCTCCAGCGCGCTCGCAAGTTGCTCTGCGCTGAAGGTTACCGGACGCTCCTGCACGATTTGACCATCGGCGTCAGAGGTATCCGTGCGCTGCCCCAGACGGGCAATAACACGATAGCGTTTGTCAGAATCCAGCAGGTACTGCGAAAATTTTGTCGCTTCGCCGAGGCAAATCGGCAACATGCCGGTCGCAAGCGGGTCCAGCGCGCCGGTATGCCCGGCGCGGTTAGCATTGTAGATGCGCTTAACTTTCTGCAGCACGTCATTGCTGGACATACCCTGCGGCTTATCCAGCAGCAGAACGCCGTGAATGTCGCGGCCACGACGACGAGGACGACTCATCAGTCCTCCTTGCTGTCGTCCGGGTTCACACGACGTTCTTCGTCATGTTTCACCACGTTAGTCACCAGGTTGGACATACGCATCCCTTCCACCAGCGAGTTGTCGTAGAAGAAGGTCAGTTCCGGTACGATGCGCAGACGCATCGCTTTACCCAGCAAGCTGCGGATGAAACCAGACGCTTCTTGCAACGCTTTGATGCCCGCTTTTACTGCGTCTTCATCTTTGTCGTTCAAAAAGGTGACAAACACTTTGGCATAGGCCAGGTCACGGGACATTTCCACACCGGAGACGGTAGTCATCATACCCAGGCGCGGGTCTTTAATTTCGCGCTGCAGGATGATTGCGATCTCTTTTTGCATCTCTTGCGCTACGCGCTGAGGGCGACCAAATTCTTTCGCCATAATAAATTCTCCAGAATAAAGACAAAAAAGGGGCCATAAGCCCCTTTTTAAATTTCTTGCCGGGTGGCGCTTCGCTTACCCGGCCTACGCCTAATCATCTTCTAAAGATTTTGGATTGCAACAAGGCGGCAAGCTCGTAAATCCCCGGGAGCATAGATAACTATGTGACCGGGGTGAGCGAGCGCAGCCAACGCCGTTGCGGCCCAAAAGACGACGAAGATTAAGCGATGGTACGTTGGATCTCGATAATTTCGAATACTTCAATCATATCGCCAACGCGAACGTCGTTGTAGTTCTTCACGCCGATACCACATTCCATGCCGTTACGGACTTCGTTAACGTCATCTTTGAAGCGGCGCAGGGATTCCAGCTCGCCTTCATAGATAACCACGTTGTCGCGCAGTACGCGGATTGGGTTATGGCGTTTAATCGTACCTTCGGTAACCATACAGCCCGCGATCGCGCCGAATTTCGGCGATTTGAACACATCGCGCACTTCAGCCAGACCGATGATCTGCTGTTTCAGTTCCGGAGACAGCATGCCGCTCATCGCCGCTTTCACTTCGTCGATCAAGTTATAGATGACGGAGTAGTAACGCAGATCCAGACTTTCGGATTCAATCACTTTACGCGCAGAAGCATCGGCACGAACGTTGAAGCCCACCAGAATGGCGTTGGACGCCGCAGCCAGGGTCGCGTCGGTTTCGGTGATACCACCTACGCCAGAACCGATGATCTTCACTTTCACTTCGTCGGTAGACAGTTTCAGCAAAGAGTCGGAGATCGCTTCCACAGAACCCTGTACGTCGGCCTTCAGGACGATGTTCACTTCGTGAACTTCGCCTTCGGTCATGTTGGCGAACATGTTCTCGAGTTTAGATTTCTGCTGACGAGCCAGTTTAACTTCACGGAATTTACCCTGACGATACAGAGCAACTTCACGCGCTTTCTTCTCGTCACGAACGACGGTCACTTCGTCACCGGCAGCCGGAACGCCGGACAGGCCGAGGATTTCCACCGGAATGGACGGACCCGCTTCCAGCACTTCCTGACCCAGTTCGTTACGCATCGCACGCACGCGGCCGTATTCGAAGCCACACAGCACGATATCGCCCTTATGCAGCGTACCTTCACGAACCAGCACGGTAGCCACCGGACCACGACCTTTATCCAGGAAGGATTCGATAACCGCACCGCTCGCCATACCTTTGCGTACCGCTTTCAGTTCCAGAACTTCGGCCTGCAGCAGGATAGCGTCCAGCAGTTCGTCGATACCGGTGCCCGCTTTCGCAGACACGTGAACGAACTGGCTCTCGCCGCCCCACTCTTCCGGCAGAATGCCGTACTGGGACAGTTCGTTCTTAACGCGATCCGGATCGGCTTCCGGCTTATCGATTTTGTTCACCGCAACCACGACCGGCACACCTGCCGCTTTCGCGTGCTGGATAGCTTCGATAGTCTGCGGCATCACGCCGTCGTCTGCCGCTACCACCAGAACCACGATATCCGTTGCCTGGGCGCCGCGAGCACGCATAGAAGTAAACGCGGCGTGGCCCGGGGTGTCCAGGAAGGTGATCATCCCGTTGTCAGTTTCAACGTGGTAGGCACCGATGTGCTGGGTAATGCCGCCCGCTTCGCCAGAGGCCACTTTCGTGGAACGAATGTAGTCCAGCAGAGAGGTTTTACCGTGGTCAACGTGGCCCATGATGGTCACAACCGGTGCGCGCGGTTCAGCCGCAGCGCCGGTATCACGGTCGCTCATTACCGCTTCTTCCAGTTCGTTTTCACGACGCAGGATAACTTTGTGGCCCATCTCTTCGGCAACAAGCTGTGCGGTTTCCTGGTCGATAACCTGGTTGATGGTGGCCATGGCGCCCAGCTTCATCATCGCTTTGATGACCTGAGAGCCTTTAACCGCCATCTTGTTCGCCAGTTCGCCAACGGTGATGGTTTCACCGATCACCACGTCGCGGTTAACGGCCTGAGCGGGCTTCTGGAAGCCTTGCTGTAAAGAAGACCCTTTACGCTTGCCGCCTTTACCGCCGCGAACCGCAGCACGCGCTTCTTCGCGATCGGCTTTGGATTCGGCATGTTTGCCTTTTTTCGCCGGACGCGCCGCTTTTGCATTACGGCCACGACCACGACCGCCTTCTACTTCACGATCGTTTTCGTCTTCGGCCTGGCGCGCGTGCTGAGAAGTGGTGACATGATAGTCACTGGTGTCTTCTACTGGCTCAGGCGTTGCGGTCCATTTGTTTTCTTCCGCCATGCGGCGAGCTTCTTCTGCTACACGACGCGCTTCTTCTTCGAGTTTGCGACGTGCTTCTTCTTCCGCTTTACGCTTCAGCTCTGCAGCTTCATTCTCACGGCGGGCTTTTTCGGCCTGGGCGGTTTTGGTCATATCGTCAGTCTGTTGATTGCTCACTTTGTCTTTTTCCGCAGCTTCACGTTTCGCTTTTTCAGCGGCTTCACGCTTAGCTTGTTCTGCGGCCTCGCGTTCAGCTTTTTGTTGCGCCTCGCGTTTGGCCTGTTCTTCTGCCTCACGACGGGCTTGCTCTTCCGCTTCACGCTGCGCCTGCTCTTCCGCGGCCAGGCGTTCAGCCTCTTGCGGATCGCGTTTCACAAAGGTGCGCTTCTTGCGGACTTCGATTTGTACCGATTTACTTTTTCCACCGGTACCTGGAATATTCAGGGTGCTGCGCGTTTTACGCTGCAGCGTCAGTTTATCGGGACCAGAAACCGCTTCGCGGTTCAGGTGCGCCAGTAAAGTCTGTTTTTCTTGTGCGGACACAGAGTCGTCAGCAGATTTCCGGATACCTGCATCAGCAAACTGCTGTACCAGGCGATCCACGGAAACCTGTCTCTCTGCGGCCAGCGCTTTTAGGGTTACATCTGTCATGCTGTTCCTTCCTGCTACAGTTTATTACGCTTCGTCGCCGAACCAGCAAATATTACGGGCAGCCATAATCAGCTCACCGGCTTTTTCGTCGGTCAACCCTTCGATATCAGCCAGATCATCAATGCCCTGGTCGGCGAGATCTTCCAGCGTACAAACACCACGAGCCGCCAGTTTGAAAGCCATATCGCGATCTAATCCTTCCAGATTCAGCAGATCGTCAGCCGGTTTGTTATCACCGAGGCTTGCTTCCTGGTCCTGCGCCAGAGTGGCCAGTGCGTTTTTAGCACGCTCGCGCAGTGCTTCAACGGTCGGCTCATCAAGGCCGTCAATTTCCAGCAGTTCTTTCATTGGCACATAGGCCAGTTCCTCGAGCGTGGAGAAACCTTCTTCTACCAGAACGGTCGCGAACTCTTCATCAATATCAAGATATTTAGTAAAGATCTCGATAGCGGCATGTGCTTCAGCCTGATGTTTAGCCTGCAAGTCATCAACGGTCATTACGTTGAGTTCCCAGCCGCTCAATTGCGAAGCCAGGCGGACGTTCTGACCATTACGTCCGATCGCCTGCGCCAGATTACCGGCTTCAACGGCGATATCCATGGTATGTTTATCTTCGTCCACCACGATAGACGCGACGTCTGCCGGCGCCATCGCATTAATGACGAACTGCGCCGGGTTATCATCCCACAGCACGATATCGATACGCTCACCGCCCAGTTCGGTAGAGACCGCCTGAACGCGCGCGCCGCGCATCCCCACGCAAGCGCCGACCGGATCGATACGTTTATCGTTGGTTTTCACTGCGATTTTCGCACGAGAACCCGGATCGCGAGCCGCCGCTTTAATTTCAATCACTTCTTCGCCGATTTCCGGCACTTCGATGCGGAACAGTTCGATCAGCATTTCCGGCTTGGAACGGGTGACGAACAGCTGCGCGCCACGCGCTTCTGGACGTACAGCGTACAGAACACCGCGGATGCGGTCGCCAGGACGGAAGTTTTCGCGCGGCAGCATATCTTCACGCAGAATCACCGCTTCAGCGTTACCGGCCATCCCTTCGGATTTAATTTCCAGAGAGATATTGTCGCGGTTCACTTTCTTCACCACGCCAGTGACGATTTCGCCTTCCTGGTCGCGGAACTGATCGACAACCATCGCGCGTTCAGCTTCACGGACCTTCTGTACGATAACCTGTTTCGCAGTCTGCGTGGTGATACGGTCAAAGGTGACAGATTCAATCTGATCTTCAACATAGTCGCCGACATTCAGGCTTTCGTCTTCAAAACGCGCCGCTTCCAGCGTAATTTCCTTCGTCGGCATGGTCACTTCTTCAACGATCAACCAACGGCGGAAAGTATCAAAATCACCGCTTTTACGATCGATTTCTACACGAACATCGATCTCCTGCTCATATTTTTTCTTTGTTGCTGTCGCCAGCGCACTTTCCAGCGCTTCAAAAATTTTTTCGCGTGGCAGCGCTTTTTCGTTGGAGACGGCTTCAACAACAGCCAAAATTTCTTTGTTCATCGCGGGCTTTTCACCTCATCCAGACTGTTAAAAGTGGGGAACCAGGTTCGCCTTCTGGATATTACTCAGCGCGAACACTTCATCTTTGCCTTCGACTGTGACGGTAATCATTTCACCGTCCACCGCTTTGATAATGCCCTGCCACTTGCGACGGTTCTGTACCGCCATGCGAAGAACCAGCGCGACTTCTTCACCCTGGAAACGCGCATAATGATCGGCAGTGAACATAGGACGGTCGAGACCCGGTGACGAGACTTCAAGGTTGTAAGCCACGGAGATAGGATCTTCAACGTCCAGCACCGCGCTTACCTGGTGGCTCACATCAGCACAATCATCAACATTGATGCCATCTTCACTATCAATATAGATGCGCAGTGTGGATGTGCGACCGCGAATAAATTCGATGCCGACCAGCTCGTAGCCTAAGGCTTCAACTGGCGCTGTAATCATCTCTGTTAATTTTTGCTCTAATGTGGACAAGCCCACCCCCAAGACATAAAAAAAGGGCCTAAAGCCCAGTTATTCTGTAGTCAGATAACAAAAAACCCCGATAAATCGGGGCTTTAGATAACTGAACCCTATAACCGCAACGGCGGTCTGGTGTACCTTCCGAAAGAATTTTTTTCAAATCCAGCTACGAAGGACATAATCTTCACAGTATATTTGAAAAAGAACTCTAAGGGAAAGTGGTTGCGGGGGCCGGATTTGAACCGACGACCTTCGGGTTATGAGCCCGACGAGCTACCAGGCTGCTCCACCCCGCGCCTGAAACGTGGCAAATTCTACTCGTTTTGGGCAAAATTTGCAAATACTGCTGGGATTTGGTACCGAGGACGGGACGTAAAATCTGCGCACAGTATAGTGACCAGGCATGAGTTATGTCAACCCTATTCCCAATATGCAGATGAATGAATATCACTCTTCGTTATACTCATCCCACCTCTCCGGCTTATACATGCATTTCACAACGTTATTTCAGTAAACCTTCACTAAACGCTTCCTGTCTCTGCTAAAAGATGATTAAATGAAAACTCATTTATTTTGCATAAAAATGCACTAAAGCAGAAACCGATCTCATTATCAGTCAATCAAGCAGGGTTCTATTCTATGACGACGATTCTTAAGCATCTTCCAGCAGGTCAACGTATTGGTATCGCTTTTTCCGGCGGTCTGGACACCAGCGCCGCGCTGCTGTGGATGCGACAAAAAGGAGCTGTCCCATATGCCTATACTGCGAATCTGGGACAACCGGATGAGGATGACTATGACGCCATTCCTCGTCGCGCAATGGAGTATGGCGCAGAGAATGCTCGCCTGATTGATTGCCGCAAGCAGTTGGTTGCAGAAGGGATCGCAGCGATTCAGTGCGGCGCTTTCCATAATACGACTGGCGGACTGACCTATTTCAATACCACGCCGCTGGGCCGTGCCGTAACCGGCACGATGCTGGTCGCCGCGATGAAAGAAGACGGCGTGAATATCTGGGGCGACGGCAGTACCTATAAAGGCAACGATATTGAACGTTTCTATCGTTACGGCCTGCTGACGAATGCTGAATTACAGATTTACAAACCGTGGCTGGATACCGACTTTATCGATGAGCTGGGTGGTCGCCATGAGATGTCTGAATTTATGATTGCCTGCGGTTTCGACTATAAGATGTCAGTCGAAAAAGCCTACTCCACCGACTCCAACATGCTCGGCGCCACGCATGAAGCGAAAGATCTGGAGTTTCTTAACTCCAGCGTCAAGATCGTCAACCCGATTATGGGCGTGAAGTTCTGGGACGAGAGCGTGAAGATCCCGGCAGAAGTTGTGACCGTCCGCTTCGAGCAGGGTCACCCTGTTGCCCTGAACGGTAAAACCTTCAGCGATGATGTTGAGATGATGCTGGAAGCGAACCGCATCGGCGGCCGTCACGGCCTGGGTATGAGCGACCAAATTGAAAACCGCATCATTGAAGCAAAAAGCCGCGGTATTTATGAAGCCCCCGGAATGGCACTGCTGCACATCGCTTACGAGCGTCTGTTGACCGGTATTCACAACGAAGACACCATTGAGCAATATCACTCTCATGGTCGTCAGTTGGGCAAACTGCTGTATCAGGGCCGCTGGTTCGACTCGCAGGCGCTGATGCTGCGTGACGGCCTGCAACGTTGGGTCGCCAGCCAGATTACCGGTGAAGTGACGTTGGAGCTGCGTCGCGGCAACGACTACTCCATCCTGAACACCGTGTCAGACAACCTGACCTATAAGGCTGAGCGTCTGACCATGGAGAAAGGCGAGTCCGTATTCTCACCGGACGATCGTATTGGCCAGTTGACCATGCGTAATCTGGACATTACCGATACCCGCGAGAAACTGTTCGGCTACGCGAAAGCGGGTCTGTTAACCGCCTCTTCCGCGACCGGTCTGCCGCAGGTTGAGAATCTGGAAAACAAAGCGAAGTAAACATTTATCATTTTAAGGCCGCGAAAGCGGCCTTTTTTGTGAATATCACCCCAGGTTGATGCAAATGGCTGATTTGCCGGTTAATCTAACTGGACAACATTTCGCACCCTGTCAAAGCATTGTGCAGCCATGTCTTTTTCAGTCATCATTATATAGTCAATGCCCCCGCCAAAATCCGGCCCAGCGACAGCCAGTAATGCTGTTGTAGAATGAATTTCTTCATCCCAGCTAAAAAGCTGTCGCCACCTTGTATCATTTTGATTCAGTTCATCTTCCACACTACGTTGGAGAGGAATTGTCCACCCTCCCAGAAGATCGCCGGAATAGCAGGCATCAACTCGATACGGGTTGTCCTGTTCGTAATCACTTAACGCGTCATACCATGATTCATACGCTTTCTGCTGCGTAACGCTTAACCCCTCGCAGACTGACGAAACACTGATAACGGAAAGAGGTTCCAGGCACTCAACCTGTGTACACAATTGCCATGGTTCACGAAATTCAATCTTATTGTAAAAAGCCAGCAAGTCATCTGGCACAGCTAGCGTGCTTAATGTATCTACCTCAACATCGTGCCAGAAAACAAAGGGCTGCCGATCTTCCCAGGTAACATCGACAAAGAAGCTCAATAACCCCCGCCTGGGAAGCAGTGGATCAAACCCCGGGAGTAACGCCAGGTCACTCAAGTTTAGTTGGGCAACGAAAGCAAGCGGAAAATCAACCAACTGATTCTCTATGCGGATGTCAATTTCGGTTAATAACCGCTGCTGCACTAACCGATACTTTTCCTCGTCAAAATCTTCCGCTGGCTGCCCAAGCAGCTTACGCCCTTCATTGAGCAGCTCATAACTCATTTTCATTTCATGAACAAACCTGGCATTTCGCGTTTTTTCAGCTTTCAGCTTTAGTACGCGAGATGTGGCATTAACCGATTTTTTTCGTATAGGCCAGCTTTGTCCTAATGGCCAGTCGGGTAGACCGCCCAACCGCGATGCCCCCACCTTTACTGTTTCCATATCCCGCAGACAACGTTTAAATGCAATAGCAGCACGTGCCTGTTGCACGACTTTCTCCTGAATAGCAGAGCTCAAATTGGATGTGCGCAATTCAGCAATCAATCCAGCACGATCGAAAAATAAACTCATTAATCTCTTCCTTAGATATTCGGCTCAGTGCAAAGGAAGATTAGATAAAACTACTTGAGCAAAAGATATGGAGGGGGATAACAGATACAAGCATTTCAGATTATAGCTGAGCAACTACTGGCTTCAATGAACGAAGATGATCTCGTAATCGGTGGAGTGAACCTGACGCAGGGAGATCACCAGAGAGGACATACATGAGTATGTATGTAGGGCTATCTCAACGTATTGACGGGGCCATGCCAGGGACGCGTGTAAGCGTGCTTCAACCTCCTCTCTGAGAGCAGTTTCAACAGACGAAAAAAAAGACGCTTTTCAGCGTCTTTCTTTCGGAATATTGGTACCGAGGACGGGACTTGAACCCGTAAGCCCTATTGGGCACTACCACCTCAAGGTAGCGTGTCTACCAATTCCACCACCTCGGCACGGATACTGCTATTAGCGCGGGATATCGCTGGTCGGCTGGGCCGGTGCAGCAGGTTGAGTCTGCTCGGTCTTCGCCGGCGCGCTCAGATTTTCCCACTCGCTTCCTTTATTGGTTTTGTTGCTATTGATATTACCCAACACCAGACTGATGATGAAGAACAGCGTCGCCAATACCGCCGTCATTCGGGTCATGAAGTTACCAGAACCACTTGAACCAAATAGCGTAGCGGAAGCGCCTGCTCCGAAGGAGGCTCCCATATCAGCGCCTTTACCTTGCTGCAGCATGATCAGACCTACAAGGCCAATTGCCACAATAAGGAAAACAACTAAAAGAGCTTCGTACATAATCAACCTGTTCCTTGCGGAGTTGCCGCGTACCAATGCTTCTACCAATAAAGCGGGATTTTTACTGTTTCCCACTGAAGCGGGTGTGAATACTAACCAAAGCGAATGACCTTCGCAAGGGCAATTTAAGCGCATTGTATCAACTGCGGAAAAAAACAGCAAAAGCGTTGTTTTTTGCGGGCCGTAAGGCGGCAACCGCCGCCTTTTTAGTCACTTAAACGCTTAAACGGCTTTTACCGCATCCGCGATACGATGGGCGAATGCCGTAACCTGCGCTTCATCCTCGCCTTCAACCATCACGCGAATCAGCGGTTCGGTACCGGATTTACGTAGCAGTACCCGCCCACGATTGCCGAGCGTGGCTTCTACGTCCGCCGTTACCGCTTTCACCGCTTCATTTTCCAGCGGATCGCCGCTACCGGCGGTGTAACGCACGTTAACCAGAATCTGCGGGAACATTTTCATACCGCTGCACAGATCGTGCAGACTCATATGATTACGCACCATCGCCGCCAGAACTTGTAGCCCCGCTACAATACCGTCGCCAGTGGTCGTTTTATCCAGCAGAATAACGTGACCAGAGTTTTCCGCGCCGATGCGCCAGCCTTTTTCCTGCAATTTTTCCAGCACGTAGCGGTCGCCCACTTTCGCCCGGGCAAACGGAATGCCAAGCTGCTTGAGCGCCAGCTCCAGCCCCATATTGCTCATCAGCGTCCCCACCGCGCCGCCGCGCAGTTGCCCCTGGCGCAGCCCTTCGCGCGCGATGATATACATGATCTGATCGCCATCGACTTTATTGCCTTCATGGTCAACCATGATGACCCGGTCGCCGTCGCCGTCAAGCGCGATGCCGAGTTCCGCCTTCTCCGCCAACACGCGCGCCTGCAACGCGCGCACGTCGGTCGCGCCCACTTCTTCGTTAATGTTGACGCCGTTTGGCTCACAGCCGATGGCGATAACGGTCGCGCCCAGCTCGCGCAGCACATTCGGCGCGATATGGTAGGTAGCGCCGTTGGCGCAATCCACAACCACTTTCAGGCCATTGAGGCTCAGTTCGTTCGGGAAGGTGCCTTTACAGAACTCAATATAGCGTCCGGCGGCATCGACGATGCGGCTCGCTTTCCCCAGCTCGGCGGAGTCTACGCAGGTGATCTCTTTTTCCATTTCGGCTTCGATGGCTTCTTCCACATCGTCAGGCAGTTTCGTACCGTCGATAGAGAAGAATTTAATGCCGTTATCATAGAACGGGTTATGCGAAGCCGAGATAACGATACCCGCCTCCGCGCGGAAAGTCCGCGTCAGATAGGCGACGGCTGGCGTTGGCATAGGCCCGGTAAACGAGGCCGACAGTCCCGCAGCGGCAAGGCCCGCCTCCAGCGCGGACTCCAGCATATAGCCGGAAATACGCGTATCTTTACCGATAATGATTTTACGCGAACCATGACGCGCCAGCACTTTTCCGGCAGCCCAACCCAGTTTAAGCACGAAATCAGGTGTAATGGGGGCATTGCCTACACGTCCGCGAATCCCATCGGTACCGAAATATTTACGATTACTCATAGCGTTTGTTTTCCTTTGCAGACAGAGTGGCTTCTACCACCCGCATCGCCTCTACGGTTTCTTTGACGTCATGGACGCGAATGATCTGCGCGCCCTGCATCGCGGCAATTACCGCGCACGCAAGGCTACCGTTCAGACGGTCTGATGGTCCCACGTTAAGTAACTGACCAACCATCGTTTTACGTGACATGCCCACCAGCAGCGGCAGGTTAAAATGATGAAACTCACCCAGTCGCGCCAGTAAGGTATAATTGTGAGAGAGATTTTTACCGAAACCGAATCCTGGGTCGAGCAACAATTTCTCTTTTGCGATGCCGGCCTTCTCACAACGTGCTATTTGCTCAATAAAGTAGCGATTCACCTCGGCAAAGACATCGTCATATTTCGGCGCCTCCTGCATGGTTTTGGGGTTGCCCTGCATGTGCATAAGACTGACCGGCAAGCCGGTTTCCGCTGCCGCTTCCAACGCGCCGGGTTCGGAGAGTGAACGGACATCATTGATAATATGCGCGCCCGCCCTTGCCGCTTCACGGATCACCTCGGGTTTAGAGGTATCCACAGAAATCCACACTTCAAAACGTTGCGCGATTGCTTCCAGTACCGGAATAACGCGATCCAGCTCTTCTTCCACGCTCACTTCTGCCGCGCCTGGTCGCGTTGATTCCCCCCCCACATCAATAATTGTCGCCCCGGCATTCACCATTAAATTCGCATGTTTCACCGCCTCAATCAGCGTGTTATGCGCGCCGCCGTCGGAGAACGAATCCGGCGTTACGTTCAGGATCCCCATAACATGCGGATGAGTGAGATCGAGCGTGGCGCCCTGAGCGAAGAGTTTCATGGTCAAAATCCCTGTTTTATTTGTGGTGAGTTAAAAAAAGAAAAACCCCGGGGCAAGCCCCAGGGTTTCGGTGAGCGCTAAACATAATGTTGTACAACAAACGTTTATTTGTCGCCCAGCTGCTCTGACATCGTGTTGCCCGGGTTCGGCGTGCGTGGTTCATCAACCGGACGCGGCGCCTGAGGCGTACCATTGCTGTCAGAGTTATTGGTGCCGTTTGGATCTTCCCAGCCCGCAGGCGGACGCACTTCACGACGCGCCATCAGGTCATCAATCTGCGGCGCATCGATGGTTTCATATTTCATCAGCGCATCTTTCATCGCGTGCAGAATATCCATATTGTCAGTCAGGATCTGACGAGCGCGATTGTAGTTACGTTCAATCAGCGCTTTCACTTCCTGGTCGATGATACGCGCAGTTTCATCAGACATATGTTTCGCTTTTGCGACGCTACGGCCGAGGAATACTTCGCCCTCTTCTTCCGCATACAGCAACGGACCGAGTTTCTCCGAGAAGCCCCACTGGGTGACCATGTTACGCGCCAGGTTAGTCGCGACTTTAATGTCGTTCGACGCGCCGGTGGAAACATGCTCAACGCCGTAGATAATCTCTTCCGCCAGACGGCCGCCGTACAGCGTGCTGATTTGGCTTTCCAGCTTCTGACGGCTGGCGCTGATCGCGTCGCCTTCAGGCAAGAAGAAGGTCACGCCCAGCGCACGACCACGCGGGATAATCGTCACTTTGTGCACCGGATCGTGTTCCGGCACCAGGCGACCGATAATCGCGTGGCCCGCTTCGTGGTACGCGGTCGACTCTTTCTGCGCTTCCGTCATCACCATGGAGCGACGTTCGGCGCCCATCATGATTTTGTCTTTCGCTTTCTCGAACTCAACCATCGACACAACGCGCTTATTACCACGAGCTGCAAACAGCGCCGCTTCGTTGACCAGGTTCGCCAGGTCAGCACCGGAGAAGCCCGGCGTACCGCGCGCAATGATCGCCGCATCAATATCCGTCGCTAACGGTACGCGACGCATATGCACCTTCAGAATCTGCTCACGACCGCGCACATCCGGCAGGCCTACCACCACCTGACGGTCAAAACGGCCTGGACGCAGCAGCGCCGGGTCCAGAACGTCCGGACGGTTAGTTGCGGCGATAACGATGATACCTTCGTTACCTTCGAAGCCGTCCATCTCAACCAGCATCTGGTTCAACGTCTGCTCACGTTCATCGTGACCGCCGCCCAGACCTGCGCCACGCTGGCGACCTACGGCGTCGATTTCATCGATGAAGATAATGCACGGCGCCGCTTTCTTGGCCTGTTCGAACATGTCACGCACACGAGACGCGCCGACACCGACGAACATTTCCACAAAGTCAGAACCGGAAATCGTAAAGAATGGCACCTTCGCTTCACCCGCAATGGCTTTTGCCAGCAGGGTTTTACCGGTACCCGGCGGGCCGACCATCAGGACGCCTTTCGGAATTTTACCGCCCAGCTTCTGGAAACGGCTCGGTTCACGCAGGTATTCAACCAGTTCCGCCACTTCTTCTTTCGCTTCGTCACAACCCGCGACGTCAGCAAACGTGGTTTTGATCTGATCTTCCGTCAGCATACGCGCCTTGCTCTTACCGAACGACATGGCGCCTTTGCCACCGCCGCCCTGCATCTGACGCATGAAGAAGATCCAGACGCCGATCAGCAACAGCATCGGGAACCAGGAAATGAAGATAGAAGCCAGCAGGCTTGGCTCTTCAGGTGGTTCGCCAACAACCTTGACGTTTTTAGTCAGCAGGTTATCAAGCAGCTTCGGATCATTAATCGGAATGTAAGTCGTGTAACGGTTACTATCTTTCTTGGTAACGTTGATCTCACGTCCGTTGATACGCGCTTCGCGAACCTGGTCCTGATTGACCTCTTGCAGGAAGGTAGAGTAATCCACCTTACGGCCATTAGACTCGCTGGGCCCAAAGCTCTGGAATACTGACATCAGCACAACGGCAATGACCAGCCAGAGTATTAGGTTTTTCGCCATGTCACTCAAGGGATTAACCTCTTATTACAACTGTGTTAAAAACAGCGTCAGGATACTCTATATCCAGTTTCTTTCAAACCTTACGTCTGAAATCTGCCGGTTATCACTTTCGCCCGGTCGCTACAATGTACACTTCACGCGAACGCGCACGCGAAGAGTCCGGCTTACGAACTTTAACCTTCGTAAACAGGGAGCGAATTTCCCTTAGATACTCATCGAAACCTTCGCCCTGGAACACCTTCACTACAAAACTTCCGCCTGGCGCCAGCACATCGCGGCACATCTCTAACGCCAGCTCCACCAGATACATGGCGCGGGGGATATCCACCGCCGGTGTTCCGCTCATGTTTGGTGCCATATCCGACATGACAACTTGTACTTTACTGTCACCCACGCGTTCCAGTAACGCTTTCATGACAAGTTCATCACGAAAATCGCCCTGAAGAAAGTCCACACCAACGATAGGATCCATAGGTAAAAGATCACAAGCGATGATGCGGCCTTTGCCGCCAATCTGCGTGACCACATACTGTGACCAGCCTCCTGGCGCAGCGCCGAGATCAACTACCGTCATTCCCGGCTTAAAAAGTTTGTCACTTTGCTGTATTTCATCAAGTTTAAACCAGGCACGGGAGCGTAGCCCCTTTTTCTGCGCCTGTTGAACATATTTATCGCTAAAGTGTTCCTGAAGCCAGCGGCTTGAGCTGGCAGAACGCTTTTTACCTGTCATTTAACTTTCCCGTCGGGGCAGTTCATCGTAGCCAATGGCGTAAATTTCTACACGCCTATTTGGCGATATAAGGGAGATGGCGGTAGAATGACCCGTTTTCAATCCCAACGTAAGCAAAAATATACGATGAATCTGAGTACTAAACAAAAACAGCACCTAAAAGGTCTGGCACATCCGCTCAAGCCTGTTGTTATGCTTGGCAATAATGGTTTGACCGAAGGGGTACTGGCCGAGATTGAACAAGCGTTAGAGCACCATGAACTTATCAAGGTGAAAATCGCCTCGGAAGATCGCGAAACAAAAACCTTGATCGTGGACGCTATCGTGCGCGAAACCGGCGCCTGTAACGTACAGGTCATCGGTAAAACGCTGGTGCTGTATCGCCCAACTAAAGAGCGTAAAATCTCGCTGCCGCGTTAAGGATATCCTAAAGTCGAACACAAAATCTGTGTAAAACGAGGGGTTTTCCACGAGCAGGAGAGCAAAATGCCACGCTCTCTCCGTTGATAAAAGGCCGCTATGCGGCCTTTTTCCTTTCTTTACAATACACCAACAATTTGCGTATTGAGTACTACTTAAAGGTATTCCACTTTAAGCACTTCGTATTCCACATCGCCGCCAGGCGTTTTGATCACCACGACGTCATCTTGCTCTTTGCCGATCAGACCGCGAGCGATTGGCGAGTTTACCGAAATGAGATTTTGCTTAAAATCCGCCTCATCATCGCCAACAATGCGGTAGGTCTGCTCTTCGTCGGTGTCCAGGTTCAGCACCGTGACGGTAGCGCCGAAAATCACGCGACCATTGTTCGGCATTTTAGTGACATCAATCACCTGCGCATTCGACAGTTTTGCTTCGATATCTTTAATGCGCCCTTCGCAGAAACCCTGCTGTTCGCGTGCAGCATGATACTCCGCGTTTTCTTTTAAATCGCCATGTTCGCGCGCTTCGGCGATAGCGGCGATGATTTCAGGACGGCGCACAGATTTCAGAAAATCCAGCTCTTCGCGCAGTTTTTCGGCTCCGCGTAAGGTCATCGGAATAGCTTGCATTTGTTATACCTCTTGAACATTCCTGTAGGGGGCAATGAACTCTACCCCGGCTGCTAAGCCAGCCCCGGCATATGCCATACCAGGGTCAGAAGCAAAAAAACACCAACCCGGGCGCGCAGTCCCAGGTCAGCTACAATTTCCTCTTTGATAACCATTTTACCCTGGAGTTCCCTATGGGTCATCGTTTACTTTTTAGGGCGTTGCGCCGTAGTATGACGGCTTGTTTCCAGGGTGTTAGCGCGAGATTATGCGATTTTCCAGATTTATCATCGGATTGACCACCAGTATAGCGTTCAGCGTTCAGGCCGCGAATATTGACGAATACATCAAACAGCTTCCGGCCGGCGCCAACCTCGCGCTGATGGTGCAAAAGATTGGCGCGCCCGCGCCGGCTATTGATTATCATAGTCAGCAGATGGCGCTTCCCGCCAGTACCCAAAAGGTGATTACCGCGCTGGCGGCGCTGATTCAACTCGGCCCGGATTTCCGTTTTACGACCACGCTGGAGACTAAAGGCAACGTCGATAACGGCATCCTGAAAGGTGACGTAATTGCGCGCTTCGGTGGCGATCCAACGCTAAAACGTCAGGATATTCGCAATATGGTCGCGACGCTGAAAAAGTCCGGCGTCACGCAAATCGACGGCAATGTGCTTATCGACACGTCGATTTTCGCCAGCCACGATAAAGCGCCAGGCTGGCCGTGGAACGACCTGACGCAGTGTTTCAGCGCGCCTCCCGCCGCCGCCATTGTTGACCGCAACTGTTTTTCTGTGTCGCTTTATAGCGCGCAAAAACCAAACGATTTAGCCTTTATTCGCGTGGCCTCTTATTATCCGGTAACGATGTTCAGCCAGGTACGGACTCTACCGCGCGGTTCGGCAGACGCGCAGTATTGCGAGCTGGATGTTGTGCCTGGCGATTTGAACCGTTATACGCTTACCGGCTGTTTACCACAGCGCGCCGACCCGCTGCCGCTGGCCTTTGCTATTCAGGACGGCGCCAGCTACGCGGGCGCGATCCTCAAGCAGGAACTGAAAGAGGCCGGGATAACTTACCGCGGCACGCTGCTGCGCCAGACGCAGGTTAACGAGCCCGGAACGATCGTCGCCAGTAAACAGTCGGCGCCACTGCACGATCTGCTTAAGATTATGCTGAAAAAGTCAGACAACATGATCGCCGATACTGTTTTTCGGATGATTGGTCATGTCAGGTTTAACGTGCCTGGCACCTGGCGGGCGGGATCGGATGCCGTTCGCCAGATTCTGCGCCAACAGGCGGGAATTGATATCGGCAATACCATTATTGCCGACGGTTCCGGTCTTTCTCGCCATAATCTGATCGCTCCCGCCACGATGATGCAGGTGCTGCAATATATCGCCCAACATGATAACGAGCTGAACTTTATCTCTATGCTGCCGCTGGCGGGCTATGATGGTTCATTACAATACCGCGCCGGGCTGCATCAGGCGGGCGTAGACAGTAAGGTTTCGGCGAAAACCGGATCACTGCAGGGCGTGTATAATCTGGCGGGCTTTATTACCACCGCAAGCGGGCAACGGATGGCATTTGTACAGTATTTGTCCGGCTACGCGGTTCCACCTGCCGATCAGCGTAATCGCCGAATCCCGCTGGTACGCTTCGAGAGTCGGTTGTATAAGGATATTTATCAGAATAACTGAGTGCATTATTGCCGGATGGCGGCGCTAACGCGTCTTATCCGGCCTACAACGAACATAATAAAACGGGCCGCAAATGCGGCCCGTTGGCTTTTATAGGCCGGATAAGCGTTAGCGCCATCCGGCTACGAGATTAACGTTTGTAGATGAACTCGACGCCTTCTTCGTCGTCTTCATCCCAGTCGTCATCCCAGTCATCGTCTGCGTCTTCTTCCACTTCAGCCAACTGCTGGCGATGATAATCGTCCCACATGAACTCGACTTTTTCCGGCTGTTTTGCTTCTTCAGCCTGCGCGATCGGATTCTCGATGATAAAGGTCATCACATCCCAGCAAAGATCTTTCACCCCTAGCTGACTGGCAGCGGAAATCAGATAGTATTTCCCTTCCCAGCCCAACGCTTCGGCGATCGCTTTCGCTTTCTCTTCCGCTTCGGTTTTATCCATCAGATCGATCTTGTTGAACACTAACCAGCGCGGTTTAGCCGCCAGATCCTGGCTGTATTTTTCCAGTTCGCCAATAATGATACGGGCGTTTTCCACCGGATCGGAACCGTCGATCGGATCGATATCAATGAGGTGCAGCAGTACGCGGCAACGTTCGAGGTGCTTCAGGAAGCGAATCCCCAAGCCCGCGCCTTCCGCCGCGCCTTCGATCAACCCCGGAATGTCGGCCACCACAAAACTCTTTTCGCTGTCCATACGTACCACGCCCAGGCTCGGCACCAGCGTGGTAAACGGATAGTCCGCGACTTTCGGTTTTGCTGCCGATACCGCGCGAATGAACGTTGATTTACCGGCATTTGGCATCCCCAGCATCCCGACATCCGCCAGCAGCATCAGTTCCAGCAGCAGGTCGCGCTTATCGCCCGGCGTACCATTGGTTTTCTGGCGCGGCGTACGGTTAACCGAGGATTTAAAACGGGTATTGCCTAGCCCATGCCAGCCGCCCTTCGCGACCAACAGACGCTGACCGTGTTTGGTCATGTCGCCCATCGTTTCACCGGTTCCCTGGTCGATAACGCGCGTACCGACCGGCACTTTGATGGTCACGTCTTTACCGCGTTTACCGGTACAGTCGCGGCTCGCGCCATTCTGACCACGTTCAGCGCGGAACGATTTTTCAAAGCGGTAATCGATCAGCGTATTCAGGTTTTCATCGGCTTCCATCCAGACGTCGCCGCCGTCGCCGCCATCACCGCCGTCCGGGCCGCCTTTCGGGATATATTTTTCGCGGCGGAAGCTCACACAGCCATTACCGCCATCGCCTGCAACGACCAGAATCGATGCTTCATCAACAAACTTCATTTTATTCTCCGTAAATCATTCGCCTGAGCGGGGTTGCGAAACCACCGTTTCATGCTTGCGTAAACCGCCCCAAATACGATGACCAATGGCGGAATACATCGCGCCCGCAACCACGACAAACGCACCGAGATAACCTAAAAGGTTTAACATCGGTCTGGCGAAGAAATCGGGCCAGGCCATAGATAAAAGATCTGAAAACAGCAGGGTAAATAGCGGTGTAAGCGTGATTATCGCGCTCACCTGCGCCGCCTGCCAACGCGCCATCGCTTCCGCCAGGGCGCCATATCCTACCAGCGTATTTAGCCCGCAGAAAATCAAACAGGCGAGCTGCCAGTCGCTCAGTTGCGCTATCACCATCGGTTTTGCCAGCGGCAAGAGCGCTATCGTACATAAAGTGTACAGTAAAAACAGGATCTGCTGCGAGGCCAGACGTCGCAATAATACTTTTTGCGCCACGCCATAGCTCACCCACACCATCGCCGCGCCTACGCCAAAAATAACGCCCCAGGTGTAGTCGGTCAGTCGGGTAAAAATCTCGATCAGACTGGTGTTAAAAAACATCACCAGCCCGCTCAATAACATCAGCGCGCCAATCACCTGCGTACCGCGCATCTTTTCTTTCAGAATAAAGACGCTGGCGACCATCATGCCAACCGGCGAGAGCTGGCCGATAACCTGCGACGCGGTTGGGCTTAAATATTGCAGGGAAGAACTGAACAAAATGAAATTACCGAACAGTCCGCAGGTCGCTATCGCCAATAACACCAACCAACGCGGCTTACGAAAAATACGCAGCGGCGGCAGCTTTCTTTTTACTGCCAGTATCGCCCCGAGGCCAATACTGGCCATTAAGAAGCGGTAGAAGACAATGGTTGAAGGCTCCATCACCTCCAGCACTTGCTTCATTGCTATTGGCAACGCTCCCCAGCACATCGCGGTAGTGAGCGCTAAAAGAATGCCAATGCCTGCCTGCTGCTTCATGCCGTGTTCCCTGCAAAGACCCGTTAACGGCATTCGCACAGCCACACGGGTATATTTTAGTCGGCCATCGAATGTAAAAAGCCCCGCAACAGGTGCGGGGCTTTCATCCGTTACCGGACCACAAAAAACTTACTCAGCAACGATGCTGATGTATTTACGGTTTTTCGGGCCTTTAACTTCGAATTTCACTTTACCGTCTGCTTTAGCAAACAGAGTGTGGTCACGACCGCAACCAACGTTGGTGCCAGCGTGGAATTTAGTACCACGTTGACGAACGATGATGCTGCCTGCCAGAACTGCTTCACCGCCAAAGCGTTTTACGCCCAGACGTTTAGCTTCAGAATCGCGACCGTTACGAGTCGAGCCGCCAGCCTTTTTATGTGCCATTTAATCTGCTCCCCTAATCTTAAGCGCTGATGCCGGTAATTTTCACATCAGTGAACCACTGACGATGGCCCTGCTGCTTACGGTAGTGTTTACGGCGACGAAACTTAACGATTTTAACTTTCTCGCCACGACCGTGGGCAACAACTTCAGCTTTGATTACGCCGCCATCAACGAAAGGAACGCCGATTTTGACTTCTTCACCGTTTGCGATCATCAGAACTTCAGCGAACTCGATAGTTTCGCCAGTTGCGATGTCCAGCTTTTCCAGGCGAACGGTCTGACCTTCGCTTACTCGGTGTTGTTTACCACCACTTTGGAAAACCGCGTACATAAAAAACTCCGCTTCCGCGCACACCTTTCAATGATTCAGAGCGCGCTATAAATATTCACAATAGGGCGCGAATATTACGCAAATTGCACGGCTTTGACAAGTGCTACCATCAATACATGAAGAAAAAAAACACAACGCATACGGTAACGTTTATCTGCGGCGTTTTTTCAGTACAATCAGGGTATATTTCTAACCATAAACCCTACGTTACCTCATTCAGACATGGGATAATCGGGGCGATAAGCCCGGCTTTTGCGATGAATTTAGAAAAAATCAACGAGTTAACCGCGCAAGATATGGCGGGTGTCAATGCGACAATCCTTGAACAGCTTAATTCCGACGTTCAACTGATTAATCAGCTAGGATATTACATTATTAGCGGCGGCGGAAAACGCATTCGTCCGATGATTGCCGTTCTTGCCGCGCGTGCGGTGGGTTATCAGGGTAACGCGCACGTGACTATCGCCGCTCTGATCGAGTTTATCCACACGGCGACGCTGCTACATGATGATGTGGTGGATGAATCTGATATGCGTCGCGGCAAAGCGACGGCAAATGCCGCTTTCGGTAATGCCGCCAGCGTGTTGGTCGGCGACTTTATCTATACCCGCGCCTTCCAGATGATGACCAGCCTCGGCTCGTTAAAAGTGCTGGAAGTGATGTCGGAAGCGGTCAACGTGATTGCAGAAGGTGAAGTGCTGCAATT
Source organism: Salmonella sp. SAL00672 (assembly GCF_046552175.1). Lineage (NCBI taxonomy): Bacteria > Pseudomonadati > Pseudomonadota > Gammaproteobacteria > Enterobacterales > Enterobacteriaceae > Salmonella > Salmonella sp. SAL00672. Next base: position 94,334 of record NZ_JBGDUQ010000002.1, on the reverse strand, counting down.
GATGAACGTGAATGACCCGGACATTACCGAAGAAAATTACATGCGGGTGATTTACAGTAAAACAGCCCGTCTGTTCGAAGCCGCCGCCCAGTGCTCCGGTATTCTTGCCGGTTGTACGCCTGAGCAAGAGAAAGGGTTGCAGGACTATGGCCGCTACCTTGGTACGGCTTTCCAGCTCATTGACGATCTGCTGGATTACAGCGCCGACGGCGAGCATCTCGGTAAAAATGTGGGTGATGACCTCAATGAGGGCAAACCCACCTTACCGTTGCTTCACGCCATGCGCCACGGTACGCCAGAACAGTCAGCGATGATCCGTACCGCTATTGAACAAGGTAATGGCCGTCATCTTCTGGAACCGGTTCTGGAAGCGATGACCACCTGCGGCTCGCTGGAATGGACGCGTCAGCGAGCGGAAGAAGAAGCCGACAAAGCGATATTCGCGTTGCAGATATTGCCGGATACCCCATGGCGTGAGGCGCTAATCGGTCTCGCACACATCGCGGTGCAGCGCGATCGTTAATGCCGTTCTCTTATCCCGCGTACTGCGCGGGATATCCTATTAAGTTCTAATAAACTCCAGATACCCTATCGCCTGTTTTTCACATACTCATCCAGGATTTCCCCTGGCATATTCTGAATATTTCCGCCACTTACATGAACTTTTTAGAACATTCCTTCACGAAGCGTTATAGTATCGAACGTCGTCGGGTTGTTAAAACCGTAAGTGATTAACCTAAGGAGTGATGGATGTATGGAAAGCAAGCTTATTGACTGGCATCCGGCCGATATCATTGCCGGACTACGTAAAAAAGGGACTTCAATGGCCGCTGAGTCACGCCGGAATGGATTGAGTTCATCCACGCTGGCCAATGCATTAACGCGCCCGTGGCCGAAAGGAGAGTTGATTATCGCGAAAGCATTGGGAACGGAACCCTGGGTTATTTGGCCATCGCGTTATCACGATCCGCGCACGCATGAGTTTATCGACAGAACGCGGCTTATGAGAGCGCGTAATAAAAACAAACAGAATGTAGAGTAAGTGCCTGTAAAACAACCCCCGCATCGCGTTCGCGGGGGTTATTCAGCGTACAGAAGGTTATTCGCCTTTCACGCGTTCAATATTCGCGCCTAGCGCGCGCAGTTTGTCTTCGATGCGCTCATAACCGCGATCGATGTGATAAATGCGATCCACAATCGTCGTGCCTTCCGCAATACAGCCCGCCAGCACCAGGCTCGCAGATGCCCGCAGATCTGTCGCCATAACCTGGGCGCCAGAGAGCGTTTCTACGCCATGGCATATGACGGTATTGCTTTCAATTTCCGCACGCGCGCCCATGCGGCTGAGTTCAGGCACGTGCATAAAACGGTTTTCAAAGACGGTTTCAGTGATAAAGCCCGTCCCTTCCGCCACCAGGTTCAGCAACGTGAACTGCGCCTGCATATCGGTCGGGAATGCCGGGTGCGGCGCGGTACGGACATTGACCGCCTTCGGTCGTTTGCCGTGCATGTCCAGACTAATCCAGTCCTCGCCCACTTCGATATCCGCGCCCGCATCGCGCAGTTTCGCCAGTACCGCGTCCAGAGTGTCCGGTTGCGCGTTACGGCAGAGGATTTTGCCGCGAGAGATCGCTGCCGCCACCAGGAAAGTCCCCGTTTCGATACGATCCGGCAGCACACGATAAACGCCGCCGCCCAGACGCTCTACGCCCTCGATCGTAATACGATCGGTGCCCTGCCCGGCGATCTTCGCCCCCAGCGTAACCAGGAAGTTAGCGGTGTCGACAATTTCCGGCTCGCGCGCGGCGTTTTCAATGATGGTCGTCCCTTCCGCCAGCGTAGCGGCGCACATAATGGTGACGGTCGCGCCGACGCTGACCTTATCCATCACGATATGCGCCCCTTTAAGACGTCCTTCGACGGAGGCCTTTACGTAGCCCTCTTCCAGCTTGATGGTCGCACCCAGTTGTTCCAGACCGGTAATATGCAGATCAACCGGACGCGCGCCGATAGTACAGCCCCCCGGCAGAGAGACTTGTCCCTGACCAAAACGGGCAACCAGCGGCCCCAGCGCCCATATCGAGGCGCGCATGGTCTTAACCAGATCATAAGGCGCGCAGAACACGTTCACCTGGCTGGCGTCAATATGTACCGATCCATTGCGTTCCACTTTCGCGCCTAATTGGCTCAAGAGCTTCATCGACGTATCCACGTCTTTCAGTTTTGGAACGTTTTGGATCTCTACCGGTTCTTCTGCCAGCAGAGCGGCGAACAGGATCGGCAGCGCGGCGTTTTTGGCGCCGGAAATTGTGACTTCGCCCTGGAGCGTCGTTGGCCCCTGTACACGAAATTTATCCATTTTTGTATTCTCAGTTAAGCATTCATCTCCGCTACCGGCAGGTTACCCGTAGCTTAAAATCCGTTAAGTTTACGATCGCGCGCCCATTCCGCCGGGGTATATGCTTTGATCGATACGGCATGGATACGGTTGTCCGCAATGTACTCCATTAGCGGCCCATAGACCGTTTGCTGTTTCTTGACCCGGCTCATGCCGTCAAACATCTCGCCCACGGCAATAACCTGAAAGTGACTGCCATCGCCGGAGACGTGGACTTCCTGGAGGGAGAGGGCATTCATCAGCACACTCTGAATTTCATGATTTTCCATGGGTTCTTTATTCGTCAAATAGTGAAAACAGCCCAACATCTTAGAGCAAAGTCGCGCCGTCTTAAATAAGCAAAAGATTACGCTGATAAATCAGCGCGGTAAAAGTGCCGGATGGTGCTGCTAACGCAACTTATCCGGCCTACGGGGATCATGCGAAGTGTAGGCCGGATAAACCATCCGGCATTCATTACATACGGGGAAGTACGTCTTCGGGCAAGTTATATAATTGCGCCAGCGCGTAAACCTTGTCGTTAACGCCAGACAGCGACACGGCATTGCCCTGCTTTTTTGCCTGGTTCACAAGGTGCGCCAGCAGCGCCAGTCCCCCCGTATCTACCCTGGAGATCTGGCTCAGGTCGATACGGGTAACGCCATTCATCGCTTCTACGCGCGCGTCCCATAGCGGCGCCAACACGTCCTGATCCAGCTCTCCCGCCAGCACCAGAGTGTCCGCCTCACGCGTCCAGGTGAGTTGCGGCGTCATTACTGTTTCTCGTCCAAAGTAATTTTCTGTTGAGAGATAGATTTCAGTTGTGCGGTCAGGCCGTCGATGCCTTTAGTACGCAGCAGGTCGCTCCACTCATTTTGCTTGGTGGTGATCATGCTGACGCCTTCCGCAATCATGTCATACGCCTGCCAGTTGCCGGTCTGGGTGTTTTTGCGCCACTGGAAATCCAGGCGTACCGGCGGACGACCGTTAGGATCGATAATCGTTACACGGATAGGCACAATGGTCGCATCGCCCAGCGGTTGCTCAGGCGCTATCTGGTAAGTCTGACCGTGGTACATCGCCAGCGCCTGACCGTAGGCCTGTTTCAGGTATTCGCGAAACGCGGCAAAATAGGCTTCACGCTGCGCCGGAGTCGCCTCTTTGTAATAGCGGCCCAACACCAGCGCGCCGGCATATTTTACCTGCACGTACGGCAGAAGTTCCTGATCAACAACGTCGCGCAGGTAATCCGGATTGGCACGAATTTTCGGCTGTTCGTTTTTCAGGCGATCAAACGTTTTCTGCGCCGCCTCGTTCATCAGTTTATAAGGATTGCTCTGATCCGCTGCCGTTGCTGCGCTTAATGGCGCAATGACCAGCAGGGCCACCATCATCAGTCGTTTAAACATGCCTCAATTCTCCTGAGATTATTTCGTTGCGCCCGCGGGCGTTGTGGCTTCAGTATGGCCTTCCGTTGCGGCTGGCGCATCGCCAGAATTCTTATTGTCGTCGCCTTTGCTGTTATAAAGGAACTGGCCAATCATATCTTCCAGCACCATTGCAGACTTGGTGTCCTGAATCGTACTCCCATCTTTGAGGATAGACGTTCCCAGCTCAGGATCTTCAAAACCGACGTTTAATGCCATATATTGCTCCCCCAGCAGCCCGGAAGTACGAATACTCAACGAGCTGGTATCGGGAATATGGTTATAACGCTCTTCGATGTCGAGCGTTACGCGCGGCAGGTATGTTTTCGGATCAAGCGAGATATCTTCAACCCGCCCGACAACCACCCCGCCGATGCGTACCGGGGAACGCACTTTCAGACCGCCGATGTTATCGAAGGTCGCATAAACCTTATAGGTCGGCTCCGTGCGCATAGAGGTCACATTTGCCGCCTTCAGGCAAACAAACAGCGCCGCCAGCAACGCTACCAGCAAAAAAACGCCTACCCAAATTTCATTTTTTTTCGTTTGCATGAACTCAATTCCCAAACATCAGTGCGGTCAGCACAAAATCCAGCCCCAGAACGGCCAACGATGCGTGAACCACGGTACGCGTCGTTGCCCGGCTAATCCCGGCAGAAGTTGGTATTGCGTCATAACCGTTGAATAACGCAATCCATGTTACCGTAATGGCGAACACCACGCTCTTTATCAGACAGTTCACCAGGTCCATACGCCAGTCGACGGCATTCTGCATCGCGGACCAGAAGAACCCGGCGTCGATTCCTTTCCAGCTTACGCCGACCAGCGAGCCGCCCCAGATACCGACCGCCACAAAGATAATGGTCAGTAGCGGCAACGAAATCACGCCCGCCCAAAAGCGCGGCGAAATCACCCGGCGCAATGGATCGACCGCCATCATCTCCATACTGGAGAGCTGCTCCGTCGCCCGCATCAGGCCGATTTCCGCCGTCAACGCCGACCCGGCCCGCCCGGCAAACAGCAACGCCGCGACCACCGGCCCCAGCTCGCGCAGCAGCGAAAGCGCCACTAACATGCCAAGACTGGTCTCCGCGCTGTAAGTGGTCAGAACCAGATAGCCTTGCAGCCCCAGCACCATACCGATGAATACTCCGGAGACAATAATGATAAGCATCGACAAGACGCCCACATTATAAAGCTGGCGCACCAGCAGCGGCGCATGTTTGCGAAACTCCGGCTTACCGATAATCGCATTGAATAACATTAACCCGGCGCGCCCGAACGTCCTGACGGTTTTGATCCCGCTGTGTCCGAGTGCTGCCAGCGCATTTAACAGCATGAGTGGCTTAACTCCCTGTTTCGAGTAAATCAAGGTGATAGTCGCCCGCCGGATAGCGGAACGGAACCGGCCCGTCGGCAATGCCGTCAAGGAACTGACGCACGCGCGGGTCCGTATTCTCCTGCAACGCCTGAGCGCTACCGTGAGCGACGATTTTTTTGTCCGCCATGATCCAGGCGTGATCAGCAATACTGAGCACCTCTGGCACATCATGCGAGACCACCACGCAGGTCACGCCCAGCGCGCTGTTCAATTCTGAAATCAGCTTCACCAGAACGCCCATGGTAATCGGGTCCTGGCCGACAAACGGCTCATCGAACATGATGAGATCCGGTTCCAGAGCGATGGCGCGCGCCAACGCGGCGCGGCGCGCCATCCCACCGGAGAGCTCGGAAGGCATCAGTTTTGCCGCGCCGCGCAGCCCGACAGCTTCCAGTTTCATCATCACGACGCTTTTTAGCAGCGGCGCGGGTAAATTGGTGTGCTCCCGTAGCGGATAGGCCACATTGTCAAACACGTTCATGTCGGTAAACAGCGCTCCCGACTGAAACAGCATACTCATACGTTTGCGGACGGTGTAGAGCCGCGAACGGGACATGGCCGGCACATTCTCGCCATCAAATAAGATCTCGCCCTTATCCGGCGGGATCTGTCCGCCAATCAGGCGCAACAGCGTGGTTTTACCGATGCCCGACGGCCCCATGATCGCCGTGATCTTCCCGCGCGGCACCGTCAGGGAAATATTATCGAAAATGCAGCGTTCGCCACGGGAAAAGCTGACGTCGCGCATATCGACTAAATTGGCCGCAGACTGACCCATTGATTCATCCTTCGTATTGCCTTGTTGAGGTAACCATGGCGCTGAATTTAACCATGGGTTCGACATAATTACAGAATATTAACTGACAGGGTTAGCGAAAGCTGGCATTCGTTTTACTTTTTAGCCGCATAAAGTCAAAATTAGGACTTCGTTACGGCTTCCAGATATCCCTTCCAGGGGACCGGCGAGTATACCTGAAGAAAGGACTTTAGATGCTTTTAGCGATGGCGCTACTCATAATTGGTTTGCTTCTGGTGGCCTACGGCGCCGATCGTCTGGTGTTTGCGGCCTCTATTTTATGCCGTACATTCGGTATTCCCCCGCTGATCATCGGGATGACGGTCGTGAGTATCGGCACCTCGCTGCCGGAAATTATTGTGTCGGTCGCCGCATCGCTACACGGTCAGCTCGATTTGGCCGTCGGCGCGGCGCTCGGTTCTAACATCACCAATATTTTGCTGATCTTAGGGCTGGCGGCGCTGGTTCGTCCATTTACCGTGCATTCCGATGTTCTACGTCGCGAATTGCCATTAATGTTATTTGTTAGCGTGGTAGCCGGTTCCGTACTGCATGACGGACAGTTAAGTCGCAGTGATGGTATCTTTCTCCTGCTTCTGGCTGTGCTATGGCTGTTATTCATTGTTAAAATCGCGCGTCTGGCCGAACGCCAGGGGAATGACAGCCTCACCCGCGAACAACTGGCGGAGCTGCCGCGCGAAGGCGGGCTCCCCGTCGCGTTCTTATGGCTGGGCATTGCGCTGGTCATCATGCCGATGGCGACGCGCATGGTAATCGATAACGCTACGGTGCTGGCGAACTATTTCGCCATGAGTGAATTAACGCTCGGTCTGACAGTCATCGCCGTCGGCACCAGTCTGCCAGAACTGGCGACGGCGATTGCCGGCGTGCGAAAAGGCGAAAATGATATTGCCGTTGGTAATCTCATTGGCGCCAATATTTTTAATCTCGCCATCGTGCTGGGACTGCCTGCGCTGATCGCGCCGGGGGAGATCAACCCGCTGGCGTTTGGGCGAGATTATAGCGTTATGTTGCTGGTTAGCGTGGTTTTCGCTTTACTTTGCTGGCGGCATCCGCGTCAGATTGGTCGGGGCGCAGGTATACTGCTGACCGGCGGGTTTATCGTATGGCTGGCGATGCTCTATTGGCTATCGCCACTTCTTGTTGGATAACTGGAAACGGATTATGTCGCATTTAGCGTTGCAACCGGGGTTTGACTTTCAGCAGGCAGGCAAAGAGGTCCTGGAAATTGAACGTGAAGGCCTGGCGGAGCTTGATCAATACATCGATCAGAATTTCACCCTGGCCTGTGAAAAAATGTTCAACTGCACCGGAAAAGTGGTGGTCATGGGGATGGGAAAATCCGGTCATATCGGACGGAAAATGGCCGCCACGTTCGCCAGTACCGGCACCTCTTCCTTTTTTGTACATCCGGGCGAAGCCGCGCACGGCGATTTGGGGATGGTTACGCCGCAGGATGTGGTTATCGCTATCTCCAACTCCGGCGAATCCAGCGAGATCGCGGCGCTAATACCGGTACTTAAACGTCTGCACGTGCCGTTAATTTGCATTACCGGGCGACCGGAAAGCAGCATGGCGCGTGCGGCAGATGTGCATCTGTGTGTTAAAGTGCCCAAAGAAGCGTGTCCGTTAGGACTGGCGCCTACCAGTAGTACCACCGCAACGCTGGTGATGGGCGACGCGCTCGCCGTGGCGTTGTTAAAAGCGCGCGGCTTTACCGCCGAGGATTTCGCTCTGTCGCATCCTGGCGGCGCGCTGGGACGTAAGCTACTGCTGCGCGTAAGCGATATTATGCATACTGGCGATGAGATCCCGCATGTTAATAAACATGCCACCCTGCGTGATGCGCTGTTAGAAATTACGCGTAAAAATCTCGGTATGACCGTCATTTGCGATGAATCCATGAAGATCGACGGTATCTTCACCGACGGCGATTTACGTCGCGTGTTCGATATGGGCGGCGATATGCGCCAGTTGGGGATCGCCGAGGTGATGACGCCAGGGGGCATTCGCGTGCGTCCCGGTATTCTCGCTGTCGATGCGCTGAATTTAATGCAGTCCCGCCATATCACCTCCGTACTGGTTGCTGATGGCGACCAGTTACTCGGTGTGTTACATATGCATGATCTCCTGCGTGCAGGCGTCGTATAGAAACTCAAGGATAATTAACGATGAGTAAAGCAGGTGCGTCGCTTGCGACCTGTTATGGCCCCGTCAGCACCCATGTCATGACCAAAGCGGAGAATATCCGCCTGCTCATCCTGGACGTGGATGGCGTATTGTCTGACGGCCTGATTTATATGGGCAATAACGGCGAAGAGCTGAAGGCTTTCAACGTTCGTGACGGCTATGGTATTCGCTGTGCTTTGACCTCCAATATCGAGGTTGCCATTATTACCGGACGAAAGGCTAAACTTGTAGAAGATCGCTGCGCCACGCTGGGGATTGTCCATCTTTATCAGGGACAGTCGAATAAGCTGATCGCCTTTAGCGATCTGCTGGAAAAACTGGCCATTGCGCCGGAAAACGTTGCCTATGTCGGCGATGATCTGATTGACTGGCCAGTGATGGAAAAAGTGGGGTTAAGCGTTGCCGTTGCGGATGCGCATCCGCTGCTGATCCCCCGCGCTGACTATGTGACGCACATTGCCGGCGGGCGCGGCGCGGTACGTGAGGTGTGCGATTTGCTGCTGCTGGCGCAGGGCAAGCTGGATGAGGCCAAAGGGCAATCGATATGAGTAAAACCAGACGTTGGGTTATCATTCTACTGTCGCTGGCCATTCTGGTACTGATTGGTATCAATCTGGCGGATAAAGACGATCCTGCTGCCGTGATGGTCAACAGCAACGATCCCACGTATAAAAGCGAGCATACGGATACCGTCGTGTACAGTCCGGAAGGCGCGTTGAGCTATCGTCTGATCGCGCAGCACGTTGAATATTTTTCCGATCAGGCGGTCTCATGGTTTACGCAACCAGTATTAACCACCTTTGATAAGGATAAAGTGCCGACATGGTCGATCAAGGCCGATAAAGCCAAATTGACTAACGATCGGATGCTCTATCTGTATGGCCATGTTGAAGTCAACGCCCTGGTGCCTGACGCTCAATTACGCAGAATTACCACCGATAACGCGCAGATTAATCTGGTGACGCAGGATGTTACCTCGAACGATCTGGTGACGTTATACGGCACAACATTTAACTCCAGCGGACTGAAAATGCGCGGTAACTTACGCAGCAAGAACGCCGAGCTGATTGAAAAGGTTAGAACCTCTTATGAAATTCAAAACAAACAAACTCAGCCTTAATCTTATGCTTGCCGGCTCGCTGCTGGCCGCCAGCATTCCGGCCTTCGCCGTCACGGGCGATACCGAACAGCCTATTCATATTGACTCGGATCAACAGTCGCTGGATATGCAAGGCAACGTCGTGACCTTTACGGGCAACGTGGTGATGACCCAGGGCACGATTAAGATCAACGCCGATAAAGTCGTGGTTACCCGCCCTGGCGGCGAACAGGGGAAAGAGGTGATCGACGGTTACGGCAATCCGGCCACCTTCTACCAGATGCAGGACAACGGTAAGCCGGTGAAAGGCCACGCTTCCCATATGCACTACGAGCTGGCGAAAGATTTTGTGGTGCTGACCGGCAACGCTTATCTGGAGCAGCTTGACAGCAACATTACCGGCGACAAAATCACCTACCTGGTGAAAGAGCAGAAAATGCAGGCCTTCAGCGAGAAAGGCAAACGCGTCACCACCGTTCTGGTGCCATCGCAGTTGCAAGACAAAAACAAAGGCCAGACTCCGGCGCAAAAGAAGAGTAACTAATTCGTTATGGCAACATTAACTGCAAAGAATCTGGCGAAGGCCTATAAAGGCCGTCGCGTAGTGGAAGATGTCAGTCTGACCGTTAACTCCGGGGAGATTGTCGGGCTGCTCGGTCCAAACGGCGCGGGTAAAACCACCACCTTTTATATGGTCGTCGGTATCGTGCCGCGTGACGCGGGCAATATCATCATCGATGATGAAGATATCAGTCTGCTGCCGCTGCACGCGCGCGCGCGCCGCGGTATCGGCTATTTGCCGCAGGAAGCCTCTATTTTCCGCCGTCTCAGCGTATTTGATAACCTGATGGCGGTACTGCAAATTCGTGACGATTTGACCGCAGAACAGCGAGAAGACCGCGCCAACGAGCTGATGGAAGAGTTTCATATTGAGCATCTGCGCGACAGCATGGGACAGGCGTTGTCCGGTGGTGAACGCCGTCGTGTAGAAATTGCCCGCGCGTTGGCCGCTAATCCCAAATTTATCCTGCTGGATGAACCCTTTGCCGGCGTTGACCCGATTTCCGTTATCGACATCAAACGCATTATCGAGCATCTGCGCGATAGCGGGCTCGGCGTGCTGATCACCGACCATAACGTCCGTGAGACGCTGGCAGTCTGTGAACGTGCCTATATCGTGAGCCAGGGCCACCTTATTGCCCACGGTACGCCGACAGAAATCCTGCAAGACGAACACGTTAAGCGTGTATATCTTGGGGAAGACTTCAGACTCTGATAGGGTAGAGGGCTATGCTGCTCTAGCGGGAGAAAACGACTCTGAATATGAAGCAAGGTTTGCAACTCAGGCTTAGCCAACAACTGGCGATGACGCCTCAGCTACAACAGGCCATCCGTCTGTTGCAGTTGTCTACGCTGGAACTTCAGCAGGAACTCCAGCAAGCGCTGGAAAATAACCCGCTGCTTGAGCAAACCGATCTTCATGACGAAATCGACACTCAGCAACCTCAGGATAACGATCCTCTCGATACCGCCGACGCGCTCGAACAAAAAGAGATGCCGGAAGAGCTGCCGCTTGACGCCAGTTGGGATGAAATTTACACCGCCGGGACGCCGTCCGGCCCCAGCGGCGATTATATCGACGATGAGCTGCCCGTCTATCAGGGCGAAACGACGCAGTCGTTGCAGGATTATCTGATGTGGCAGGTTGAGCTAACGCCATTCTCGGACACCGATCGCGCTATTGCGACATCCATTGTCGATGCGGTAGATGATACCGGCTATCTCACCGTATCCCTGGACGAAATTCGCGAAAGCATGGGCGATGTAGAGGTGGATCTCGATGAGGTCGAAGCCGTTCTGAAGCGCATTCAGCGTTTTGATCCGGTGGGCGTCGCGGCAAAAGATCTTCGCGACTGTCTGCTGATCCAGCTTTCACAATTCGACAAATCCACGCCGTGGCTGGAAGAGGCGCGGCTTATTATCTGCGATCACCTTGATCTGCTGGCCAACCACGATTTCCGCACGTTGATGCGCGTTACCCGACTGAAAGAAGAGGTGCTGAAAGAGGCGGTAAACTTGATTCAGTCGCTCGATCCCAGACCCGGTCAATCGATCCAGACCGGCGAGCCGGAATACGTTATCCCGGATGTGCTGGTACGCAAGCATAACGGTCGCTGGACGGTGGAGCTTAATAGCGACAGTATTCCCCGTTTACAGATTAACCAGCACTATGCCGCCATGTGCAATAGCGCGCGCAACGATGCCGACAGCCAGTTCATCCGCAGTAATTTACAGGATGCGAAATGGCTGATAAAAAGCCTTGAAAGCCGTAACGACACGCTGCTGCGCGTCAGTCGCTGCATCGTCGAGCAACAGCAAGCCTTTTTTGAACAGGGCGAAGAATATATGAAACCGATGGTACTGGCGGATATCGCCCAGGCCGTCGAGATGCACGAATCCACTATATCCCGCGTGACCACGCAGAAGTATTTGCACAGCCCGCGCGGTATTTTTGAACTCAAATATTTCTTTTCCAGCCACGTCAATACCGAAGGCGGAGGCGAAGCCTCTTCCACCGCGATTCGCGCGCTGGTGAAGAAGTTAATTGCGGCGGAAAACCCCGCGAAACCACTGAGCGACAGCAAGTTAACCTCTCTGCTGTCAGAACAAGGTATCATGGTGGCGCGCCGCACTGTTGCGAAGTACCGAGAGTCTTTATCCATTCCGCCGTCAAACCAACGCAAACAGCTGGTTTGACCCAACCGATAAGGAAGACACTATGCAGCTCAATATCACCGGACATAATGTCGAAATTACTGAAGCCCTGCGTGAATTTGTGACGACAAAATTCGCCAAACTTGAACAGTATTTTGAGCGGATTAATCAGGTATACGTGGTGTTGAAAGTGGAGAAGGTCACGCACATCTCGGATGCGACGCTACACGTTAATGGCGGCGAAATTCACGCCAGCGCGGAAGGCCAGGATATGTATGCCGCCATTGACGGCTTGATTGATAAACTGGCAAGGCAGTTAACCAGGCATAAAGATAAACTGAAACAACACTAATTGTCCGGGCAGTTAGCCAGTGCAGGACGGCCTGTTGTGTGACACAACGGGCCATTTGTACAGTTAGCGCTCCGAACCTGGCCATCAACCTGACAGGACAGGTTCTTAGGTGAAATTATGATAAATAACGATACGACTCTACAACTGAGCAGTGTACTTAACCAGGAGTGTACGCGTAGCGGCGTTCATTGTCAGAGTAAGAAACGCGCGCTGGAAATCATCAGCGAACTGGCGGCAAAACAGCTCAGTTTACCTCCTCAGGTCGTGTTTGAAGCCATTCTGACACGCGAAAAAATGGGCAGTACCGGTATTGGTAATGGTATCGCCATCCCGCACGGGAAACTGGAAGAAGATACCTTACGCGCCGTCGGTGTGTTCGTTCAGCTCGAAACGCCGATCGCGTTCGACGCCATCGATAACCAGCCGGTCGATCTCCTCTTCGCCCTGCTGGTGCCCGCCGATCAAACTAAAACGCATCTGCACACGCTGTCGCTGGTGGCGAAACGTCTGGCGGATAAAACGATCTGCCGCCGCCTGCGCGCGGCGCTGAATGATGAAGAGCTGTATCAAATCATTACTGACACCGAAGGTGAGCAGAATGAGGCATAACAACTCAATGGCATTTATTTCTGTCGTTGTGAGGAGAAACGGTACATGGTACTGATGATCGTCAGCGGGCGTTCCGGATCAGGTAAATCTGTCGCTCTGCGCGCGCTGGAAGATATGGGATTTTACTGCGTGGATAACCTCCCCGTCGTGCTGTTGCCCGATCTGGCGCGAACGCTGGCCGATCGCCAGATTTCCGCCGCCGTCAGCATTGATGTGCGCAATATGCCTGAATCACCTGAGATTTTTGAACAGGCGATGAATAATCTGCCTGGCGCTTTCTCGCCGCAATTGCTGTTTCTTGATGCCGACCGCAATACCTTGATTCGCCGCTACAGCGACACGCGCCGTTTGCATCCGCTTTCCAGCAAAAATCTTTCTTTAGAGAGTGCGATCGATAAAGAGAGTGACTTGCTGGAGCCGTTACGCTCACGTGCGGATCTGATCGTCGACACTTCAGAAATGTCCGTCCATGAGCTGGCGGAGATGCTGCGTACCCGGCTGTTGGGCAAACGCGAGCGCGAACTGACGATGGTATTTGAGTCCTTCGGCTTTAAACATGGTATCCCGATTGATGCGGACTATGTGTTTGATGTCCGCTTTCTGCCCAACCCGCACTGGGACCCAAAACTGCGCCCCATGACCGGGCTTGATAAGCCGGTAGCCGCGTTTCTTGACCGACACACAGAAGTTCACAATTTTATCTATCAGACTCGCAGCTATCTTGAGCTATGGTTACCGATGCTGGAGACCAACAACCGCAGCTACCTTACCGTCGCTATCGGTTGTACCGGCGGGAAACACCGTTCGGTGTATATTGCAGAACAGCTGGCAGACTACTTCCGCTCGCGCGGTAAAAATGTCCAGTCTCGCCATCGCACGCTGGAAAAACGCAAAACATGACCGTAAAGCAAACTGTTGAAGTCACCAATAAGCTGGGCATGCATGCCCGGCCTGCCATGAAGCTTTTCGAACTGATGCAGGGGTTTGACGCCGAGGTGCTATTACGCAATGACGAAGGCACTGAAGCGGAAGCGAACAGCGTCATCGCGCTGTTAATGCTCGACTCCGCCAAGGGGCGTCAGATCGAAATTGAAGCCACCGGCCCGCAAGAAGTTGAAGCGCTGGCGGCGGTTATCGCGCTGTTCAATTCCGGCTTTGACGAAGACTAAACCTCCCCCTCTATACCCTATTTCCCCCAACGCCGTCCCGGTATTTGATGACAGTCACCCCAAAACCGGGCGTGTTACGCCTGCCTGCCTCTTGTCCCGCAGCCCCGCCCTTTCGTAAGATTTGTACATTTCGTGCGCTTTACCTATGCATAAAAACATTAAGAAAACCTTAAAAAATTTCGTTTATGTTTTGTTTAAGTTCTTTGTCCATACTAAATTTATGTGAATAAATTTTTCCAGGACTTGCCATGATCCTCTTATCGAAACAGACTCCGCTGGGCGCTGGTCGACATCGTAAATGCTATACGCATCCGGATAATGCCCGGCGTTGCATAAAAGTTATTTACAACCGTGACCACGGCGGTGATAAAGAGATTCGGCGTGAACTGAGCTACTATGCACATCTGTCCCGCTACCTGACGGACTGGAGCGCTATCCCCCGTTATTACGGCACGGTAGAAACCGATTGCGGCACCGGCTATGTCTACGACATGATTACCGATTTCAACGGCGCGCCCTCTATTACCCTGACCGAGTTCGCCGCGCAATGTCGTTATGAAGAGGATGTCGCTGTCCTGCGGCGGCTACTGAAAAAACTGAAACGTTACCTGCTGGATAACCATATTGTGACGATGTCGCTGAAGCCGCAAAATATCCTGTGCCAGCGTATCAGCGAGTCAGAAGTGGTTCCGGTGGTTTGCGACAATCTGGGGGAAAGTACCTTTATCCCGCTGGCGACCTGGTCAACATGGTGCTGTGAACGCAAACTGGAGAGAGTGTGGCAGCGGTTTATCGCCCAGCCTGCGCTGGCCGTTGCCCTGGAGAGGGACGCGCAGCCAAAAGACAAGAAACGGCTGGCGCTTACTTCTCACGAAGCTTAATGGCCTGTGCTTATCAGGCCTGGACGACACAGATCGCAGGCCGGATAAGGCGTTCGCGCCGCCAATCGGCAAAATTAATTAAGCTGGTTGCGCGTCATAAAAGATTCCCCGCCCAGTTGTCGCATCTGGCGCATAATCCACGCCTGCCGGCTACGCACATAGCCAGACGGCGCATTCGCCTTATAGCGTAACGGATTTGGCAATACCGCCGCCAGCAACGCGGCTTCAGACACACTCAAGCGACTGGCAGGTTTATGAAAATACCGTTGTGCCGCAGCCTCCACGCCAAAAATACCATCGCCAAACTCCGCGATATTCAGATAAACCGTGAGAATGCGTTTTTTGCTCCAGACAGTTTCAATGCCCAGCGTTAGCCCAGCCTCCAGACCTTTGCGCACCCAACTGCGTCCATCCCATAAAAAGAGATTTTTCGCCGTTTGCTGCGAAAGCGTAGAGGCGCCGCGAATACGGCTCTCATTCCGCTCATTATGCGCCAACGCTTTTTCAATCGCCGGAACATCAAAGCCCCAGTGCTCAGGGAACTTCTGGTCTTCCGCCGCAATTACCGCCAGCCCCATCCACGGCGAGATATCCGCCATACTGACCCAGTCAGAATGCGCCACATAACCAAATTCTCCACTTAGCCAGGCGCTAATCTGCCGTTCCGCCATCACCGCCGAAAAAGGCACCGGAACCACGCTAAACAGCGCAATGCCGCCGCCCCAAAAGACGGCGAGCGCAGCAAGGATACGTAAAAGTAGACGGCGCAAAAACGTTAACGGCGCGATGCGTCGTTTGCTCATTCCGCCAGAACCAGCACGCGCGACACTAATTTATCAATGCCGCTTGCCGCCTGAGCGATATCCTGCGCCAGCATATAGGCAGGGGTGGTCACGACCTTGTTATCCTCGTCCACAACGATATCATCAACCGGGCAAGGTACGTGTTCGGCGCCCATCTCTTCAAGTACTTCAGCGGTATCAATATCCGTCCCTATTGTCAGACGTAGCGGGAAGTCAAAGATTTTCGGCAACATTGCGGGCGCGATACAGATGAATCCCAGCGGCTTGCCGGACCGGTGCATGGCCTTCGCCAGCGCGACGACATCGCTATCCACCCGGCATTCGCTCCCCTGGCTGGCGAAATTACTCAGGTTCTTCGCCGCGCCGAAACCACCGGGCACAATGAGCGCATCCAGTTCCTCTGGCTGCGCCTGGGACAGGGGACGAATATCGCCCCGCGTAATACGCGCCGCCTCAATCAGAACGTTACGCGTTTCCGCCATCGCTTCGCCGGTCAGGTGATTAATAACATCCGCTTGTGGTTTATCCGGCGCGAAGCAGACAGCCTGCGCGCCGCTGCGGGCAATGGCCAACAGCGTCAGAACGGCCTCATGAATTTCGGTGCCGTCATAGACGCCGCATCCGCTGAGCACTACGCCAATTTTTTTCATGGTGAACATCCTCCTGCAACCGACTCAAGCCCATTAATAATTTTGATTAAAATGCTACGCTTCACACATTTAAATGATTCATGTAACAAATCATTTAGGATTTGCTATCTTAACTGCGTGCGGCCTGAAAACAGGACTGCGCCTTTGACATCATCATAATAAGCACGGCGCAGCCACGATTTCCCTGGTGTTGGCGCAGTATTCGCGCACCCCGGTCAAACCGGGGTCATTTTTTTTCCGCGTTTGCCACCCAGGCTTTCAGCACCGCGACATCGTGCTGCCACTCCTGCTTCATCTCTTCAATCCATTCCGCGACATTATCTTCCCAGGCGGGAAGATCCGGCGACTGGATTTGCTGGCCAAGCTGTTGCAGATGACGCAGCCCTACCGAACCGGCGGCGCCTTTAATCTTATGCCCTTCCTCAACGACGCCTTTTTTGTCACGCGCCGTCAGATTGGACTCCAGCACGCTTAAATAGCCAGGCATCATTTTTTCAAACACCGCGAGACCGTCGGTGATCAATTTAGGCCCAACCAACTCGATGTATTGTTCCAGCATCGGGATATCCAGCAGCGCTTGCGCTTTATCGCTCTCTTCAGGCGTCACGGTACTCTCCTCTTTATCGGTGGCATCCCAGAATTTTTTAATCATCGCGGTTAAGGCTGGCACCGACAGCGGCTTACTCAGCACATCGTCCATACCAGCGTCCAGATACTCTTTTTTATCTTTCAGAACGTTAGCCGTAAGCGCTACCAGCGGCGGTAAATCTTCCCGCGTGTGGCGACGGGTCAGTTCTCTGGCAATATCCAGACCCGTCATATCCGGTAGCTGAATATCCAGTAAGACCAGGTCATATTCGCCCGGCGCGAACATCTCCAGCGCCGCCTTGCCGGTCATCGCGACATCCACGCTGTTACCCAGTTTTTCCAGTACTGAACGCGCCACAATCACGTTCAGTTCAATATCTTCGACCAGCAGAACATGCAGCGCGGGCAGCGGCATGTCGTCTTCATCAAAGGCGTCCTCCACCTCTTCCGCCACCGCTGGCGCATGAACCGTTAGCGTAAAGGTCGATCCTTTGCCCGGCAGACTGGAAACGGTAATATCGCCGCCCATATTTTTCGCCAGCCGACGGGAGACCGCCAGCCCGATACCGGTCCCCGTCGCCGGTTTGCCGCCGTTACTGTCTTTCACCTGATAATACATGGCGAAAATTTTATCCTGCTCATCCTGCGGAATGCCGATCCCGGAATCTTCCACTTCAAAGTGCAGCATGTCGCCTTCATCATAGCGCGCCCGCACCGTCACCTGGCCCTGCTGAGTAAACTTCACCGCATTGCTGATCAAATTCCATAAAATCTGGCGCAGACGCGTTCCGTCGGTAATGACTTTGTGCGGCAGCGGCAGCGTCGGCTCAAGCACAAAACGTAGCCCTTTTTGCTGCGCCTGCAAACCGGAAAGGTTTTCCAGATCGGCCATAAAGCTGGTGAAATCAACCGGTTGGTTATCAAGCTGAACCTTACGCCGCTCCATCTTATCCATATCAATGATATCATTGAAAATATTGCCTAACGTCACGGCGGAGACATGGATTGTCTTAAGGTATTTTTCCTGTTCGGCGGTGAGATCGGTATCCAGCAGGATGCGGCTTAAACCGACGATGCCGTTAAGCGGGGTGCGCAGCTCATGACTGATGGTAGAGATAAACGTGGTCTTGTCGCGGCTGGCGCGCTCCAGCGCGTCCTGATAACGCTTACGTTCGGTAATATCACGACCAAATCCCATCAGGCCATGACGTTTACCGACACGGTCGTAATAAGGCACTTTACGAATTTCAAAGCAGGCCTTTCGTCCGTCCGGGTAATCCAGCCACTGTTCGTAGGTCAGGGAGACGTTATGGCGGAATACTTTTTCGTCGGTTTCAATGACTTTCTCCGCCGCTTCGGGAGAGTACACATCTTCCGGCTTCAAATGCACCAGCTGTTTTTCGCTCTTGCCGGTTAGCAATTCCATTGCGCGGTTACAGCCGGAAAATTCTTTATCCTCATTACGATAAAAAACCAAATCCGGCGAGGCGTCCAGAAAGGAGCGCAGAAAAGAGGATTGCTGTTCTAGCTGGATTTGCGCTTCTTCACGCTCTTTAATTTCTACTTTTAGCTGTTCAAATGTCTCTTGCAGCTCCGCTTCCGCTTTTTCGCGATCGGCAATTTCCTGATTAAGCTGGGCAATATTGTCCTTCAACTGTACGTTAAGCTTGAGATCGCGCTCGCGCATCTCCTCCAGCTTTTGCACCAGACGCGACAGTCGCTGCCTTGACTCTTCCAGTTGTTCAACAACAACGGATAAGAAATAGACCGCCCAGGGCGTAATTAACAGGCCAAAAAAGATGGAACGAATAACGTCGATACTTTCAACCTGACCATGCAGCACCATGGTCACCGCCATCTGCACGACAATCGCCAGCACCACCAATGCCAACGCCAGGAGCATGGAAAAGCGCACCAGACCCAATTTCATCATCAGGTCGACATAGTATTGCGCCAGCATACGAATTTGCTTCATAGAGGATTCCTTCACCACAACTTCGCACATAATACCCAATTATGGGAACCGCGTTGAATATTGTGCGAAATATGCGTAGCGCCCCTCATCACGCTACGCTACAGGTGGTATCCAGGGACGGGCCAGCGCAGAGCCCTGTACGCCATGCTCATTCAGGTATTTGTCCAGCTCAACCATCCCCGTCCAGCGATTCTCGCACCACAGCGGGGCAAGCAGCGTCGGACGGCGAGCGCTGGCTGAAATTCGGTGATAAATTACCTCCGGCGGCGTATGACGAATCATCTCACCTGCCGTTAGCGTGTAGTCGTCCAGTTCGATGCCGTTCAGCCGCCCCGCTTCCCAGGCTTTGGCCATCGTACTGCCTTTCACAATATGCAGCGGATGCAGTTTAATACCATCAACGCCCGTCTCCACCACACGCTCCATGGTTTGCAGGCATTCACTCTGGCCTTCGCCCGGCAGCCCCACAATCAGATGCGCGCACACTTTCAGCCCGCGCTCCCGGGCAATCCGGGTGGTACGCTGATAGCAGGCGAAGTCATGCCCGCGGTTAATTCGGTGCAGGGTTTCATCGTGCGCGGTTTGCAATCCCAGTTCCAGCCACACCTCGTAGCCTTGATCTTTATATTCACACAGTAAATCTACTACTGCCTGCGGGACGCAATCCGGACGCGTACCGACGCATAACCCGACGATACTGGCCTGGCTGACCGCCTGTTGATACATCGAACGCAGCACCTGCACTTCCGCAAAGGTGCTGGTGTAGGCCTGGAAATAGGCCAGATAGCGTTTAGCGCGGTTCACCAGATGCGCCTGATGCGCAAGCTGCTCGGCAATCGAATGATGCTGCTGCGCCTCATCGGCAAAAGAGGCGACATTACAGAAGGTGCAACCGCCACGCCCGATGGTGCCGTCGCGATTAGGGCAGCTAAAACCGCCATGAAGCGTCAGCTTATGAACCTTTTGCCCATACCGACGTAAAAGATCCCCACCAAACATATTGACTAATTTCTGTAACTGCATAATCTGATAGACCGCCTCTTAAAAAGAGGCCAAAGCCTGCCATTTTTAGTCTCCTTTGGCGATGACCTGGATCAATCGTCCCGGAAGGCTTTTATCCGTTGCATAATCAAGCAAAATAAACGACATTTCATTCATAATCCCGTTGATGATTTTTCCTGATATTCCCCTCTTTTTTCAGCGTCTGCTGGGTCATCGATAAAAACAGTAGCATTCAATACTGCTCACGCTTAAAACAGCATAAAATGCCAAGATTTTTGAAAAAGAAAGGTCAGATAACGTCTGGCGAGCGGCTCTTATAGTGAGACAGATCACAGGCTTTCTGCCGCTCCGTATTAGCAGCCCCTCTATAAAAAACCTTTTAATTTCAATATATTCAAAAAGTTATCTGTGCTACAGCACACTTTTGCATAAATCAGTTTGCCATTTGACCTGGGTGTGGATTCCCGATAAGTTGGGGATCCGCTGGAAGCTTTCTGGATGAGCCGTCTGCTCATCATATTTATGCAGTAATTGAGATTCCCTCTTAACCGTATTTACCAATGCGCAAAGGACACAAAGAGGGCGAATGCGAGGTAAGCGTATGATGCGCCAGCCCCGTCGCCATGCTCTTGCTGTGCCCGCGCGCCGTCGGTTGGGAGAGCGTCCCGTAGAGCCTGGGGAGGTTCACTGATATGTTGTACGATAAATCCCTTGAGAAGGATAACTGTGGTTTCGGCCTGATCGCCCACATAGAAGGCGAACCTAGCCACAAGGTAGTGCGTACCGCCATACACGCGCTGGCCCGGATGCAGCACCGTGGCGCGATCCTTGCCGACGGTAAAACCGGCGACGGTTGCGGCTTGCTGTTACAAAAACCTGACCGTTTCTTTCGCATCGTGGCCGAAGAGCGCGGCTGGCGCTTAGCCAAAAACTACGCCGTCGGGATGATCTTTTTAAATAAAGATCCTGAACTGGCCGCCGCGTCACGCCATATTGTCGAAGAAGAATTACAGCAGGAAACCCTGTCGATTGTCGGCTGGCGCGATGTGCCCACCAATGAAGGCGTGCTCGGTGAAATCGCCCTCTCCTCCCTGCCGCGTATTGAGCAGATTTTTGTCAACGCTCCGGCGGGCTGGCGTCCGCGTGATATGGAGCGCCGTCTGTTTATCGCCCGCCGACGCATTGAAAAACGCCTGCAGGACGACAAAGATTTCTACATATGCAGCCTGTCGAACCTGGTCAACATTTATAAAGGTCTGTGTATGCCGGCGGATCTGCCGCGCTTCTACCTGGATCTTGCGGATCTGCGTCTGGAATCGGCCATCTGCCTGTTCCACCAGCGCTTTTCCACTAACACCGTTCCACGTTGGCCGCTGGCGCAGCCGTTCCGCTACCTGGCGCATAACGGCGAGATTAACACCATCACCGGCAACCGCCAGTGGGCGCGCGCCCGTACCTATAAATTCCAGACGCCGCTGATCCCGGACTTACAGTCCGCTGCGCCGTTTGTTAACGAAACCGGTTCGGATTCCAGCTCGCTGGACAACATGCTGGAACTGCTGCTGGCAGGCGGGATGGACATCATCCGCGCCATGCGCCTGTTGGTGCCGCCCGCCTGGCAGAACAACCCCGATATGGACCAGGATCTGCGCGCCTTCTTTGACTTTAACTCCATGCATATGGAGCCGTGGGACGGTCCGGCAGGCATCGTGATGTCCGACGGGCGCTTCGCCGCCTGTAACCTTGACCGTAACGGCCTGCGCCCGGCACGCTACGTCATTACCAAAGATAAGCTGATCACCTGCGCCTCCGAAGTCGGTATCTGGGACTATCAGCCGGATGAAGTGGTCGAGAAAGGCCGCGTCGGCCCAGGCGAGCTGATGGTGATCGACACCCGCGGCGGACGTATTCTGCATTCCGCGGAAACCGATGACGATCTGAAAAGCCGCCATCCATATAAAGAGTGGATGGAGAAAAACGTCCGCCGCCTGGTGCCGTTTGAAGAGCTGCCTGATGAAGAAGTTGGTAGCCGCGAACTGGACGATGACCTGCTCGCCAGCTATCAGAAACAGTTTAACTACAGCGCCGAAGAGCTGGACTCGGTTATCCGCGTATTGGGCGAAAACGGCCAGGAAGCCGTCGGTTCAATGGGCGACGATACCCCCTTTGCCGTGCTCTCCAGCCAGCCGCGTATTATTTACGACTACTTCCGCCAGCAGTTCGCGCAGGTCACTAACCCGCCTATCGACCCGCTGCGTGAAGCGCACGTCATGTCGCTCGCCACCAGCATCGGTCGCGAAATGAACGTCTTCTGCGAAGCGGAAGGTCAGGCCCATCGCCTGAGTTTTAAATCGCCAATTCTGCTGTACTCCGATTTCAAACAGCTCACCACCATGAAAGAGGAGCATTATCGCGCTGACCGTCTGGATATCACCTTCGACGTGACCGAAACCACACTGAACGCGACGGTTAAGGCGCTGTGCGATAAAGCGGAACAGATGGTGCGCAACGGCACCGTGCTGCTGGTCCTCTCGGATCGCAATATCGGTAAGAATCGCCTGCCGGTCCCCGCGCCGATGGCGGTGGGCGCGGTGCAAACGCGTCTGGTAGAACAAAGCCTGCGCTGCGACGCCAACATCATCGTAGAAACCGGAAGCGCCCGCGATCCGCATCACTTTGCGGTACTGCTCGGCTTTGGCGCAACGGCTATCTATCCGTACCTGGCCTACGAAACGCTGGGGCGTCTGATTGATACCCAGGCCATCGCCAAAAACTACCGTACCGTGATGCAGAACTACCGTAACGGCATCAACAAGGGGCTGTACAAGATTATGTCCAAAATGGGCATTTCGACCATTGCCTCTTACCGCTGCTCCAAACTGTTTGAAGCGGTCGGACTGCACGATGATGTGGTAAACCTGTGCTTCCAGGGCGTGGTCAGCCGTATCGGCGGCGCGAGCTTTGATGACTTCCAGCAGGATCTGCTGAATCTCTCCAAACGCGCCTGGCTGGCGCGCAAACCCATTAGCCCGGGCGGCCTGCTGAAGTACGTCCACGGCGGCGAATATCACGCCTATAACCCGGATGTCGTGCGTACCCTGCAACAGGCGGTACAGAGCGGCGAGTACAGCGATTATCAGGAATACGCCAAACTGGTCAATGAGCGTCCGGCGGCAACGCTGCGCGATCTGCTGGCGATACATCCAGACGGCGAGGCGGTGACTATTGACGAGGTTGAGCCCGCCAGTGAGCTGTTTAAACGCTTTGATACCGCAGCCATGTCTATCGGCGCATTAAGTCCGGAAGCGCACGAAGCGCTGGCGGAAGCGATGAACAGCCTCGGCGGCAACTCCAACTCCGGCGAAGGCGGCGAAGACCCGGCGCGCTACGGCACCAATAAAGTGTCGCGTATCAAACAGGTGGCCTCCGGTCGCTTTGGCGTGACGCCGGCCTACCTGGTCAATGCCGATGTGATTCAGATTAAAGTCGCTCAGGGCGCGAAACCGGGCGAAGGCGGTCAGTTGCCGGGGGATAAAGTCACTCCGTATATCGCTAAACTGCGCTATTCAGTGCCGGGCGTGACGCTGATCTCCCCGCCACCGCACCACGATATCTACTCTATCGAGGACTTAGCGCAGCTCATTTTCGATCTCAAGCAGGTCAACCCGAAGGCGATGATCTCCGTGAAGCTGGTATCCGAACCGGGCGTCGGCACCATCGCGACCGGCGTGGCGAAAGCCTATGCGGATCTGATCACTATCGCCGGCTACGACGGCGGTACCGGCGCCAGCCCGCTCTCTTCAGTGAAATACGCTGGTTGCCCGTGGGAACTCGGACTTGTTGAAACCCAGCAGGCGCTGGTCGCTAACGGCCTGCGTCACAAGATTCGTCTGCAGGTGGACGGCGGTCTGAAAACCGGCGTCGACATCATTAAAGCGGCGATTCTCGGTGCGGAAAGTTTCGGCTTCGGCACCGGCCCGATGGTGGCGCTGGGCTGTAAATACCTGCGTATCTGCCACCTGAATAACTGCGCAACCGGCGTAGCAACTCAGGATGACAAGCTGCGTAAGAACCACTATCACGGCCTGCCGTTCAAAGTGACTAACTACTTTGAATTTATCGCCCGCGAAGTGCGCGAGCTGATGGCTTCGCTTGGCGTGACCCGCCTGGTGGATTTGATTGGCCGCACCGACCTGCTGAAAGAGCTGGATGGCTTCACCGCTAAACAGCAGAAGCTGGCGCTGTCTCGTCTACTGGAAACCGCTGAACCTCATCCGGGTAAAGCGCTGTACTGCACCGAGAATAACCCGCCGTTTGATAACGGCGTGCTAAATGCGCAATTGTTGCAGCAGGCGAAGCCGTTTGTCGATGCGCGCCAGAGCAAAACCTTCTGGTTCGACATCCGCAACACCGATCGTTCCGTCGGCGCGTCGCTTTCCGGCTATATCGCACAGACCCACGGCGATCAGGGGCTGGCTTCCGATCCGATTAAAGCGCACTTCAGCGGTACCGCAGGCCAGAGCTTTGGCGTGTGGAACGCGGGCGGCGTAGAGTTATATCTGACTGGCGATGCCAACGACTATGTCGGTAAAGGTATGGCAGGCGGTTTGATCGCCATCAGACCGCCGGTAGGTTCCGCCTTCCTCAGTCATAAAGCCAGCATTATCGGCAACACCTGCCTGTATGGAGCCACCGGTGGCCGTCTGTACGCGGCGGGCCGCGCGGGCGAACGTTTCGGCGTGCGTAACTCCGGGGCGATTACCGTAGTAGAGGGCATCGGCGACAACGGCTGTGAATACATGACCGGCGGCATCGTCTGCGTGTTGGGTAAAACCGGCGTTAACTTCGGCGCGGGGATGACCGGCGGCTTCGCCTATGTGCTGGACGAAGATGGCGAATTCCGTAAACGCGTGAACCCGGAACTGGTAGAAGTACTGGACGTTGATTCGCTGGCTATCCACGAAGAGCATCTGCGCGGTCTGATCACCGAGCACGTGCAGCATACTGGTTCGCAACGCGGCGAAGAGATCCTGTCCAGGTGGTCAAGCTTCTCAACCCAATTCGCGTTAGTTAAGCCCAAGTCCAGCGATGTCAAAGCCCTGTTGGGCCACCGTAGTCGTAGTGCGGCAGAATTGCGCGTGCAGGCGCAGTAAGGAATTGAAATGAGCCAGAATGTTTATCAATTTATCGACCTGCAGCGCGTTGATCCGCCGAAGAAACCGCTGAAGATCCGTAAGATCGAGTTTGTTGAAATCTACGAACCGTTTTCTGAAGGTCAGGCGAAAGCCCAGGCGGATCGCTGTTTGTCCTGCGGGAACCCCTACTGCGAGTGGAAATGTCCGGTACATAACTACATCCCGAACTGGCTGAAACTGGCTAACGAAGGGCGTATTTTTGAGGCGGCTGAGCTATCGCACCAGACCAACACCCTGCCGGAAGTGTGTGGCCGCGTCTGCCCGCAGGACCGCCTGTGCGAAGGCTCCTGTACGCTGCACGATGAGTTCGGCGCAGTGACCATCGGTAACATTGAGCGCTATATCAACGATAAAGCGTTCGAAATGGGCTGGCGCCCGGATATGACCGGCGTGCGCCAGACGGACAAACGGGTAGCGATTATCGGCGCAGGTCCGGCAGGGCTGGCGTGCGCCGACGTGCTGACCCGCAACGGCGTGAAGGCGGTGGTCTTTGATCGCCATCCGGAAATCGGCGGCCTGCTGACCTTCGGTATTCCAGCTTTCAAACTGGAAAAAGAGGTGATGACCCGCCGTCGCGAGATCTTCACCGGCATGGGTATTGAGTTCAAACTTAATACCGAAGTGGGTCGTGATGTACAGCTTGAAGATCTGCTGAAAGATTACGATGCGGTATTCCTTGGCGTCGGCACCTATCAGTCGATGCGCGGCGGGCTGGAAAATGAAGATGCGGACGGGGTTTTCGACGCTCTGCCGTTCCTGATCGCCAATACGAAGCAGATCATGGGGTTTGGCGAAACCAGCGACGAACCATATGTCAGTATGGAAGGAAAGCGCGTGGTGGTGCTGGGCGGCGGCGATACCGCAATGGACTGCGTACGTACCTCCATACGCCAGGGCGCAACGCACGTAACCTGTGCTTATCGTCGTGATGAAGAGAACATGCCGGGTTCCAGACGCGAAGTGAAAAACGCGCGCGAGGAAGGTGTCGAGTTTCAGTTTAACGTTCAACCGCTGGGCATTGAAGTCAATGCCAACGGCAAAGTGAGCGGCGTAAAAATGGTGCGCACTGAAATGGGCGAACCGGATGCCCAAGGCCGTCGACGGGCGGAGATCGTCGCCGGTTCCGAGCATGTGGTTCCAGCTGATGCGGTG
The DNA here is from genome assembly GCF_046552175.1 of Salmonella sp. SAL00672. Taxonomy (NCBI): domain Bacteria; kingdom Pseudomonadati; phylum Pseudomonadota; class Gammaproteobacteria; order Enterobacterales; family Enterobacteriaceae; genus Salmonella; species Salmonella sp. SAL00672. The sequence goes on along the minus strand of NZ_JBGDUQ010000002.1, from coordinate 67,952 downwards.
GTGATGGCATTTGGTTTTCGTCCACACAGCATGGAATGGCTGGCGAAACACAGCGTGGAACTGGACTCGCAGGGACGAATTATCGCGCCGGAACGCAGCGATAATGCTTTCCAGACCAGCAACCCGAAAATCTTCGCCGGTGGCGACATCGTGCGCGGTTCCGATCTGGTGGTGACGGCGATTGCCGAAGGCCGTAAGGCGGCTGACGGGATTATGAACTACCTCGAAGTGTAACCCTTCCGGCTCCCCGCTTACTGCCTTGGCTGATGGCTGGGGAGCCGATATTCCTCTCCTCAATATCTCTCCTGCCGATTCTGGAAACCCGCTCGTAAATCGAGATGTAATGCCATGTAAAATCCGTTCATGGATTGATCCGTTTACGCCTGAAGCGTATTGATAGCGTTCTAATTTCACAATGAAACTATCACGTAAGGGATGACATGACGAATCCAACTTTAGCGCCACAGTCTGATGAATATCAGCAAATCCATGACGGTATTATTCGTCTGGTCGATACGGCACGTACCGAGACCGTGCGCAGCATCAATGCCATTATGACTGCCACCTACTGGGAAATTGGCCGACGCATTGTCGAATTTGAACAGGGAGGAGAAGCGCGAGCGGCCTATGGTACTCAGCTTATCGAACGATTATCGGTAGATTTAAGTCAGCGCTATAAGCGCGGTTTTTCCACCAGAAACCTATGGCAAATTCGTACATTTTATCTTTGTTTTCAACATATTGAAATTCCGCAGACACTGTCTGCGGAATCTTCAAATCTCATACCGCTCGCCAAAACATTCCCTCTTCCCTGGTCGGCGTATGTCCGCCTCTTGTCGGTAAAAAATCCCGATGCCCGCACTTTTTACGAGAAAGAGACGCTACGTAACGGCTGGTCCGTACGGCAGCTCGACAGGCAAATCGCCACTCAATTTTACGAACGAACGCTACTGTCCCACGACAAATCCGCCATGTTGCAGCAGCCTGCACCCGCCGAGCCAAACGTTTTGCCGGAGCAAGCCATACGCGACCCGTTCATTCTGGAATTTCTTAACCTGAAGGACGAGTATTCCGAATCAGATCTCGAAGACGCGCTGCTCAGCCACCTGATGGACTTTATGCTGGAGCTCGGTGACGATTTTGCTTTTGTTGGCCGCCAACGCCGGCTACGCATAGACGATAGCTGGTTCCGCGTCGATCTGCTGTTCTTCCATCGTCGCTTGCGCTGCCTGTTGCTCGTTGACCTGAAAGTAGGCAAATTCGGTTATGCGGATGCCGGGCAGATGAATATGTACCTGAACTATGCCAAAGAGCACTGGACAATGCCCGGAGAAAACCCGCCAGTCGGCCTGGTTTTGTGCGCAGGGAAAGGCGCGGGGGAAGCGCATTACGCGCTGACTGGCCTGCCAAACACCATCATGGCGAGCGAGTACAAAGTGCAGTTGCCCGACGAAAAATTACTCACAGACGAACTTATTCGTTCGCAAACCATGCTGGAAACTCAACTCACACGCGGTGGTTCACTGACAACGGAGAAAAACTAACGAACCATTAATGTCATGAATAATTATCAAAAAAATATCACACGAAAACGTTTGCTTTATTCTGAGAACTGTATATTATGCGGCGGATTTTTTGGGCAAAATTCATGGAGGCGTTGTGTCGCAGGACAACAATTATAGCCAGGGCCCCGTCCCTCTGGCGGCGCGGAAGGGCGTGATTCCACTGACGTTTGTCATGTTGGGTTTAACGTTTTTTTCCGCCAGTATGTGGACCGGAGGGACACTCGGCGCCGGTCTTACCTATCACGATTTCTTCCTCGCAGTTCTCTTCGGTAATCTCCTCCTCGGTATCTACACTGCATTTCTTGGCTACATCGGCGCAAAAACCGGACTCTCCACCCACCTCCTTGCACGTTACTCCTTTGGCGTTAAAGGATCATGGCTTCCCTCGCTGCTGCTAGGCGGCACACAGGTAGGCTGGTTTGGCGTTGGCGTAGCGATGTTCGCTATTCCGGTCAGTAAAGCGACGGGCATTGATGCCAATATTCTGATTGCCGTTTCGGGTCTACTGATGACCCTGACCATTTTTTTCGGCATCTCGGCGTTGACCATTTTGTCTATCATTGCCGTACCCGCGATCGTTATTCTGGGCAGCTACTCCGTCTGGATGGCGGTCAGCGGCGTGGGTGGGCTGGAGCATTTAAAAACGATAGCGCCGCAGACGCCGCTGGATTTTTCCAGCGCGCTGGCGCTGGTGGTGGGCTCGTTTGTCAGCGCCGGTACATTGACCGCCGACTTCGTCCGCTTCGGGCGTCATGCCAAAAGCGCCGTACTGATTGCGATGGTCGCTTTTTTCCTCGGCAACTCGCTGATGTTTATCTTTGGCGCGGCAGGCGCTGCCGCCGTCGGTCAGGCGGATATCTCTGACGTGATGATAGCGCAGGGGCTGCTGCTGCCCGCGATTGTGGTGCTTGGCCTGAATATCTGGACCACCAACGATAACGCGCTGTACGCATCGGGTCTGGGCTTCGCCAATATTACCGGTCTTTCCAGCCGCACGCTGTCGGTGGTGAACGGGATTATCGGTACCGTGTGCGCGCTGTGGCTTTACAATAATTTTGTCGGCTGGCTGACGTTCCTGTCATCTGCCATCCCACCGATTGGCGGAGTGATTATTGCCGACTATCTGTTGAACCGCCGCCGCTATGCCGACTTCAACACCGTGCGCTTTATTCCCGTTAACTGGATTGCTATTCTTTCCGTCGCGCTGGGCATCGCCGCCGGACATTATGTTCCTGGTATTGTGCCCGTCAACGCCGTACTCGGCGGCGTCTTCAGCTATATCCTGCTGAATCCACTTTTCAACCGCAGCCTTGCTAAATCACCAGAGGTCAGCCATGCAGAACAATAACATCACTATTCGTCAGACGCGTCTGCAGGGACACGAAGGATTATGGCAGATTACGATTGAAAACGGGCGCTTTAGCCGGATTGAGCCTCAGGAAGCCGCATCGTTACCGCAGGGCGAAGTGCTTGATGCCGAAGGCGGCCTGGCTATTCCACCGTTTGTTGAGCCACATATCCACCTGGATACCACGCAAACGGCGGGTGAACCGAGCTGGAACCAGTCCGGCACACTGTTTGAAGGGATTGAGCGCTGGGCAGAACGTAAAGCAATGCTCACGCATGAAGATGTGAAAGCGCGCGCGATGCAGACCCTGAAATGGCAGATGGCTAACGGCATCCAGTACGTTCGTACTCACGTTGACGTTTCAGATCCTACGCTCACCGCGCTGAAAGCCATGCTGGAAGTGAAGCAAGAGGTTGCGCCGTGGGTAGACCTGCAAATTGTCGCCTTTCCGCAAGAAGGTATTCTGTCTTATCCTAACGGTGAAGCGCTGTTAGAGGAAGCCGTGCGTTTGGGCGCTGACGTTATTGGCGCCATTCCGCACTTTGAGTTCACGCGGGAATATGGCGTTGAATCGCTGCACAAAACCTTCGCCCTGGCGCAGAAATACGATCGCTTGATCGATGTGCACTGCGACGAAATTGATGACGAGCAGTCTCGCTTTGTCGAAACGGTCGCGGCGCTGGCGCATCGTGATGGCATGGGGGCGCGCGTGACCGCCAGCCATACCACGGCTATGCACTCGTACAACGGCGCGTATGCGTCACGCTTGTTCCGCCTGTTGAAAATGTCGGGGATTAACTTCGTCGCCAACCCGCTGGTGAATATTCATCTGCAAGGACGGTTTGACACTTACCCGAAACGTCGTGGCGTCACGCGGGTGAAAGAGATGCTGGAAGCGGGGATCAACGTCTGCTTTGGCCATGATGACGTCTTCGACCCGTGGTATCCATTAGGCACCGCCAATATGCTGCAGGTGCTGCATATGGGGTTACACGTTTGCCAGTTGATGGGGTATGGGCAAATCAACGACGGGTTAAATCTGATCACTATCCACAGCGCAAAAACTTTGCACCTGCAGGACTACGGTCTGAGCGTCGGCAATGCCGCGAATCTGGTTATCTTACCCGCTGAGAATGGATTCGACGCGGTACGTCGCCAGACGCCTGCCCGTTACTCGATTCGCCACGGGCGGGTAATTGCCGAGACGGTGCCGAGCCAGACGACGCTGCACCTGACCCAGCCGGAAGCCGTGACGTTTAAGCGTTAACCCGTCATACCCGCGCTCTCCGGCACATTCACCACGCAGCCCCGTAAGGGGCTGCGTTCGGAAGACTGCTCCGGCAAGAGATTCAGGCCGCCAGCAGACTGGCGCGTACTTTCACTACCACTTTCTTGATGTCATCCGGCTCACCCACTGCACATCCCGGTTTATGCGGTTCTCCCGGCATAAACACAGCAAACATCCCCGCTTGCAGCGTAATAGTCTGCTCGTCGACAATTTGACTACAAAGCTGGTAATCCTCTTCAACGTGCATCTCCTCGCACTGGCGAGCGGCACCGGACATCCCAAACGCAATACGCTCGACGCCGGTTAGTAGTAGCTGAATATCAATGTATTGTTCATGCAATTCCGCTTTCTTCTCGGCCGGCATTTGCGTCGTTAACTGCATTACATTCATAAAGACATTGTCGCCCTGCAATTCATAGCGCCCCGGCGCTTTCTCCTGCGGCCTTGCCGCCAGCGCGAGAGTCAAGGCATCCAACAATCGCGGATGCAACCCGCAAGAAGGCAACGACTGTACTTCCCCCATCATCATAATGTGTCTCCTTGAGCTAACAACGCAGCGCCTAATAATCCTGCGTCATGCCGATAGCGAGCGGCGCTCAGCGCCACGTGATAAGGCGCAGGCTCTTGCATCAAAAACGCGCGAACCTGCTCCAGGTATCCCTCAGCTAACCCTACGCTGCCGCCAATGACCACACACTGGCAGTCGGTAGTCGCTTTCACATCGGCGATCATCCGCGCTATTACCTGCGCGGATTGGCTTACCAGATGTCGCGCCTGCTGATGACCTTCGCCAGCGCGAATAAATAGGGTTTTGGCGTCGCATCCCGCCAGATCGTCCCGCGCCGCCGCGGCCATCCCTCGTCCGGAGGCGATGGCCTCTACGCAGCCAACGCGTCCACAGCCGCATACGGGCCCGTGTGGGTCCGCCAGGGTGTGTCCCAGGTGCCCGGCCAGACCGCCTTTTCCGGTAAGAAGCTTGCCGTCGCAGACAACGCCGCCGCCAACGCCGGTTGAAACGGTGATAAATACCATATCGCGGATATCATCAGGGAGCGCGTGATACTCCGCCCAGGCCGCCGCCTGCGCGTCGTTCACCGCCAGCGTCGGCAGGCCTGCGATCGTTTCCAGTGTTTGTACTAACGGAAAGTGTAGCAAGCCGCCCAGATTATGGGGGTTTAGCGCCAGCAGCATCCCTTCCTGAATGATCCCGGTAGAAGCTATCGCTACCTGACGCGCCTCTGCCCGTAGTGGTTCAACCAGCGCCTTTAATGCTTCACGTAACGCATCCGGCGTTTTGCTCGCGGGGGTCGGTAGCTCGCGACGCTGGCTAATGCGCAAGTTGTTGTCGATGAGCGCGGCGGCAAGTTTAGTACCGCCAATATCGATTGCTAACGTAGTCATGACGCCGCCTTTTTTAATGCGTCGTTATACCATCCACAGATATGTTCCAGACGGGTAATGGCGGACCCCACCGTCACCGCCCATGCGCCATAGCGGATCGCCTCCGCTGCCAGTGCTGGCGAGTTATAGCGCCCTTCGGCTATTACCCGGCATCCGGCGTCATGCAACGCTTTGACTAAGGGCAGATCGGGTTCCTCCGGCGTATCGGGGGTGGTGTAGCCGGACATTGTCGTGCCGATAATGTCCGCGCCCAACCGTTGACAGGCGAGACCATCGTCCACGGATGAGCAGTCGGCCATCGCCAGTAGATGGTGGTGATGAATGCGCGCCAACAACGCCTCAACGGCTACCGGCCGTTGCCGAGCGGTTCCATCAACGGCGATAATAGCTGCTCCGGCCTGTGCCAGCGCATCTACATCGTCGAGAAAAGGGGTAATGCGCACTGGAGAGTCGTCCAGATCGCGTTTGATAATGCCGATAATGGGTACCGAAACGAGCGAGCGGGTCATACGCAGGTTGTCTATGCCTTCAATACGCACCGCAACCGCGCCCGCCTGTTCCGCTGCCAACGCCATTGCCGCTACAATCTCCGGCTTATCCAGCGGGCTGCCCGGAACGGGCTGGCAGGAGACAATCAGGCCGCCAGAAGCGGCAATATTTTTATCCAGTTGTTCAAGTAACGACATACTACTCCCTTACAAATATTGCCCGGTTGAAAACCGGGCAAGCGGATTAACTTTTCGTTTTTACAAAGGCACCTTTACCACTGCCAAGCGGTACGGCTCCGCTGAACGGTTTGTCGTCAATAGCATCGTGGGTGCGTAACGCTTCCGGACGTAGCCAACGCTGTACGCGAGACGGCATATCAAGCCCAATAAGCAGGATCACGACAAACGTCAGGCTGAAAGAGAGCGATGCCAGCGCAGTGCCCAAATCCAGACGTTGAGCGATCAGCGCTCCCAGGATCGGCGCCAGCGCGCCGCCGAGCGCGCCGACGTTATAAGTAAAGCCCAGCCCCGCCGCGCGCTGATCGGTATCGAAGTAACCGCCGATCAGTTTCGGCAGAATCCCGGCAATCCCCTGCCCCAACATCTGTTGGAAAAACAGTAGCAGACCCAGAACCCAGACGTTTGTGCCGCCAATCGCAAAGACCGGAATAATGAGGATTTGCGAGGCCAGCAGGCTACAGACATATGCTTTACGCGTTCCCAGCCAGTCACCAAGAAAACCGCCTACGCAGCAACCAACCGCCGCGCCAAATCCGCTAAAGAACAGGACATTCGCCACCGTATGCGGATCGTAGGCCAGCTCGGTTTTCAGATAAGTAGGTAATAGCGCCTGAATCGGCCAGGAATAGAGGAAAGCAAACAGTACCACCAGCATCAGCATGACGCCAGTGGGCCAGCGTTTACCGCTGCTCTGCACCATAAAGCTGATAAAGATAACCGCGCACAGTAGTCCCAGCCCCGCCACAATCGCAGCATTTTGTAGGTTACCGGCAAAACAGAACCACAGCGCAGCGGCGGCGGCGAAAGTCATTAAAATGTTGATGATGCGATGCTCGCCCCGATAAAGAATGTCGACCATCGTGCGTACCGGCGCTTTACCCGCGTGTTTCTCTTTCCAGTCTTCCGCTTCCGGAATGTTTTTCCGCAGCCAGAGAGCGAAGATAATTGGCAAAATGCCAATGAAAAACAGCGCGCGCCAGCCCCAGACAGGCACCACCAGGCTGTACACCTGCGCGGCAACGACCGCGCCGACGGAGAAGCCGGAAATCAGAAAACCGCTGGCTTTATTGCGTAAATGTTTTGGCCAGCTTTCAATCACATAGGTCGCGCTGGAACCATATTCGCCCGCCATGCCCATACCAATCACCAGTCGGGCGATGAACATGGTGGTGTAACCGGGCGCAAACCCGCATGCCAGGGTTCCCACCGAAAACAGAATGATGCTGCTGACCATCGCCAGACGACGCCCATAGCGATCGCCCATCGCGCCCAGTAATAACCCGCCGAACCAGCGAGAGATAAAAGCCGCAGAAATCAGGCTTGCCGCCTGTACCGTCGTCAGCCCAAATTCGCTTTGTACCTCAGTCAGTACAAGAGCAATCAACACAAAATCAAAACCATCAAGCAGATATCCCAGCCAGGCAGCGGAAAATGCCCGCCACTGCGCCCGGTTGAGATGGCGATACCACGGGATGTTCTGGGTAGAAGTACTCATTTTACTCTCCCGACGATTTTTGTTGTCGTTATGCCGAATGGCGGCTCCGCCTTATCCGGCCTACCGCTCACACTGTTGTAGGCCGGGCAAGCGTAGCGCCCCCGGCATTATGCTGTTACGCCTTTTCTTCCATCAGTTGTTGAGCCAGCGCCTTGAGCGCCGGCAGGTATTTTTCATCAACAGGCGCGAACGGTTTACGACACAGCGGCACCGATACCACGTCCATATAATGCAGGACCGTTTTCAGGCCGCGGAATACGCCGGTTTTAATCAGTAAATCAATAACCTTATTGCACTCGGTTTGCAGACGCTGCGCTTTCGCCACATCGCCCTCACGTAATGCCTGCACAATCCCCTGGTAACGCCAGCCCATAATGTTGTATGTGCTGCCGATACCGCCGTCCGCGCCCGCCAGCAGGCCGGAAGCGAAGATTTCGTCATAACCGTTGTACAGCACCAGATCCGGATGCGCGCGGCGGATCTGCTCCATCTGGAAGAGATCGCCGGAGGTTTGCTTCAGCGCGCTCACGCCCGGTAATGTCACCAGCGTATTGATCTGATCGAGGGTAAGTTTTACACCGCTTAACGCCGGAATGTTGTATACCACCATCGGCAATCCATCTGCGGAATCAATGATTGCCCGATAATGGTCACAGTGCTCTTCAAAACTGAAAGGGTAATAAAAAGGCGTCACCGCAGAGACCGCATCAAAACCGTAACGCTTTGCGGCGCTGGCAAGCTGCTGGCTTTCTGCGGTGCTTACCGTCCCGACATGGGCGATCAGCGTGATTTTTCCCTTCGCCTCTTCGGCGACAATCTCCAGTACCTGCTCTCTTTCAGCAAGGCTCTGTACGAATGCTTCCCCGGTGGAACCGCCAACGTACAGCCCGTCGATACCCTGCCCGATGTTAAAACGCACCAGACGGCGCAGGCTTTCGCTATCCAGTTGCTGCTGATGATCAAATGGGGTCAACAACGCCGCCATTACGCCTTGCAATGCTTTTGCCATACCTACCTCTACGGATGATGAATATATTAACTACCTACCTTTATACCTGTTATACCAGATCAAATAAGCAGCAAATAATACAGAACGCTTATAGTGCGATCTGCTTCACTAAACTGGGATCGGAGGCGCGATCGCTACCGCATTTTTTGACTTTTTTTACCGAGTGCGTGCCAGGTAGCGGAAACGCTATTGAGGTGGGTTTGCAGAGCGCGATCCGCTTTATCGGGATCTCGCTGGCGAATGGCATCAACAATCACAATATGCTGTTGATAACTCACGTTATTATGTTCATGCAGCTCACGATCGGGAACGCTTGGGCGAGCGGCGATTAGCCAGTCCAGCAGAGCAACATGAATAGCCATAAAGATCGGATTGCCGGGAATTTCAGCCAGCACCCGGTGAAACTCGACATCCGAACGAATAAACAGCGCGTTGTCATCCAGCGACTGGCTATTAATTTCCAGCGCTTTCGTTAACAACGCGATCTGCTCGTCGGTGGCATGTTCCGCCGCATAGCGTACCAGGCTGGATTCAAAGAAAAGCCGTAGCTGTTCAAAGTGAGCGATGCCGCCAGGATGAGTAAGAAAATCTTTCGCCATACCCGACAGTTCACTGATGATGGTATCAGCGGAGGGGCGCGAGACGCGGGCGCGTTCGCCGTTATTGATTTGCACCAGACCTTTACGCTTCAGCGCAGCTAACGCTTCACGCACGGAGGGACGTCCCACATTGAAGAAGGCCATTAATTCACGTTCAGACGGTAGCTGTTCTCCCTCGCCAAACTCATGACGGCGGATCATCTGCTCCAGCTCTTCCTCAACCATTTCAGACAGTTTTTTACGCGCCAGCGGGCGGCGGCGCAAACTACGCCCGAGGGATGTCGGTGAATCTTCTGCTTGCGAATCAAATGCGTTCATAACGTCCATTCATGAGTGGTCGGTGGCAAATAATAGCAAGCTTATCGTAACACAGCTTCAAAAGCAGGGTGAACCCGCGAGGAGGCCAAACAAAACAGGCCCTTCAGGGCCTGTTGATTATTTTACTACGCGCAGTGCCGGACGTCCGCCACGCGGCGGAGGCGGCTCGTCATCAGGACTACTGTCGTCATCGTGGTCGGGCTTATCGCCATCAATGACGGACATCACGGTCTCGCTTTCCGCGCCTGCGGTATTGTCATCATCATTTAAGCTGACAACGTCTTCATCATAGGCGGCTTCAGGCTCAAACATGGTGCCTGCGCCGTTTTCACGGGCGTAAATCGCCAGCACCGCAGCCAAAGGCACAGAAACCTGACGGGGAACGCCGCCGAAGCGCGCATTAAAACGCACTTCATCATTAGACAGCTCCAGATTACCTACCGCCCGCGGCGCAATATTGAGGACGATTTGCCCATCGCGCGCATATTCCATAGGGACATGCACGCCAGGCAGCATCACATCCACCACCAGATGCGGAGTCAACTGGTTATCCAGCAACCACTCGTAGAAAGCACGCAACAGATAGGGACGACGCGGCGTCAACTGTGACAAATCCATACAGGTTAACCCCGACCGAGGCGCATTTCACGTTCAGCTTCGGTTAAAGAAGCCAGGAAAGAATCACGTTCAAAGACGCGGGTCATATAGCCTTTCAGCTCTTTCGCCCCTGCGCCGCTGAATTCAATACCCAACTGCGGTAAACGCCACAAGAGAGGCGCCAGGTAGCAATCAACCAGGCTGAATTCGTCGCTCAGGAAATACGGTTTCTGACCAAATACCGGCGCAATCGCCAGCAGCTCTTCACGCAGTTGTTTACGCGCAGAGTCGGCCTCGGAAGCAGACCCGTTTACGATGACGTTCATCAGCGTATACCAGTCTTTTTCAATACGGTGCATGTACAGACGGCTTTCACCGCGCGCGACCGGATAAACCGGCATCAGCGGCGGATGAGGGAAACGCTCATCCAGATATTCCATAATGATGCGAGATTCCCACAGGGTCAGCTCACGATCCACCAGTGTCGGAACGCTTTGATTCGGGTTGAGGTCAATCAGATCCTGAGGTGGATTGTCCTTTTCCACATGTTCGATCTCAAAACTAACACCCTTTTCAGCCAACACAATGCGGACCTGATGGCTATAGATGTCAGTAGGACCAGAAAACAGCGTCATTACCGAACGTTTGTTGGCAGCGACAGCCATGAAAACCTCCAGGTATATTCAGAATTTTTACTGCTACCAGCCACAATGTGACCAGCCAGATGTTATGTCACCCAGGGCGAAAAAAGCCATCATTGCTCAGAAACGAGACAAAAAATGAACATTCCCCGCTATTTGGGCAGAAAATTGGATGATAGTTTACCAGATTTTGTGACCTTTGTGGTGAGTCGATTCTGGAAATGAGGAAAAAGAGATATTCCTGGTCTGAAATGCTCGCCCCACCTGAGATATTGTCTTTCGCCTGTTATGCCTGTACTACCGGTGCGCCCCAGCCATCAAAACTGCCGCCATGTTTTTCAGCCAGATCGGTAAGCTGGCAAGTGATTTCTGTCATATGCCATTGTTGCGGAGCATCGGTGCTGATAAAAGACGCCATAAACCCCTGTTGCGGGTCATTCATTCGAATACTGACCAGCGTTATGCCATACGGTAATGCAGCAATATCTTGCGCCAGGTCGCGCGCTGCGACCTCTGTAGGCAATGTCGCATAATAATCAATAGCGCGCGGAAGCGTCAGATCATCACCTTGTTCCTGTAATCCCCGGCACACACGGGAATCGTGTATCCAGTTCCAGTCGTATCGGGTTGGATACAAGAACTGGCGGTAAAAGTTTCCTTTATCATTGTGACTCTCTCTATAACTAAAAGAGATTTCCGGGCCACCAGCGAGCAATTTATCCAGCGTCTTTTCCCAGTTAAGATCCTCTTCCGACATGAACACAAAATCGCGCCAGCCTTGTTGGGTAACCACACCCACCAGCCAGATCGGAAACGTCTTCCCCTTTTCATCAAGCCAGTCCTCTATACGATTTAAACGCTGTGTTTCATCGGGCTGCGGTAAACCATTTTCATAACAGTTGGTGTAATGAACACGTAAGAACCCGGTATGGATAAGGCGATCAAATTTTTCATCCTGAATGGCGCCGATATCCACACGTATACCCGTAACATGGTCATCCACCGTTGTTATAAAGAATTCCCATTTATTCGACAGCATTAACGACTCTTTCTTAGTAAACAATGAGTTAAAAAATCCCACTGCGACTTCCTTTTCTCTGAGCGTGCATGAAAGATGAATAAGATGAGAATAATGCTAAAGATAGGGAGGAAAAGAGACTGGATTCGGACTTTAGCCATAAAAAAACCCGCCGAAGCGGGTTTTTTCGCTAACAGTTGTCTGCCGAAGCAGAACCCCATTAACGTTTGGAGAACTGCGGACGACGACGTGCTTTACGCAGGCCGACTTTCTTACGTTCAACCTGACGAGCGTCACGAGTAACGAAGCCAGCTTTACGCAGTTCGCCACGCAGGGACTCGTCGTACTCCATCAGAGCGCGGGTGATACCGTGACGGATCGCACCAGCCTGACCAGAGATACCACCACCTTTAACAGTGATGTACAGATCCAGTTTCTCAACCATGTCGACCAGTTCCAGCGGCTGACGAACTACCATGCGGGCAGTTTCACGACCGAAGTACTGTTCCAGAGAACGTTGGTTGATAACGATTTTACCGTTGCCCGGTTTGATGAACACGCGAGCTGCGGAACTTTTGCGGCGACCAGTGCCGTAGTATTGATTTTCAGCCATTGCCTATAATCCCGATTAGATGTCAAGAACTTGCGGTTGCTGTGCCGCGTGGTTGTGCTCGTTGCCCGCGTAAACTTTCAGTTTACGGAACATAGCACGACCCAGCGGGCCTTTTGGCAGCATGCCTTTAACCGCGATTTCAATCACACGCTCAGGACGGCGGGCAATCATCTCTTCAAAGGTCGCTTGTTTGATACCACCGATGTGGCCGGTGTGGTGATAGTACACTTTGTCAGTACGCTTGTTGCCGGTTACAGCAACTTTGTCAGCGTTCAGAACGATGATGTAATCACCAGTATCTACGTGCGGAGTGTATTCCGCTTTGTGCTTACCGCGCAGGCGACGAGCCAGTTCAGTAGCCAGACGGCCCAGAGTTTTACCGGTCGCGTCAACAACATACCAGTCGCGTTTTACGGTTTCTGGTTTAGCTGTAAAAGTTTTCATTAAAAGCTTACCCAAATAAATAAGTTACACGTTGGTGAACACCCAAACGTTTTAAATAGTTGAGGTTCACACGACAAAGTCCGGTAAACCTACCCCCTCGGATATGTTTGGCCGGCACAGAGAAAGTTTGGGAAAAAACTCTCTTGTAACGTGGGGTCGCAGGATTATAGAGAAGTCCAGGTCAAAGATCGACCCCTTTTTGCGATTTGCCGCGGGTTTTGTTCAGGCCTGGTTCACCCTCGGTCGGGGAGGTTGCACAGATATAATACCGCATAATGCCGGGGCGCTGCGCTTGTCCGGCTTACGGCATATGCTCCCGCTTGAGGTACTCCGCACTCTGCATCTCTTGCAGGCGTGACAGACAGCGCTGAAATTCAAACTTGAGCCGTTCCCCCTGATAAATTTCATATAACGGTGCGGCGGCGCTGACCACCAGCTTAACGTGGCGCTCGTAAAACTCATCCACCAGCGCAATAAAGCGGCGCGCTTCGTTCTCCATCAGCGGCGTCATGACCGGCACGTCAAACAGCAGAACCGTGTGAAATAACCTTGAGAGCGCAATGTAATCATGCTGGCTGCGGGCCTCGACGCACAGCGTAGCGAAAGAGACCGCTAGCGTTTGGTTTTCAACGCCCAGGGTGGATAAAGAGCGATGATTGATTTCCAGCGTCGGAGCGTGCGCGCGCGCGGCCCCCGCTAACGCCAGCCACAGTTTATCCATTTGCCGCCGGGTTTCATCATTAAGCGGCGTTAGCCATAAATGGGCCTGCGTCAGCGTCCGCAGCCGGTAATCGACGCCGGCGTCCACATTCATAATGTCGCAGTGCTGTTTAATGGCATCGATAGCCGGCAGGAAGCGGGCGCGTTGCAAACCGTTGCGGTAGAGTTCATCCGGCGGAATATTGGAGGTCGCGACCAGCGTAATGCCGCGTGCAAACAGCGCTTTCATTAAACCGCCCAGCAGCATGGCGTCGGTAATATCGGTGACGAAAAACTCATCGAAACACAGTACGTCCGTCTCGGTTTTAAACCGATCGGCAATAATGTCTAACGGATCGATCTGTCCCTGTAGCGCGGTAAGTTCTTCATGCACGCGCAGCATAAACCGATGAAAATGCAGGCGTAATTTTCGCTCACCCGGCAGGCTGTGGTAGAAGAGATCCATGAGCCAGGTTTTGCCGCGACCCACGCCCCCCCACATATACAGCCCGCGAACCGGTATTTGCGCGTCCGGTTCGTTTTTGCCTAATAATTTCCCCAGTCGCGCTATCAGACCGCCGGGTGGCGTAGCCGACGATTTTTTCGCGGTGAGCGCCTGATAAAGGGTTTCCAGACGGTCGACCGCCTCTTTCTGTACGTCGTCAGGCTGATGGGTGCCTTCGTTGAGTGCCTGGAGATAACGCGATGTAGGGGAAAGGCTTTGCATAATGTTATTGTTATTCCTTGAAAATCGATGTGCCGTCGTTCACGGCTGACGAAAAAAAGGCCGTTCTACACTACGCGATATGCTGTCGGGATTCCACTTCTACGGAATTAGCGGTTATAGTGGCATAATCAGGCGCGGGCATGGAGCCTGGAGCCAACACCCTACGGAAACATAAGACAACGGGAGATGTTCATGACCTGGGAATATGCGCTAATTGGATTAGTCGTCGGTATCATCATTGGTGCCGTGGCCATGCGTTTTGGTAATCGTAAGTTACGTCAACAGCAGGCATTGCAGTACGAACTGGAAAAAAACAAAGCTGAGCTGGAAGAGTACCGTGAAGAGCTAGTTAGCCACTTTGCCCGCAGCGCGGAACTGCTGGATACCATGGCGCATGATTACCGCCAGCTGTATCAGCATATGGCGAAAAGCTCCAGCAGCCTGCTGCCGGAAATGTCTGCGGAGTCGAATCCGTTCCGTAACCGTCTGGCGGAGTCTGAGGCGAGCAACGATCAGGCGCCAGTACAAATGCCACGTGATTATTCTGAAGGCGCGTCTGGCCTGTTACGTAGCGGCGCAAAGCGCGATTAATCGCACGCCGTTAAGAAATTTATCGGGCGCATCGCTTGCGCCCTCTCTCTATCTTTCCTGTCCCAGCTATTATCATTGTTACCAGGCTGAAAATTCAATAACATCAATCTGTTTTGAATTGTCTATCCGTTCATTCAAGGTACGAGAGCAGCATCCATGAAAAAACACACCCAGCTGTTAAGTGCATTAGCGTTAAGTGTCGGGTTAACTCTTTCGGCGCCGTTTCCAGCCCTTGCATCGATACCAGGCCAGGTGCCAGGCCAGGCGACGCTGCCAAGCCTTGCCCCTATGCTGGAGAAAGTGCTGCCTGCTGTCGTCAGCGTAAAAGTCGAGGGAACCGCCGCCCAGAGCCAAAAAGTGCCGGAGGAGTTTAAAAAATTCTTTGGCGAGGATCTGCCAGACCAGCCGTCCCAGCCGTTTGAAGGACTCGGTTCGGGGGTGATTATCGATGCCGCGAAAGGCTATGTATTAACCAATAATCATGTGATTAATCAGGCACAGAAGATCAGCATTCAACTGAATGACGGACGCGAATTCGACGCGAAGCTGATCGGCGGCGACGACCAGAGCGATATCGCTCTGTTACAAATTCAGAATCCCAGCAAGTTAACGCAAATTGCCATCGCCGATTCCGACAAACTCCGCGTCGGCGATTTCGCCGTGGCAGTCGGTAATCCGTTTGGCCTTGGGCAAACCGCCACCTCCGGGATTATTTCAGCGCTGGGACGCAGCGGGCTTAATCTGGAAGGGCTTGAGAACTTTATTCAAACCGATGCCTCTATTAACCGCGGCAACTCCGGCGGCGCGCTGCTTAACCTGAACGGCGAGCTGATCGGGATTAATACCGCGATCCTCGCGCCAGGGGGCGGGAGCATCGGCATTGGCTTTGCTATTCCTTCCAATATGGCGCAGACGCTGGCGCAGCAGTTGATTCAGTTCGGCGAAATCAAACGCGGATTGCTGGGAATTAAAGGCACTGAAATGACCGCTGATATCGCTAAGGCATTCAAACTGAACGTTCAGCGTGGCGCTTTTGTCAGCGAGGTTTTACCCAATTCAGGTTCGGCGAAGGCCGGGGTGAAATCCGGAGACGTGATTATCAGTCTTAACGGTAAGCCGCTGAATAGCTTTGCCGAACTGCGTTCACGTATCGCCACCACCGAACCGGGTACGAAAGTGAAGCTGGGCCTGCTGCGCGATGGTAAGCCGCTGGAGGTGGAAGTCACGCTGGATTCCAATACCTCTTCTTCCGCCAGCGCCGAAATGATCGCCCCGGCGTTGCAAGGCGCGACGTTGAGCGACGGCCAGCTGAAAGACGGGACGAAAGGCGTTAAGGTTGATAGCGTCGAAAAAAGCAGTCCTGCCGCGCAGGCCGGTTTGCAAAAAGATGATGTTATCATCGGCGTTAATCGCGATCGCATCAGTTCTATCGCCGAAATGCGCAAAGTGATGGCGGCAAAACCGTCCATCATTGCTCTTCAGGTAGTACGCGGCAACGAGAACATTTATCTATTGCTGCGCTAATCCTGTCTTAAACCGGGCATCAGCCTGCGATGTGATGTCCGGTTAACTCATGGTATGCTGCTGCCGTTCCCTTTTTTAACGACGCCTCCATCATGTTTGTGAAGCTCTTACGTTCGGTCGCAATAGGTTTAATTGTCGGCGCTATTCTGTTGGCCGTCATGCCTTCTTTGCGCAAAATTAATCCTATCACCGTCCCGCAATTCGACAGTACCGATGAGACGCCAGCCAGTTATAATTTTGCGGTTCGCCGCGCCGCGCCTGCCGTCGTCAACGTCTATAACCGCAGTATGAACAGTACCGCGCATAATCAACTGGAGATCCGCACGCTGGGTTCCGGCGTGATCATGGATCAACGCGGTTATATTATTACCAACAAGCACGTGATTAACGATGCCGATCAGATTATCGTCGCGCTACAGGATGGCCGCGTCTTTGAAGCGCTACTGGTTGGCTCCGATTCGCTTACCGACCTGGCGGTGCTGAAGATCAACGCCACTGGCGGGCTGCCTACCATCCCGATTAATACAAAGCGTACACCGCATATTGGCGACGTCGTACTGGCTATCGGCAACCCATATAATCTGGGACAGACCATCACCCAGGGAATCATCAGCGCAACGGGTCGTATCGGCCTGAACCCGACAGGGCGACAGAATTTTCTCCAGACCGACGCCTCGATTAACCACGGTAATTCCGGCGGCGCGCTGGTCAACTCGTTAGGCGAACTGATGGGGATCAACACCCTCTCTTTTGATAAGAGTAACGATGGCGAAACACCGGAAGGCCTTGGTTTTGCGATTCCCTTCCAGCTAGCCACGAAAATTATGGATAAGCTTATCCGCGACGGTCGCGTGATTCGCGGCTATATCGGTATTGGCGGACGAGAAATCGCGCCGCTGCACGCGCAGCAGGGTAGCGGCATGGACCCGATTCAGGGCATTGTCGTTAATGAAGTGACGCCAAACGGCCCCGCCGCGCTTGCCGGTATTCAGGTTAATGATTTGATTATTTCGGTCAATAATAAACCCGCTGTGTCCGCGCTGGAGACGATGGATCAGGTGGCGGAAATCCGCCCGGGCTCCGTCATTCCGGTCGTGGTAATGCGGGATGATAAGCAGCTCACGTTCCAGGTGACGGTGCAGGAATACCCGGCGTCGAACTAAAACGACGCGGCTTTTGCCCGCGTCGTTCGACGACTAGTCAATAAAGACTGGCCCTGCCGGAAAATGCGCCAGGAAACTCGTGAAGATCAGCAGAGCGGGGAGACTTTTCTCCCCGACGGCTTCTTCACGCAGCGCCTTATCGAGTGCCAATAAGCCAGACTCGCCCCCTTCCCCCAGAATGCCGCCCATCCAGAGCAGTCGTTGCGCCTGTTGACGCGCATACTGCGATGCGCTTTTCCAGGCAACCAGATGCAGCAACGTTTGTAACAGCAGGATCCGAGACGCGTGACCATCGCGTTGTAATCGCCTGAATACGGGTAATGCAATACTACGTACCGTCGAGAAACCGCTCGCCGCCTCCCCCTCAATCGGCGATAAACCAACAGCCGCCTGTTTGACGAAATCGCATAACTGATTGTGTGTTAATGGCCGCTCGCCTGCGCTCATATACCCTGCGGCAAAACAGAGTAACCCGATACCCTGAGCCCAATCGGTCGATGGCAGAATCCCCTGCGGAACATTCGGTGCCGACGTCTGTGCGGCACAAAGCCCCTCGTCGTAACACTGTGCAAAACGTTGCTCATATATTGCTGAGTTGACGCCAGACCACGGCAGCAAATGCAGCGCTGGCTCAAGCTCAGTTATCTGATTCACCGTCTCAACAACATAACGCAAGATGGTTTCTCTGGATGGCATGGATGTACCTTGCCGAAACGCAACCATTTCACTCATTACTGTGTCCTCATTTTGCGGGAGCAGAATCACTGCTCCCGATTAGATTGGATTACATCGCCAGCACGTACTTCAGCATCACGCCCGCCGCAATGGCCGAGCCAATCACCCCCGCCACGTTCGGGCCCATCGCGTGCATCAGCAGGAAGTTCTGCGCGTCCGATTCCAGCCCCACCTTGTTCGATACGCGTGCCGCCATCGGCACTGCCGACACGCCGGCGGAGCCAATCAGCGGGTTGATTTTGTTCTTACTGCACAGGTTCATCAGCTTCGCCATCAGCACCCCGGCCGCCGTCCCAATCCCGAACGCAATCACACCCAGCAGCAGAATGCCCAGCGTCTGCGGCTGCAGGAACTTATCCGCGACCAGCTTCGCGCCCACCGACAGCCCGAGGAAAATGGTCACGATATTAATCAGCCCGTTCTGTACCGTGTCGCTCAGACGCTCCACCACGCCGCTTTCGCGCATCAGATTGCCAAAGCAGAACATCCCCAGCAGCGGCGCGGCGTCCGGCAGCAGCAGCGCCACCAGTAGTAACAGCACCACCGGAAAGAGGATTTTTTCCCGCTTACTCACCGTGCGCAGCTGCACCATGCGGATTTTCCGCTCTTTCTCGCTGGTCAGCGCGCGCATAATCGGCGGCTGGATTAACGGCACCAGCGCCATATACGAGTACGCCGCCACCGCGATGGCCCCCAGCAGCTCCGGCGCCAGCTTGCCCGACAGATAAATCGCCGTCGGGCCGTCCGCGCCGCCGATAATGCCGATGGCCGCCGCCTGCGGCAGGGTGAAGGCAATCAGGCCGAAGTAGTTCAGCGTCAGCGCCCCCAGCACCGTGGCGAAGATGCCGAACTGCGCCGCCGCGCCCAGCAGCAGGGTGCGCGGGTTGGCCAGCAGCGGGCCGAAGTCGGTCATCGCCCCCACGCCCATAAAGATGACCAGCGGCGCGACACCGGAGCCAATCGCCACTTTATAGAACAGCGCCAGCACCCCCGGCGTGTAGCCCATGTCCACCGCCAGGTTCTCCATCTGGTTCTGGACTGAGGGCAGGGCAAGGGCCAGCGCTTCCTTGATGGCGTGCACGTCCGGCGCGCAGTTGAGCTTCGCGGCAATCACCGCCAGCTGCCCGGCGTCGTGATGCGCCAGCAGGCTTTCCAGCGCGGTCAGCGCCATACCCGCTTCCGGGATGTTCGACAGCAGACCGCCGAAGCCAATCGGCAGCAGCAACAACGGCTCGAACTTCTTCGCAATCGCCAGCCACAGCAGCAGCAGGCTGACCAGCAGCATGATGGCCTGGCCTGCGCCAAGGTGCATCAGCCCCATGCCCTGAAGCAGGGCGTTCAGACTTTCCATTTCAGTTCTCCGTTACGCCAGCGTCATCAGGGTGTCGCCCACAGAGACCGCGTCCCCGGACTTCACCGCGATACCGCGTACCGTCCCGGCCTGCGCGGCGCGGATTTCGGTTTCCATCTTCATGGCTTCCAGAATCAGCAACACATCGCCTTCGGCCACCGTCTGGCCCTCGGTGGCAATCACCTTCCAGATATTGCCCGCCAGCGGCGCGGTGACCGGTGTGCCTGCGCCTGCCGGGGCGGTGGCAGGAGCAGAAGAGGCAGCAGGTGCAGCCGCAGTGAGCTGGTTGATATCGCCGCCGTCGCTGACCTTCACCACAAAGGCTTTGCCTTCCACTTCCACGGTGTAGATACCGGAGGCGGCAGGCTTCTCTGCTTTTGCCACCGGCTGCGCGGCTTCCGCCTGCGGCAGTGGCTCAAACGCCGCCGGGTTATTGCGGTTCTCAAGGAATTTGAGGCCGATTTGCGGGAACAGCGCCACGGTGAGCACGTCGTCAATGGCGTTTCCCGCAAGCTGAATGCCCTTCTCCTGCGCCTGGCGCTTCACGTCCGCTTCCAGTTCAGCCAGTTCCGGTTTGAGTAAATCCGCCGGACGGCAGGTCACCGGAGCGCCCCCTTCCAGCACGCGGGCCTGTAACGCCGCGTTCACCGGCACCGGGGTGTGGCCGTATTCGCCTTTCAGAATGCCCGCCGTTTCTTTGGCAATGGTCTTGTAGCGTTCGCCCGTCAGCACGTTGAGCACCGCCTGGGTGCCGACAATCTGTGAGGTGGGGGTCACCAGCGGAATAAAGCCGAGGTCCTCGCGCACGCGGGGGATTTCCGCCAGCACCTGGTCGAGTTTGTCCGCCGCGTTCTGCTGCTTCAGCTGGCTTTCGAGGTTAGTGAGCATGCCGCCCGGCACCTGCGCCACCAGGATGCGGCTGTCGTAGCCTTTCAGCTGGCCTTCAAAGGCGTGGTACTTTTTGCGCACCTCGCGGAAGTACGCGGCGATATTTTCCAGCTTCAGGATATCCAGCCCGGTGTCATGCTCAGTACCTGCCAACGTCGCCACCAGCGCTTCGGTGGCCGGGTGGCCGTAGGTGGCGCTCATGGAGGAAATCGCCGTGTCGACGCCGTCAACGCCCGCCTCGATGGCCTTCAGCAGGGCCATCTCCGCCATGCCGGTGGTGGCATGAGCATGCAGATGCAGGCGCACGTCATAACGTTTTTTGATTTCGCTCACCAGCTCATACGCCGCCATCGGTGTGAGAATGCCGGACATATCCTTGATGGCAATCGAGTCAACGCCGGTTTCCAGCAGTTGCTCCGTTAAATCCAGCCAGGTCTGCAGGGTGTGCGCCGGGCTGGTGGTGTAACTCAGGGTCCCCTGGGCGTGCGCGCCGTGGCTGCGCACCGCCTGTAATGCGGCTTTCATATTGCGCGGGTCGTTCATGGCATCGAAGACGCGGAACACATCCATGCCGTTTTTCACCGCGCGTTCGACGAAGCGCTCCACCACGTCATCGGCGTAGTGGCGGTAGCCGAGCAGGTTCTGGCCGCGCAGCAACATCTGCAGCGGGGTTTTGGGCATGGCTTTTTTGAGTTCGCGCAGGCGCAGCCACGGGTCTTCGCCGAGAAAGCGGATACAGGCGTCAAAGGTGGCGCCGCCCCAGCACTCCAGCGACCCGTAGCCCACGTCATCGAGCTGAGCGGCAATCGGCAGCATATCGTCAAGACGCAGGCGGGTGGCGAAAAGGGACTGGTGGGCGTCGCGCAGGACGACATCGGTAATGGCAATGGTCATGGATCCCTCCGGGAATTAAGCGTTAAGGCGGTGATGGTGAATGGCGGCGGCAATCACCGGCTTTAAGCGGGTGAAGTCGTCCACGACGGGAACGGCGCGCGGTGCGGGCGCGGCGACGGGTTCCGGGAAGAAGCGAGTAATCACGGCAGACATGCCGCGGATGGCGAAAATCAGCAGGAACAGAAACGCCAGCACGAACCCCATGCCGAGGAACATCAGGGTGAAGCCTTCACCTAATAGCAGAGCTGCATTAGTCATAAAATAGCCTTCAGGCAGGAGGCACGATAATGGGGCTATTTATGACGATGAAATAATAAGGGTGGATTTCCCTGAACCGCCCCCGGCCAGAGCCCTTGGTTATTATTATCGTCATAACGTATTACCACCATTATCGTGCAATTTACGTAATCAGGTTTATTTGATAAAACTTACGTTCTGGCATATTTCATCAGCGACGATCTCTTTACGCTGATTAAAAATAATTTTGTTCTGTTCAAACAGATTATTCCCATGGGTATCAATAGAAACAATCAGCGGGCCAAACTCTTTAACCCGACAGACCCACAGCGTTTCCGGCATCCCCAGATCGCGCCATTGGGCATCTTCAATTTCTTCCACGCACACGGCGGCTACAACCGCACAACCGGCAGGGAATACGCAGTGCAGCGCTTTGTGTTCAGCACAGCCCTCTTCGGTACCTTTACCCATACCGCCTTTACCCACAATTAATTTCACGCCGGTCTGCGCAATAAATTCTTTTTCGAATTTCTCCATACGCATGCTGGTGGTTGGTCCAACGGAGACCATTTCAAACTTATCGTCTTCGCCTTTAATTGGGCGGACAATTGGGCCAGCGTGTAAAATAGCGCCGCCGCGAACATCTACCGGAAGTTCACGACCACCTTCAATTAAACGGCGATGGGCTACGTCACGGCAGGTAACAATATGACCGTTGAGATAAATAATATCGCCAGCCTTAATATCCGCTAAATCTTCATCTTTAATTGGCGTAGTCAGGATTTTTTTAGTCATCAGAAATTCACTCCGCTGTGAGACGTAATGGTGTAATTCAAATCTTTATCGAAAACGATATGCCCTTTACGGTGCGACCAGCAGCCGACGTTTACCGCCACGCCGATGGTAGAAGGATGACGCGCGGTGTTTTCAATGTTCACGCCCATAACGGAGGTATTACCGGACATCCCCTGCGGCCCCAGGCCAATTTTGTTAATGCCGTCTTCCAGCATTTTTTCCAGCGAGGCTGCACGCTCATTCTCGTTATGCGAACCGATCGGACGCATCAGCGCTTTTTTCGATAGCAGTGCCGCCGTTTCAACAGAGGTCGCTACGCCCACGCCAACCAGCAGCGGCGGACACGCGTTGAGGCCGTAGCTGGTCATCACATCCAGTACAAAGCGGGTCACACCTTCATAGCCTGCACCCGGCATCAGCACCATCGCTTTCCCCGGCAGAGAACAACCACCGCCTGCCATATAGGTATAAATGCTGCACTGATCGGAATTGGGAACGATTTCCCAGAAGACCGTCGGCGTACCTTTACCCACGTTTTTACCGGTGTTGTATTCATCAAAAGTTTCTACGCTGTTGTGGCGCAGCGGAGAATCTACAGTTGCTTTGATCACCGCCTCACGCAACAACGCTTCCAGCTCGCCAATCAGCGGAAAGTTCGTCCCGCACTCCACCAGAAACTGAATGACACCGGTGTCCTGGCAGGAAGGTCGATCCAGCTCTTTCGCCAGACGCTGGTTCTCAATCATGGTAGTAAAGATGACGTCGGCCAGTTTACTGGTCTCTTTCTTATGCAAATCTTCCAGTTTTGCAGTGACATCATCAGGCAAAACTTTGCCGGTATATCCCACAAACTTGGCCATAACGTCGGTCATATGGGATATCTGTTCACTTTTGCTCATAAATGCTCCTTAGTCAGAACAGCTTCCGTTAATTACGGATGAAAAGGGAAAAGGATTGGCAGCAGGATCAAGCTGACAATGGTTGAAACGATAATCAGGGGGATACCGGCCTTAGCGTAGTCGACAAATTTATAGCCACCCGCGGAGAGCACCATCATGTTGGCAGGCATACCGATAGGGGTTGCGTAGGCGCAGGAACCGCCAATGACCGTCGCCATCAGAACCGCACGCGGGTCGGCCCCCATGCCTGCGGCAATGGACAAACTCACCGGCACCAATAGCGCTGTCGTTGCGGTATTGGACATAAAGTTGGTCATCACAACGGATAAGGCGAAAACGGCGATCAGTAACATGAACGGTGAGGAGTTTTGCCCCAGCATGCCGATTACATAGTCCGCAACCAGCTTGCCTGCCCCGGTCATTTCCAGCGCTTTTGCCAGCGCCAGGGTGCCGCCAAAGATAAAAATAGTCTGTGAATCAATGGCTTTATAGGCCTGTTTTTCCGTGAGTACGCCGCTTACTACCAGCACAAGAGCGCCAATACAACCGGTCACGGCCAGGCTGACACCGATCTTCTTCTCAAAGATCATGCCGAGGATCGTTGCGATCAACACCACCAGTGAGAGCCGTTGTTTCCACTGTGGAACATGGCTGTAGTCACGTTGCTCCCCGACGCTCCCCACCTCACCGCCGGTCGCATTATTCGGCAGAAAGCGATAGCCAATAGTCAGGAAGTAGAGAATGCCGCAGATGAGCATCGGGAGACCGATTTTTGCGTATTCAAAAAAGCCAAAGCCGCCGCCAATATTCTGTAGCGCAGACTGCGCGATAAGATTTCCCGGCGCGCCAATTAACGACAGGTTACCGCCCAACGCAGCGGCGAAAACCAGCGGCATCAGTAGACGAGAACGCGAGAAGCCCGATTTTGCCGCCACGCCGATCACCACCGGAATCAAAACCGCAGCGGTACCGGTGTTAGAAAGGACGCCAGACATCAAACCCACCACCACCATAATGGTGAAGATCAGCTGTTTTTCTGTTTTCGCGAAGCGCGTGATGACGCCGCCCACTTTGTTTGCCATACCGGTCTCGAACAACGCGCCGCCCACGATAAACATCGCGACAAAGAGGATGACGTTAGTGTCGATAAAGCCAGCAAAGGCCTGTTTGATATTCAGAACGCCGGTGATCACTAAGGCCACGCAGACAATCATGGAAGTGACGGCTAGCGGCACTTTTTCCCATACAAACATGACGATAGCGAACACCAATAAACATAAGGTAAGGGTAATGGGTTCCATATTTATAATTATCCAATCAATGATATATGATATTGTATCCAATGTTGACAGGGAGAAATTATTCCCATACAAAAACTAAGTCAAATCGTTTCTCAGGAAAGATGCAGGAGTGAGATCTACATCAAGATCGTGGTTAGATCGTTACTGGACGTGATTAATAGAATTGAAGAATTGGTTGAAGCGCCTGCGATGCTCACGCAGGCGAAAAGATCAGGCAGAAGGGTCACCAACATAGCGGGTCAGCATATTCTCCATCGAGCGAATAATGTGTTCGCGCATGCGCTGGCGTGCCAATGTTTCATCATGAAGTTCAAGAGCTTGCAGAATACTTTTATGTTCCTGAATGGAAATCACGGCATACTCTTCTTCGGTGACCTTATGGCCCATCGACAGGCCGTTCCACATATTACAGAGCAACATTTTCATTTTTTCGTTGCCAGCAACATTCCATATTTCCATATGAAATGCCTGATTCAGGTCGGAGTATTCCGCCGAGTTATTTTCCGCGAGAGCCTTTTCAGCGGCATAATGCACCTGGGCTATCCGCGAGATATCGGTGCCAGGACGAGAAGCTTTAGCCACCGCCTCACTTTCTAACAGCGCGCGAATTTCATAGTGTTCACGGATCGTTTGTTCATTGATGCCCAACACCACCGCCCCTTTATTAGGGCGCACTTTTATCAGCCCATCCGCCGCCAGAATCTGAAACGCCTCGCGCACTGGCATACTGGACACGCCGACCATTCCGGCAATGCCTTCTAACGTAATCTCCTGCCCTTCCACTAACTCCCTCGAAAGAATCGCTTTACGCAGCACTGCCGCGACCTGTTCTTTCGCTGAAAGAAGCTTAATCTTCCCTAACTTAGGCTTCTGCACTTTCCCAATCCTTCATATGTTGACGCATTATTTCTGCTAAAGAGAGGAAATAACGCTGCATAACTTGCCCAATCTCATCACGCCGCCCCTGGCGTATGACGTCAGCCAGTTCAGCGAAAAGCTGCGCCGACTCCTGATTATCTTTTTTCAGATGCAAAATAACATAAGAGACATAACCGTCCAGGAACTGCTGATACACCTTTTCCAGATAGCGGTTATTCACATAAGAAATCAGCATCGCATGACACTCCAGTTCGCAGGATTTGTCTTCTGCGACAGCCAGCGCTTGCGCACGTATCAGGAGGGCATCGCCTACTTCGCTGGGTATCAGCGAAAACATTTCGGCGGCCATCGCGGCAATTACGCGAAAAATATGACTCACGCGATCGGCCTCAAGATGCGCGACCTGCATGTGCCTGTTGGGCAGTCGGATTAAAAAACCTTCCTGTTCGAGTGACTGTAGCGCTTCTCGAACCGGCATTCGTGAAAGACCGAGCTGCTCCGCAATACTTTCCTGCGCGAGTTCTTCTCCCGCTTTTATATTGCCGGAAAGAATTTCATAGCGAAGCATTTGCGTAATGTGATCGCGGGTTTGCGTTCTTTGGATCTTTTTCACGACGTTCTCGTTAATAACCGATAAGACGTGAGGAGTTTAGCAGATTTAGTGCTTGATTTCGTGGCTTGTTTACAGTCAAAGAAGCCGGAGCAAAAGCCCCGGCATCGGGCAGGAACAGCTTATTTATTAATAAAATCTTCACCCAACTGAATATCTTTTTTCAGCGTATCCAGCATAGCGTCCAGCGAATGTTGCTCGAAAGCGCTCAGTGTGCCGATGGATTTACGCTCTTCTACACCGTTTTTACCCAGCAGCAGCGGCTGAGAGAAGAAACGGGCATACTGACCGTCGCCTTCCACATAGGCGCATTCCACCACGCCTTTTTCGCCCTGCAGAGCGCGAACCAGAGAAAGACCGAAACGCGCGGCAGCCTGGCCCATAGAGAGGGTTGCCGATCCGCCGCCGGCTTTCGCCTCGACGACTTCAGTACCGGCGTTCTGAATACGTTTAGTCAGATCGGCCGCTTCTTGTTCGGTAAAACTTACGCCTGGAATCTGCGACAGCAGCGGCAGAATCGTCACGCCGGAGTGTCCGCCAATCACCGGAACTTCAACTTCCGTTGGCAGCTTACCTTTCAGCTCTGCGACAAAGGTATTAGAGCGGATGATATCCAGCGTGGTAACGCCAAACAGTTTGTTTTTGTCGTATACGCCTGCTTTTTTCAGCACTTCCGCCGCAATCGCAACGGTGGTGTTCACCGGGTTGGTGATAATGCCCACGCACGCTTTCGGGCAGGTTTTAGCGATCTGCTGCACCAGGTTTTTCACGATGCCAGCGTTAACGTTAAACAGGTCGGAACGGTCCATACCCGGCTTACGCGCCACACCCGCAGAAATCAGTACTACGTCAGCGCCTTCAAGCGCCGGGGTTGCGTCTTCACCGGAGAAACCTTTGATTTTTACAGCGGTGGGGATGTGGCTCAAATCAACGGCCACACCGGGAGTCACTGGAGCGATGTCGTACAGGGAGAGTTCTGAACCTGAAGGCAGTTGGTTTTTTAAAAGTAATGCCAGCGCCTGACCGATACCACCAGCAGCGCCGAGGACTGCGACTTTCATCCTAAACTCCTTATTATATGATTAGCTAAGTGTCTATTGCTCCGCGGCGGCGACCTTAATTCACAAATTCAATGATTACAATCCTCACTCATCAAGAATGCGGAGTCGCGCAATTTTGGCTTTTATGCATTTAATTTGCGTAATCCGGATCGACTGCAACCAGAGAGCAACGTTCCTACAGGTGGTGACAATATACCCTACTATCCTCTCAAAACAACATCATTTTGATAACAATTAATTTACTTTTAATCTTATTTGCGAGGCGTGACACAGGCATGTTTCTTGATAACGAAATTTGATAAAATTCCGCTCTTTCATAACATTATTTCAGCCTTAAACAAGGCAGACTGTTTGCATAAAAATTCATCTGTATGCACAATAATGTTGTTTCTACTGCCATATTACGGGTGACTTATGCGAAGCTCGGCTAAACAAGAAGAACTAGTAAGAGCGTTTAAAGCGCTCCTCAAAGAAGAAAAATTCAGCTCACAGGGCGAAATCGTCCTCGCGTTGCAGGATCAGGGCTTTGAAAATATCAATCAGTCCAAGGTCTCGCGCATGTTGACTAAGTTCGGCGCAGTGCGTACACGTAACGCAAAAATGGAAATGGTGTACTGTCTTCCGGCTGAACTGGGCGTCCCAACAACATCCAGTCCGTTGAAAAATCTGGTGCTGGATATCGACTATAACGACGCTGTCGTGGTGATTCATACCAGCCCCGGCGCGGCACAACTCATCGCGCGCCTGCTGGATTCACTGGGGAAAGCAGAAGGTATTCTCGGCACGATTGCCGGCGACGATACTATCTTCACTACGCCTGCCAGCGGCTTTTCCGTAAGAGATCTGTACGAAGCCATTCTGGAACTTTTTGAACAAGAGCTTTAGTCCCACTTCCTCCGTCGTCGTACGGCGGAGGCACCTTTTTGTCCTCTCCCCTCGCCGCTTTCCTGTACAGCTATCATTTGGCAAATCATGCCCTTAAACATTCACCACATGAATGACAAATCAAAAAAACGCACAAAATGTCAAATTTTTTAACCGATTGATTTTCTTTTATTTTTTAAACAGCAGCGGCGAAAAACAGCAATTTTAATTCCATAACGTTATAAAAAATAAAATTTTTAATGTCTTTAAAAAGCAGAAACAATTAGCGTGGTATTAATTAATCGCGTGATTAGTGTATACTTAATTTTGTGATGAGGGTCACGAAACAAAGACCCCAGTAAAGGAATTCGACGAGGTAAAAATCATGAAAATCAAAACCACTGTTGCAACATTAAGTATTCTGTCCGTTCTCTCTTTTGGCGCTTTCGCCGCAGAACCTATCAGCGCAGAGCAAGCGCAAAATCGTGAAGCAATCGGATCGGTTTCAGTCAGCGCTATCGGCTCATCGCCCATGGATATGAACGCCATGCTGAGCAAAAAAGCGGATGAACAAGGCGCTACGGCCTACCACATTACCGAAGCGCGTAGCGGTAGCAACTGGCACGCCACTGCCGAACTGTACAAATAAAATTCACCTGCCATCGCATATAACGTGTCATTGCTTCGCGGAGATATCGCATAAGAAAAGCCCATTAATCCGCGAGGTTGACCCTATAAAGGAATAAAAGACCATGAAAACGAAATACATTATCGCATCACTCGGCCTGGCCACTCTGCTCTCTTTCGGCGCAAATGCCGCAGTACATCAGGTTAACGCGGAACAGGCGCAGAATCTGCAACCGATGGGCACCATTTCCGTCTCGCAGATTGGCAGTACGCCAATGGATATGCGCCAGGAGATTGTCGCTAAAGCCGAAAAAGCAGGCGCTAATAGCTATCGCATCATCGAATTAAAAGAAGGTGATAACTGGCACGCCACCGCCGAGTTGTATAAGTAAACCCTCGTCGTCTAACCCGACGACTTGCCCCCGCCTGTCGGGGGCTTTTTTATGCTTTTTCAATGCCGGACATTAAACCGTAGCCGCCCCTCCAGCTCTTCTTCCGCTTCATCAAAGAGTAAAATCAGCGCCCCGTAGCGCCTGCGCAGTTTATCAGGCAGGTGAACGAACTCAATCTCTAGCGGTAGAGGTAAGATATCGCTCATTACCGCATCCCATAATGTATCAAGATCGCTTACTTTCTCACTGGCAAGACCAAACGTCTGCGTAAACTCGCGATAAAAATCGCTTTGGTTTTTAATATCATTAAAATCAAAAGTATAGACATTCATAGCCAGCCACCATCCCCGACAGACAATTGTCTGTTTTACTACTAAGCATCATTATGCAGAGGTTTCACTTCCAGAAACGCTTTTAGCCCCGGAGCACTCTTGCGCTGTTTTTGTATCTCAAATAAGTATAGTCATAAAAAAACCGACGCTTTTGGCATCGGTTCTTGTGGGTTAGCTATCGGTAAGCGCGTTCTGGTATTTATGTAACATACCCGTCAGGCGTTTAACCGGTTCCGTCACCTGCGGCGGCGCCTCCCAGATACGTAATTTCTCCTGATAGATATCCAGCTCATCCAGCAACTGACCAAAGTAGCGTCGCCGTTTATCATCGCTTCCGGCGGAAATAACATGGTCTGCGGTACGACGAAGCTGACGGTGGAACACTGACAGATCTTCATTAACCGGTATCGGCGCGTCGCGCAGACGTTGATGAGCAATGATCATCGTTAGCGCCAGGCGGAACTTCGGCAAATCGCCAGGAAATTTATTCATCAGCAAAAAGAGTTGCTGATATAACGCAGGCAGACGGTTTTCTTTACGGCGTACCACGTTGGTCGTCATTGCCGAGACCGCAGCGGAAACAAACTGATTAAGCAGCACGCGACCGGTTCGATCTTTGGATTTATCACGCACCAGCAGGATGACGATAAACGCCAGCATACAGCCGACAATTTGCCCCAACGCGCTGTCGAGGAACTGGCTGAAATGGAACGTCATCGGATTATCCAACACAATAATGTTAATCGTACTGGCCAGCGCCCCCATCGACCCCAGACGCCGTTTCTGGACCTCAATGCCGATAAAGAACCCCAATACCGCCAGGCTCAAACATAACAACAGCATACTTTGCTGCGTATTGGGAATAATCACCAGGAAATAGAGCAATCCCAGCGGCAACGCCGCCAGAGTGCCATAAATAAAATCAATGCAGACCATGCGCGGATTGGGTAAACGCATCGCCAGCGAGGTCACCACGGCAATCATCACCATCGCGCCATTACCCGATGTCCAGCCGGTCCATAGCCAGAATAATGTCCCCAGTATGCAGGAAAGCGTGGTGCGCCAGAAGTTCACCATCGCATGGTGACGTTCAGCGGATTCCACTTTAACTACGGGCTCGCCTTGCAGGATCTCTTCTTCCGTCGCGCTGATTTTGGTGTTACTGATCACGCCGCGTTTAAGCAGCAGATAGCGCGTCGCTGCGCCTACCCAGCTATAAAGCGTGACGGGCGTTTCGCGCTCGCCGGTCCAGACAATGACACGCCGCATCCGTTTTAACTGTCTGTGGACGTCCTGTACCGTTTCAACCGGCGTCTCGAACAGTTCCCGGAATGTATCGGTAATCAGTTCCGGCCGCGTGTTTTGAATAAGATAAGTTTCACAGGATTGCGTAATCAGCGTGAGCGAAAGCGTATTCAACGCTTTCAGGCGGCGGTTAGCGCGTACCCAGCGCGAAGATTCCATATTCAGATTACTTCGCATCCCCTCCAGCGCCGCCGTGCGTCGCACCAGATCGCCCCAGGCGTTGTCGACTTCTTCGCTGTCGCCATGCTTAATACAAAGTTGCATTAGCTGATATTGCGCTACCAGTAAACTGTCCAGTTCGCGATCAACCTCCTGCTTTATCGATCGCGGCGAGAAAAGCAGATCCGCTAAAATAGCGCAGCCAATGCCGATGACGATTTCGCTACAGCGTTCAAGCGCAAATTGCGGCGTGAGTAGCGGCTCCGTCTGAATGGTAATCACAATGATCAGCGCAGTATAACCTGACAGTCCCCACGCATAAGAGTTTTCGATCCGTACTAAAGAGGAGATCCAGGTACAAAAACCGGCCCAGACACAGCACACCAGAATCATCAATAGCGGCGCGCGGATCATAGAGATAATAATGATAAGCGCGGCGATACAGCCAATAAACGTCCCGATAATACGCAACATTCCGCGATAACGGATAGCGCCGGAATAGGGTTCCCCGCCGGCGGCAAATGCCGGGCCTGCCGCCACGATCGCGGCGGTCAGCACCGCCCAACGCGGCGTCTCCAGTTGAAAATGGAAGCCGGTAAATAATGCCAGCACAATGGCGCACGCCAGCTTTACCGCAAAACGAATGTGCTGGTTGGCAATGGAGAAAATGCCCATGACGATTAACCGAATTCGCGCAGCCGGTGCGCCAGTTTACGGAAGAAGGAGTCCTGGCTTGCGTCACGATCCTGCTTACCGGTGATCACGACGGTTGCCGTCGTACCGGCAGGCCACAAATTCCCCTGCTGCTCGTCGAGCCGGATACGCACCGGGACACGCTGGGCCAGACGCACCCATTCGAGGTTAGAGTCTATCGTCGCCATCCCTTTCGCATCGCTGGTACTGCTGGCATTCGTTACCCCTGCCGCCACGCTATCGACGGTACCTTTTAATACCCGGTTGCTGCCAAGCGGCGTGATTTCGGCACGATATCCCGGACGCACGCCTTCCAGCTTGGTCTCTTCCATATAGGCCTGCACGTAAAAAGAGTTCTTTTTCACCAGGGCGACGGCTGTGGAACCGCGGGTAATAAATTCACCGGCATAAACATTGAGGTTAGTTACCCAGCCGTCGGCAGGCGCACGAATGACGGTACGCTCCAGATCGAGTTTAGCCAGGTCGCGCGTCGCCTGGGCTTTAGCCAGTTGATGCAGTACAGTCTGCAAGACATTGTTCGCCTGATCGATCTCTTCCCGGGACATCGCCTGTACGCCGAGGCGATTACGGCGACCGGCTTCCTGGCGTTTTTCCTGCGCCAGTACCTGATAATAGGCTACATCAGCTTCCGCTTCCGCCAGCGCTTTTTGATAGCGTGGCTGATCGATGGTAAACAGGACCTGATCCTTTTTCACCAGTTGGTTATCATGCACGTTTACATGGGTAATCAGGCCCGCGACATCCGGGGCAATAGCGACGACATCGGCGCTAAAACGCGCGTCGCGCGTCCAGGGTGATTCGGTGTAATACACCCAGGCGCGGAAAATGGCGATAAAGGCCAGAATAACCAGTACGAGGGTAATGGCCGTACGGGAGAGTTTTCTTGTTAGTGTTTTCACTTCAACCTCAAACGAACAGGCGCGATATTAAATAAAACAGACAACAATACAGCGCGGTATTGAACAGAGCCGGATGCCAGACAAAATCATAGATACCCGTCGGCACAAGCATCCGACGCACCAGCCAAAAAATAGCCAGTGACAAAAGCAATTCGAAAAATATCGGTGGGAAGGAAAGACCAAACACCACGATAACGGGAAACAGACTCATGTTGACCTTGATTTCTGAGAGAGAGCAGGCGATAGATTGTTAAGCTACATCGCCGCAGAGAAGGGCAAGAGACGCCAGGCGAGAGCGACATAGCTCTTATTCGAATAATAGTATATTAACGTAATTGTTATGCTGTTATCTATATTATGTGATCTAAATCACTTTTAAGCCAGAGTGAATAATGGAACGATTAAAACGAATGTCGGTATTCGCCAAAGTTGTCGAGTTTGGCTCTTTTACCGCCGCAGCCAGACAGCTGCAAATGAGCGTATCGTCCATCAGCCAGACTGTGGCGAAACTGGAAGATGAGCTTCAGGTTAAATTGCTCAACCGCAGCACACGCAGCATTGGGCTCACCGAAGCTGGAAAAATCTATTATCAGGGCTGTCGTCGTATGCTGCATGAAGTGCAGGATGTTCATGAGCAGCTTTACGCTTTTAATAACACGCCTATCGGTACATTGCGTATCGGCTGTTCTTCAACCATGGCGCAAAATGTGCTGGCCGGGCTTACCGCAAAATTATTAAAAGAGTATCCCGGTCTGGCGGTCAATCTGGTGACAGGAATTCCGGCCCCGGATTTAATTGCCGACGGGCTGGACGTGGTGATCCGCGTGGGCGCGCTGCAAGACTCCAGCCTGTTTTCCCGTCGACTCGGCGCGATGCCGATGGTTGTGTGCGCCGCCAAGCCCTACCTCGCTCAGTACGGCGTCCCGGAAAAACCCGCCGATCTCAGTAGCCATTCCTGGCTGGAATATAGCGTGCGCCCGGATAATGAGTTTGAACTTATCGCGCCGGAAGGAATTTCTACCCGACTGATTCCACAGGGGCGGTTCGTCACTAACGATCCGATGACGCTGGTACGCTGGCTGACCGCCGGAACCGGAATCGCCTATGTGCCGCTGATGTGGGTGATCGATGAGATCAATCGTGGCGATCTGGAGATCCTGCTGCCTCGCTATCAGTCCGATCCCCGTCCGGTGTACGCGCTGTACACCGAAAAAGATAAGCTGCCGCTTAAAGTGCAGGTAGTGATTAACGCGTTAACTGACTATTTTGTCGATGTCGCACACCTGTTTCAGGGGATGCACGGGCGAGGGAAAGAAAAATAAAAACACCGGGTAATTGCTGAAGACGATTGTAGCCAGATGCCACCCGACGCAGACATTTCCTGATGGCGCTGCGC
Source organism: Salmonella sp. SAL00672 (assembly GCF_046552175.1). Lineage (NCBI taxonomy): Bacteria > Pseudomonadati > Pseudomonadota > Gammaproteobacteria > Enterobacterales > Enterobacteriaceae > Salmonella > Salmonella sp. SAL00672. Next base: position 33,846 of record NZ_JBGDUQ010000002.1, on the reverse strand, counting down.
TTATCAGGCCTGGGCGGCACACACCACAGGCCTGATAAGGCGGACAGTTATGCGGTGCCGCCAACCGTCAGGTTATCGACTTTCAGCGTCGGCTGGCCTACGCCTACCGGCAGACTTTGACCCTCTTTACCGCAGACCCCCACCCCGTTATCCAGCTTAAGGTCGTTGCCGACCATGGAGATCTGTTGCATCGTTTCAATGCCTGATCCAATCAACGTCGCGCCCTTCACCGGCGTCGTGACTTTGCCGTTTTCAATCAGATACGCTTCCGAGGTAGAGAACACAAACTTGCCGGAGGTGATATCCACCTGACCGCCGCCAAAATTAGGCGCATAGATGCCGTATTCAACGGATTCGATAATTTCCTGCGGCGTTGACTGCCCCGCCAACATATAGGTATTCGTCATACGCGGCATCGGCAGATGCGCATAAGATTCGCGACGCCCGTTACCGGTCGGCGCAGCGCCCATCAGGCGCGCGTTCAGCTTGTCCTGCATGTATCCTTTCAGCACGCCATTTTCAATCAATACGTTGTACTGGCCTGGCGTACCTTCATCATCGATAGCAACGGAGCCACGACGGTTCATCATTGTGCCATCATCCACTACGGTGCAAAGCGCGGAGGCAACCTGCTCGCCGATCTGACCGCTAAACACAGACGTCCCACGACGGTTGAAATCACCTTCCAGCCCGTGCCCGACCGCTTCATGCAGCAATACGCCCGGCCACCCGGCGCCCAGAACCACCGGTAACGTCCCCGCTGGCGCAGCGACCGCGGAGAGATTAACCAGCGCCATGCGTACCGCTTCTTTCGCCCACGCGTCGGCGCGAACCTCGCCGTCGAGATCGGCAAGAAAATACTCATAACCAAAGCGACCGCCGCCGCCGCTGGCGCCGCGCTCGCGTTTACCGTCTTCTTCCACCTGCACGCTAACGGACAAACGCACCAGTGGACGGACATCCGCCGCCAGCGTCCCGTCGGTCGCCGCCACGAGGATTAATTCATATACGCCGGTCAGGCTGGCGTTAACTTCCTGCACGCGTTTATCGGCTTCTCGCGCCGCTTTATCAACGCGTCTGAGGATATCCAGCTTCTCTTCGCGGCTCATACTTTGCAGCGGATCAAGGGTGGTGTAGAGCGGCTGATGCGCTACGGCGGCGAGCGTTTTTACCTTGCCTTCGCCGTTCTCGCGTACAATAGTTCGCGCTGCCTGCGCACTCTGCTCCAGCGCGAGGAGGCTTATCTGGTCAGCATAAGCAAAACCGGTTTTTTCGCCGCTAATGGCGCGAACGCCAACGCCCTGGTCGATATTATATGAACCATCTTTAATGATGCGGTCTTCTAAAACCCAGGATTCGTGATAGCTCGACTGAAAATAGAGGTCGCCATAATCAAGACGGCGTTCGGCCAGTTGGCCCAAAATAGCGAACAGATCCTGATGGTTCAGGCCATTCGCCGCTAGCAATTGTTCACTTACCAGGTTCAGACTCATCGTTTTTGCTACTCGTTGATTTCTGCCGGATGGCGGTTCACGCCTTATCCGGACTACATTGTTAGATTGTGCAAACCGGATAAACTCAGCGCCGTCCGGCATGACTATTTACTGAGAGTGGGGCAATTCCTCGCCCCCGTCAAATCATTGCTGGCTTTCTTTTCTCGGTTGGCGCAGAACTTCGTTGATCTGCGGCGCATCGACCGGACCGGTAATGCGATAACGCAGAATGGAGACCTTGCTCCATAGCGGCCCCAACACTTTACTGGCGGCAAATACCGCCGCGCCGACAATCGGGTTAACGGCAAACGCGGCAGCGACGCCCACGGTGGCGGAAATTTCCGGCGCGACAACGGCCTCCATATCAAGACGACGACGCACCAGATCAACAGAACCTTTCATTGCAATATCCGCTTCCAGCCCATCCACCAGCGTATCGTCAGTATGCAGGACGCCATCTTTAATCCACGCGGTACTATGAATAGAGTCGAAATAGAAGCCCTCGCTAAAGGTATCTCTGAAGTCAAACCGCAGCTTACGCAGCAACGCATCAAAACTGAGCAGCCGCAGTAACTGTCCGGCATGACCGCTACTGAGATCAGTAAACTCGCCTTTGCCCAGACGCGTACGTAAAATCCCGTTGAGCGTGGCTTCCTCAGGTTGCCAGGGCGGGTTTCGCCAGTGCAGATCGTAATCTACGTTAAAAGACGCGTTCTGGATTGGCGTCGAGATGCCGAAGAACCCGGCAGCCGTGTCGAGGTTACTACCATGCAGACTACCTTTCAGCGAGGTTCGTTCATTACCCGGCGCATTCACCCACTCGCCGTTCGCTTTCAAACGGGCGAATCCGGTATCGATCAGGCCATTCGCCAGAGTCAGCGTATTGCCTTTGATGGCGAAATCGCCATCAATACGCCCATATTTTTGCCCCCATAGCCAGCACTCTTCGCAGCGAAGCTGTAAGTCCGGCCAGCCGCGGAAGCTAATCGTGTTCGCCGAAGCCAACGGCGATGTCGGCGTTGGTGACGAGGCGTGCGTTTTTGCGACACCAGGGTTGTAATACAGGTACTTAATGTTCGCCAGCCACGGCGCATGGTTGCGCATGAGCAGCGTGGCGTTCACCTCACGGCCCTGCGCTTCAATTTTTGTTCCGTTCAGCGAGGGGGCTGAAACGACGCTCAAATTGTTCCACTGCTGGCCGCCCAGCGATAGCGCGGGAGTACGCAACGTGACGCGTTGAGGAAACTCGGCCGAACTGCTCACGTTATCCGCCGCGCCTTTCTGGAATAACGCCAGCCACTGCGCGCCATCCAGCGCCGGCAGATTGAGCTCAACGCCTTGTTGAGCAGGTAATGGCGGAATCGTCCGGCTGTCCGTCGTCCAGATAGCCCGATCCAACGTCAGCTTCTGATTTAATAACCAGCGGCTGTTAAAGTGATTTTTACTCCCTGCGCTCCCCGTTAGCGCAAAACTTTTCAGGTTGCCGTCAGCCTGAATGTTCACCGGAATGGCTTCGCCTGCGGGTTTATTTAGCGGAGAAGGTAAGTGACTGCTCACATTTCTCAGATCGCCATTCAGCTCGATGTGATAAGTGGTGTCAGCGTGATACGGAAGATCGATGCCGACTTTACCATTCCACGTCACGCTGCCGCTCAGGGCGTCATTCAGTTGCGGCGGTAAGACGCCCATACGCGTTGGTTGCCAGTTACCGTTCAGGTTGACGGCGACCTGATAGGCTTTTGCCCCTTCCGTCGTACTGAAATCCAGGTTAAGCGGCTGATTAAACCAGTTTGCCGTCAGCGGCCCGCTTTTTAGCGCGCCATTCACAAAGCTGAATTTACCGTTCAGATTTTTGAGCGTGCTGTTTAGCGGCTTAATAAACAGACTGTTATTACGCAACGAGACATCGCCCTCGGCGGTAACCTGTTCTCCGTCCAGCGGAATATCAAGATGTAAGCGAGCATTCACATCGCCATCTAATTGGAGCTCCGCCAGCGTCGAGCCAAGCGAGTCTTTTAGCGGCGTCTGGTCAAAATAAGGCCCAACGGCTTTTCCCGGCCCGTTAATATCGGCATCAATGAGCAGTTTCTCTTTGGAATAATCCGGAATCGCCGCCGCGAGTTTGCTGGCCTTCACCCCGCCCAAATCGACGCTATCCGAACGCATCCACAGACCGTCGTTCAGGAAATCCAGTTCAATGTTGAGATTTTTTAGCGCCGGCCAGTCGGGTTGAAAAGCAAACGTCGCATTGCGTAGCGGCACCAGCACTTCAAACTGACCTTCGTTATGTTTATAGGGAAAGAGGTGCGGGTTACCACCGTAAACCAACGTGGCGTTATCCGCCTCGCCGCCCTGAATCGCGCCGCTAAGGTAATCGACCAGCGCTTTGCCCATCAGGTTTTCCGGAAAATAGCGCCACGCCTGAGATCCATCATCGGTACTGATTCCGGCCAGAATACCCAGCCACGGTTCGTCGCCCGTCGGTTGCAGATAGCGGAACCCGCCGCGCGCATGTACCGCCTTTGCTTTGACGTCAATGTCGCGGCCATCAAGCTGAAAGCCGTTCTCATTCTTCAACCAACTAAGCGTCGCGACGCCGTTTTCAATTTCCAGCGGCGCGCGAAAAACGGTTTCATAGGGCATCTTAGCCTGCTGCATCGCAACCTTCATCTGCCCGTCTTCTACGCTTCCCGCCAGCGTACCGGAAAAATGTTCCGCGCCGGGCAACAGCTTCCACTGTTTCCAGGCAAGGTTTTCCCACGATGCCTGAAAACGCGTTTTTTCGGTCGCCTGTAGCGGAATATCCAGCGCCAGTGTGGCGATCTTTCCGCTCGGCTGCGTAGCCTGCCATATTTCGCCCAGCACAGGCGACAGTTTAGCCGCCAGCGGACGTAATGCTTCCAGCCCCGCCAGTTCAAGATTACTGGCGCGAATGCGTAGCTCATCGCTACGTGTGTGATTCTCGCCGCCGACGTCCTGCTGCGGGAGCCAGGCCACGGTTAAGGCTCCGCTCGGCCAGGGTTTGCCATCAAGCGTAATCCGTGTGTCCGGAATATAAAACTGCCAGCCCGGCTGCTCGCGGCTAATCTGCGCCGTCAGGTTATCGACAGACAGCGTGTGCGTCGTGTTATCGCCCAGCCAGCTTGCGCCGCCCTGTTTCAGCCAGACGTCTCCTCCGGCGATTTCGCCTTTACTGAGCGTCATCCAGCCTTCCAGACTGAAACGCGCCGTCTGGAGCGCCACATTATCCTGCATCCATTTGCCCAGCCACGGCTTGACGTCAATATCGTCGGCCTGTAACCAGACTCTGCCGTTATTCAGCAAACCGTCGTCATCGCGTAAATCCATCCGCACCTGCATCACGCCGTGCTGCCCGGTCAGGCTGGAGAGGCTGACCTCGCCTTCGGCGCGGTGCCGCTCTTTGCCGTTTAGCCAGGTAAGCTGTGGGATCGCCAGCTCCGCGCGTTGTCCGGAAAGCGTCAGAAAACTGATTTGGCTATCGCGCAGATCGAAATGATCGAACTGACGCAGGAAAAGATCGCTTAAACGGCTGGTTTCGATGCCTTCGCCGTCGCTGCTTTGAAGAGGCGTGTTGGTGCGGAAATTGAGTTGCCAGAAGGTCAGGTCGCGAAACTGCCAGCGCATATGCAACAGGCTTTGCCAGACGTCCAGCGCCAGCGTAACGCGTTTTATCGACAGTTCGCCGCCATCTTTCAGGGCGGCATGAATATTATGCGCTTCCAGCGTAGGGCCAAAATTTTGCCAGCTTGCGGAGAGTTGGCTGGCGGCCACCGGCACGCCGGTCACAGACTCAATTTTATTCAGGATAGCCGGACGCCAGGCGTCAAGATGAGGCAACGCCAGGCGCAGCCCGCTAACCAGCAGCGCTGCAATGACGATGAGCGCGGCTCCAGTGAGCAATAAAATCCCCGGCAATCGCCTCACGCGTCTCTCCTTGTCTGCCAAAAAATACGACTCACAACCTTGCTTTGCCGGACGGCGGCGTGAACGCCTTATCCGGCCTGCAAATGCTCGTACGGGTCGCGGTCTTTTACATCATTACGACGTCAAACTGCTCCTGGTTATAAAGCGGTTCGACCTGAACTTTAACCTGTTTGCCGACAAAGATTTCGACTTCCGCCAGCGCGTGTGATTCTTCGCCTTTCAGCGCTTCCGCCACCGCAGGAGAAGCATAAACCAGGAAGCGATCGGAGTCATAAGCGTGATGAACACGTACAATTTCACGCATGATCTCATAGCAGACGGTTTCCACCGTTTTTACCGTCCCGCGGCCATGACAGGTTGGACATTCGTTACAAAGCACATGTTCCACGCTTTCACGAGTCCGTTTACGGGTCATTTCCACCAGCCCCAGCGGCGAAAAACCGTTAATACTGGTTTTCACGCGATCCTTACTTAACGCCTGTTCCAGCGAATGCAGCACCCGGCGGCGATGATCTTCATTATTCATGTCGATAAAATCGATAATGATAATGCCGCCCAGATTACGCAGGCGTAGCTGGCGGGCAATGGCCTGAGTCGCTTCAATATTGGTATTAAAAATGGTGTCGTCGAGATTACGGTGTCCGACAAACGCGCCGGTATTGATATCTACCGTCGTCATCGCTTCGGTTTGGTCGATAATCAGATAACCGCCGGACTTGAGTTCAACCTTACGCTCCAGCGCGCGCTGGATCTCATTTTCCACGTCATAAAGATCGAAGATCGGCTGATGGCCACTGTAATGCTCCAGCTTACTGGTCATTTCCGGGATGTATTCTGCGGTAAACTCCAGCAGCGACTCATAGGTCAGACGTGAGTCGACGCGAATTCGGTCCAACTGCGCATCGGCGAAATCGCGCAGCACGCGCTGCGCCAGCGCCAGTTCGCCATACATCTGGTAGCGTGTTTGCGGACGCTTTTTGCGCTCCATGACTTTCGTCCAGACGCGCTTGAGATAGGCGGCGTCAGACGCGAGATCCTCTTCACACACGCCTTCCGCCGCGGTGCGGATAATAAACCCGCCCTGTTCGTCGCAGTATTCCGCCACCACCTTTTTCAGGCGCTCGCGTTCACTTTCGCTTTCGATACGCTGGGAAACGCCAACGTGTGACGCGCCGGGCATAAAAACAAGGTAACGGGAGGGCAACGTGATGTCCGTGGTCAAACGCGCGCCTTTCGTGCCGAGCGGATCTTTCACTACCTGCACCATCAGATCCTGTCCCTGACGCACCAGTTCGGAGATATCGCGCACGGTAAACTGTTTTTGCTCGTCGCCCGCCACGCATTCGGTATGCGGCATAATGTCGGAAGCGTGAAGAAATGCGGCTTTATCCAGCCCAATATCTACAAAAGCCGCCTGCATACCTGGAAGTACACGACTTACACGACCTTTGTAGATATTGCCTACGATTCCGCGTCGCGCTTCGCGCTCAATATGGATTTCCTGAAGAATACCGCCATCAATGTACGCCACGCGCGTTTCCGATGGCGTTACGTTTACCAACAATTCAGCCGTCATGTTTATCCCTTTTATCACGCAGTGCGTTAAAATGACTCAACAACTCATACGTTTCAACCAGCGGTAAGCCGACCACGGCGTGGTAGCTGCCATTTATCTTCCTGACAAAACAGCCACCCTGCCCCTGAATACCGTATGCACCTGCTTTATCTAAAGGCTCGCCGCTGGCGACATAGCCAGTAATATCCTGCGCAGAAAGCGTGCGGAAAGTCACCTCCGTTACCACCACACAATCCAGCGTCTGCTGCGAGTCCGCAAGCGCAACAGCAGTCATCACCTGATGCGTATTTCCGGAAAGCAAACGCAGCATTTCTGCGGCATGAGCGGCGTCGCGCGGCTTTTCCAGCACCTCGCCGTTTAACACGACTATCGTATCCGCGCCCAACACCGGCAGATCACGGGGAACCAGCGCCACGCCAGCCTGCGCCTTTTCGCGCGCCAGCCGAACAACATACTGCTGCGCGCTTTCCTGAGCACGCCGTTGCTCTTCAATACCAGGCACGACCTGCTCGAATGAAAATCCAAGTTGAGTCAATAATTCCTGGCGACGCGGGGAACCGGAAGCAAGATACAGAGTTGTCATATCGACCTTTATTGCACAGCAAACTGCTGGCGTACTTTACGCATCAGCAAAAAGAGCCAGGGCCACAGCACGCCATTGACTACACTACTCCAGAACACTTCCGGTCTGAAAGAGACGTTGATCACTAAAAACTCGGCCCAGAAAACAATAATGTCCACGGCCAGTGAAAGCAACATTACCACCAGCGCCTGCTGCCAGAGCGCCAGGTTACGGAAGAGCTGGAATTTCAGAGCGACCAGATAGGCGACAATACTCATCGACAGAGCGCGCACGCCAAGTGTGGAACCGCTGATGAGATCAAGTATGGCACCCATCACAAATCCCGTCCCCACATTTACGCGGTGCGGCAGGGCCAGAATCCAGTACAGTAAGATGAGCAAAACCCAGTTTGGCCGGAAAACAATGATGTCGTCCGGCCAGGGCATGATTTGCAGCAACAGCGCAATAAGAAAAGAGAGCCAGATAACCCAGCGCCCCTGGCTACGATAGCTCGCCACCATTACCCTCCCGGCGCACGCGCAGGCGGCGTGGTCGCGCCCGAAGGCGATGGTTGCGTTGATACCGGCGCCGTCTGGCCCGCAGATGGCTGAGTAATCCCCGTCGCCGGGTCCGGCACTGGCGCCGGCGGCCCCATCGCATCCGGAGAAGGCAACACCTGCGGCATCATCTGCATCAGGCGCTCATTGGCGACGCGGTGAACCTCTTCCGGCGTCATCGGATTGGCGCCGTTACGATCGGCTCCCCACAACAGCAGCAGATAGCGCAAACGCTGCAAACCCGCGGTTGGACGTGCCTGAATGACGGTATAGGCGCGCTGAGTGTCCAGCTTGACGGAGGAGACCACCGCCACCGGATACCCTTCCGGGAAACGCCCACCAAGTCCGGACGTTACCAGCACATCGCCAACGCGAATATCGGTATTGGCGGGCAGATGTTCAAGCTGAAGATCGTCAGTACAGCCGTTACCGGCGGCAATCACGCGGATGTCATTGCGCAGTACCTGAATCGGCAGCGCATGAGTCGCATCGCAAATCAGCAACACGCGGCTGGTCAGTTTCGCCACGGCGACAACCTGCCCTACGACACCTTTGTCGCTAATGACCGGTTGACCTTCATATACGCCATTAACGCTGCCTTTATCGATAACGACCTGATCGCTGTAAGGATCGTTAACCGTTGAAATAACCTGCGTCACCATTTTCTGCTCGTCCTGACGCAGCGGCGACCCCAGCAGCTCGCGCAACCGCGCGTTCTCCTGTTTGTACTGCCCCAGCATCAGCAGGTCGCTGTTTTTTAGCAGTAATTCCTGGCGCAGCGCCCGGTTTTCCAGCTCAAGCTGGTCGCGAGAAGCCAGCGTTTGCGACACGCTGTCGAGCAGTTCACGAGGGCCGTTTGAAATAAAATAGAAAGGACTGACGGCAGTGTCCATGTACGTTCGGATTTGACTGAACGTCCCCAGGCGGCTGTCGGCAATGATAACGCCGAGCGCCACCAGCACCGCCAGAATAAGGCGAATCTGTAGCGACGGGCCACGGCTAAAAATTGGCTTCATAGGCTATGCGTATTCTCGCGTCGGAGAGGCAGGACAATCCAGGGATAATCCTGCCCGTATCCAACTACTCTTCGCTGAACAGGTCGCCGCCGTGCATATCGATCATTTCCAGCGCCTTGCCGCCGCCGCGCGCCACACAGGTCAGCGGATCTTCAGCAACCACGACAGGAATGCCCGTCTCTTCCATTAACAGACGGTCAAGGTTACGCAGCAGCGCGCCGCCGCCGGTGAGCACCATACCGCGCTCGGAGATGTCTGACGCCAGCTCCGGCGGACACTGTTCCAGCGCCACCATTACCGCGCTGACGATACCGGTCAACGGTTCCTGCAACGCTTCCAGAATCTCGTTTGAGTTCAGGGTAAAGCCGCGTGGAACGCCTTCCGCCAGGTTACGGCCACGCACTTCAATCTCGCGGACTTCGTCGCCCGGATAAGCGGAACCGATTTCGTGTTTAATACGTTCTGCGGTGGCTTCACCGATCAGAGAACCGTAGTTACGACGAACGTAATTAATGATGGCTTCGTCGAAGCGATCACCACCAATACGGACAGAAGAAGAGTAAACCACGCCGTTCAGGGAGATCACGGCAACTTCAGTGGTACCACCACCGATATCCACAACCATTGAACCGGTTGCTTCAGAAACTGGCAGACCTGCGCCGATCGCGGCCGCCATCGGCTCTTCGATCAAAAAGACTTCACGGGCGCCTGCGCCCTGAGCGGATTCACGAATCGCGCGGCGTTCTACCTGCGTCGCGCCGACCGGCACGCATACCAGTACGCGCGGGCTTGGGCGCATAAAGCTGTTGCTGTGCACTTGTTTAATAAAGTGCTGGAGCATTTTTTCGGTCACAAAGAAGTCAGCGATAACGCCGTCTTTCATCGGACGGATCGCAGCGATATTGCCCGGCGTACGGCCCAGCATCTGCTTCGCATCATGACCGACTGCAGCCACGCTTTTCGGCGAACCGGCACGATCCTGACGAATGGCCACAACGGAAGGCTCATTCAATACGATGCCTTGTCCTTTTACATAAATGAGGGTATTCGCGGTACCCAGGTCAATGGACAGGTCATTGGAAAACATGCCACGAAATTTTTTCAACATACTAAGGGATAATCCTGAAAGCTGGGGCGGAAAACAAAATCCGCTTACTTTACCAACCACACGCAGCAGCGACAAGGCGCAAAAATCATCTGCTACGGTGAAAATTAGTGCAGTTCGTTTCCTTTGTTACAAATCTCGGCCTGAGTCCCTCAGGGCTGAAAAAATCAGCAGCAATCCTCGCCTTCGTTTGCAACCTGTCAAAGGTCATTCACCTGCATATTTGCTGCAACAATCTGGCGAGCAGACAAGCACACCCCCATGAGGCGCAGCGCGCGTTATTCTACGTGAAAACAAATTAAACGGCAGGTTAAACCGAGTATCTTTGCGAATATTTTTTCACGTTTGTGTCAAGTAGTTGGGAGGAGGCAAAAAAATCACCCTGCCCGCCAGCCACGCCGCGTTTTGTCAGCGTCTGCCACTCGCCGCGCGAACGGACGCCCGTCGCGTAAACCTGCGTAGGCGTGCCCGCGCAGGCCTCTACCAGACTTTGAACCAGAAGCTGGTTTTCCGTTCGCTTCTCAATGTTTCTGACCAGACTCGGATGCAGCTTGAGTAATTCCACATTGAGCGCTTTAATCCAGCTCGTGCTAACCAGCGTCAAACCCGCCTGTGTCACCGCCACCCGAACGCCAAGCGCATTGACTAAGCGAAGGATGGGTTGTAACCGGCTGATGTGTTGACAAACATCTGCCTCCGCAAGTTCAATAATTATGCGATTTCGCTGTGATTTTTCACACTGCATTAACGTATCGCGCAACCAGCGCTGAAAACGCGGACGAATCAGCGACTCAACCGTCAACTGCATTGCCAGATTTTCATCCGGCCAGTAGCCCAGCAACGTAATCAGGCGGCTAATTTGTAATCTGTCATACTCTTCCGATAAACCAAATTGCAACACCATCGGCATATACTCCGCCGAGCTCACCTCTTCTTTACCGTCATAGATGCGACACATCAATTCCCGATGATGTACGCGACCTTCTCGCGTGACCGCCGGTTTTTGATAAAGTCGCGGTCCGCCCCGGTTCAGCATCTGCTCAATCAATGTGCGCCAGCGCACATTGCCGCGCCCTTTTTCCGGCAGCGTGTCGTCGTAGATAGCCCAGCTATTTCCCCCCTGCAGGGCGGCGTTCCGCGCCGCGGCTTCAGCATGTTCCATCACCTGCTCGGTGGACTGTCCGCTGCGCCAGGCGCAAATGCCGATATGTACCATATCGTCACGATCAAGCATTTTGTTAGCCGGTAGCGCATCGACAGCTTTTAAAAGTTGTCCGGCAATACTTTCCGCTTCTTTCAGCGTTCGATGCGGTAGCAGCACGGCAAAGTCGCTGCGGTGATAACGCGCCAGCAGCGAGCTTGGGTAACGCATAATAAATGTCGATAGCAGATTGATAAGCATAAACATCTGCTCTTCCGCCTGATTGCCTCCCAGGCTGTCGCGCAGAAGATTGAAGTCTGGCAAGCGGATCATCATCACCACGCCATGCACTCCCACTTTTTCCTGATCTTCCAGCAGCGTCGCCAGCTGGTTATCAAAGAACAGACGGTTACCGAGTCCGGTTTTGGTGTCCTGCGCGGCGTAGGAGCGAATGAGGGTGTCCAGGCGGCTACGCTGTTCGTGAGCAAACTGAATTTCGGAAAGCAATACATCAAGCGCGCTACTGGTGCGCGCTGGCCATTCGTAAACAGAACCGCGGACATTCGCCCCACGTTCGCCGTTCAGAATACGCGTTGAGCGAATTTCCAGAAGCTCTTGCCCGGAAAGCTGCCGCTGCAGCCAGCGCACCGATAAAAACAAAATCAGAACGATAAAACCGATCGCCAGCGTCAGCGGCGCCGTGGTGATCAGTGAGTGAAAATAGTTGCCCATCGGGTCCTGATAAACCAGACGTAGCGACATTCCTGGATGTTTTATCAGCGGTACGACCAGCTCGCGATACATGTCGCTGGTGCCGGCTGGCCGATAACCTCTGGCGCGAGAATGGCTGTAGACGCTGCGCTCCCCCTGCAACAGATCGACACGCACAATATCGGAAGCGATCATGAGTTCGTCGATTCGCGGCGTCAGCGAGACAATATCATGGGTCACCAGGTGCGTATCAATGGCTGTCGCCGTCGCCTGCACACGGCTGACATACTTATACTGTACGGCGTTATAAAAGCTTAGCGAGCAACCTATCAGAGTCACGAAGATCGTTAACCCCGTGAGCAGCGTGATAAAAGCTGAAAATTTCGTCGTTAATCGCATCCTTGAGTTAACTCCGACGGTTATAAACAGTATGAAAAAGCGAATCTGAAGGCGGAATTCGCCACGGCGCGCAATGAAGCAGGCATACTACCAAAATGGATCTATCTGGCAATTTATTGCGTTGCATCGGCATCACGTTTTAATTAGCGAGTATAGTCTTCGTAGCTATTTTTCCAATCTACCATGTAAAGTGAGGACAGGTTATGCAGGCGTTGATCTTAGAACAGCAGGACGGTAAAACCCTCGCATCCGTGCAACATCTCGAAGAGAGTCAACTGCCGGCAGGTGATGTGACGGTGGATGTCCACTGGTCCAGCCTGAATTATAAAGATGCTCTGGCTATCACCGGAAAAGGGAAAATTATCCGTCATTTTCCGATGATTCCTGGTATTGATTTCGCCGGCACCGTTCACGCAAGCGAAGATCCTCGCTTTCATGCAGGCCAGGAAGTACTACTGACTGGCTGGGGCGTGGGCGAAAACCACTGGGGCGGCCTGGCCGAACGCGCACGCGTTAAAGGCGACTGGCTGGTCGCGCTGCCTGCGGGACTGAGCAGCCGTAACGCCATGATCATCGGCACCGCCGGTTTTACCGCCATGCTGTGCGTCATGGCGCTTGAAGATGCAGGTATTCGCCCGCAAGACGGTGAGGTTGTCGTCACCGGCGCCAGCGGCGGCGTGGGCAGCACTGCCGTTGCATTACTGCATAAGCTGGGCTATCAGGTTGCAGCAGTATCAGGACGTGAAAGCACCCACGGCTATCTTAAGAGCCTGGGAGCTAACCGTATTCTCAGCCGCGATGAGTTTGCTGAATCTCGCCCGTTGGAAAAACAGCTGTGGGCCGGTGCAATTGATACCGTTGGCGATAAAGTGCTGGCGAAAGTGCTGGCACAGATGAACTATGGCGGTTGCGTGGCCGCCTGCGGCCTGGCGGGCGGCTTCGCGCTGCCGACCACCGTTATGCCATTCATTCTGCGTAATGTGCGTTTGCAAGGGGTGGACTCGGTGATGACCCCACCGGCACGTCGCGCAGAAGCCTGGGCGCGTTTGGTTAAGGATCTGCCGGAATCGTTCTATGCTCAGGCCGCCACAGAGATTACGCTGGCGGATGCGCCGAAGTTCGCCGATGCCATCATCAATAATCAGGTTCAGGGCCGTACGCTGGTGAAGATAAAATAACGTCACGTATAAAAAAATTTACACTTAATTAACTATTTATTTTTACACATTGACACACTCCCTGTCATATTCACTACACGCCATGTTGTGGTGGGTAGACCGGGAGTCTGTGATGAAAAAGATACGTCTATTAACAGAAGCCGATGTGACTGCGGAATCGGCTTTTTTTATGCAGCGCCGACAGGTGCTAAAAGCATTAGGCATCAGCGCGGCCGCCTTATCCTTACCCTCAACGGCGCAGGCCGATCTCTTCAGTTGGTTTAAAGGCAACGATCGTCCGAAAGCGCCTGCCGGTAAACCGCTTGAGTTTAGTCAGCCTGCCGCCTGGCGAAGCGATTTAGCGTTAACGCCGGAAGATAAGGTGACGGGCTACAACAATTTCTATGAGTTTGGCCTTGATAAAGCCGACCCGGCGGCCAATGCCGGAAGTCTGAAAACCGAACCGTGGACGTTGAAAATCAGCGGGGAAGTCGCGAAGCCATTTACGCTGGATTACGACGATTTAACACATCGTTTCCCATTAGAAGAGCGTATCTATCGAATGCGCTGCGTCGAAGCGTGGTCCATGGTCGTGCCGTGGATTGGTTTCCCTTTATATAAGCTACTCGCGCAGGCACAGCCCACCAGCCACGCTAAATATGTGGCATTCGAAACGCTATACGCGCCGGATGATATGCCAGGACAGAAAGATCGCTTTATTGGCGGCGGACTGAAATACCCTTATGTCGAAGGGCTACGTCTGGATGAAGCCATGCATCCGCTGACTCTGATGACCGTTGGCGTCTATGGTAAGGCGTTACCCCCGCAAAACGGCGCGCCCATTCGACTCATCGTTCCATGGAAGTATGGTTTTAAAGGTATTAAATCTATTGTCAGCATTAAACTCACCCGCGAACGTCCGCCAACCACCTGGAATTTGTCGGCTCCCAACGAATATGGTTTTTACGCCAATGTGAACCCGCATGTGGATCATCCACGCTGGTCTCAGGCTACCGAACGCTTTATTGGTTCAGGCGGTATCCTTGATGTGCAAAGGCAGCCGACGCTGCTGTTTAACGGCTACGCCAATGAAGTCGCTTCGCTGTATCGCGGTCTCAATTTGCGGGAGAATTTTTAAGTGCGTCTGACAGTAAAATAGATAACCTGGCTAAAAGTTTGTCTGCATCTTGCCGGTTTTTTGCCGCTTCTGTGGCTCTTTTGGGCGATAAATCACGGTGGACTCAGCGCAGACCCGGTAAAGGATATCCAACACTTTACCGGCAGAACCGCGCTCAAATTTTTGCTCGCCACCTTGCTGGTTTCACCGCTGGCGCGCTACGCTAAACAGCCATTATTGATACGCACACGCCGCCTGTTGGGGTTATGGTGTTTCGTTTGGGCTACGCTGCATTTAACCAGCTATGCCTTACTGGAACTGGGGATACATAACCTGGCGTTGTTAGGAAGCGAGTTGATTTCACGCCCTTATTTGACGCTTGGGATCATTAGCTGGCTGGTGTTATTGGCGCTAACGTTGACCTCAACGCAATTTGCGCAGCGTAAATTGGGCAAACGCTGGCAAACATTGCATAACGTCGTCTATCTTGTCGCGATCCTGGCTCCCATACATTACCTGTGGTCGGTAAAGATTTTATCACCGCAACCGGTCATCTACGCGGCATTAGCGTTAGCCCTTTTAGCGTTGCGTTACCGGAAGTTTCGCCAGTGGTGGCGCTAGTTTGGTGAACTGTGCGGTCGATTGCAAAACGCAAAACAGGTAATGTCCTTTTTATGTTTCGGGTTGATTATCTTCCCTGATAAGACCAGTATTTAGCTGCCAATTGCGACGAAATAGTTATAATGTGCGACTTTACATTCCCCAACGGCGATTTTCGTTCGCAGAAAGGGTGACAATCGAGCAATGAAGGTATATTTTGTTTTTTGCCCGAAAATGGCAGAAGATAGCCACACAATGACTGGCAAATCATGAATTTCACCTTCGGGTGCTACGGCATAACAGGCAAATCAAAGATGCGCGGTATTTTACCCGCGGCAGTCATTCACATGCTTTACAGACGGCACTAAAACGCCTGTCACAATCACACTAAACAAAGAGTACGGAACCCACTCATGGATATTCGTAAGATTAAAAAACTGATCGAGCTGGTTGAAGAATCAGGTATCTCCGAACTGGAAATTTCTGAAGGCGAAGAATCTGTTCGCATCAGCCGCACAACGGCAAACGCCGGTTTTCCGGTGATGCAGCAGGCTTATGCGGCGCCGATGATGCAGCAACCCGCTCTGTCTAACGCTGTCGCGCCAGCGGCTACTCCAGCAATGGAAGCGCCTGCCGCAGCGGAAATCAGTGGTCACATCGTACGCTCCCCAATGGTTGGTACTTTCTACCGCACCCCAAGCCCGGACGCGAAAGCGTTCATCGAAGTGGGCCAGAAAGTGAACGTGGGCGATACCCTGTGCATCGTTGAAGCCATGAAAATGATGAACCAGATCGAAGCTGACAAAGCAGGTACTGTGAAAGCGATTCTGGTCGAAAGTGGTCAACCGGTAGAATTTGACGAGCCACTGGTCGTCATCGAGTAACGAGGCGAACATGTTGGATAAAATTGTCATCGCCAACCGCGGCGAGATCGCACTACGTATTCTTCGAGCCTGTAAAGAACTCGGCATCAAGACCGTCGCTGTGCACTCAAGCGCGGATCGCGATTTAAAACACGTATTGCTGGCGGATGAGACGGTCTGTATTGGCCCGGCACCGTCCGTAAAAAGTTATCTGAACATCCCGGCTATCATTAGCGCCGCTGAAATCACCGGCGCGGTGGCAATCCACCCGGGTTACGGCTTCCTTTCTGAGAACGCCAATTTTGCCGAGCAGGTTGAACGCTCCGGCTTTATCTTTATCGGCCCGAAAGCGGACACCATCCGCCTGATGGGCGATAAAGTGTCCGCGATTACCGCGATGAAAAAAGCGGGCGTGCCGACCGTACCAGGATCTGACGGCCCGCTGGGCGACGATATGAATGCGAACCGCGCTCATGCCAAACGTATTGGCTATCCGGTGATCATCAAAGCGTCCGGCGGCGGCGGCGGCCGTGGTATGCGCGTGGTTCGTAGCGATGCTGAACTGGCGCAGTCCATCTCCATGACCAAAGCGGAAGCGAAAGCAGCTTTCAGCAACGACATGGTATACATGGAAAAATACCTGGAAAATCCACGCCACATCGAAATTCAGGTGCTGGCGGACGGCCAGGGCAACGCTATCTATCTGGCGGAACGCGACTGTTCCATGCAGCGTCGCCACCAGAAAGTGGTTGAAGAAGCCCCGGCGCCAGGCATTACGCCGGAACTGCGTCGCTATATCGGCGAACGCTGCGCGAAAGCGTGCGTAGACATCGGCTATCGCGGCGCAGGGACGTTCGAATTCCTGTTCGAAAACGGCGAGTTCTATTTCATCGAAATGAACACCCGTATTCAGGTTGAACACCCGGTGACTGAAATGATTACCGGCGTCGATTTGATCAAAGAGCAGTTGCGCATCGCGGCGGGTCAGCCGCTGTCGATCACACAGGACGAAGTTGTCGTTCGAGGCCATGCGGTAGAATGCCGTATCAATGCCGAAGATCCGAACACCTTCCTGCCAAGCCCAGGCAAAATCACGCGCTTCCATGCGCCTGGCGGCTTTGGCGTTCGCTGGGAATCTCATATCTACGCGGGCTACACGGTGCCGCCGTACTATGATTCCATGATCGGCAAACTCATCTGCTACGGTGAAAACCGCGACGTGGCGATTGCCCGTATGAAAAATGCCCTGCAGGAACTGATTATCGATGGTATCAAAACCAATATCGATCTGCAGACCCGCATCATGAATGACGAGCACTTCCAGCACGGTGGAACCAACATCCACTATCTGGAGAAAAAACTCGGTCTTCAGGAAAAATAATCGCACGTTAATCTCAAAAGGCCGGTGAATCCGGCCTTTTTTATTTCTGGGGATAGCGATGCCCCATCATGTACAATTCCCGCTTTCTTCACCCATAAGGGACAAAAAATGGACGCTCGTTTTGTTCAGGCCCATAAAGAGGCGCGCTGGGCGCTGTGGCTGACCCTTTGCTATCTGGCGGCATGGTTAGTGGCTGCTTACTTACCTGGAGACTCGCCGGGAATTACCGGTCTGCCGCACTGGTTCGAGATGGCCTGCTTATTGACGCCGCTGGTCTTTATTTTGCTGTGCTGGGCGATGGTGAAATTCATTTATCGCGATATTCCGCTGGAGGATGACGATGCAGCTTGAGGTCATTCTACCGCTGGTAGCCTATCTGATCGTGGTCTTCGGGGTCTCGATTTACGCTATGCGCAAGCGTACCGCCGGCACCTTTTTAAACGAATATTTTCTTGGCAGCCGTTCGATGGGCGGGATCGTGCTCGCGATGACGCTTACCGCCACCTATATTAGCGCCAGTTCATTTATCGGCGGTCCCGGAGCGGCTTATAAATACGGTCTGGGCTGGGTCTTGCTGGCGATGATCCAGCTTCCCGCCGTCTGGCTTTCACTGGGTATTCTGGGTAAAAAATTCGCTATCCTGGCGCGTCGCTATAATGCCGTCACGCTTAACGATATGCTATTCGCGCGTTACCAAAGCCGCCTGCTGGTGTGGTTGGCAAGCCTGAGTTTATTGGTCGCGTTTATTGGCGCAATGACCGTACAATTTATCGGCGGCGCGCGACTGCTGGAAACCGCGGCGGGAATTCCCTACGAAACCGGCCTGCTGATATTTGGCGTCAGTATCGCACTCTATACGGCGTTTGGCGGCTTTCGCGCCAGCGTACTTAACGATACGCTACAGGGCCTGGTGATGCTGGTCGGCACGATAGTGCTGCTGGTGGGCGTGGTGCATGCGGCGGGCGGTCTAAGTCAGGCCGTTGACACGCTGCACGCTCTCGACCCCAAACTGGTAACGCCGCAGGGCGCCGATGACATACTTTCTCCCGCCTTTATGACCTCTTTTTGGGTACTGGTCTGTTTTGGTGTGATTGGCCTGCCGCATACGGCGGTGCGCTGCATCTCCTATAAAGACAGTAAAGCGGTACACCGGGGCATTATTATCGGTACGATTGTCGTGGCGATTTTAATGTTCGGGATGCACCTTGCCGGCGCGCTGGGTCGCGCGGTGCTTCCGGATCTGACGGTGCCGGATCTGGTGATCCCAACGCTAATGGTGAAAGTTTTGCCGCCGTTTGCCGCCGGGATCTTCCTTGCTGCGCCAATGGCGGCGATTATGTCAACAATTAACGCCCAACTGCTGCAAAGTTCCGCGACGATCATTAAAGATCTCTATCTCAACCTGCGCCCCGATCAGATGCAAAATGAGATCCGGCTGAAGCGTATGTCGGCAGTGATTACATTACTGCTAGGCGCGCTGTTGCTGCTGGCCGCGTGGAAACCGCCAGAGATGATCATTTGGCTCAACCTGCTGGCGTTTGGCGGCCTGGAAGCGGTGTTCTTATGGCCGCTGGTACTGGGCCTTTACTGGGAGCGGGCAAACGCGGCAGGCGCATTAAGCGCCATGATCGTGGGCGGCGTGCTATATGCCCTGCTTGCCACATTTAATATTCAGTACCTGGGCTTTCATCCGATTGTGCCCGCGTTACTGTTAAGTTTATTGGCTTTTCTGATCGGAAACCGATTCGGCTCTTCCGCTTCGCAAGCCACCGTATTGTCTACTGATAAATAAAGAGTTTTGCCATGCCATGGATCCAATTGAAACTGAACACCACCGGCGCGAATGCTGAAGAGCTGAGTGATGCGCTGATGGAAGCGGGCGCCGTTTCCATTACCTTTCAGGATACGCACGATACGCCGGTTTTTGAGCCGTTGCCGGGCGAAACCCGTCTGTGGGGCGATACCGATGTGATCGGTCTGTTCGACGCCGAAACCGACATGAAAGACGTTGTCGCGATTCTGGAGCAACATCCGCTGCTGGGTGCCGGATTTGCCCATAAAATCGAACAACTGGAAGATAAAGACTGGGAACGCGAATGGATGGATAATTTCCATCCGATGCGTTTTGGCGAGCGTCTGTGGATTTGTCCCAGCTGGCGTGACATTCCGGACGAGAATGCCGTCAACGTGATGCTCGACCCGGGACTGGCGTTCGGTACGGGTACGCACCCCACCACCTCTTTATGTCTGCAATGGCTGGACGGGCTCGATCTCAACGGCAAAACCGTGATCGACTTTGGCTGCGGTTCAGGCATTCTGGCGATTGCCGCGCTGAAACTGGGAGCGGCAAAAGCGATTGGTATTGATATCGATCCGCAAGCTATTCAGGCCAGCCGCGATAATGCCGAACGCAACGGCGTGTCTGACCGGCTGGAGCTGTACCTGCCGAAAGACCAGCCAGAAGCCATGAAAGCCGACGTGGTCGTCGCTAACATCCTGGCAGGCCCATTACGCGAACTGGCCCCGTTAATCAGCGTACTGCCCGTTGAGGGCGGTCTGCTGGGGCTTTCAGGTATTCTCGCCAGCCAGGCGGAAAGCGTCTGTGATGCTTACGCCGAGCTTTTCACTCTCGACCCGGTCGTCGAAAAAGAAGAGTGGTGCCGCATTACTGGCCGTAAGAAATAATTCTTGTCAGCGTGGTCGCCCGGCCACGCTTTTCTCCACACAACTGCCTTAACGCCTTTCAGGCACCGAGACATCATTAAATTCATCAAATGAATGCCTGAAATGACTTCTTTGTCACTATCCGTCTGGATAAACAGCTGCTACCAGCGGACAAAAGGTACTGGCGTTTTAACGGGTCGCAGCCATCGCCCTCGTACTTAGTAATGCTGTCCGGGTTGTTCTGCAGCATCCGCTAACGCGCTCTTCAGCACAGCTGGAAAAATTTATGCGTGCCATTCATGAACACAAAAGCGCATCTGTGCGCCCCCTTCCGACTGGCAATGGAGAAAAGTCACGCGCAGCGGGAAGTGATCTTGTCCTGAAACGAGACGGCGATCCCATTCATTTGGGGTAATTAGCTTATAAAAAAAGCAGATTATTCCGCTTATCTTGTTTCTGGACGAAGAAATAGAGAGAAGTTACGGGAATTTGTAAGCGCGTACAAAACCGCCGACAATAAATAACCCTATGATTTTACTGAATTATAAATTTATTTTGCTGTTTTTAAGCACGATTCATTGATCTACAACAGTGGATTGTTCAAAGTTTGGCCTTTCATCTCGTGCAAAAAATGCGTAATATACGCCGCCTTGCAGTCACAGTATGGTCATTTCTTAACTCATGCGCATCGGACAATATCAGCTCAGAAATCGCCTGATCGCAGCGCCCATGGCTGGCATTACTGACAGACCTTTCCGGACGCTGTGCTATGAGATGGGAGCAGGATTGACAGTATCCGAGATGATGTCTTCTAACCCGCAAGTGTGGGAAAGCGATAAATCTCGTTTACGGATGGTGCACGTTGATGAGCCAGGAATTCGCACGGTGCAAATTGCCGGTAGCGATCCTGTTGAGATGGCCGATGCCGCACGTATTAACGTGGAAAGCGGCGCCCAGATTATTGATATCAATATGGGGTGCCCGGCGAAGAAAGTGAATCGTAAGCTGGCAGGTTCAGCCCTCTTGCAGTACCCGGATTTAGTGAAGTCTATACTCATCGGGGTCGTAAACGCAGTGGACGTTCCTGTGACTCTCAAGATTCGCACCGGCTGGGCGCCGGAACACCGTAACTGCGTAGAGATTGCCCAACTGGCTGAAGATTGTGGTATTCAGGCTCTGACCATCCATGGCCGCACCCGCGCCTGTTTGTTCAACGGAGAAGCTGAATACGACAGTATTCGGGCAGTTAAGCAGAAAGTTTCCATTCCGATTATCGCGAATGGCGACATTACTAACCCGCATAAAGCCAGAGCTGTTCTCGACTATACAGGGGCGGATGCCCTGATGATAGGCCGCGCAGCTCAGGGAAGACCCTGGATCTTTCGGGAAATCCAGCATTATCTGGACACTGGGGAGCTGCTTCCGCCGCTGCCGCTGGCAGAGGTAAAGCGCTTGCTTTGCACGCATGTTCGGGAACTGCATGACTTTTACGGTCAGGCAAAAGGGTACCGAATCGCTCGTAAACACGTCTCCTGGTATCTCCAGGAGCACGCTCCAGACGACCAGTTTCGGCGCACATTCAACGCTATTGAGGACGCCAGCGAACAGCTGGAGGCGTTGGAGGCATACTTCGAAAATTTTGCGTAAACAGAAATAAAGAGCTGACAGAACTATGTTCGAACAACGCGTAAATTCTGACGTACTGACCGTTTCTACCGTTAACTCTCAGGATCAGGTAACCCAAAAACCCCTGCGTGACTCGGTTAAACAGGCACTGAAGAACTATTTTGCTCAACTGAATGGTCAGGACGTTAATGACCTGTATGAGCTGGTACTGGCTGAAGTAGAACAGCCCCTGTTGGACATGGTGATGCAATACACCCGTGGTAACCAGACCCGTGCTGCTCTGATGATGGGCATCAACCGTGGTACGCTGCGTAAAAAATTAAAAAAATACGGCATGAACTAATTTCGATTAGCTAACTGCTTGTTTAAAAAGGCGCTACTCGGCATGGGGAAGCGCCTTTTTTATACGCATCACATGGAATTTGGTCATGAAAGCGGAATGTGAACCTCAGTACTTTGGCGATGAATCGAAGAAGATTATTCACGGTGACGCGCTAACAGAACTTAAAAAACTGCCTTCTGAAAGCATTGACTTAATTTTTGCCGATCCGCCTTACAATATCGGAAAAGATTTCGACGGTATGGTGGAATCCTGGGACGAAGCGTCTTTTCTGGCCTGGCTGTATGAATGCATTGATGAGTGCCACCGCGTACTGAAGAAACACGGCACCATGTACATCATGAATAGCACAGAAAATATGCCGTATATCGATCTCAAATGCCGAACGCTTTTTACCATCAAAAGCCGTATCGTCTGGTCCTATGATAGTTCCGGGGTGCAGGCGAAAAAATACTTTGGTTCTATGTATGAACCGATCCTGATGATGGTAAAAAACCCGAAAAGCTATACCTTTAACCGTGACGCGATTCTGGTCGAGACCACCACGGGCGCTAAGCGCGCGCTAATCGATTATCGAAAAAACCCGCCCCAACCATACAATCAGAAAAAAGTGCCGGGCAACGTCTGGTCATTTCCTCGCGTACGTTATCTGATGGATGAATATGAAAACCATCCTACGCAAAAGCCCAGCGCGCTGTTAAAACGGATCATACTGGCCTCTTCTAACCCGAGCGATACTGTATTGGACCCTTTCGCGGGCAGTTTCACCACAGGCGCTGTCGCAGCGGAGTCAGGTCGTAAGTTTATCGGTATTGAACTCAATAATGAATACGTAAAAATGGGGCTCAGAAGATTGAGCGTCACTTCGCATTATTCAGAAAATGAACTTGCAAAAGTCAAAAAGAGAAAAACACAAAACCTGTCCAAAAAGCAGCGAAATGTCGGGATAAACGCGCTATCTTCAGAGAAGTAAAAGCATTGTAAGTCCTCTTTTCAGCGTCAAAATTTCATGTATATTCCCAGCACGCATGGGCATGAATACACAGGATTTGACGATGATACGTAAGTATTGGTGGCTGGTTGTTTTTGCCGTCTCCGTTTTTCTTTTTGATGCGCTTTTGATGCAATGGATCGAATTGATGACGACTGAACAGGATAAGTGCCGAAACATGGATTCGGTTAACCCTCTCAAATTGATCAATTGTATCGATCTGGAGTAGCGAATCGGGCGATTTAACCTATGATTATTTATCACCCGGATTTCTTTTATCCCTTATAAAAACAGGGAATTAAAACACGTTGAGGATAAAAGAAGGGGGGATACTGTCTCGTCCTGTTCTTTTCCTGCATAACCAATGAGCTAATGATACATGCCGGTTAGTGAGTACAACCACATCCTTGTGGCGGTTTCATTTGCTGTCGCTATTTTTGCGTCCTATACCGCATTAAATATGGCCGGACGCGTAGCCGGAAGCGCCCGATCAAACGCCAGAATATGGCTAATGGGCGGCGGCTTCGCGCTGGGCGTCGGTATTTGGGCGATGCATTTTGTCGGGATGCTGGCGATGGATCACGCGATGAACATGCGCTTCGATCCGTTCCTCACCGGCCTCTCCATGCTGATCGCGATCGGCTCCTCCCTGTTTGCGCTATGGCTGGTTAGCGCTGAAAAACTGCGCCTGCGCCGTTTACTGCCGGGCGCGCTGGTGATGGGACTGGGCATCAGCGCAATGCATTATACCGGGATGGCGGCGCTGCAATTTGCTTCCATTATCGTCTGGAATAGCGCATGGGTTGCCCTCTCTATCATTATCGCGCTACTGGCGTCCTGCGGCGCGCTGTGGCTCACGTTCCGCCTGCGTCATGAGGGAACAGATGTCGCCCTGAGGCGAGCAGGCGCCGCGGTATTAATGGGGATAGCTATCGCCGGCATGCATTACGCCGGCATGAAGGCCGCACACTTTCCCCAAAACTGGCCGATGGAACATCGTGGCGTCGATAGCAACTGGCTGGCTGTTCTTGTCAGCGTGGTCGCGCTGACTATCCTGGGTATTACTCTGCTGGTTTCTTTATTTGACGCCCGGCTTCAGGCCCGTACCGCACTACTTGCCTCTTCGCTGGCGCAGGCGAACCAGGAACTGGCGCAGTTGGCGCTGCATGATACGCTCACCCGTTTACCAAACCGGGTACTCCTTGAGGATCGTCTGGAACAGGCCATCAGCAAAGCGAATCGGGAAAACACGTCTTTCGCGCTACTGTTTATGGATCTGGATGGCTTTAAAACCGTTAATGACGCCTATGGTCATGATATTGGCGATAAGCTACTGGTGGCGGTCACGCATCGTCTGAACCAACCGCTGAGCGGGCAGTTTACCCTGGCGCGGATTGGCGGCGACGAATTTGTGCTGCTTGCAGAAGTCAGCGCGCCTGACGAAGCGGCTTCCCTTGCCAGCGCGCTGGTACATTCGATAGATGCGCCCTTTACGATAGATCCGTATGAACTGGTCGTCACCCTTAGCGTGGGAATAGCGCTCTATCCGCTGGACGGAAAAAACGAACGGGAACTGATGTTCAACGCCGATGCCGCAATGTACCACACGAAACATACGGGGCGTAACGGATACCATTTCTTTCAGCCATCAATGAATATGCTGGCGCAAACCCAACTTCAGCTAATGAATGACCTGTGGCTGGCGCTGGAAAGACAAGAGCTCAGGCTGGTGTACCAGCCTAAATTTCAGGCCCCTGCCGGCCCCATTGTAGGATTTGAGGCCCTGTTGCGCTGGTATCATCCAAAACAAGGCGTACTGAATCCTGACCAGTTTTTACCGCTGGCGGAAAAAACGGGTCTTATCGTCACTATCGGTAGCTGGGTGATAGACGAGGCGTGTCGACAGCTCCGCGAGTGGCACTTACAGGGATACGCCTTATGGTCAGTGGCGGTAAATCTGTCCGCCTTACAATTTGAGCAGCCCGGGCTTGTGGACACCATTACGCGGAGCCTGGCCCGACACAGTATCCGTCCCGATTTATTGATTCTGGAAATCACCGAAACCACGGCGATGAACAAGCCAGAGCAAAGCGTCGCTATACTCACCAGATTAACGGAAATGGGGGTTAAGGCCTCTATTGACGACTTTGGCACCGGTTATTCCAGCCTTCTCTATCTGAAACGTCTTCCGGCGTGCGAACTAAAAATTGATCGCGCTTTCGTACATGAACTCAGCGAGGCAGGCGACGGCGCGACCATTGTTGCGGCTATTGTCGCGCTGGCGAAAGCGTTAAATCTGCAAATTGTGGCAGAAGGGGTAGAAAATGAAACGCAGCAACAATTTTTGACCCAGTTAGGATGCCATACGCTTCAGGGGTTCCTGCTTGGCAAGCCGCGTACGGCAGAGGAAATTGCTCGCGATATTCGGGACTCTGCCAATATATTCACAAGGTCAATATATAATATCAACTCAAAATAATCTCAGGCTTCTTCCGCCTGTTGTTCATTTGGCATTAATTGCCTCACACTGCCATCCGGGCTTAGCATTTTTAATACATTATCGACTAATGCAGGCGCCTGCTTATAAAGATCATAACTTGTGGGATTCATTAACCAGTTTTTTACTATTCCGCTAAAACTACCATGCAGAATAATTAATATGACATCCAGATCAAGACTGCCTGAGATCAGTTTTTTATCCATACATCGCTGTAATACTTCAAGCAGCGACTGATGATGGAAACCCATCTTCTCCCGAATGGCCTGTTCCGATATCATACCATTATGGAATTCACATTTATGATATAAAATCTGCATTAATGCCTGCTGACGAGGCACTGCCGCAATATATTGTAAGGCTGCAATAAATTTCTCTCGTAGATCCTGTAAGGGATTATCATTCCAGCATCCCGTAAGCCTATCCTGAATAAGTTCGCGTAAAGGTGGTTGCTGTAACCAAACCTCATTAAACAACTGCGTTTTATTCTCAAAGTGCCAGTAGATGGCGCCCCGCGTGACATCAGCGGCATCAGCGATATCATTCAACGTCGTGTTGGCAACGCCGCGCAAAGCGAACTGCGCAATAGCGGTTTCAATCAAATGTTGCCGCGTTTTAAGCGCATCCGCCTTCGTTTTCTTCGCCATAATTAAGATATCCTGGACCATAAAAACGATAAATACGCTGATAAAATACTCAGCACAAAAAACAACTTTATCATGTCCTTTTTAGTCAGACGAGAGACAGCTATTTTTATTTCGCACAATATCGCCAAATCAATAATAAAAACAAATAAATTAATAAAACACATTCATATAAAATATATATTTCTATTTATGTTATTCAACATCATGATTTTACTAATCGGGACATTATGAAACGACAGGGAATAGTTCTTTTTTTTTGCTTTTATGTGCCGTGAACCCCATCCCAAAATAAGTATTGCTTACATCACAAGCTAATAATTTGTAGGATACCCCACTGCTATTCTATTTTTCGCGCGTTAACGCCTTACCGTTATCCGGTGAATAACGAGCTTTCGGTTTTTTAAGGAACAGTAATGACGAAACATGCCAGGTTTTCACTCCTGCCCTCATTCATCATATTCTCTGCTGCGCTGCTGGCCGGTTGTAATGACCAGGGAGATACCCAGGCTCATGCCGGCGAGCCGCAAGTCACCGTCCATGTGGTCGAAACAGCGCCGCTAGCCGTAACGACCGAACTTCCCGGACGTACGTCCGCATTTCGCATTGCGGAGGTTCGCCCCCAGGTGAGCGGGATCGTGCTTAAAAGAAACTTCACCGAAGGTAGCGATGTAGAGGCCGGGCAGTCGCTCTATCAGATCGATCCTGCCACTTATCAGGCTGATTATGACAGCGCTAAAGGCGAACTTGCTAAAAGCGAAGCGGCTGCGGCTATCGCGCACCTGACGGTCAAACGCTATGTTCCACTGGTCGGCACAAAATATATCAGCCAACAGGAATATGATCAGGCGATTGCCGACGCCCGCCAGGCCGATGCCGCCGTTGTGGCGGCAAAAGCCGCTGTTGAAAGCGCGCGTATTAACCTTGCGTATACCAAAGTCACCTCACCCATCAGCGGGCGTATAGGAAAATCTAATGTGACTGAAGGCGCGCTGGTGACTAATGGTCAGTCAACTGAACTGGCTACCGTGCAACAACTCGATCCGATTTATGTCGACGTGACGCAATCAAGCAACGACTTTATGCGACTCAAGCAATCCGTCGAACAAGGTAACCTGCATAAAGACAGCGCCAGTAGCACGGTTCAACTGGTAATGGAAAATGGTCAGGTCTACCCGATTAAAGGCACGCTGCAATTTTCCGACGTTACCGTAGATGAAAGCACCGGCTCTATCACGCTCAGGGCGGTGTTCCCTAACCCGCAACACAGTCTGCTTCCCGGTATGTTTGTTCGCGCCCGCATTGATGAAGGCGTCCAGCCCAATGCCATCCTTGTCCCCCAGCAGGGCGTGACCCGCACGCCGCGCGGCGACGCAATGGTGATGGTGGTTAACGATAAAAGCCAGGTCGAAGCCCGCAATGTCGTGGCGGTGCAGGCTATTGGCGATAAATGGCTCATCAGCGAAGGGTTAAAACCGGGCGATAAGGTCATCGTCAGCGGCTTACAAAAAGCGCGACCGGGCGTCCAGGTGAAAGCCACTACCGATGCTCCTGCAGCGAAAACGGCGCAATAAGGTAACCGTACATGGCAAACTTTTTTATTAGACGTCCTATTTTCGCCTGGGTTCTGGCCATTATCCTGATGATGGCTGGCGCACTGGCAATAATGCAACTTCCCGTTGCGCAGTATCCAACCATTGCGCCGCCAGCGGTTTCTATTTCTGCAACCTATCCTGGCGCGGATGCGCAGACGGTACAGGATACGGTTACTCAGGTTATCGAACAAAATATGAACGGTATCGATAACCTGATGTATATGTCCTCTACCAGCGACTCTGCTGGTAGCGTGACCATCACCCTGACCTTCCAGTCCGGAACCGATCCGGATATCGCGCAGGTTCAGGTGCAAAATAAATTGCAGCTCGCCACGCCTTTACTGCCGCAAGAAGTCCAGCAGCAGGGGATTAGCGTTGAAAAGTCCAGCAGCAGCTTTTTGATGGTCGCCGGGTTCGTCTCGGATAATCCGAACACTACCCAGGACGACATCTCTGACTATGTCGCCTCTAACATTAAGGATTCTATCAGCCGTCTTAATGGTGTGGGCGACGTTCAGCTATTTGGCGCACAGTACGCCATGCGTATCTGGCTGGATGCGAATCTGCTAAATAAATACCAGCTCACGCCAGTTGACGTCATCAACCAGTTAAAAGTACAGAACGACCAGATTGCGGCAGGCCAACTGGGCGGCACGCCAGCATTACCGGGCCAGCAGCTTAACGCCTCAATCATCGCCCAAACGCGTCTGAAAGATCCGGAAGAGTTCGGCAAAGTTACGTTGCGTGTCAATACCGACGGTTCTGTCGTCCATCTCAAAGATGTCGCGCGTATTGAGCTTGGCGGTGAAAACTATAATGTTGTAGCGCGCATTAACGGTAAACCGGCCTCCGGTCTCGGTATTAAACTGGCGACCGGCGCTAACGCGCTGGATACCGCAACCGCAATCAAAGCGAAACTGGCGGAACTGCAGCCTTTCTTCCCTCAGGGAATGAAGGTGGTTTATCCTTATGACACAACGCCCTTCGTAAAAATATCTATCCACGAAGTGGTAAAAACGCTGTTTGAAGCAATTATTCTGGTGTTCCTGGTAATGTATCTGTTCTTACAGAATATCCGGGCAACCCTGATTCCTACCATCGCTGTTCCTGTCGTGTTGCTAGGCACTTTTGCGGTACTCGCCGCCTTTGGCTATTCCATCAATACTCTGACGATGTTTGGTATGGTACTGGCGATAGGGCTGTTGGTTGACGATGCGATAGTGGTCGTAGAAAACGTTGAACGTGTAATGATGGAGGATAACCTTTCTCCCCGAGAGGCGACGGAAAAATCCATGTCGCAGATTCAGGGAGCGCTGGTTGGTATCGCGATGGTACTGTCTGCGGTATTTATCCCGATGGCCTTTTTTGGCGGCTCGACCGGGGCAATTTATCGCCAGTTCTCTATTACTATTGTTTCAGCAATGGCGCTATCCGTTCTGGTTGCGTTGATTCTGACGCCAGCACTGTGCGCTACGCTGCTTAAACCCGTATCTGCTGAACATCACGAGAAAAAAAGCGGCTTCTTTGGCTGGTTCAATACCAGGTTTGACCACAGCGTTAACCACTATACTAACAGCGTAAGCGGCATCGTGCGTAATACGGGTCGCTATCTCATTATCTATCTACTTATTGTAGTCGGAATGGCGGTTCTGTTTTTACGCCTCCCGACATCCTTCCTGCCGGAAGAAGATCAGGGGGTATTCCTGACCATGATTCAGCTCCCCTCTGGCGCTACGCAAGAACGTACGCAGAAAGTGCTGGATCAAGTCACTCATTACTACCTGAATAATGAAAAAGCGAACGTCGAAAGCGTGTTTACCGTAAACGGCTTTAGCTTTAGCGGTCAGGGACAAAACTCAGGGATGGCATTTGTCAGCCTTAAACCCTGGGAAGAGCGTAACGGTGAAGAAAATAGCGTCGAAGCCGTTATCGCCAGAGCGACACGCGCCTTTAGCCAGATTCGCGACGGGTTGGTGTTCCCCTTCAACATGCCGGCAATTGTCGAGTTAGGTACCGCAACAGGTTTCGACTTCGAACTGATTGATCAGGGAGGACTCGGTCACGATGCGTTAACAAAAGCGCGTAATCAACTCCTGGGTATGGTCGCGAAGCATCCTGATCTATTAGTGCGCGTACGCCCGAACGGGCTGGAAGACACGCCACAGTTCAAGCTGGATGTCGATCAAGAAAAAGCGCAGGCGCTCGGCGTTTCGCTGTCTGATATCAACGAAACCATCTCCGCGGCGTTGGGCGGCTATTACGTTAACGACTTTATCGATCGCGGACGAGTGAAAAAAGTATACGTTCAGGCTGACGCTCAGTTCCGTATGCTGCCGGGAGATATCAACAATCTTTATGTTCGCAGCGCTAATGGCGAGATGGTGCCCTTCTCTACCTTTAGCTCAGCACGGTGGATTTATGGTTCGCCACGCCTGGAACGCTATAACGGGATGCCGTCAATGGAACTGCTCGGTGAAGCAGCGCCCGGACGAAGTACCGGTGAAGCCATGTCGTTAATGGAAAACCTGGCTTCACAGCTGCCAAACGGTATTGGCTATGACTGGACAGGTATGTCGTATCAGGAACGGTTGTCAGGTAACCAGGCGCCGGCGCTGTACGCAATCTCACTCATTGTCGTTTTCCTCTGCCTTGCCGCTCTGTATGAAAGCTGGTCAATTCCGTTCTCGGTAATGCTGGTCGTACCGCTCGGCGTGGTTGGCGCTCTGCTTGCAGCGTCATTGCGCGGTCTGAACAATGACGTTTACTTCCAGGTTGGCTTGTTAACCACTATTGGCCTTTCTGCTAAAAACGCCATCCTGATTGTTGAGTTCGCCAAAGATCTCATGGAAAAAGAAGGACGTGGATTGATTGAAGCGACGCTGGAAGCATCCCGTATGCGTTTACGTCCTATTCTAATGACCTCGCTGGCCTTTATTCTCGGGGTAATGCCGTTAGTTATCAGTCGTGGCGCAGGTAGTGGTGCACAGAACGCAGTAGGCACAGGGGTTATGGGGGGAATGTTAACCGCAACCTTATTAGCTATCTTCTTCGTGCCAGTATTCTTCGTTGTTGTAAAACGCCGATTTAATCGCCATCATGATTAACCGGTAAACAGAGGCGTCTTCGGACGCCTTTTTAAACGGTACGTTTTTATCTCCGCTATTCCCCCTCTCCGCTTACCTCTGCATTCTCCATAGTTTTTACAATTCACATGAATTGAGATGATTCCTCATGTCAGCCATTTTTTCTGTGGTGGTAAAATAACTCTCGTTTTCGCAGCGGTTAGAGCCAGCATTTACGTTGCTGTACTTTGCGAAACGCTGATTAATGAGGTAACACCATGAAAAGACTAATTCCAGTTGCATTGCTTACCACCTTATTGGCAGGTTGTGCACATGATTCTCCCTGCGTACCGGTTTATGACGATCAAGGGCGGCTGGTTCATACCAATACATGTATGAAAGGTACTACGCAGGATAACTGGGAGACAGCAGGCGCTATTGCTGGCGGCGCTGCGGCGGTAGCAGGGTTGACGATGGGTATCATTGCGCTTTCTAAATGATACATGCAGGCGCGGCAATGCCGCGCTTTCAGTAATAATATAAAGGTCGTAAGGATACTCAGCGACGTAATCTGTTCAGCCTGTCCCCCGAAAGTTAACACGATAAAACGCTCTCTTTTCTTACTCGCCCATCCCGATGGTATTTATTCTATTCCTTGTCCGATGCAGACAAAATTGTAGCTTGATAGCATCGTAAGCCGCATTACAAACACGCTTTATACAGTAAGACTTAGAGCGTGGTCATTAGGCGTAATTATCGCAGACAGTCTGGATAAAAACCGGAGCATACACGTAATACATGAGGATTTTGAGCACTGTCCCAGGGCCAAACTGGCAAATAAAATAGCCTAATGGGCCAGATTCTTAGTCCTCAGCGAATATCTCTATTGCTTATTAGAGGCGTAAGTAAAAGCCGTTTGTACATCCACTTCAGCACGGTTCACATTCTATGGTTCAGGCGGATATATGGCGGGAAATCACGTTGACTAAAACGGTTTTTATCCACTCTACGAAGATGTTATATACCCAAAATAATTCGAGTTGCTTAAAGGCGGCAAGGGAGTGAGTCCCCAGGAGCATAGATAACTATGTGACTGGGGTGAGCGACAAATCTGCCGGGAGCAGATTTGAACATCGCGTGCGACGGCCCGTCAGGGCGAGGCCCATGAATGGGCCGAGTAATCCGTAGCCAACACATAAGCGACTTGAAGTATGAAGGGTATAAACCAAATATAAAACGCGTCGGCGCCATTAACCGATAACTTTTTCCATAGAGAGATAAATGCAAAAAGGCCCAATCTTTCGATTGGGCCTTTTGCTTTATTTGATGTCTGGCAGTTTATGGCGGGCGTCCTGCCCGCCACCCTCCGGGCCGTTGCTGCGCAACGTTCAAATCCGCTCCCGGTGGATTTGTCCTCCTCAGGAGAGTACTCACCGACAAACAACAGACAAAAACAAAAGGCCCAGTCTTTCGACTGAGCCTTTTGTTTTATTTGATGTCTGGCAGTTCCCTACTCTCGCATGGGGAGACCCCACACTACCATCGGCGCTACGGCGTTTCACTTCTGAGTTCGGCATGGGGTCAGGTGGGACCACCGCGCTACTGCCGCCAGACAAATTCTTTTTCAAATGCCGAACTTTAACCGTATTAAGTGGTGCTGATACCCAGAGTCGAACTGGGGACCTCACCCTTACCAAGGGTGCGCTCTACCAACTGAGCCATATCAGCACACTAAATTTGATGCCTGGCAGTTCCCTACTCTCGCATGGGGAGACCCCACACTACCATCGGCGCTACGGCGTTTCACTTCTGAGTTCGGCATGGGGTCAGGTGGGACCACCGCGCTAGTGCCGCCAGGCAAATTCTTTGTGCTCTGTCCTGTGTCTTTTACACTGATACGGCGTTGGCTGCTCTTGCGGGCGTCAGTCACATACTTCTGTATGCTCCTTCCGTCGCTGCGTTTGCCGCCTTGTCTCAGCGTAAAATCCTTCGGACTCTGAATCTGAGCTGAAAATTGTTCGTCTTCTCAACCGCCAAAACATCTTCGGCGTTGTAAGGTTAAGCCTCACGGTTCATTAGTACCGGTTAGCTCAACGCATCGCTGCGCTTACACACCCGGCCTATCAACGTCGTCGTCTTCAACGTTCCTTCAGGAGACTCTAAGTCTCAGGGAGAACTCATCTCGGGGCAAGTTTCGTGCTTAGATGCTTTCAGCACTTATCTCTTCCGCATTTAGCTACCGGGCAGTGCCATTGGCATGACAACCCGAACACCAGTGATGCGTCCACTCCGGTCCTCTCGTACTAGGAGCAGCCCCCCTCAGTTCTCCAGCGCCCACGGCAGATAGGGACCGAACTGTCTCACGACGTTCTAAACCCAGCTCGCGTACCACTTTAAATGGCGAACAGCCATACCCTTGGGACCTACTTCAGCCCCAGGATGTGATGAGCCGACATCGAGGTGCCAAACACCGCCGTCGATATGAACTCTTGGGCGGTATCAGCCTGTTATCCCCGGAGTACCTTTTATCCGTTGAGCGATGGCCCTTCCATTCAGAACCACCGGATCACTATGACCTGCTTTCGCACCTGCTCGCGCCGTCACGCTCGCAGTCAAGCTGGCTTATGCCATTGCACTAACCTCCTGATGTCCGACCAGGATTAGCCAACCTTCGTGCTCCTCCGTTACTCTTTAGGAGGAGACCGCCCCAGTCAAACTACCCACCAGACACTGTCCGCAACCCGGGTAACGGGTCCACGTTAGAACATCAAACATTAAAGGGTGGTATTTCAAGGTCGGCTCCA